>DUTM01000087.1 GCA_012842085.1 Mycobacteriales bacterium | reverse complement strand
ATCCTCATCCCCGGCCTGCGAGAGCTTTTCTAAACAACCTTTGATTTTCCTGCATTCATCAGGTTTTCGCCTTTCCAAATCACGTAAGACCTCCTGGCCATAAGAAGAGGTTTGATTATACGCTTACTGCTGATGGGCAGGAAGTTTTAGATGATTTGGAAAGGCGAAAACCTGATGAATGCAGGAAAATCAAAGATTGTTTAGAAAAGCTCTCGCAGGCCGGGGATGAGGATTATGTTTCGCTTTCTATTGCAGCTAAGACTTATCATATTCTAAAGGAAAACAGCACATCTATACGGCCTGATGAGGTTGCTAATGAGGCCAAACAATTTGGCTGGGACATATCCCAGGGTTCAATTGATAAGGCGGTAGGTTTTTTATCGGAGATGGGAATGATTTAGCTAAGATAAGTCCGGGGACCGCACATATTTGGGAACCACTTACAGGGGAGGGGAGGTTAGCATGAAACTAGAATCTATTAAACTTAGAAACTTCAGAGGATATAAGGAAGAAACATTAATACCTATATCTGAGTTAACTGCATTTATAGGAAAAAACGATGCAGGCAAATCATCGATATTAGAAGCACTTGAGATATTCTTCAATAACTCATATATTACTTGTGAAAGAGACGATTTAAACAAGTATTCAGAAGATATTAACATAGAGATTACTTGTACATTTAAAGATTTTCCTGATGAGATTGTAATTGATGCGGCAACACCAACTGCGCTAAGTAGTGAGTATTTACTCAATAAGGACGGTAAATTAGAAATTAAAAAAGTATTTCCTGCAACAGCAGCTAAACCAAAAGAAAAAGTCTTTATAGTTTGCAATCACCCAACAGTTAAGAAGGGTGATGATCTTTTAACCTTAAAACGAACTCAATTGAGAGCAAGGGCAACTGAGTTAGGTATTGCGGAAGATAGTTACAATGGAAATATAAACTCATCAATTAGGCAAGGTATTTGGGAAAGCTTTGCTGACCTGCAGTTACAAGAAGTTAATTTGCTTGTAGATAAAGAAGATACTAAAAAAGTTTATGAAGCGTTAGAAAAATATCTTCCGTTATTTGCTTTATTTAAGTCCGACAGGGAGAGTAGAGACGATGATAAAGAAGTGACAGATCCAATGAAGATTGCAATTCAACAAGCCCTTCAAGAGCTAAGTGCAGAACTCGAGTATATCAAAACGCAAGTAAGAAACAAGGCGATTGATACTGCTAATCGAACACTTGCTAAACTACAAGAAATGTCTCCGGAACTAGCAAATGAATTAATACCTGACTTTAAGACAGAACCAAAATTCGATTCACAGTTCAAATTAACTATAAATTCAGAAGATGATATACCTATTAATAAAAGGGGTAGTGGTCTGAGAAGATTAATATTGTTAAACTTTTTTAGAGCTGAAGCAGAAAGAAAAAGAGACGAAAACCAAAGGAATCACGTGATTTTCGCATTTGAAGAACCGGAAACATCTCAACATCCAGACCATCAAGAACTTCTAATTAATGCATTTATTGAATTATCAAGTTCTGATAATAGTCAGATTTTGTTAACAACTCACACCCCGGCTTTAGCAGGTCTTTTACCTTTAGAAAGCTTAAGATTTATAGAAAAGGATGAGCAAGGTATAAAAGTTCAATTAGGTGATGATGAGGTTTTTGAAAAGATAGCTGAATCTCTTGGAATACTACCCGACCCTATATCAAAAACAGCAACAGCATTATTACTTGTTGAAGGTAAAAGTGACGTTATATTTGTTAATCACACTGCCGAACAACTTAAAAACGCCGGATATGTCACACACTCTTTTGAAGATAAAAGATTTGCAATAGTTCCTATAGGAGGATGTGGAAATCTAAAGCATTGGAAAACATTAAAACTTGCTGAACAGTTTAATTTACCATGGTGCATTTTACTTGATTCGGATAAAGGCACTCCAGAAGAAACTAAAAACGCGGAAGCAGTTCAACAACTAAGGAAAGATGGAATAAAAGCATATGTAACACGAAAGAGGGAGCCTGAGAATTATATCCATTACGATTGTTTGCAATTGGAAACCAATAAAATTGTTTACTCAGCAACTGACGATGCGAAACAAATTATTAGTCAGGCTACGTCAATAAAAAAGGAAAGGCTTCTAGAAGTGATCTGGACTCGTATGACAGCTGAGCAAATTAGAGAAGTAGAACAGTATGATGTTGATGGAACTATGCATTATGAATTTATACTAATGTTAAAAAATCCTT
>DUTM01000142.1 GCA_012842085.1 Mycobacteriales bacterium | reverse complement strand
GTCGCAAAAAATGACCGGGGAGCTCTGAACTTGTATAGGAGTAACAGTGCGCAGAATTGCTTGCTACTGTTTCTTGAGCAAAACTTAATCTTCCGTTTGTGCCACCTGGTTGACCAAAATATAAATCATCATCTGTTAAATTGTCCCAATTAGGTGAGCGTATGTCATGAACACCTTGAAGTAAATTCTGCTCCCTACCCGAACTTGTCCCCATTTCTTCGTTTCTTATTCTAAGAAGCCTACATTGATAAGTGATTCCATCTTTCGTAATTTGTTTAGTCCCGTAAACACAACCGGCATTGTTAAGATCGTTCCAGGACAGAGCATAACGAATCGGTTTTTGCGCTAAAAACAATATTTTGCCGTCAAATGCAAATTTAAGCCACTCGGTATTACTGCTGCTATAAAATAGCCCGCTTCCTATAGATACGCCCGCTGCAGAAGATAACTGGCTTCCCGTATATATCCCTGTATATCTACCAAAATATCCAGCACCCATATCACCATGGCTCAAATACAAAGGACCAGGTGCGCCCCTGTAATCATCAGGGGCTGGAGTCAATGTTCCCGTTATTCCAAACAAGGTAACCCCTTGACGAATGTTTGCAGCGATAAAGTTAGCATCGCTCCTCTGCACACTGTTTCCCGTTGTCCCGTCATAATAGCCGGGCTGGGGCCGAAGGCGGATGGTCGTACCGCTTCGGGATAGGCTTTGAGCAGTTACATGCCCGGTGCGGTTGGGCATGGTGCCACTAATTCCAGTCTCTTCATCATTACTGAAGGTTTTGCCGGATAAGACATGCTCCGGCCTGGCATCGCCTTCTGCCCCAATGGGAATTAAATCACCCACTTTAGGTCTCGTCATGCTTCCACCACCTCCATAAAAGTTTTACCGTTAATAACCACCAGCCGGTACTTTACCCCGATAAAATCCGGATCTGTACCGACATCTTCATAGCGGTGGGGATTGATCGTATCCTCTTTATGATCCGTTAAGTCTTGAGCATTTTCATTTAAGAAGTTTTCTACCGATACCCCGTCGCCTGTAATTACATTGCTTGCCGAGGTCACCGGGTACAAGTTCTCCCAGCCGGTATTGGCTGTGTTGCGTTTCCTGATGACTATGTTCCTATCCGCCATTTCGTCACCACCTTAAATAACTGCAAACCAGATTTCCCCAGGCTCGGTCACCGCCGGTTCTTGGAAAGCCTCTGAGGTTTCAATCCTTGCTCTTTCGGCAAACTCAGCCGCATCCACCCGGCCGTTGTTGTTGGTGTCATAGACATTTTTCAACATATCGCCATACCCGGCTTCGGATACGGAGTTGTCCACATAGGTTTTAACCGCCTTTTGCGACGGCACCTTTTCATCACTGAAGCCCAGCTCCACATTAGCATCTACCTGAGACTTGGCCAGCTTGGTACCAATCTGGTTGCTAACAGTAGTAGCAAAGTCAGGGTCATTCCCCAAAGCCTCTGCTAATTCACTTAGAGTGTCTAAGGTTTCCGGAGCGGAATCAACTAGAGCTGCAATTTTACCATCCACATAAGCGGTAGTAGCTTTGGCATTCCAGTCCTCCCGTTCACTGGAAGTAATGTGGGCAGTGTTGTTGTTTATGTGACTGGTTAGATCCGCTCCATCGGCCTTTTCATTCCAGCTAGCTCTCTCGGTAGCGGTGATATGCTTGTCGGTATTATTAACATGCTGTTCCATGGTTTCGCCACCGGTGGAGGTAACTACCGCTGCTTTGGTTGCCGGGCACAGATTTATCCAACCGGTATTGTCCTGGTTCCGTTGTTTAATTTGAATGTTTATTTCGCTCATTTTTATTCCTCCCTAAAAATTAGATGGGTTTAAACCATAAACTAGCCTCATCCTCCGGCGGCGTAGTGCTAGTTTGGGCATTAAAAAAATCCACCCCACCACCGCCCAAGCTGGGCGCCTCACCCACATCCTGCAGCCACAAGGTGTGCTCATGAAAACTTGCCGGTGTGGTCGGGCTTAGCTGAATAAGCTGGGCAAATTCCGTCTGGGTCACCAGATTGGTTACTTCCTTAATCTCGTTAAACCAGCGTTGCCAGGCTTCGTAAAACTCCCCCGCCGGCTCATTTATTTTCTCCGCTACCCAGTCTGCCCAGGTCTGTTGGAATATTGCCAGTTTCGCTTGTAGGTTTTGGATGAAGGTCTGAAACTCCAGGTCGGTATCGTTTTCTTTCTCGCTTAGGTAATCCTGCCAATTCCCCAGGCGCTCATCCCCCAGGCTTTTTTTATGCTCCAGATAAGCCTGCCACTCCAAAAAAATAGCGGTGCTATCCACCTGTTCAAAGAGATGGGTAACCAGACCGCATACTTGTGGGTGTAAACGTTCATCATTAATTTGATGGGCTTCAATAAAACTTTTTCCGGCTATGATCTCCACCTGGGCCAGTGATAGTTCATACACATTGGCATCCCGGGTCAGTGCCGGGGGCTTAGGCGAGTCCCCTGGTTCTCCTTTCAGGACAAAGGCTTTGACATACCGGTTTTCTAAGGTTTTATC
>DUTM01000063.1 GCA_012842085.1 Mycobacteriales bacterium | reverse complement strand
TGGCGAGCGCGCTCTTTATAGTTACAATCGTCCATAGAGGAATCTGAACGAGCGAAGATTTTATTTTCGATTAGCCCTGGCCCTGGTTACAATCGTCCATAGAGGAATCTCAACAAAAGGGCACAAAAAAAGCCCCCGCTTTGTGCGACGACTTTTGGTGGCCAAATATGACGACTTTCTAGTGACCAAAAATGCGGGTTTTTAAGTGGCCATTGACAGTATATTATGGAATTATTGCTACTTGCAATCGAGAGAAGGTTGTTTCAGTAAAATCTCCCACTATTTCCCTCTTTCTTGTTAGAAATAACCCCCAAGCCTCTCTTAAGAAGCAGATTGCTCCCCGGGCTTTGCTGCCAACATGCAAAGAAAAAGCCCCGTGAGAGAGCTTAATTGCTTGCTTCCCTACGGAGCGGGTTGCATTTTATTTCTAGTGCGGGCTTAGGAACTGCACAAAAGAACCGTCCCCTTGTGTCCTTGTGTCACTTGTGTCATCCAACTGGTTCGTATCATATATTCCGTGCTGAGGAGCAAAAGGGCTTCCGTTATGATTACACCACTTATCAAAAAATTATAACCACTTATGTATCGTTTTTAGGCAATTCGATTTTCTTTAATGCAATCGATAGATTATATTCGTATAACTCAACATTATGTATTTCAGAACAGGCCAATTGAAGATCATCCGAAATTTCCCGTGCCACTATTATACCCCTTACCTTTTGGTCTTTTTCTGCATGGTTTTGTTTAATCCATGCCATGTAACGTAGTATTTGACCTACAACCCTATCGTAACCACGGGATACTTTAAGTTCTATAACTACATAATTGTTCTTATCATCAACCGCCAAAATATCAATAAAACGGTTTCCCACCGGAAATTCAATGCCGCTGATCTCCTCTTCAAAATATAAGGATAAACCCGGTTCAATAAGATGGATGTTTTTTGATAAGAAATTCTGAAGGTCTCTTTCGTAGGCAAACTCACTGTCGTATTCTTCTTTTTCATCATGTCCATTTGTTTCTGCTTCTTTTTCTGGCCGAAAATAAATAGGATCCGGATCAGAAGATGGATCATAAAGCCTAAACTTTTTACTGTCAATTTGAAATAGAAGATCGTCATTGCCGTTAGGATCAACATTATAATGTATCCGACTAGGGGCATTAATCGACAGTTTAATCATGTGAGCAGATATTGTACCAGACTTTACAAGCGGATAGTTTGTTTTGAACCAGGAATATATTATGTCTCTTTCAATAACTTCATCCTTTTGGATATCTAAATCCTCTACCATGTCCCGAAAAAGGAGTTTGACAGGTTTGTCATACAAGGCCAAAATAATTTACCTCCTTCCATGTGCGTCTATCCAACTATAAATTTCTCTTGTTCCATATACTCCTCACGTATTTGAGATAACGTTTTTCCACTTTCCTCGTGAACCGCAAAAACATAGGTTTGTACACTGGACCAGCCAAATACTTCCTTGAGCCAGACCTGCATAGATTTTTCTTTACCTTCCACCATAACATTGCCATTATTGGCTAGAAGCGTTCCCTTGTGTTACTATGGAGCGTTTTTGTGTGTACTTTTTAAAACAACTCCTCGAAACGGTTGGCCGTAACCTGCATGGCGTTTTCCCTGCCGCCCCCGATCGAAATACGATAGGCATGTTCACCTTTTCTGCGGCTAATTGTTATGGAATCTTTCCCAATGCTAATCAATTCTTTTACCTGCTCTTTATCAATCAGAGCAAGCTCACTATCGGAAAGCCCTGCTACCCCGCAAACAAGTGCCAGTACTAGGTTATGACCTTCATTTATGAGGGCTTGAATTTCACTTTTATCCCTCTCGGTTAGGTTGAATAGCCAACTATAATAATCTTCTGTTTTCGTATCTATTTTAGCAGACCGATACTTGATGAATAGACGACATTCATTCTTATCAGTCATCAGGCCATACAACTGACGGTTATCGTCACTCTCAATTAACGCGGCAGTAATCTTGCTATTGCTATTATTAAATAACACAGACAATGCCGCACCATAGTAAAAATCCGCAACCTTAATCTTCGACATTACAATTCATCCTTTCTTTATATTAACAGCCCCGTGAGAGAGCGAATGTTCACTCTCCCACTCAGTAGTAGCTTGTGATCTGCTATAGGGCTTGCCGTTAAACACTGCCTGAAGCGCTGCTTGCTGGTTGGCTTCGGGAAGAGCGTTGTATCTGGTTTCCAGGGCCTTGAGCGTGTTTACCTTTTCGCTAAGAGCTATACCGGAATGGTATTCATAGACTTTTGCTGCTGCCTCAAATTGGGCTAGCAGGTCGGTTACCCAGGAAATTCCCTCAAGGTCTTCTATGCTCTCGGCATTGTTCACTTTATCCATAGACGCCTGGGTCGCTAATCTTGTGGCTACTATGGCGTTAAAGTATTCCTGCAAATTAGTCAGGTCATAACCTTCATCCGGCTTGTTGGACAGAAGGTCTACACCTACTGACCAGTGTCTGCTATTTTCTGCACTCGGATAATCAACAAGTTTGGCATAGTCGGAATTCTCGCCAACATCAAGTCCTAACACATTTGCATTATTTTCTAAAGCATCTATCATTTCTTGTTTAGTTGTAGCTGCGTTGACTGCAGCAAGGGCTGCCTGCACTTGTGGGTCTTCTGTAGCTTTATAGTTAATAACAGCTTTGTACCAGGTCTCACCTTTCTTAATCAGGAAGACATGGTCTCCTTCTTGCTGTGGGCCTCCTACTCTGCCGCTTAATCTGAACCAGATGTTCAGATGGTTGTCGTTATCTGCTAATACTGTCAGTTCACTGATGGTTCCATCCGGCTTGATCTGGAATACCTTGGAATCAGCGGGAGTTACGTTTATCGGTACAGTGTAAAGCTGATAGTAGTTATCCAGATCTTCGTTATATGCTGGTTCTCCTTTTGTTGTTGCTGTCTTTTCTTAAAGATAGGAAAAAGATAGGAATTTGCTTTTCCCTGGAGCAATTATAGCAATTTTCTGTTATGGGTGTCAATCCAATATTTATCCATGTACTACCTTGACTTTCATAATATGGCAAAAGCTAAGGCTCAGGTTCCTTGTTTAGAACAAATAAATACAGACCATACTACTACCTTCCCCGAAGGCGTGATATATATCCCGGTTTTTGGGCATAGCAGTCCCGCTTAAATGACTTGTTGTTTAGGTGATGGTTTATAAGGGTTTGGAAGGTAAAACTCATGAATACTGTTCTTCAGCTACTTGAGAATAATCGTCGTCATAAGGGGTAAGTTGCGAAAAGTCATCATAAACCGTTTCTTTAATTTCCGGAATATACTGTAAATATTTATGCATATCAACCTTACAAGGCGGCGGGTCGTGGTTACGGGTCTCCCATAATCCGAGATGAACTAAAATCTTCTTGATGGTCTCTTTATCCTCGATGAATGAGATGAAGCGCATATGTCCGCTGCATTTGGGGCAGAGCAAGGGATCTGCGTGGTATACCTTCTTAATCAAGCGGGCCCAATTCCTACGAAACTCTTCTGTTGAGATCTCAGCTTCGATTAAGGCGGGAACCAACTCATCGCCGGCAGCTGTCTTTTTGCGCAGTCCCCGCGACTTGTTCGAATAATATCCGTAATACCGGACCAGTTGTTCTTACTTGTTAGGAATATGAGTTACAAGCTGGGCCAGCCAGTTCAGCGCTGTAAAAGTTTTGGAGCTCTTACCGTCCTTGGACTGATAGATGACCCTGGCCACACCATCTTTGGTTTCAGCTGCCGGGATGTAGATCATCCGCTCCTGGGAAATGGGCGCCCGGATGATGTACTGGGCCAACTTCTCTAGCCCCTCGCTGTTCGATGGACAGATCCTTACCCCACAATAGACGTTAAACCCGCTGTGATGCCAGCCCATCATATTTTCAATAATACTGTCCGTTATCTTCTCTTCTTTCTTGAGCATTTTAAAGACTTCCAGGCGAAACGCTTCTTCCAGGTCGGATGATTGAGGGTCGGGCCCCACTGTAAAGCTTCCGCTGCTGTTAAAACAGCCGTCCGTGGCGATAACATGCAAATGGGGGTTGAAGTTTTGATAATCGCCAAAGGTCTGCACCGCTATGACCGCGCCGGGGCTGGCATCATCAAATGAAGCTCCTTGTTTTAAGTAGGCGGATAAAACCTTCCACGCACACTGGCTCAATCTGGCCAGCAGCCTGCGGTCATACAAAAAGTAGATTCTCAATCTTTTGGGGATGCTGAAAACCCATTGCCGGTGCGGCACCTTCTTCAATACTTCCCCGTACAGCCACTCGCCGAACTCAACTACCCGCTTTTGGTGGCAGGAAGGGCAAAAGTGACGGCGCTTGCATGAAAACGGCAGCAAGTATTCATGTGATTTGCTAAAAAACATTCCCCGTATGGAGGAAGTTGCTGAAGCCATTAATTATCAAATGAAAAAATAATTAAAATAGAACAAGAAAGAACGCCAATTCTAATGGCTATTTATGAACTGACGCCGGGAATGATTCTGGCAGAGGATGTTTGTAGTGGTGATATAGCTACTAATTATCAGAGATGGTTTCGTTTTCATGCAGGCTACCCCGCGCCAGGGAAGCAAAAATACCCAGTATACAGAGGGTAGTGAATATGATAAAGGAAGTACGCATACAGGCCAGTAAAGATACAGGATTAGCCTGGGTTAAAGGTACTTGTCCAATAAAGACAGAAATCAGTAGAGTTACAATGGACATGCTTACAGCTTGGCCGACCAGTCTCATGGTACCCAATATAGAGGAAGCGGTTCCATAAAGGGGAATGCTAACCGATCCCATAATGGCATTATTATTAGGTGAGGAGAAAAGCGCAAAACCAAAACCTGCCAGAAGCAGGTTTGCTACTACCCAGCCTGGTGCTGTATTGGCATGCAGGAAAATAAAGAAAAACAGACTCAGTGCCGAGAAACTCATACCTATTGAAGCCACCAGACGGGGCTCCACGCGATCAGATAAGGTACCGGCCAGCGGGGATAAAATGGCCATTATCAGAGGTTGAGCCAGCAAAATCAATCCTGCTGTTTGGGAACTGTAACCCTGTACCACCTGCAGATAGACAGAAAGCAGAAATGTGACCGCAAAAGTAGCACTGTAATTAATCATGGCGGCTAAATTGGAAAAGGCAAAGGCCTTATTTCTCTGAAAAAGTCGTACCCGTAAAATCGGATAAGGAATCCGTAACTCCCAGAGGATAAAAAGCAATAACAAAGCAAAACCAGTCAATAACAAATAGGGTGTCCAGGGAGAGCTTGAGATCGAAGATAGACCATAAAGGATAGCGAACAGACCTGCTATATATAACAGACTGCCAACGCTATCGTATTGTTCGCCTCGGGCTCCGGCCCATTCTTCCTGCAGTCTGAACTGTATACCCAGGGAGGCCATTAATCCCAGTAGGGTGGTAAGATAGAAAATACTGCGCCAGCCAAAATAATGATTCATAACTCCACCAAGAACCGGGCCCATAGATAGCCCCAGATAAGTTACCGCTACGTTGTATCCCAGAGCCCTTCCTCTTTTATCGGGAGGATACGCAGTGCTGAGAATAGCCATGCCAGTGCTAAAAATCATGGCTGAACTCAAACCCTGTAACAATCGACAAACAATAAGCATGGGCATAGAAAGCACCAGGGTCGAACCCAAGGTAAAAAAAGTGTAAAGAATAGTGCCCAGGAGATAGACTCTGCGCCGACCGTAGATATCAGCCAGGCGCCCAAAAGGCAGGAGAAAAATTGCCGAACTTAACAAATAAGCTGATATGACCCAGCTGGCTAATACAGCACTGCTGCCAAATTCATAACTCATGGCGGGTAGAGCTAGATTTACGGAACTGCCCATAAAGGTAGTCATAAAGGATGTAACCATTACAACATATAAAGTTGTTCTCTGGCTTGAAAACTGTTTGGGCATGCTTTACAGCTCCATCGTTGCTTACTTAAACTACATAATCATACAATATACTACATACTTAAAGAAAAGACTGTTTAAAGAAGTGGGTGTAAATTAAAATCCCATTTTATCATACTATGAACAGCTAAACATAATTGCTGAGATTTTACTGAACGTACATTACAATAAGCTATGATAACAGAAAAGGCAATAAATGAACAGATGTTTCAGGTGTGAGGCATTTGCGTTGCCTCCGTTATTTGCAAGAAAATCGATGATTTTAGAGGGGCAAACAGCCTGATTTAACGCAAAGTGCCCTTAAGCTATATAAAAAGTTGTTCTAGCCTAAAAACAAGCCCCATTTACTGAACAACAACCGGTTTTGAGCAGACCCCTCCCTTGTTTGTCCTTTCGGGGGATATACTTACTATACCGCTTTTACCAGACTGCGCATGTTTTCCATTTGATTATCTTTGATCCGCCCCAGCGCCATGGCCAACATCACGCAGAGCGCCAGGCCGACACGCACCGTCATTTTTCTATGTCCGCGAATGTAGTGATTTTCAAATCCATAGACACCATCAATCCTGCCATTAACCCTCTCGATTGCCGAACGCATATTATAAAGATCTTTCCATTTGTAGCTAGAGC
>DUTM01000105.1 GCA_012842085.1 Mycobacteriales bacterium | reverse complement strand
CGTTCAGGTCAACACCAACTAATTTATCGCTTATCGGGAATATTCTATCTGCTAAATCTACCCAATTTGTCGCTGTCTTGTATGCTTCAACACTCTCATCTGGAACATAAATTGGTGCGTCATTTTGATTGCCAAATGCATTTATATTTACTAATGTTGGTGGTGTAGTTGCCCTCATTTCTACATATGGAACTAATGACCAACCATAGAATGCACCAGTTCCAATACTTGTTACACTATTTGGAATAACAAGCGGCTGATTGTTTGATGACCAACCAAAGAATGCTTGTCTACCTATATTTGCCACACTATCTGGAATTACAAGTGGTTGATTATTTGATGACCAGTTTTGGAATGCATTACCACCTATACTTATAACACTATCTGGAATTACAAGTGGTTGATTATTTGCACTCCAATCATAGAATGAATAATTACCTATACTTATAACACTATTTGGAATTACAAGTGGATGAGTATTTGATGACCAGTTAAAGAATGCAAAACTACCTATACTTGTTACACCTTGTGGAATAATTACACCCTCAGTTTCTCCATTCGGGTATTGTGCAGTTCCTCTTGGACTATCATACGAACTATTTTGACTAATCTCTAATGGGTCAACTGTTAGCGAATGTTCCCAAGCGCTTTTTAATAGGCTGTATTTGTCACCATAAATTCTACCAGCATAATCGAAATAAGACATCTCATTCAGGTCAACTTCTCCACCACTACCTGTTGTAATAGGTTTGTTCCCAATACTTTCCCCTACAATGTTTCCATCACTATCATAAAAAGTATAGCGAATTATTGGTATATATCCACCCTCAGCCTCATAATCAATAACAGGTAGAGTTGGTAAGGCATCATCCATAGTTTGTCCTGCTGCTAATTGGAATTTTTTAAACTTAATTTTTACAGGTATTCCGTGAGTGTTGGAGTAAAAAGCAGTATCGGCTTCTAATTGTGATAATATTTGGTAATCTATGCTTGACATAAGACCATCGTTATACAGCGAAGCGAGAGGAATAAGACTATACGGTCCAAGTTCATCCCAAAATTCGCCATTATAATACCACTCTATGTTGTCTAAATCTCTTACCATATCGCCTAATTGTGCTTCTCTACTATAATTGTTTTGTATATAAGTATCTAATAAGGTTTTGTCATATCTAATATCATTAGCAGTATATTGTAATAATCCTCTTGGTATAATACCACCCTGTAAAGCGGCTATCATATTTCTAATATCTTGGTGTGCTACTGAACTTGCGTTATGCACAGCTAAATCTTGGAAATCTCCATCCCCGTCTCTCATAACAATTGTGTTTTCTTCTTTAAATGGAGATGCTTTAATTGGCATTTCATTAAGATTGCCATCTACGCCAGACACTATTCTATCCTCATCTTCCATAAACCCTAAACTATCTCTTTGTGCTTCTGTAATCTTGTCTACTTTCTTACTAAACTCATTTGAATGTGCTGTTGGATTTGTGTTATGGACAATTAAATCTTGGAATTCTCCCAAGTAGTTTCT
>DUTM01000054.1 GCA_012842085.1 Mycobacteriales bacterium | reverse complement strand
TTTTGTTTTAGGCAAGAGTGAAAATCAGGCGGTCACTTGGGCAAAACTGGGCAAATCACTCGTAACGCAAGGCCTCTACAGGATTCAACCTTGCCGCTCTGTCGGGCTCTTCTTCGGTATATATCCGGCAAGCAGAGCAGCACGGTTGAATCCTGTAGAGGCCTTGCGTTACGAGTGATTTGCCCGGTCTTGCCCAAGTGACCGCCTGATTTTCACTCTTACCCAAAACAAAACGACCGGGAAACCCCGGCCTTTCTGCCTCTTAATAGTGGCGCGCCCGGAGGGATTTGAACCCCCGACTTTCTGATCCGAAGTCAGACGCTCTATCCACTGAGCTACGGGCGCACTCAACACAGTCAGCCTAACTGGTATTCGACGAAAAGTCAATGGCATGCATTACCACTTATTTACTTATACTTCCTCTTGCTTCCTCTTTCTGGATTGGATACCCGTTCTGGAGCGTCTAATTTGTCAGAATCGGTCTTCCAAAAAGTCGGTCTATCTGGTGTCATGGTTTCTCGTTCAACATCTAATTTGATAGTTTGATAGTATTTGCAAGCTCCTGAAAGTCATACAACGATGTTCAGCGAGAAAAGAAAACAAGATATTGAAGAAAAACCAGCGCATTAGTTCTTGGTGGACGTTGATTTGCAGTTCTAAGATACTCTTCAGAAATTAGACATGATGGAGGCAGTGTCTCACCGATGGGAGGCAAATCCGATAACCTCTCTATACCCCCCAAGATCTATCCGTTGTGCAATAAAAGCAGAGAACCCTGCATGCGTCCAGGTGTGCTACCGCCCTGCCTCGCTTCATGGGTCGTCTCCCCCCTCGGCCTTGTAATCCATCTCACATCCTGTTCCATCGCCCGGCGTTGCCAAGGCAACAACGACGCATGCCCCAACCGCCCGTCAGTGTGACCTTCTTTGTAGCCCACCACATAACCAAAGCCACATGCAATAATCATCACAATTATGAGCCACACAACCGATCTCTTCCTTCCTATTCGCAATCAGTATGTTTACGCGGGACCCAAGGCAATCGGGTTGTGGAATCAGATATCATGAACGCAAAAGACAACCGAACCATGCTCTCTGTCAGCACCTGCGTCCATCTGAATACATTGCTTTAGGAAGACCAGCAAAGGCCTCGCCTACCGTCATATACTTCCCCAGTCCGAATAGATCTGCCGTCGCTGTATGTGTCGGAACAGGCATTGAAGGACAACCTCCGATATCATTTCTACAACCGATAAATATCAGACGCCATCTGAGTTGAGGAGCTCCATGATCCGCAGCTAGGAGTTTCTTGACGTTTACTTGATATCCAAGTTCCTTGGCTACCTTTATTACTCTTCGATATATTGAGCCCTGTTCAATTCCCTTCAAGTTTGAAACGTTTTCCATGACAAAAAACGTAGGCTTCAACGTCTCAACGAAACGAAGGAATTCAAATATCAGCTTGCCTCGCCCGTCTCGTAGCCCCTTTTGCTTTCCAGCTTGACTGAATGATTGGCAAGGTGGACCACCGAAGACTATGCAAGGCATATCATCACTACCGGTAACAGATTTCCACAAAGCTAATGGCCTATCTATTGCTGTTATATCACGCTGCACAATTTGAACACTATCTCCATAGAAGCCCTGTAAGGTATTACACGCATCTTCCCACACCTCAAGCGCCGCCATTGTGTTGATTGACATGTCACAGCATTGCGCTAGACTCGCTCCAATATCCATGCCTCCAGCCCCACTAAAAAGACTGAGTGCGCTTAAATTGGATCCCATGCCCTTTCTCTTCGCAAATTTAAGCACGCTTTCGAATACCGCACGTGCCAAAGGAATGGGAACCGCATTTCCGACCTGCTGCTGCGTGCTTGTTAGTGTACCCTTAAACTCCAACGAGTCCGGAAATCCCTGAAGTCGAGCCGCCTCGCGAACAGTAATAAATCTGTCCTCAAATGGATGGACGAATTTGTTAAACACATATCCCGTAACCGTCAGAGAAGGCTTATTGGGATCCAATCTGATCATCCGCAGATTGGGCCCTCCTTTACGATTAGGGTCTTGTTTGACGTAAAAGCGAAAGCTATCGTGCCATAGTTCCTCGGGTAGGTCTTGCATCTTCTGCCCTACCTGAAGAGCATTGATCCTGGCCTGAACCACGGGGCCTACCGATCTCGCTACGTGGTTTGCCACTTCAGTATTTGCTGAAGTTGAAACGCTCTTCAATCCACTCATTTCTGGAGTAGGTTTCAGTAAGTGTAATGATTCCGTCAAATAGGTTGTAGAGCTTCGTATCATCAGGAAGATCCCTCACTTTGGTAGCCCTATTAGTCTCGTCGGGCGTCCACACAATATTTCTCACCAACCTGAGATAGTCATCATAGTGCCTTACCGCATGAATGTTTGACATAATGGCCGCATAAACCGTGTAATCCGAAGCAAGTAATTTGTCCTCTATGCCTATTTTAAGCATCTGGTATGTTCCTTTTTTGATATCATCTGTTCGATCCATGCCAACACTGGTCTTAGAATCAGAGATAGTGTTGAATCCCCTCTTAGGGTTATTGGGGTCTCTCGGAGGCCAGTCGTCTGGCCGAGGAAATGGGGCTCCACATGCATTGGTAAGCCAGTAAACTCCCTCAGACCTTGTCTTCTCTGAATATGCCCTAAATGCTGAATTCCAAAACGCTATGTAGTCTTCAAACTGCTGTCGTACACAAAACTTCTCAGCCAGGCTTTCATAAACCCTGTCTTTGTTGCTTGGAGAAAGCGTTATTGGAACTAGATCGTATGACCATTGTTCTCCGCTACTTCGATAAGGAATCATGATGTAGTACTGCGTATTTGGGTCAAAGTCTAGAACACCGATCTTACTATGACCCGATACTAGAGACCTATGTGCGTAGTCTACGCACATAGGAGGCGTAGTCAGAGGAGCTGCCTTCACTTCGCATAACAATACTATCTTATTAGTTTTATCAATTAGGATGAGATCTATGGGCTCCTTACCTAACCGCAATTCGATTTCATTGAATCCTCTCTTGGATAGCAGGCAATCAACTAACACTGCTAACAAGCGGGTAGTAAAAGTGCCAATCTGCCCAGATTCCGGCTTGTTTGACTTGCTATAGGCAAATTCCTTCTGTAGTGCGCACCTAGGACAAGCATTGGTAAATGGGTAAATAGCTAGTTTGCTCCGGTGGCTCTCCCCTGCGCACAGCAACCACCCTGAATTCCTTATCGTACTGTAATACTCTGCAGCTACTAACAGGTCAAAAATAGCTGCAAAAGCATTCGGGAGCTTCCTTTCTCGTTCACTTCCCGAATAGGCCTTCATGGCTTGGTCAATTAGCGTTTCTGCCATGGCATATTCAGCAGATAACTCTGTTTTACTGACAGGATGGGAATGTGCCGTAAAATGCTCAATTGGCTCAAGCATGAACATATCTCCTTTGACATTACTCTTCAGATTAGGGTTGCCTTTTCGTTTTAACTTCGACATAACGGGGGCAATTCCCTTCATCCGCTCCCCGACATGAGACCCTTCTGCAGTGGGGGACTGGGTAGTTGCCTTCTCCCATTGTACCTGTCACAAAAGGCTTTGCTGCGTCGAGAGCAGTTCGCTACACCGCCATTCCTTAACTTACTGATGAGAATACTAGTTAACGCACCCTCTTACTCATAAGCTGTCTTACAGGCGATGCCTTTTCATGTTCCCTCTTCACATCTTGTCCAACAAACCTGGCATACCTTTCAGTCATCTCAAGTTGCTCATGCCCCATGATTGTCTTTAGTGCAAATAGATTTCCTCCATTTCTAAGAAACATTATGGCGAAGGTATGCCTAAGGTCATAGGGCGATATTGCATCGTCTAGATTCTTTCTCCTGACATACTTCTTGAATTCATGACCCCATGTACTAGAAGTCATTTCCCTCCCATCTCTTGAGCAGAATATGGGCACATTATCCCCCCATAGTGGATGCCTTGCTGACATGACTTTCCTGATAGCATTCACAGTGGGACTTGATATGTTTAGAATCCTTTCAACCCTGGTCTTCGCAATGCTATCCACCACATGTATCGTCGCCCGTTCTACGTCGAAATGCCTCGGCAGAAGCTGCAGAAGCTCTCCTGACCTTATACCACAATCCAGCATAACCAGCATCATTGTATAGTCCCTGAAGCCGTCGTACGTTCTTTTGTCTGGTGCACCTAACAATATCCTAAGGGTTTTGTTATCTAAGTGTCTAATTCTAGGTGAGGTTTTCTTGAAAGGTGTGCCTTTGATCGGGTTCTTGCCTTCAATGATGTTCTCTTCAATGCACCAATTAAAGAAGGCTCTGAGGTGGGTTCTATGTAGATTATAGCTGTATGGGTTTTCATAATACCCAAGAAACTCAAGAACACTCTTCTTGAGGCTGACCGGGTTGTTCAGGTCAGGTTCGGTGCGTCTGTAATAAATGTCAAGAGTATGCTTGTACCCCCTAATGGTTTTTGGTGCCCTGTGGGTGGCCTTCTTGTAATGTAGAAAAGCTTCCACTGCATCATTCCATTGATGATCAAGTGAATCCGGCAAAAAATTAACCCTCTTTCCCATCAACAGTCACCTCCATATCTCTATGGAGGGTAAGCCGCTGTCTGAAAAAAGGGCATCTGTTCTAGAACGTCTAATTATACCCAAAAGACCGTTGTTTTCCTATCGCAATACGCCCTCTAACTCCCTACTTGTCGGCCTTCGCCGACTTTCATCCGAAGTCAGACGCTCTATCCACTGAGCTACGGGCGCACCTTACGATCACATTCTAAGTTGACTTTAGCAATCCGTCAATAGCATGAAGACCCTTTCATTTACTGACATTCCCTTGTAAGGGAGCTTTGAAATGGTCAATAAGGCTTCCGCCCGCGTAGGGGAAAAGGGACCGGAAAGGGAGCCCTATATGCTATCTCATAGATGGGTAAGACTCCCATCTAATCTGACGGCCATAACCAAAGTGCTGGTTCAAACACATATCCAGGGAAAACGGCGCTTGCGGAATTCCCGCTCTGATTGTCCTGCTCTGATTGTCTTGAATTTGAAACGATGATAACATATAATTATGAAGGAAGAAAATACCTATCCTAAAGTTCAATTGTGAGAATTTGCTGGTGTGCAATGATGGCAAAAATCCGGTAAAGAGGAAAAAAGTATTCAGGAGGGGGATATACTGTAAATTTTTGATGACATCAAATAAAGAAACTTCCTGGCATGGTTCAGCACCGGAGCGTAGTGAAAATGCTACATACAACAGAACAGATATATTACAAGAAGTCAGAGAATGAAATAACTACCAATATGAGAACTCTTTCCAAAAAAAGTTACACTTACTGTATCAGAGATTTTTCACAATTCTCCACCTAGATGTGCAGTAGCTAACATGTGTGCGATTTCTATAGATCGCAATCTGGCTGATAGTGAAACATATCGGATAGCTTCAGAAGAAATCAGAGAACCACCTTTTGTTGAGAAGCACATAGAAGTTTTCCACTTGGAAGGCAGACTCGGCTAGATGTGCTACTGCTTATGCTGCAATACCCACCTTGTATTATGAACAAAACATAGCCTTGAAAACCGAAAAGACTAGTAAAGGAGAATGGTAATGGTATTGAATGATTACATAAAAAAGCTGGAACAACTTGATTATGAAAAACTGTACAACAATGATTTTTTGCTAACTTGGGAGAAAACCGGAGACGAATTGGACGCGGTTTTCGCTGTAGCAGATGCTTTGCGCCGTTTAAGAGAAAACAATATTTCAGCTAGAATATTTGACAGCGGCTTAGGAGTATCCATATTCCGTGATTTTTCCACCCGGACGCGTTTTAGTTTTGCGTCTGCATGTAATATGTTAGGCCTTGAAGTACAGGATTTAGATGAAGGAAAGTCTCAGATTGCCCATGGTGAAACGGTAAGAGAGACTGCAAATATGATTTCGTTTATGGCAGATGTTATAGGCATTCGGGACGATATGTATATCGGAAAAGGCAATGCTTATATGCGTGAAGTATCAGAAGCTGTGCAACAAGGAAATAAAGATGGGATATTAGAGCAAAGACCTACTTTGGTAAATTTACAGTGTGATATTGACCATCCCACTCAAACTATGGCAGACATGTTGCATATTATACACTATTTTGGTGGCATGGAAAATTTGAAGGGAAAGAAACTGGCGATGACTTGGGCATATTCACCTTCTTACGGTAAACCTCTTTCCGTTCCACAAGGTGTTATAGGCTTAATGACTAGAATGGGCATGGAAATAGTATTAGCTCATCCGGAAGGTTACGAAGTAATGAGCGAAGTCGAAGATGTTGCCATCAAGAATGCTAAGGAATCAGGCGTAACCTTCCGGATGAGCTAATACTATTTCCATGCCCATTCTAGTCATTAAACCTATAACACCTTGTGGAACGGAAAGAGGTTTACCGTAAGAAGGTGAA
>DUTM01000042.1 GCA_012842085.1 Mycobacteriales bacterium | reverse complement strand
TAATGTGGAGCCTGCCCTCGTACTTGTGTTTGGATGCGGAGGAGAGCGGATAACGTATCACCGAGACAGCCTGACTATACCGGCCAAGAGACAGTTCCTGTTAGAATTCGATGACGGAACATATCTGTCAATCACTGTACAGGGCTGGGGATCCGCTCAGCTAGTCGAATCCGGCAAGCTTCCTTCCCACCCTCATGTGGATACCGGCACCATATCACTGGTGAACGAAGAATTTACCTATGAGTCGTTCGACCGTCTTTTCGCAGATATGGCACCTAAAGAACTCAAGGTGAGCGTAAAGCAATTCATCACAAGCAAACCCGGATCATGGGGGCTCGGCAACGGATACCTGCAGGACATCCTATTTCAGGCGAGGATTCACCCTCAGCGCAAGCTACGCAATCTTAATGATGACGACAAACATCGACTTTACCACGGGATTCGTGGCGTCGTCAAGCAAGCGGTAGCCTGCGGCGGCCGGGATACAGAGCTTGACTTGTACGGGCAACCAGGCAGGTATCGCTGTATTATGGACAGGCGCTCAGTGGGAACACCGTGTCCTTCATGCGGCACCTCAATTGAAAAGATATCGTTTCAAGGCGGAACATGCTACTTCTGCCCGGCGTGCCAGAGATAGACACCATCTCTATCGATCCCGCCTGGCCAGAACCATGAGCTCCATTTCGTCCATGAGAAGCGGACGGCGTCCCCAGTTGCCTGCAGTGCCACCCCAGATGTGCTCCACTCCAAATCCCGCTATGCGAAGCATCAGTGTTAGTTCCATTGCAGTGAAGGCTTTCTCTCTTACTACAGTAGATAACACGCTATCGGGCAGCTCATTACCTATGTCATCGCTCATAAATGAGCCTATAGGGTGAACCTGGCACAGAGCAATGTTATCAAATCTGCCGGAGGCCACATCAATCTGCCCATTCTACACCCATGAGCCTGTTCCTGCATGACTACTGTGTTGCATTACGCACATTAGATTCACATTAATACCAATTATCATATTAGAAGGAATTGTCTAATATGTATCGAAGGGATAGATTGGGATAGCGAAGGCATCATCCCGTCCCTAGATACACCTGGGAGGTGAACTAAGTGAATTCTCTATTGGTGATGGTTGTGACGTTCGTCTTGTACATCCTGGCGTATAACCTGTACGGAAAGAGACTGGGTTCCAAGGTGTTCGAACTGGCGACCAAAAACATTACACCTGCTGAGAAACACAATGATGGTGTGGACTATGTTCCTACCAACAAGTTCATCCTTGCCGGCCACCATTTTACATCCATTGCAGGAACAGGACCTATTGTCGGCCCGGTGCTCGGAGTCATATGGGGCTGGGTGCCTGCTCTGCTCTGGGTAGTCTTCGGATCAATCTTCGCAGGCGCGGTACATGACTTGGGAGCTCTGGTCATATCAATGCGGCATGACGGCAGGTCCATCGGCGACATTACAGGAACAGTGGTAAATCCGCGCACAAGATCTCTCTTCTTTCTTATCATCTTCTTCTGTCTTTGGATCGTGATAGCAATATTTGCAATTCTCATGGCAAACCTGTTTGTCCAGTATCCCCAATGCGTCGTCCCTATCTGGATTGAGATTGCCATTGCAATGGGGTTGTCATGGTATCTCTATCAAAGGAACGGTAGTCTCGTTGTGGGCTCCGTCGTAGCGATAGTTCTAATGTACCTTACAATCTGGCTTGGCCTCTACATTCCAATCAGCCTTACCCGCCCGGTCTGGCTTGTCATTATCATGGTTTACATCTTCTTTGCTTCAACTATGCCGGTACAACGTCTGTTACAACCGCGGGACTACATCAACGCGCTGGAACTGGGTGTCGCAATGGTGCTCCTAGTCCTGGGAATAATCATCCGGCCTCTCCCCATCGTCGCACCTGCAGTAGTGCCCGCTCCCGCCGGAGCGCCTCCGATATTCCCATTTCTATTCATAACTATTGCCTGTGGCGCAATATCCGGGTTCCACAGCTTGGTATCCAGCGGCACCAGCGCAAAACAGATTGACAAGGAGCCATCTGCGCTTGCAGTCGGGTACGGAGGCATGCTCCTTGAGGCCGCCCTGGCTACACTGGTGATCCTTGCAGTGACGACAGGGGTTTCCAAGGAAGCTTGGCTCACAACTTACGCGAACTACGCCAAAGTCCCCACACTTCCGACTTTTGCAGAAGGAGGCGCGAGAATCGTTGAAGCGCTGGGTATCCCCAAAGCGCTAGCCATAAACATCCTGGCGGTCTTCATGGTCAGCTTTGCCAGCACTACAATTGACACCGCCACAAGACTCCAGCGATATGTGATCTCCGAGTTCGGTGACAGCGTTAAGCAGAACTGGCTCGCCAACAAGTACATTGCAGCCGGAATCGCAGTCGTCACCGCCTACTTGCTGGCCTTCCGCGGAAGCGCTAACGTGATATGGCCTCTCTTCGGCGCCACAAACCAGATGCTCGCAGGCCTGGCGCTGCTTGCAGTAACCGTATATCTTGCGGAGAAAAACAAGAGGCCATATCACGTTAGCGCTTCCGCGGAAGGCCAGCAAGTAGGCGGTGACGACTGCGATTC
>DUTM01000002.1 GCA_012842085.1 Mycobacteriales bacterium | reverse complement strand
AGAAAACCCGGAGCAGCCGGTGGAAGACTTCGCAGAACTGCTCGGCAATGTGCGTGCCTTGGTGGCGCGCCGCCACGGCATCCAGTTGGCAGATCTGCGGGTCGTCAACAAGGGCGCCATTCCGCGCACCCCGACCGGCAAGATCAAGCGCAAGGAGTGCGGCGAGGCCTACAAGGCAGACACCCTGGACGCCAAGTTCTAAGCTTGCGCGCAGTTGTAGATAGCTAACAGCGAAGAGCCAACAGCTCTCTGCAGAGCTCCTGATGAGCTCACAAATGAACAAGATACGTCCGTAAATGTGGCAGCGGCTGCCCGGGTCAGTACTGATCCAGGTGGACGCTGCCACGCTGGGCGTATAGACTACCGACTACCGTTGTGGTGTAACTCACAAGGCAATAGTGCTGCTAGGTGTGCTAAATGCACCTTGAGCAGCTTTCTTACTTTGGACGTGTGCTCGAAAACGGTAAGATTAGCAAGTTGTGGGTAATTTAAGTTGCCCGCACGCTGGAACTTAGAGAAGCCCCTCATGGGGACAAGTACAGAATCGAGAGTAAACGTGAACCCTGACCTTACGGTTGTGGAACTCATCGCATGGTTGCGGGAGTGGATTGCAGACGACGTCAGCATCCCCTTATCAGAAGTAAACCCCGACCAGCCGTTCGAAGAGTTCGGGCTATCCTCCCGCAGTATTTTGCAACTGTCCGGAGAACTGGAAGACCTTACCGGCAAGACCATTAACGCTGCCGTGGTGTACCAAAACCCCACAGTAAACAAACTCTCCACATTCTTGTTGGACGACTCCGATCCGGCTGAAGCGGTGCGCCAAAAATCGCGTGACCGCACCACCGTAGAAGGCGCCGACATCGCCATCATCGGTATTGCTAGCCGCTACCCGGGCGACGCCAACGATCCCCAAACCTACTGGAAGCTACTGGAAGAGGCTACCGACGCCACTACCGACCTTCCGGAAGGCCGCTTCAGCGAGTTCCGCGAAGACCATGAGATTGATGAGAAGATCAAGAACGCTCCGACTCATGGTGGGTATATCAAGAACGACCTCATCAAGACTTTCGATCCCGAATTCTTCTCTATTTCCCCGCGTGAAGCGGAACAGGTTGACCCCCAGCAGCGTATGCTCCTCGAGCTCACCTACGAGCTTTTCGAAGACGCCCACATTCCGATCTCCGACCAGCGCGGAACCAAAGTTGGCGTCTACGTAGGTGCCTCCAACCAGGACTACGCCCGCATTCTGGAATCCGACTACTCCGGCTTCCACCCCTACTCCCTGACCGGTTTGTCCCCCTCGATTCTGTCGAACCGCGTCTCCTACACTTTTGACTTCCGCGGACCGTCGATTTCTCTCGACACCGCCTGCTCCTCCTCCCTGGTTGCGATTCACCAGGCAGTGCAGGGCCTCCGCCAGGGCGAAGCTTCTCTCGCCGTAGCTGGTGGTATTAACCTCATCCTGGCTCCGGGCGCCCAGCTGGCGTTCGCCGACCTGGAAACCGTCCTCAGCCCCGACGGCCGCATTCGTGCTTTCTCCGACACCGCAGAAGGTATTACCCGCTCGGACGGCGCTGGCCTGGTGCTGTTGAAGCGCCTCCAGGAAGCAGAGCGTGACGGCGACAATATTTACGCCGTCATTAAGGGCTCCGCCGTCAACCAGGATGGCCGCTCCAACGGCATCACCGCCCCCAACCCAGAAGCCCAAATGGAAGTGTTGGTCGACGCCTACCACGACGCCGGCATCACTCCGCAGGAAGTGGACTATGTGGAAGCCCACGGCACCGGCACCATCCTGGGTGACCCCATCGAGGCACGCGCCCTCGGTAAAGTACTGGGCTATGGCCGCGACGACGATAAACCGTTGCTGATCGGCTCCTCCAAGACCAACTTCGGACACATGGAGTCCGCGGCGGGTGCAGCAGGCATCACCAAGGTTGCCCTTTCCTTCACCCACGACAAGATTCCGCCGACCCTCCACTTCGACCGTCCGAACCGCTACATCGACTTTGAGGGCGACCACCTTGAGGTCGTCACCGAAAACCGCGAGTGGCCGCGCTACAGTGGCCGCGCCATCGCCGGTGTCTCTGGCTTCGGCTTCGGTGGCACCAACGCCCACATTGTGCTGGAAGAATACACTGGCCCCAGCGTGAAGGAAGCCCCCACCCGGGGTGACGGTGGCGTATCCGTCTCCACTGTGGATGAAGACGCCAACACCGGCATGCTGAAGGTGGCCTCCGTGGTGGAAGCCATCCAGGGCACCGGTATTACCGACCTGTCCGATGAGCAGGTCCAGAAGCGCGAATCCCTTATGGCTATGGCCGAGGAACTGGAAGAACCGCGCGCCTACATTCTGCCTGTCTCCGGCACCCTCTCCACTCGCGCCCGCCGCAACGCCAGCAATATTGCCGACTGGCTGGAGGACAACAAGGATGTTGACCTCGCAGCTGTTGCCCACACCATGTCCACCCGCTCCGTGGGACGCTTCCGCAAGGAAATCGTCGCCACCAATGTGGACGAAGCTATTGAAGGCCTGCGTGCCGTCGCCGAGAAGAAGGACAACCCCAACGTTTACTCGGGACACCACGTTGCCCTCAACGGCGCGGTTTGGGTTTACTCCGGCTTCGGTGCCCAGCACCGCAAGATGGGTAAGCGCATCTACCTGGCGGATAAGTTCCGGGGAGACTTCGGCGGCATTTTCGCCACCTCCCTGGAGAACGTCTCCGAGCTCATTAAGGAAGAGTCCGACATTGACGTGCTGGACATCATTCTGACCGATGAACTCAACTGGGATACTGAATCCTCCCAGGACGGTATTTTCGCCATCCAGATCGCCCTCACCGACACCCTCAACTACTTCGGAAGCCGCCCCGCTGCTGTGGTCGGCCACTCCATGGGTGAAGTTGCTGCCGCCTACGCGGCCGGTGGTCTCAGTCTGGAAGACGCAGTGCGCGTCATCTGTGCCCGTTCCCGACTCCTCGGCGAAGGTGAATCCACCCTCTCCGAAGACCAGCAAGGGGGCATGGGACTCGTCGAATACACCGAAGACGAGATCAACCAGGTTAAGGAAGAGAACCCCGGCAAGTTCGACACCGTTGAGCCTGCCGTCTACGCTGCCCCCAACCAGATCACTGTGGGTGGTAAGAAGACCGAGGTGCAGGCCTTCGTCGATTACGCCGACGAGCACGGCAAGTTTGCCCGCATGCTGCGTGTGAATGGCGCCGGCCACACCTCCATGGTGGCTCCGCTGGTGGGTGAACTGATTGGCGAGATCGCCGACATTGAAGCCCGCCCGCTGCGTTGCAACCTGTACTCCTCCATCGACAAGGAGACCGTCTACCAGGCCGGCGACGCCCCCACCGACTACCAGTACTTCGCGAAGGGTATGCGCCACCCCGTGTGGTTCACCCAGGCTGTTTCCAAGGCGTGCAAGGACGAGTACACCACCTTCATGGAAGTGTCCCCGCACCCGATCGCTATCCTTTCGGTCGCGGCCGTCACCTACGCCGAAGGCCTCCCGAACGCGAAACTGTTCTACACCCTGAAGCGCAAAGAGTACGAGCCCAACTCGCTCATGCGCGCCATCGCCCAGCTGGCTGCTGCGGGACACTCCGCCAACCTGCGTAACCTCTCGCTCACCCGCGAGTACGTGGAGGTTCCGCGGACCCAGTTCGACCGCAAGCCTTGCTGGACTTCCGCCCGCCTGTCCGGTGCGAACGACTCACGGCTTCCGGGCGCCCACATCATCCTCCCCTCCGGTGGACACATCTGGAAGGTGCAGGCCGATGGGGTTGAGAAGCTGGATATGCTGCCGCTCAGTGCCGCCGAATACTGCTTCGGCGATGACGGTGTCGTCACCTCCTGGGACATTCTCCAGGAGAAGAGCGACCTCCCAGATATCGCCAAGTACATCACTGTGTTGGAGTACAACAACGACGGCAAGGGTGGTGACGTTGAGGTTTATGCTCAGGTGGAGCAGGAATCCGAACTCATTGCCCGCGCAGTTGTGAGCAGTGACCCGGACGCGGTGGCCGTCATTGAGGAAGAACTTCCCGATGCGGACGAGTTCGGCCCCGAGGATATCCTCTCCGAGCACAACACCGACGCCGAGTTCTACGATCCGGACACCGGTGAAACCATTCTGGAACGCCTCACCAAGATCGTGGCCTCCAACCTGGCATACAACCCGGAGGATCTGACCTCCGAGCTGCCGCTGATGGACCTGGGCCTCGACTCGCTGATGGCCATCCGCATTAAGAACCGCATCCAATACGAGTTCGGTCTGCCTGAACTGGATCTGGTTGTGGTCCGCAACTCCACCATCGGCGACGTTGCTGAATACATCGACAACGTGCGCAAGGCCCAAGCGGAAGGCCTCTCCGATGAGGAAGCCTCCAAGCTGTCCACCCAGAAGTTGCAGGAAAAGTACAACGGAGACACTAGCTCCGATTGTCCCGCCAAGCCCACCGCTGAAGTACCCCCGCGTGACGCCTCCGAACGTCTCGCTTTCTCCGTGTGGCTGAATGTGACTGGCGAATCTGCGGGTGACGTGCTCCGTCGCCTGCCGCAGATCGGTAACGAAACCCGTGCCAAGCTGGCGGAGCGTCTCTCCGCACGCACCGGCGCCGAGGTGGACCCGAACCTGCTGCGGGGCGTGGAAACCATCGAACAGATGGCCAATATTGTGCGCCCCTTCCTGGAGAAGGAAGTTGACGGTCTGGTCCGCACCCTCCGCAAGCCGCAGGAAGGCTCCGATAGGAAGGCCCTCTTCCTGTTCCACCCCGCTGGCGGTACCACCGCGCAGTACTCCACCCTGGTGGATGACCTGCCGGAGGACATGGCCGTCTACGGTATGGAACGTGTGGAAGGCGCCATCGACAAGCGTGCCGCCGAATACATTCCGGTCATGAAGGAACTGCAGCCGGAAGGCCCCTATGCCTTGGGTGGCTGGTCCTTGGGTGGCGCCCTCGCCTACGAGGTTGCCAAGCAGCTCGTTGAGCAAGGGGACGAGGTTTCCGGCATCCTGCTGCTTGACACCGTTGGCCCGGCTGAGCCCATTCCGAACACGAAGAAGGAAATGCACGCCCGCTGGGATCGCTACGGTGCCTTCATCAAGAAGACCTACGGCATCGACTTCGAGATTCCGCACAAGCTCCTCACCCTGAAGGGCGAGGAGGGCATGCTGGCCATGTTCTCCAAGGCTGTCAAGAGCGGCGCGTTCAAGAACTCTGGCGTGTCCACCGCAGTGTTGGAGCACCAGCGTGCATCGTTCGTTGACAACCGGATGCTTGCCAACCTGGATCTGCAGCATTGGGCTTCAGTACAGGTTCCGGTCGTGCTGTACCGCGCAGAGCGGATGCACGACGGCGCCATCGAGTTGGAGCCGAACTTCGCACACATTAAACCCGACGGTGGTTGGGGTGAGGTCGTGAATGACCTGACAGTGGTGCAGCTGAAGGGCGACCACCTGTCGATCATCGACCAGCCGGAAGTTGGTAAGATCGCCCGGGACATCGCGAACCGACGCGACCAACTCCAGGTATAAAACGTTGCTGAACCGGCTGCTGCTTCCAAGTGGCAGCCGGTCCCGCATTTGGTTAACAAGTAAAGAAAAAGTTCCCCAATTCGGGATAGTCTCAAATTGCACCACGTACCGCTGGCTGCACACACTGGGCATTGCGCCCAGGAAGGACACACTGTGAAGACGTCTAAGAACAGTAGCAAACCCCGCACCATCGTTAACGCCAACAGTGATACCGCCGACGAGGCTCTCTTTGAGGAAACTGCGGGTGCGCAGGACATTGTGGCCGAGTCCCAGGAGATGCGCCCACCGAAGAACGTGTTCACCGCCGTCATTAAGGCGATGCGTCCCCGCCAGTGGATCAAAAACGTCCTGGTGCTGATGGCGCCGGTGTCTGCCGGTGCCGCGGTCATTACGGATCCGGAAGTGCTGCTGCAGACGTTCTATGCTTTCGTAGCGTTCTGCCTGGCTTCCTCCTCCATCTACTTCATTAACGATGCCCGCGACGTGGAAGCCGACCGAGCCCACCCCACGAAGCGGTTCCGTCCCATCGCCTCCGGAGTGCTGCCGATTTGGCTGGCCTATGTGATGGGTGTGTTGCTGATGGTGACGGCGATTGGCTTCGCTTGGGGACTGTCGGGGCACGCGCTTGCCATAGTTATTGCCGTTTATATTGTGTTGCAGCTGGGCTACTGCTTCGGTCTGAAACATCAACTGGTGCTGGACATTGTGCTGGTGTCATCCGGGTTCCTGCTGCGTGCGATTGCCGGTGGTGTGGCTGCAGACGTGCCGCTCTCCCAGTGGTTCCTGTTGGTGATGGCCTTCGGTTCGCTCTTCATGGCGAGCGGAAAACGCTACGCGGAGAAGATTCTGGCGGAGCGGGAAGGCCGCGAAATTCGTGCCGTCCTCAACCAGTACACCGGCACCTACCTGCGGTTTGTCTGGACAATGTCCGCAACAGCCCTGATTCTTTCCTACTGTTTGTGGGCATTCCAGCAAGGACAACTGGTGGCGGGAGTGCCCGGTGGGGCGAAGCTCTGGTACGAAATTTCGATGGTGCCGTGGACGGTCGCCGTCATGCGCTATGCGGTGGATGTGGACCGTGGGGATGCGGGCGCACCGGAAGATATTGCGCTGAAAGACCACGTACTGCAAGTCATCGCAGTGGTGTGGCTGGTGTGCATTATTTTCGCAGTCTATGTTTTCGGAGCCTAAAACTCCCTTTTCCTGTTAATTACTGTTACTATTGTTACTAATGTGATTAGTGCTTTCGTGGGTGAAGTGTGTTTCACTCCAGTTGCGCATGCATACTTAGGAGAGCGCTAAACTGGATATCTGACACTGTTGCCATGTCGGATGTAACAGGCACACTGCAATAACCGACAAATAGAGTACAAACAGAGTATGAGCGCAAGGAACAGAACAAATGAGTGCACCGAAGCAACATAAGTGGATCCGCGCAGGCGTGACGCTAAGCCTTGCAGCGGCACTTGTGGCTGGATTGGGTTTCACCTCTCTTGCCCCCAATGCCCATGCAGACAATCGCTCCCAACTACGCCGCGACAACTCGAAGACTCGTCAATGCAAATGGGACCCCGTCAAACACTGGGTCCAGCTGTGCTACGTCTGGTCTGACGCCATGAAGCGGAAGATCCGTGTCCAGATTCAGCCCTCCAAGTACGGCGGCAGAAACGCCCTCTTCCTGCTGGATGGTATGCGTGCCCGCAACGACTGGAACGGCTGGTCCCGTGACGGACAAGCACCCCGCACCTTCGTCAACTCCAACATCACCCTGGTAATGCCCGTCGGTGGCGAAACCTCCTTCTACACCGACTGGATTCGCCCCTCCAGCACCAACAACCAGAAGTACACCTACAAGTGGGAAACCTTCCTCACTAAGGAACTCCCCGGGTACTTGTACCGGCGCTTCGGTGTCTCCTACGGCAACAACTCCATTGGTGGACTCTCCATGTCCGCCTCAGCCGCCTACGTGCTGGCCATGTACAACAAGAACTACTTCCGTCAGGCACTCAGCTTCTCCGGATACATGAACGTGTCCGACCCCTACATGCAGCGCGCCCTCCAGTTCGCCGCCAATGACGCCGGCAACTACAACCTGGCCGACATGTGGGGCCCCTACAGCGACCGCCGTTGGGTTCGCAACGACCCCTACGTGAACGCCAAGAAGCTGCGTGGACTGTCCCTCTTCATGTCGTCTAGTACCGGACTGCCCGGACAGCATGAGGATCCCCGTACCCAAGAAGAACTGATGAACACCTTCGTTGGGTTTGGTCTGGAAGCCGTCGCCCGGCACCAGCACATTCTCATGAAGGATCGTCTGGACCAGCTGGGAATTCCGGCCCGCCACGTATTCGTGTCGAACGGTATCCACAACTGGCCGTACTGGGCAGCCCAACTCCGCATGGCTTACCCGCTGGTGAAGAAACGCATCGGCTAGGGTTAGGCTGAACAGGCGCGGCGGGTTACCCCCGCCGCACCGCACGAGGTAAAAGTAAAATTTTATCCGGCTTATCAATCCGTAGGAGGGGAACCTACGGAGGGGGAGCAGGATCCGTGTGCATAAGCGCATGCACGCGTCATTTGTGTTCTTTTCAGTGTTGAGAGGTTTTCACTTATGTCACGCAACCGTCGCTCGGCACGATCCACTCTCGCGATCGTCCTAGCTGCAGCTCTGGTCACCACCCCCGCAGTGGTGGTGCCATCGCTGGGTGCTGCCAATATTGGACCCATGGCAGGAGTGTTTGCCGACGCCAACCCACGAGCCAGTATCTCCAAAACCAAATGGCACTCCGACCGACACGTCTCCATCTGGATTAAAAGCCCTGCCATGGAATGCGGCCGCCAAGTGCAGCTGCTGCTCCCACCCAACTTCAAGCAGCGCAAGAACGAAAGATTCCCGGTGCTCTACATGCTGGACGGTATGCGCGCCGCCACCAACTACACCGGCTGGATCAAATACACCAACATCATTAAGAAGACCGCCAAGTCGCAAATGATTATTGCGCTACCCATTGGCGGCGCCTCCTCCTTCTACACCAACTGGCAGAAATCTCCCGAAAAGAAGAACGCCATGCAGTGGGAGACGTTCCTCACCAAGGAACTTCCCGACCTGCTGCGGCGCTCCTGGCGTGCCAATGATGTCGCGGGCATTGCTGGCCTCTCCATGGGCGGCACCGCTGCCGTCACCCTCGCCGAACGCAACCCGAAACTGTACCGTTTTGTTGGCTCCTACTCCGGGTACCTGGACACCACCTCCGACGGCATGCCGGAAGCTATCGACAAGGCCATGAAAGAGGTCAAGCCGAACTACAGTGCCGAAATGATGTGGGGACCCTACAACAACAAGAACTGGAAGGCCCACGACCCGAAGCTCAATACGAAAGCACTGCGCGGCAAGAGCATCTATATTTCCTCCGGCACCGGCAACACCGGAAAATACGATAAGCCCTCCGCCATCTCCTCCATCCCGGAAGATCACACCGCCTACATGTTGGAGCTGATGGCCAACATCACCTCCAAGACGTTTGCGGCCGAGGCGAAGAAACAGGGCGTCAAGATGACGACCAACTTCCGGGAAACCGGCACCCACTCCTGGCGCTACTGGCAGGACGACTTTAACGACTCCCTGCCGCAGATCCAACGCGCCCTCTACGGTGGCAAAAACTCCCAGAACACCCGCAGCGCCACCGAGAAGAAAGCTGCCCCGGCACCCAAGCCGGCCAACTGCAAACCCTATGGAGATATTGGGGCACACCTCAAAAACAACCCAGATGTGGCGAAGCAGCTGGGACCGTGCACCTCGGACGAATACGATGTTCCGGAAGGTCGCGCCCAAAACTTCGAAAATGGTCGTCTGGTGTGGAACTCGAAGACCCGGGCTGTTCGTTTAGAAGAGAAGACGTAGACCAATCCGCCCGCGGAGCTACTTGGACGCCGTATGTGGGGACACTTGGGTGCCTTCACTAGGGGAAGACGGCGACTAGGTAGCTGCCGAACAGGAAGGACCCAACATGTGGGGTAAAAGTAACGGAGGCAAAAAGAAAGGCCGCGGCATTGTCGTGGCTATTGCCATCCTGGCCGTTCTGGTGTTAGTTGTTGCTCTTCTCTGGAATGTGGTGAGCAGCCGCTACGAGGAGGAGGAACCCGGCGCCGTCAACCCTCCGGGCTGCCCCGATGTGGAAGTGGTGGCTGTCCCCGGCACGTGGGAATCCAATGCGGATGACGACCCCATTCACCCCCGCGCCAACGAGAACGCACTGCTGTTGAACGTAACGCAACCGCTGCAGCGCCGCTTCAACTCCGACAAGGTGAAGGTCTACACCGTCCCCTACGTTGCCGAGTTCCGCAACCCGCAGGCCCCGCTGGAAACCAGCTACAACAAATCCCGCGAGCAGGGCAACGAGCGCATGAAAGAGGAACTGTCCCGCACCTTTGGCCGCTGCCCCGCCACCAAGTTCATCCTCACCGGATTTTCCCAAGGCGCAGTTATTGCGGGTGACGTCGCCTCCGACATTGGCAACGGCCGCGGCCCCATCGCCGCCAAGAACGTGCTGGGGGTGGCCCTCGTGGCGGATGGTCGCCGCGAAAAAGGACAGGGCATCAACCCGGGCGAACCGTTGAACGGGGAAGGCCTGGAGTTGGCGCTGGGGATTGTGGGATCCAGTATCGGGTTCCTCTCCGGTGCAGACGCCACCATGAAGGGTTCCCGCAAGGGCGGGTTCGGCACCCTAAATGACGTCACCTACCAGCTGTGCGACAGCCGGGACGTCATCTGCAACGCCTCCAAAAACCCGGTGTCGCTTATCCAAAAGGGCCAAAACTTCCTGTCCAACAACCCCATCCACGCCAAATACGACACCAACAAGAACGTCATTCCGGGCTCCACGGCCACCCGCTGGATCCTGGATTGGGCAGTAAAACTCATCAACTCGGCGCTTAAGTAGCAGCTGGTTAGGCACTCAACTACAGTGAACGGGCCTGCTCGACTACACTAGAGCAAGTAACCTCGACGTATTGCACGCCGACGCTAAGTTATGCACTCAGAAAGGACAGCAACTGTGAGCATGACGACCGCTGAAAAGCTGGCGGACCTGCAAGCCAAGATGGAGCAGTCGGAAGACCCCGGCAGTGAACGCTCCAAAGCCAAGCGCGCCGCTCTTGGCCGTACCACCCCCCGCCAACGCATCGACAGCCTCCTCGACAAAGACAGCTTCGTCGAGATGGGACGCTTCGCCAAGATGCCCGGCGACCCCAACAACCCGTTCGGTGACGGTGTCGTCACCGGCCACGGCACCATTGATGGCCGACCAGTAGTGGTGTACGCCCACGACAACACCGTGTTCGGTGGTTCCGTGGGTGAAGCCTTCGGTAAGAAGGTGTGTGCCGCCATGGACTTGGCCATTAAGATTGGCTGCCCCGTCATCGGCATTAACGACTCCGGCGGTGCCCGCGTGCAAGACGCGGTAACCTCGCTGGCCATGTATTCGGAGATTGGTCGCCGCCAGTACCCGCTGTCCGGACTGTCGCCCCAGATCTCCATCATGCTTGGCAAATGTGCCGGCGGTGCTGTCTACGCCCCCGTCACCACCGACTTTGTGGTTGCTACCGAAGACTCCTACATGTTCGTCACCGGCCCGGACGTTATCCGCTCCGTCACCGGCGAGGACATCACCATGGAGGAACTGGGTTCCGCTGAGAAGCAGATGGAATACGGCAACGTGAACTATGTGGCCGAAGACGAGTACGAGGCTTTCGCCTATGTGCGCCGCCTGCTGTCCTTCCTGCCCACCTCCTCCAATGATCCTGCCCCGCGGGGTCGCGAGGATTTGGAACCGGAAATTACTGAATCCGATTTGAGCCTCAACACCCTCATCCCCGACAACGACAATGAAGCGTTCGACGTGATGGATGTGCTGGTGAAGATCTTCGACGACGGTGACGTCCTGGAGATCACCCCCGGCTACGGCGCTAACGTAGTTACCGCATTCGCCCGTATTGGGGGACGCCCGGTGGGTATTGTGGCCAACCAGCCGAAGGTGCTGTCCGGTGCGTTAGATGCGCGCGGTGCCGAGAAGGCTGCCCGCCACGTCAACATGTGCGACGCCTACAACATCCCGGTGGTGTTCGTGGTGGACGTACCCGGATTCCTTCCCGGCTTCGAGGAGGAGAAGAACGGTGTTATTCACCGTGGCGCCAAGTTCCTGGCCTCCATTGTGGGCTCCAGTGTTCCGAAGGTGACGGTGGTGCTGCGCAAGGCCTACGGCGGTGGCTACGCCGTTATGGGCTCCAAGAACCTGGGCACCGACCTGAACTTTGCTTGGCCCACCGCCCGCATCGCTGTGATGGGTGCGGAGGGTGCCGTGGACCTGTTGAAGCGCCGCGAAATTGAGGCGGCTGGCCCGGAAGAGGGCGCGAAGATTCGCCAACAGTTCATCGACATGTACAACACCTTCATGGCCACCCCGTATATTGCGGCGGAGCGTGGCTACGTGGATGCCGTTATTGAGCCGGCAGAAACCCGCCTGGTGTTGCGGAAAGCCATTCAGCAGCTGGAGGATAAGCGGATTCAGGAACCGCCGCGCAAGCACCACGTGCCCATCCTCTAAGCCCAGCACCAGTCTGTGCGCTGCACTTCAGCACACTAAACTGCATAAAGAAAGCCCCGCGACTGTTGTGGTCGCGGGGCTTCTTTGTTGCCTGCGGGGAGGCGCGGCCGGCCTAGCTGATGTTCATCGGGCCGGGGCTCCACAAGCCACTGTGGCGTTCCGTGTCGTGCTCAATCCGTGCCGGAACGGGTGCCTTGTCTTGGCGCGTCTCCAGCGGGGTGAGCCGCTCCAGGTTGCCCCAGTCGCGCGCCCAATCGTCCTTCAGATAGGTGGCCACAGCGTCGCTACTGGTGAGGCCTTCCGTAATGCCCAACGGTCCACCGAACTTGGCGGCCTGCCACGTGTTGGTGTTGTTGAGCAGGCTGGCACGGTCCGGGGTGATGCGCCAACGGGGCACCTCGGTGACACCCGCATAGTGGGCGTAGGGGCGCTGGCACGGGAACTGGAAGGCAACCTCCCAGTCGATGAGTGCCGGATCCTCCGAACCCACATAGTCCTGCAGGGAGACCAGCTCCGGAATGCGGGGCGGGGTGACGGCCACCCAGTGGTCAGGATCCAGGTTGGTGTCTTCAGCCACCAGGCGGACAGCGTTCGCCTCCTCTGGAATATCCGAGCGCGGGATGCGCATGTTGCGCCAGGCCGGAATGGGGCCAACGTCGCTGGGCATGGCTTCCCCAAGCACCTTCACGGAGCCATCCGGTTGGGTGACGCCGTACTCCAGCAGTACCGGCTGGCCGTAGCGTTCAATGCCGGTGACGTTCTTGTAGCGGATGCGTCCCGCAGCAGTGAACACAATAAGGGGTGCGGATTCACTGGCCTTGGGCAGTTCAAACCAAGCGGTTTTGAGCTCCGCAGTGTGCTGCGGGCCAACCTGGTAGGAGCCCAAGACGGGGGTGGTGGCAGGGTCGAGACCATAGGGGAGCTTGGTGAAGGAGCCGTTAATACCGGCCTTCTCATTCTTGCCACCTTCGGTGCCGGCCTGTTGGCCAGCCAGTTTGGTGGGCGGCACTTCAGCCTCAAAGTTGGTGCCGGCGGTGCCCTGCTGCACGAACATTTCGTCCGCTTCCACAATGTCCGGCACACCGTAGGCCTCAAAATTGTAGGTGCCGGGGCCTGCTAGGTAGCCGCGGGCACGCACGTTACCGTCGGCGGGTTTCTTCTCCCACTCCTGGTTGGGTAGCGGTTTCAGCATGCCCTTATTGGGGTCGGGTTCCACCAGCACATCGTTGGCAATGCCACACTTGTTGGTGGTGAACACTCCCAGATTGCCTTTCGCCAGCGAGTAGGCCGGGTATTGGCTGATGGCAGCTTTGCCGAAGCTCATCAGGTAGAACACCACAACCAGCCAGGCCAAGATGGTGATGGGGCCTGCCGACAGAATGCGGAGGCGCTCCCGGCCGCGTTTGCTGCTGGGTGGTTTCACTGCCTTGAACGACTGGGAGATGTGCTGCCAGCCGGCAATGATGAAGGCAATGATCGCCAGGATGAGGAAGATGGTGTAGAACTTGAAGCCGTGGAATTGGGGGACCTTGTCATACCACGGGATGTGGAACTGGCTCACAAACCACCAGTCGTTCACGGTGGTGAGCGACATGGCCGTCACCAGCGACACTGCACCAATAACGAGCCAGCGGTTGCGCCGCGAGTAGAGTGCCGTGTTGCCGACGGCCAGCGCAGCCAGTGCCGCCAGGATGGGGGCGATGCTGGCGTAGGCACCGAAGTGGTGGGTCCACTTGGTGGGGCTGAACATCATGAGGATGAGGGTGCCGTAGGTCATGCCGAGGACGCGCCAGCTGGGTCCCACAGCGGCACCGCGGATCTGCTTGTTGCGGAGCATCACCACGGTGACGATCGCCAAGCACAGCACCATGGTGAAGACGGCGAAGCGGCGGGACATGGAGCCGTCCACAGTCTGGATGGTGAGCCAGAAGTAGCGCAGTGTTTCGCGGTACCACGGCAGGTTGGGGCCGATGGCGCCACGCACATTGGTGGCCTCCAGGACGGAGGCGATGGTCTGGTCCCCGAAGACGGCAACCAGCACCGCAAAGCCGGAGGCGCCAATGGGGTCAAGTTGTGCGGCCAGTCCCGTGTAGTGGCGGCGCTCCGCCATAATGTGGAGGATGGGCCGCAGCGACACGAAGAGGGCGGCCACCGCCATCAGGCCGGTGGGGTTACCAGAGAGGGCCAGTGCTGCCGTCAACACCGCGATGGTGGCGGGCAACATGCGGCGGGTGGAGATGGTGCGTTCCAGGAGAGCCCAGGTGAGGAGCGCCATCATGGCGACGAAGGGCTCGGGGCGGATGCCGTTGTTGAGGGCCATGTGGAACATGAGGAAGACGCCACCGGCAGTCCAGGTGGTGATCTTCCGCAAGTGCAGGCCGGCACCCAGGCGGGGGATGATGGACTTGGAGATCAGCAGCCAGGTGAAGATGGCGCACAGCAGGGCGGGGATCCGCATCCACACGCTGGAGGTGGAGATCTGTGCAAAGAGCTGCAGAATGTCGTAGTAGGGGGAGCCGAAGGGGGATTCGGAGACGCCGTACCAGCGGTAGTAGTTGGCGGTGTAGTCGGCGCCCTGGTTGGCGACCCGCACCATGGAGAGGATGTAGCCGTCGTCGGAGGTGTTGGCGCCAATGAAGTGCCATATCACCAGCACGGCGTAGACTACTGCGTCCAGGGGGGTGAAGGTTTTCCATGGGTTTTTGGTGCCTTCGGGGAGGGCAGCCGTGTCTTGGGTGTTTTTGCTGCGGCCGTTTCTCTTCGTCAAGGGGGTGACGATCCGGTCGATGCGGGAGAGCGCGAACCAGGAGGCCAGCATGAGGATGATGCCGAGGATCATCACCAGCAGTTTGATGACGGTGGGGCTGGTGGTGAACCGGGTGTCTATTTTGGCGTTGACGGAGAGCCCATCAATGTTTTTGGCGTCGAGGGGAAGGTCCGAGAAGATGCCCATCGTGACGGGGCGGAGGTGGCTTTCGTCTGAGCTGAATTCTTTGTTTTCGGCGAGTCCGAGGGTTTCGACGTGGACGCCTTCCGCGTCGATGCGGACACTAATTTTGCCGTTTTTGGAGTTGGCGAAGGCTTTCCGGTTGACGCTGATGAAGGGGGTGTCGCGGGAGAGCACATCGACGGTGTTTTTGGAGACGCGGACGAAGAGTCCCCGTTGGGTGGCCTGTTTGGATTGTCCCGGAAGTGTGCCGACGACGATGCCGTTTTCTTGCCCTTTCATTGCTTCCACAGCGGAGGAGGGGACGGTGACCTCTATCCATTCGGGGCTGTGGGCGATGAGGGGTGCCTGGACGGATCGGACGGACTGGTTTTGGGGCCATTTGAGGTAGCTGGTGGTTTGCTCCACGGGGAGGAAGGGAGCAGCCAGGAACATGATGGCGCCGAGGAAGCCGGTGATGGCGGCGATGAGTCGCCACGTTTTGAGGCTTACCCGTCCGTCGGTGAGGTGGGCGGTATCTTCGGGGTTTTCGTCGGTGGTCGCGGGGGAGGCGTGACCGGGGGCCCCTTTGTGGGGTGCGACAGGCTCAGACATGTGGACTATTGTACTAAACCTCCCTGTAAAACCTAGCCAGAAGCAGGGGGATCGGTGCAGTATGGTGCCCCAAATACAGTGAATGGAGCCGCATCCGAAAGGAGGGCTCCATTCACTTGGTTATTCAGTTAGGTGTGTAGCAGTGCAAGACCGCTACAAGGGACTTACTTATGCAGCGAGTCCGTAGTCTTCCTGGTTGGCCATTGCGTTCTCTTGGGCTTCTTCCTCTTCATTGCGGGGAAGGACCTGAGAGAGAACCACAGCGATGATGAGGCCGACAACTGCGCCGACTGCTCCACCGAGGCCAAGACCGACAATTCCTCCAACCGGAAGAGTCACGATCGCGGAAACGATGCCGCCGATGACGAACGCCACGATTGCAGGAAGCAATCCGAGGGATCCGACGAGTGCGGTGATACCAAGGAATACGAAGGCCGCAACGGCAAGAAGCAGGCCGGCGATTCCTACTAGAGGAAGTGCAAGCAGTGCAACGACGGCAGTCACGCCAAAGAGCAGGCCAGCGATTGCAAGCACAGCGATCGGCGCAAAGCTAAGAGCAACCAGTATGAAACCGGCGAGCATCAAGGGGGTGGTCGTGAATGCGGTTAGGAAGTTGATGCCACTAATAGCGGCGGCCTCGACTGCTCCGAGTATGAACAGGATGACTCCGATGGGTAGCCACAATGGGAATGTGAAAATTATGAGACCGACGACAATGGCGCTAACTACTGCGAGAATGCCGGCTACTACGAAGACGAGTAGCGGCAGTGCTCCAATAATTCCGGCAACTAACCCAATTGCGATTGCTGGGATCGCACCAATAATGGCGCCGACAATCACTGGGGGTGCTAGGACTACTGCAGCTGCGGCCAGACCACCGAGTACTGCAGCGCCAGCGCCAAGAACGACACCAGCTACAGCACCGACAGCTGCCATTGGCAATGCTGCAATGGGTACTGCGGCAAGATAGGGAAGGATCTGGTCGATGCTGAATCCTCCCTCGTCAACCGCTTCACCTTCGTAGGGGTCGATCGGCTCTTCATCATTCATGAAGGTAGCGGTTTCGACAGTGCCCAGAAGGTCGCTGATGCCAGTGACATCCAGGGCGTCGGCAACGTGCTTCTGGAGAACGTCGCGACCCGCCAGGTTGATGGAGTCAGCAAGGAAGTTAAGAACATTTTTAACAGGGGCAACCGGATTTTCCGGGGTGTCCGGGGTTGATATGTCGATCGCGTCGACAATATCTACGGCCGGAATTTGCACAGGCTGTTGCGGTTGCGTAACTTCTTCCGCCTGCGCTACACCTCCGCCCATAAATAGAGACATCGCGGCGGCTGCGATGGCAGCGGCGCCGGATACGAGGAACTTCTTCACGGATAATCCTTTCTCAAAAGAAAATATCTTCCGTAAATATGAAACTTTTAGTGCAACATCCTAATTAAAGGATGATAATTATCACTCTAGTACACATGCTGTATCGGTGAAGAGTGTTCAGCCATCAATCATTAATAACTGTTGAACAGCAGGTATGTCTTTAGATGAACTAATTGTTAAATAGGCTTCCAAAGTGTGTTTTATTCAATTCGGACATTGTCCAGTATTTGCGCAGCAACATTTATGCATTTACCCACAATTAATCTGTAGCAACAGATTTTGAGGAGAAAAATGGCAGGTCAACGCCCCCATCATTCCGAAAGGGCAGTTGACCAGCGATTAGTCGTAGCGGCGTTTCGGTGGTGGGGGTGTGTCCCGCATCCGACCCGGCGAGTAGAGGCCACTGTGAAGTTCCTCACTTGTTTCAATCGTGGCTGGAACCGACTCGGGTGAGCGCGGCACAAAGCGTTGCAAGGATCCCCAATCCCGGTACCAATCCTTATTCAGGTAGCTGGGAACAGTTTCCGCATAGTAGAGCAAATCCGTCCACCCCAGTGGGCCGCCACCAAACGTATCCTGCCAGGCATTAGCAGATTCGGCGTTGATGGAGTTGGGGAGAATACGCCACTTGGGTTGCTCCGCCACCCCATTCAGATGCCCATAGGGACGCTGGCAGGGGAAGGCCAAACCAACTGACCAGTCAATCAACACCGGGTCAGTGCTGCCCACCACTTCTTGCAATGTCTGCAGGCGAGGTGCACGTGGTGGGGTCACCGCAATCCATTTATCCACCCCTAGGTCTTTATCTTCCACCTTGATGCGCACCGCAGTGGCATCATCGGGGATGTCGTGTCCGCGGCGGGTGCGGACGTTGCGCCAACTGGGGGTCGGGCCCGGATCCATGGGCGAAATACTGCCATCCACCCGGAAACCATCATCCTTGGTGAGTTTCTGGGTAGTCCACTCAATCCGGATAGCTTCACCCGGAAGTGTGCCCGCTACCGTCATCACCAAGAGGGGAGCGTCCTCCCGTGCGGCCGGCAGCTTATACCAGGAGCTCACCAAAGTGGAGGCCAGCTGCGTGGTGGAACTATATGTGCCCAGGATGGGAATGTCGCGGGGCAGCCCAAACGGCGGAATCTTGTGGTTTTGCCGGTCCGGGGTCTTCAACGCGTCACCGGTGTAGGGCTCCGTCTGGCGGTCATCAATCTGGTCGGGGAAACCGTCCTTTCGGAAACCATCCCGCACAGTACCGGCCAAAGCCTCCTCCGGGTCCACGTCACCCACGGGTTGCAGCACCCAGCGGCCAGGCTCCGGCTCCACGAGCACCGCATCAGCCAACGAGCAGGGATTCCCGCCCAGGGCTTTCACGTTCGCCAAGCCCACCGAGTAGGCGGGGTACTGGCGGATAAAACCACCCACCAGGGAAACCACACTAAAGAGCACCACAAAAGTGCTCAGCACGGACAGCAACACTGGGCGGCGGGCTGTCCATGCCGTCACCCGCTGCAGCCGGCTCCCCTCCTTGGTCGCAACCTTCGTCGCGATACCGGGGAAGAAGTGCAGAATACCGGCGACCAGCATGCACAGCAGCGCGAAGCCCAGCAGCCAGGTGCTGTACGCCTTGCCGAGGAAGGTGGGGAAAGCCTGATCGCCGTAGACGGTCGGCACTCCGAACTGGCTCACATACCACCACTGGTTGTTGGCCGTAAACGCCAAACCGGTAGTTACCAGCACCGCGGCTATCGCCATCCAGCGGTTGCGGGCCAGCGTGATGGTGCGATCCGTCAACAGCACCGCACCCACAGCACCCACCACCGCCACAATGCCAGTGAAGGTACCGAAGTGGTGCGTCCACTTGGTGGGGGTGAGGCTCAACAGCAGCACGCTGCCAATAGAAATACCGGCCACCCGCGTAAACACGGGAGTGGACATGCCGGCAATAGGTTTGCGCCGGGCAATCACATAAACCATGATTCCCAGCAGCAGCAACATAATGAAGATCGGGTAGCGGCGGGTGACGGCACCGTCCGGGGTAATACCCACGAGTGCAATCCAGCGTGCCTTGTCCTCAAACCAGCCCAGGTTGGGGCCAATCTCGGTGCGGACGCGGATAGCTTCCCGCATGGAGCCCAGGGTCTGGTCGGCGAAAACGGTGTAGAGGATGAGGAAACCGGCCGCCACAATGGGGCTCAACACCCCTGCTAGGGCAGTGCCCTTCTTGACGCCACCTTCGCGGAGGGTGTGCACGGCGATGCGGACGTTTTGCCAGTAGTTGCGGAAGCCGGCGAAGAGAATCGCGAAGCACATAACGCCGGTGGGGCCGGCACCCAGTGCAAACGCGGCAGACAGCACGGCCAAAGCGCCAGGCAGCAGGCTGTGGGTTGCGATGGCGCGTTCCACCAACGCCCAGCAGGCAATAAAGAGAACTGCCTCAATTGGTTCGGGGCGGAGACCATTATTGAGCGGCATCCAGCAAGCCAGGTAGAGCATGGCTGCCAGCCAGTAGGCCCAGAAGTTCCCCAGAATGGCTTTACCCAGGCGGGGCAGCAGGCTCCGCGACACAATAAACCAGCCCGCAATACCGGCCAGCAGGGTGGGAAGGCGGATGAAGGGGCTGGCGGTGCTGATGCCGGTAAGGCCCTGCAGAATGTCGTAGTACCAGCCGATGGGGGACTCGGGGGAGCCCAGCCAGCGGAAATAGTTGGAGGTGTAGCCGGCGCCGTCCGCCACCCGTGCCATGTTCAGCAGGTAGCCGTCGTCGGAGGTGTTGGCGCCAAAGAAGTGCCACAGCACCAGCAGCACCGTCACGGTGATGTCGGCTAGTCCGGTGCTAGTCCACCAGGCGCGGCGGGAAAGTTCGCGCTGTTCTTTTCGAATTTGGGGCAGTGGCCGCGTGTCAGAGGCCTGGGCCTCCAGCCGGTAGGGCTTGCTGTGGCGGTCGATCTTCCACAGTGCCCCCAGGCTGACGATGCTCGCCAGGATGCCGATCACCATGAAAATGATCTTGATGGGGGTGGGGCTGGTGCTGAAGCGCGTATCAATCTTCATGTGCGCTTTCAGCCCCGGCAGCTGCACATCGTTCGGAATGTCGCTGAAGAATCCGACCACTTGTGGGCGGGTGCGGGAGTCGGTGGCGCCCTCCCCACGCAAGGGGCTGGCGTCCTCGCCCAGGGCAGGAATAGTGCTGTCCACCAGGCGGGCCCGCACAATGTTTTCTTCCTCTTCCTCAAAGGCGGGCACCACTTCGGTGAGAATAGCGCAGTCGGCGGGTTGATTCTCGAGCTCCGCGACAGGTACCTCTAGCAGCAGGTTGGCTTTGGAGGAGACGCTAATGCTGTCCACCCCGGCGGCGTTGTTGCCGCGAGTGATCTGCAACCCCATTTTGGTGTCGTCGGCAGAGGCGGTGGGGACGGTGGAGAAAAGAACCGTGTTTTGGGGTGCATCCACAGCGGCGTCACAACTGAGGGTGACGTTCATCTGCTCCGGCAGGTAGGACACCAGTGGTGCGGTGACCCCCTCCGGCTGGGACTGTTGCGACCAGTCCACGGTGGCGTTGGTCTGTTTGACGGGCAAAATGGCGGAACTGATCGCCATAATGAAGCCCACTAGGCCAGTGATGATGGCAAGGACAGCGAGGCGTTTCAGGTTGCGGCCATCATATTTGGTGGCAGCGGCCTGCTGTGGTTGCTCTGTTGCTCGAGAAGTCACCTCTTAAGCCTAGTAAATGCAGGGACTTTTTGTGAGTTTAGGAGGGCTAGCTCCGGCGGTTCCCCTTTTTACCGCGGCCCATTATGGCATCGACCATGAGCATGAAGAAGAAAATAATGAGGCCAAGAATAATTTTGACGGCCTCTACGATCCACGTCCAGAAGATAAACACCAGCGCCACCACCACCAGCAGAATAAGCATGATGAGGGTGGCTTTATGTTTCGGCTCCAGCCCCCCGGAGGCGCGTCTCCCGGGTGGGGGAGGTGGTGGGGCAAGTGCAGTTCGGTTTTGGAAGAAAGAATTCTCCACCGGTCTAGCCAGTTTTGTGTGCTGGGGAGGAGGGATCGGCAACGTTGCGGCAATGCCGTAGGCATCAGGAGGGGTGTAGCCGCCCCTCTGTGCAGGTAGCAGATCGGACTCGTCCCCCAGCATGTTCCGTCCGCCGCCCAACGCCAATGCGACACTTGCGGAAGAGCCGTTGCCCCACGCCTCAACTTGGCCCATGGCTACCGGAATGTATCCGCTCGCTAGCACGCGGGTGACGTCGCTCCAGATACTTCTGTTCCGGGAGCGCGGAATATAGCCAACAACCTCATCCTGGTAGCGGACACTGATCGCATGATCGTCGTGCGGGTTGTCCGGCTCTGGGATGAGTTCAAATTCCAGAACACAGCTGCCTCCTGCGGCAGCTGCTTTATCGTGCAGAATCTTTTCCGCTTTTTCGTAGTACTGTTCGCCAACTACGTCGAAGGTGTACCGCTTCGCATCGGGAGCTAATGTGAATCGCATTCGAGAGTGCCTTCCGCGCTGGTCATACCCCCCATTATTCCCTTTTCGGAAGGATTGTGGGGGCTTTAGGCCTCGCTGGCGGAGTCACAGAGCCTGGTAATCACCGTCAACGGCCCCACCTCGTGCACCGCGAAGCATTTGCTGTCGAAGAGCGCCGCCGAAAACGACAGCTGGTAGTCGTGCACGTTCGGCTGATTCGGGTACACATCCTCGCTCATCAGCAGGCTCAAGTTGTCGCCCTCGCGTCGGAAAACGAAAGCCGTTGGCGCGGCGAAGGGGCTGGCATCCAGCTGGCGGAGCAGATCCTCCGGGCTGGTGGACAGTGCCCACTTCTCGATCAAAACATTGCGCTCGTTGTAGAGCCCCAGCGGGTTCGCATAGTGGGGGCTAATTGCCTGGAAAGCCCGGAACGGGTAGTAGGCGAGGAGGGGCTCCTCCGTTGTCAACACCACAATTTCGCTTTCCTTCACGTCACTGCCGTAGCGCTCCACCGCATCCTTCATAATGATGTCGTGCACCTGCGGATAGTAGGAGGGGATACCGGCGGGGAAGCGGTCGGCGCGTTGGCCATCGCCATCAGTGTCGATGTAGGCCATCTGGATTTCGTCCGACAGCGACATGGGAATGTCCTGGGCAAAACCAATACCTATCAGAACGGCAATAGTGCCAACGACGGACACCGTGGTGCGGGCGGTGCGCCGCACATGCAGGGGCTGTTCCTTACCGGTGTAGGAGCGGCGAGTGCGCGGCTCCAGGCAGGTGAACGGGCGCGGCAGGGTCGTAAAGTCGTCCTCAATCTGCACCATCGGGCCGGTGGCGTCGGCATCATCCGCGCCACTCAGCACCGTCTCATCCCCGGACACCACAAGGGGTTTCTCGGCCAGGGCGTTCACCTGTTTGGTGGTGGTTGACGGCTTCACCACCACGTTGCGGATCAGCAGGGTGATAATCCGGTGGGTGCCGTCAATAATGCCGCAGATACCGGCCAGCGCAAACGTGAGAGTGAGCGGCAGCGCCACCCGGAATCCCAGCAGCGTGGACCCCAACACCACCGCGCTCATGGAGGCCAGCGTCCACAGATACATGGAAACAATGCCAATGAGGAACGCCTGGGCGATGCGGCTGCGGCGCAGCGTCACAATCAGCCAGATAAGACCAATGAGGCACAGCAACCCAGTGGCGTCCGTCTTAAACATGGGTAGCAGGAAGGTGGCGCCATCGGCGGGCAAGTAGTGGCTGGCCAGCCCGCTGCCGGAGCGGGGGCGGCCAATCGAACCCAACAGGTAGGGTGCCCACGCAATAAAGGCAATAAGTAGTGAGCCGACACCGATCACCAGTGTCCGCAGCAGCGGCTGCAGCATGTAGCGGCGGGTAAGCACTTGGGCTTGCGGGAAAATGTTGGAATCGTACTCCACCGATTTGCGGGCCCGGGCTTTGCCGCGCTGCACCGCCCGGTAGATGGTGACGCCGATGCCCGTCAACACCACTGCCACTGCTGGAATAGCGGTGAACAGAGTGTAGGTGGTGGCACTTAGACCCAGTACCACCATGGTGAGGATAGTGGCTCCCCAGCCTTGGTGGCGCAGCTCGCCGATGGGGTTGAGAGCCTGCCAGGCGAGCACGAAAACAAGTGGCATCACCATGGCCACAATGCCGGCGTATGGTTCGGGGGAGCCGTAGGTGGTGGCAAAAAGGGCGGTGACGGTACCTAGCGCAATGCCCTTATCGGGGCGGGTAATGAGAGCCCAGCAGGCGGTGACGAATGCTGCCACGGCCGCCATCGAAATAATGGACCACGGTTTGAAGGCCTCCCAGCCGGCCAAACCCAGCATGTTGGCGAAGCGGCCACCCAGCCAAAACCAACCGGCCGGGTAGAAGGGCGGCAGATCCGCGTAGGCCATATCCTGCAGTAGCGCCGTGTCGGTTAGGCGGGTGAGGTACTGGGCGCGGAAAGCCTGGTCGCCGGTAATACCGTGCAGATAAAGCTTCGTGGCCGCCAGCGGCAGGGCGAGCGAAACCGTAACCAGGCCCGACACCAGCACCGACCCGACTATTCCGGGGCCGAAGTGGGTCCGCCAGTAGGAGAGTTTCTCGCCGCGTTGCAGCGCCAGCCGACCCTGCTGCGCCCACAGCATGGAAGCCACCGTCAACAGCACAAACACAACTTGCGCGAAGGTGGTGAGGGAGCGGATGAAGTTCGAGTTGCCGAAGGCGGGGAAGTGGGTGAGGGTGAGGATGTAGAGCATCAGGCCCGACAGTAGGGTGCCTCCGATGAGTCCTCCGAGAACAAGGGTGACACTGGCGACAATATTGCTGCGGGTGGCACCCTGTGGGTTGCTGGTCATGGATCTCCCTCGGCCTAAACGACGACGGTCTCTCTCGTTAGTTTACGGAGCCTCGAGCGCTAACACCTAGTATCGGCGCAGTAAACAAAAATTATTGTTGGTTGATTTCAAAAATAGCTTCCGTTAGGTGGGCTAACAAACTAAAAAACACCGAGTGGTACAGGACCACCCGGTGCTTTATGTAGTTTTACGAACTGCCAGCTTTCTGCCAGCTTGTGCCAGCGACCTGTTTAGATCGGCAGCAGGCGGAAGATCGGCTTCGGGATGTGCTTCAGCACGATCATCACCAGGCGGAACAGCGGCGGAGCCCAGATAAGCGTCTTGCGCTTGTTGACGGCCTCGACGGCTTGCTTCGCCACATCCTCCTTGTTGACGGTGAGTGGAGCCTCCGGCACATCGGCAGACATGCGGGTGCGGACCTGTCCGGGGCGGATGACCAGCACGCGGACACCATCTTCGCGGAGTGCCTCACCCAGGTTCTGGTAGAAGCCATCCAAACCGGCCTTGGTGGAGCCGTAGACGAAGTTGGTGCGGCGGACGCGCTCACCAGCAACCGAGCTCATGGCAATAATCTGGCCGTGGCCCTGTGCCTTCATCTTCTGTCCCAGCAGAACACCGACAGAAACGGCGCCCACATAGTTAATTTCGGCAGCGAGCACCGCCTTCTTCTGGTTCTGCCACAGCTCTTCGTTGTCCCCCAACACACCGAAAGCCACAATGGCCAGGTCAACATCTTTGCCTTCGAAAGCGGCGTCAATGACCTCGGGGTGGCTGTCGTAGTTGGTGGCGTCGAAGTCCAGGGTGGTCACCTTGGTGGCGCCCTTGTCCTTCATCTGCTGCACAGCATCGTCGAGGGCATCATCGCCTGGGATGGCGGCCAAAACAATTTCGGCCGGTCCGCGGCTCAAGTACTCGCTGCAGATGGCCAAGCCAATTTCGCTGGTGCCACCGAGGAGCAGAATCTTTTGGGGTACGCCTACAGCGTTTAACATTTGTGTCTCCGTTCCTGCGCTGCGAATACGCTAGTTGAGTTCGAGGCGGCGTGCCATGTCCGACATGAACACACCATTCGGGTCGATACGGCGACGGGTCGCAATCCAGTCGTCCATCTGCGGGTACATGCTGTGGAACATTTCGGCGCTGGTGCGGGATTCTTTCGCCAGGTAGAGGCGGCCACCGAATTCCTGCACGCGCTTATCCAGGTCGTCCAGGAAGTCACCCAAGCCGGCCTTAATCGGGAAGTCCACACACACGTTCCAACCCGGGATCGGGTAGGAGAGGGGTGCTTTGTTTCCGGGGCCGAACAGTTTGAACACGTTCAGAGCCGAGTAGTGGCCGGATTTCTGAATGTCGTAAATGATTTCCTTGAACGGGTCCACAGCCTCTGGCGGCACCACAAACTGGTACTGCAGGAAGCCGTTGGAGCCATAGCCCACGTTCCACTTGTCGATGAGGTCGAGGGGCTGGTAGAACTGCGTCAAGTTCTTGATCTGGTTGCGGTAGGTGCCACCCAATGCGGAGTAGGCCTTACCGATGGCGATCATGGTGTATTTGTTCATCCACCAGTTGGGGAAAATGTCCGGCATGCTCATTAGCTGCGGGGCATTGAACTTCAGCGGATCTTTCGCCAACTTGGGGGCATACTCTTCTAGCTGCTCCAAGGTGGCGAGGGAACCACGGCTGATGGTGGCTTGGCCCAGTTTCGGGGGCGCGCTGATGGCGTCGAACCAGGCGGAACTGTAGGTGTAGTTCACTTCGGAGCCGTCCGAGTGGAAGGCGATGGTTTCATCCAGGGAGTGGGTGACGTCGCCGTCGGCAATGAAGTAGGCGGTTTCGGTGCGCGTCATTTCGATGGTGGCGCGCATAATAATGCCGGTGAGGCCCATGCCGCCGATGGTGGCCCAGAAGATGCTGCCATCCGGGTCGTCCGGGGTGCCATTGGGCTCAAGGTGAAGGACGCGGCCGTCCGCCACCAGCAGCTCCATGCTGCGAACATGGTCGCCGAAGGAGCCGGCAGAGTGGTGGTTTTTGCCGTGAATGTCCGGGCCGATAGCGCCACCGATGGTCACCTGGCGGGTGCCGGGCAGTACCGGGACCCACAGGCCGTAGGGGAGGGCGGCTTTCATCAGCTGGTCGAGGGTCACACCGCCGTCGACATCCACCATGGCGGTGTCGGGGTCGATGCTGTGGATCTTGTTGATCGGCTCCATGTCGACCACCAGGCCGCCACCGTTAAGGGCGGGGTCACCGTAGGAACGTCCCCGGCCGCGGGGGATAATGCCGCGTTTCAGGTAGCTGGGTTTGGTTTCGTTGTCTTCCGCCACCATTTGGACTGCGCGGATAACTTCCTCCGGATCGGAGGTGGACAGTACTTGGGCGACGGACGGTTGGGTGCGTCCCCAGCCGACCAGTTTTTCCGCCTTGGTCTCCAGGTTGTAGCGGGAGTTTTGTGTAGCGTTTGAGAGGCTGCTCACGATTGTGTCCTCCAGAAAGTCATAGTTCCGTTCTAGTTTACCCGCCTTCTGCAAAACGCCATATCTCCAACACTGTGAACTTCGACGCTAAGATAAAAGCATGTCGAGCAGCTCTCAGCAGCGGGAAAAAATAATCAACCCGCCCATGTATTGGGATGTCCTGGTTCTTGTTGGGGTCGTCCTCTACGCCACCCTGTGTGCTTTCGGGGTCGCCACAGATGTTGTCTCCTACCGTATTTGGGGTTCCGTCACAGCTGTTGCGGGGGTGGTGACGGCGCTTGGTTTGGCGTTTTCCAGGGGTCGTCTGCGGACGCCTTTCTTCACATTTTTTGTGGCCGCATCGGCACTCGTATCCACAATTGGGGGCATTGTGTACCGGGCGCAGGCGGGCTGCACCGGTGTTGCCAAAGAGTGCGGCGCCAATATGGAAACCGCGGTGGTGGAGCGCGGCGGGGAGCTTTTCCTCCAACACGGCACCCCCTACCTTGATATTGCGACCCTCGCCCACCCCCAGGTGTGGCACTACAACCCGTATTCGCCGCTGCTGAGTGTGTTCGGTGTGCCGCGCGCCATTTTCGGCAGCCACTGGTGGACGGATGCTCGCTGGTTTTTCCTGCTCGCTACCCTGCTGGTGCTCTGGGTTGCCTGGTACATGGCGGACCGTCCCCGCATCCCCCACGGCGCAATCCTGCTGTTGGCGGCTGCCCCACCGGTCACCATGAACTTTGTGGCCGCCGGTATTGATGCCCTCATCGTGGCGCTCATGGTGTGGGCAATGGTGGCGGTGTGGCGCGGACAATCCTTCATCGGAGGACTGATTGCTGCCACTGCCGCCGGTATGAAACTGACTGCCTTCCCGGTAGTGGTGGTGGCCGCCGTTTTCGCGTTCTGTCGCCCCGGCCGGAAACGCAGCCACGGTCCCCTTTTCCTGGGTGCCACTCTCATTAGCTTGGTAGCAGTTTATGTGCCGGCGTTCGGTATCAATAAGGAAGCCTTCCTGGAGAACGTCATCCGCTATCCGTTGGGGCTCTCCCGCGTCACCTCCAGCGCCCAAGGCGGCACCCCGGGCCAGCTGATCTCCAATATTGGCCCGGCCGGAAAATCGGTGGTGTTGGGCTTCCTAGTGGTGGCGGTGTTCCTGATTGTGGCGTGGATGTTCTGGCAACCACCCCGCACCATCACCCGCGCCTATGCGGTTTCGGCGGTGGGACTACTGACTGCCATGCTGCTGATGCCGGCCAGCCGCTTCGGCTACCTGATTTATCCGGCGGTCCTAACGGTTGCGGCGTTTACTTCTTTTTGCGCCGATACAGGCCGTACACCACGACTCCGCCCACACCCAGCAGAATCAACACAATAAGAATGTTCGCCCACATGGGCATGCTGACCGGCTCGAAATCGGGGTCGGTGTAAATATCTTCCTCCAGCACCTTCAACTCGGTGTTGTCGTCGGTCATTTCGCTGGAGTCCTGCTGGGAGGATCGCGTAGTGGAGCGGTTCTTGCTGGTTTTGGTGGACTTGCGCGAGGTGCGGGTGCTGCTGGAGTTGCCGGGGACGCTCCCCACGACCGGCACCGCAGCCAGCGTATTGGTGGAGCTGAGGGCTTGGCAGTTCATCTGCACCGCCATGGTGCCGAAGCGGGTGGAGGCTACCGTTTTGGCGGTGAAAAAGTTCTGGGGATTGTTGAACTGCCCGGCGGGTCCCTCCACTGTGGGGTGCAGGGTGGGGGCGTTGCCGCCACCTTTGGCGCGCAACACCATCTCGAAGGCGGGCGGAGCCCAATTGGTGTCCTTGCCGTCCACATCCACATTCACACCCGAAATAATGAGCTTGTCGTCACCCACTAGCGCGATTTCGGGGTTGCCGTAAACATTCTGGCCACCACCCACAAGGCGGGCGGTCACAAAAATGCTGGGGTCGTCGATGGTGAACCGGATAACCACATCCGTCATTTTGGTGATGGTGGCGATGCTGGCATTACCGGGGGCACGCTCCGGCTGGTAATCGACCCGGACAGTGTATTCTTCCCCGGCATTCACCTGGTCGGGGGTGGTGACGGTGATGGTGTCGTTTTTGGGGCTCGTCACGTTGTAGTCCAAGGGGGCACCGTTGGTGCGGCAGGTGGACGAAATAGTTTTGGTGACGGTGGCGGCGGCACTTGTGGCAGGTACTGCCGGCGCCATACTGAGCGCCACCCCGAGTGCTGCTGCGAGGGGAATTATTTTCTTTTTCAACACGGAAAGTGCCATCCGGATCCTTGAGTGTGCAGGCGGTTGTGCTGGCAAAATACATAACCGTTTTGTGTTCAGATTAATTCCTTCCCGAGTGTGCCGGCAACCCCCGGGGAGGCAATCTAGACTAGGCTTATTAGTAATTCCCACTCGTCCCAACTGTCCTTTGTGGAAGGTGTCCATATGCTGCTGCAGCGCACACTATTTAGTGGCCCCCGTGCCTGGGTCAATGAAGATCTCTACGCCAAAAACGAAACCGGTTTAGCGATTCGGACCCGCCACAGCATCACTTTGCAGGCCGGCGGCAGCGTCACCACCAATACCTACTTTGGCCGTTTCGCAGCCTCCTACTGGCAGCGCTGGACCCGCGTGCTCAGCGTGAATATCCGCGGCACCATCACCGCCGCCGAAGACACCCACACCACTATTTTGGTGCGCGCCTCCGACATTGCCGGACACGAACGCACCCTTAGCGAATATGTGGCGGAGGGTTCCGGAAACTTCAGTTTGAGTGCGCCGCTCACCAGCTTCCTGGATGGGGGTGCCCTCTGGTTGGAGGTTGTCGCACAAGACGGGGAAGCCACCGTATCCGATGTGGAGTGGCGTGCTGCAGCCGTCGCCCGCCACGACGCCAACCAAAGTCCGGAGCGGCGCCGTTTCGCCATCGCCATCTGCACCTATAACCGCCCAGGGGACTGCGCCGCCACCGTCAAGGCCTTGTCGGAGGATGACCGTATCCGCAAACTGATCGACGAACTTTACGTCACCGACCAGGGCGACCAACAGGTGAAAGACGAGAAGGTCTACCAGGAGGCTGCCCAAAAATTCGGCAGCGCCCTCCACTACATCGAGCAACCCAACCTGGGCGGCTCCGGCGGTTTCACCCGCGGCATCTACGAAGCCACCTCCCGGGACAAGGGCGGCTCCCCGGTGGATGTGCTGCTGATGGATGATGATGTCCGTGTCGAGCCGGAAACGGTGCTGCGGATGCGTTCCTTCGCTGCGCTCACCCGCCAGCCCAGCATTGTGGGCGCGCAAATGATGTTCCTCTTCAACCCCGACTACCTGCTGGCCTCCGCCGAAGGTGTGGACCTGACCACCTTGAAGCGTGGCGTCCCCACCGACCCGCATGTCGTCACCGACACCAGCATGGTGGAGGGCGAGCTGCCGGAGCGCCGCGTGGAAGCCGAATACAACGGTTGGTGGTCGTGCCTCATCCCCTCCGAGGTGGTGGACCATATTGGTCTTCCCATCCCGTTCTTCTTCCAGTGGGATGATGTTGAATATTCGCTGCGCGGCCGCCGCATGGGTATCCCCACCATTACTCTCCCCGGTGCCGCCGTTTGGCACGCCGACTTCTACTGGAAAGATGTGGACGGTTTCGGCCACTTCTTCGCCATGCGCAACGGCCTCATAACCGCTGCCCTCAACCCCGAGTTCGACCATAAGGCACTGGCGGAAGCCACCCTCATGGATATTCGCCACGAAATCCTCGGCATGCAATACGGCCTGGCCTACACCCACATGGCAGCGGTGGAAGCCTTCCTGGAAGGCCCCCGCACCCTCTACGACGGTGGCCAGAAAGCCGTGGCTGAAATCAATAAGGGCCGTGCCGCCTACCCGGAGACCCGCCCCATCGGTATCGAAAGTGTGCCGTCAGTGGCGCGCGTCAGCCGCACCGCCCCCGAGCCTTCCAAAAAGAAGCTGGTGACGTGGAAGCGCATGCTCACCACAATGCTGGGTCGCCGCATCCCGGGCCCCACCATTCTCTCCTTCGAGGACGCCCCCTGGTACAACACCTCCCTCTACGAGGACGTGTACGTGACGGACGCGTCGCAGGAGATGGTGCGCCATCGCCGCTTCAACAAGGAACTGGATAAGCAGCAGCGCAAGAAGCTGAAGAAACTGATTCGCCGTTTCCGCAAAGAAGCACCCCGCATTGCGGACGACTACCGCAACAGTTTCCTGGCGTTCACTGCCCGCCAGAACTGGGAGCGCCTCTACGGCATTATCGACTAGCGGTCTCGCGGCTCGCTATGGGCAGCGCCCGGCTGGCACAATCTTGTTGTTGTGCAGCCAACGGGCCAGCGTGGTCAACAGTTTTTCGGCCGACTTGCGGGTGCCGTCCGGTGCTTTCACCGACACCGCTATAGCACTGAACCCGGCTTTGCCCTGGTCCACAATCGCAATCTGCCGCGCCACCATACTGTTCTCTGCGCCGGGCACCCTCACCCACCCGGAGAGCGTCAGGTTCAACCCGTCGGTCGCAAAACCGTAGGTCATATCGGGGATCCCCGCGTGCAGTGAATCCCGCACCAGTGCCGCATCCGCCATGCACGCCAACCCGGAGGTGAAGCGCGCCTGCGCCGGCAACGACCAGTTAGTGGTGTTTTCCGGGTCGGTACTCCGCACCCGTGTCGTCTTATCCCCCGTCAGACGCAGCACCTTCATGGTTTTTTGGGCCGCTTCGGTACCGGACCCCAGCGCCTCCCACACATTCTTGGCCGCCTCCGCATTATCCGAGTTGAGGGACGCCACAATACTGTTCACCAGCTGCGCGTCCTCCTTCAGGAAAGTACTGGCCGCAAGTGCAATCGGGGCGCGGAGGGTACCGCCGGCAATCCGGCTGGCCGGCTGCCCCAACACAATCGGTTTCACATCCTGGTCCGCCCCCACCGGCAGGATCGAAACACTCATCTCCCCGGGGTGCTTTTTGCGGAACTCATTCCAGGCGCTCCGCATTTTGGTGCGCTGCTCCGGGGTAATGGTCGCGGGAGCTAGCGGCGTCGCATTCCGGGAGGTGGTGACGGAGGGAGTGCTGCTACCAGCATTTTTGCCGCGTTCAGCGGCGGTAGGGATGGTGCAGCCAGCACACAGCATAAGGGCAGCAACACCCAGTGCCGCTGCGCGCACACCGGTGCGCTGGGTGGGGCGCTGTGCGGTGCCAGTACCGCGGGCTCTACTGGGGGCGGGTTTAGGCAGCATCCTGTCACTCCTCACTATGGACTCTGCACCCAGTCTAGCTGGCAAATTGGCGGGCAACAGTTTAGTCTAATGCTGTGACCCAACCTGACCAGCAGATTGTTGTGAACGACAAACCACAACAGCTAAGCCTCAAAATCCAGTTGATTCGATTCATCATCACTGGATGCCTTTCCGCCGTCGTCGACTACGGCCTCCTGCTGCTGCTCAGCTACCTGGGGCTCAACCCCACCGTCGCAAAAGGTATCTCCTTCATCTGCGGCACCGTCACCGCCTACATGATTAACCGGCGCTGGACCTTCCAGGCGGAACCCTCCCGCAAACGCCTCATCGCGGTCATCATCCTCTACGGCGTGACCTTCGGCCTCAACGTCGGCATCTTCCACATCACCTACAAGGCAACCCTTTTCCTGGGCCACTTCTGGGCAAAAACCATTGGTTTCGTGATCGGCCAAGGCGTCGCCACCCTGGTGAACTTCGTGGTGCAGCGCACCGTCATTTTCCGCGTCAAGTAGAAACTAGCGGTCAACTCCAGCGCACGGTCCCCCCAATTTCGGTAATTTTAAAACCGTGACCGCACCAATCTCTCTTCTGCCCGAACCACTCGCAGACAAACTTCGCAGCCACCCCCGGCACTACTGGGAGCCGGAACGGCCACGCGTCCACTACCTGATCGCTCCCGCCGGTGTCCCCAACTGGGGTGACGAACTGATTGTGAGCAGCTGGCTGCGCTTCCTCTCCCACGCCTGCCCCCACGACACCGTGGTGGTTGACTGCCACAGCCCCGGCAAAGCGGGTGTACTGTTCCGGCAACTCCACCCCAACCTGGTACTCACCGACACCGTATGGAACCTGGTGGAGCAGGTCACCAACGACATTTTGGGCACCCACCAGACCATCCCGCAGCCCGCGGACGTCACGCCAGAAGACCTGGACCGGATGATGCTGCACACCCGTACCGTCGTCAGCAACCCGGGTGCCATGGCCGACTACGCCACCAACATTCACCTTCTCAACAACGCCGACACCATCCACATTGTGGGTGGCGGCTACTTGAACGACATGTGGCCCCACCACTGTGCCGTGGTGTCCGCTGCCCGGGCCGCCGTCCGCCGCCCCCGCCGCGACCCCGAACCGCAGCCCCTTTTCATCGCCACCGGCCAAGGGATCATCCCGCAGCGGCAAGGAAAAATAGTGGAGGAGTTGCTCGCCGCCGACTTCATCACCGTGCGCGACAAAGAATCCCACGAGTTTCTGCAAAAGAAAATCGACGTCATCGCCTCCCGCAAATCCCTAGCCGATGCTGTCGTTCCCGAACTGGCCCTCGCCACCGACGACTCCTGGCTGGCACTAGCGGTAAGTGCGGTGGAGGAGCAACGCCACCGCGACCACCAGCAAGCCCACGCTGGTATCGGACGAATTGTGCAAGGTGTGCGCCGGCGCATGAATGCGGCTATCCACGGCTGCCCCCGGGAGACTCCCCGCAACCTCAGCCCCGACCTCGCCACCTGGTTGAGCACCATCGCAGAAGCCCAAGGAGACGTCACCGTCACCCCCGTGGTGCAAACCCGCTTCCCCTACACCACCCCACCGGCCGGGCGACGCGTCGTGCTCTGCGTCCAGTCCGACCTGGTCTCCGATAAGGATGTGCTGTGGCAGTGGGTACACAAAGTGCTGCGAGCATGGCAGGTGACGGGTCCGGAACTGGTTGTGGTGGAAGCAATCCCCTACGGAGACTACGAGGTGTGGCGCAACGTTGTGGAAACCGGATTCCCGGGCGCCGAATTTATCCCCTTCGACCAACTATGGGCACACGGCCTGCCAGTAGGGGAGGGCGTGCGCTGGCTCTCCACCCGCTTCCACCCCCACCTGTTGGCGTCGGCCGCGGGTTGCGCCGGGCTGGCCCTGGATGTGAATAAGGACGGCTACTACCGGGTGAAACACCAGAGTGTGTTGGATGCCGGTTCCCAATGGGAAGTACTGGACATTAATGCGGAGGGCGACGCTCCCGCAGATACCGCTGATGAGTCTGCTACCAGTGCCTTTGAGATTCCGTCACCCGCCCACAGCTTTGATGTTTCACGTTGTGAAACAAATATGTGGACGGCGCTGCAACTCGCCGAAGCACTCTATGTGCCCAGCCCCACCGAAGACTAACCCCGCAGCAGCAGAAAGCCGCACCCCGCCGGGGACGGTGCACTAGTGCTACCGCCGTAGATAGTGCAAGCGCGGCAATATTTTTTACACTTCGATTTTTCGACTGCGTGTTTTGTGGTGTCATCTGGAAGAATGAGCGCTATGTCTGAAAGCCCTACCTCGCCCATCCGCACATTTATTGACAATATTGTGCGGGTCCTGAAAGCCAACTCCGGCATGTTTCTCTCCAGCGTGCTGGTCGTCGTCCTCTTCCTCATGTGGATGGGGGATGTCATCTCCGGCGCGCGCGCCATCGACCCCATGGCCGCACAGCAAGGCAACATCCCCTACGCGGACGCCGCCTTCTACGCCGGTTACCTGGAGCTCGCCGGCCTGTGGCTCATGATCTCCGCGGTGCTTGCTTTGGATGCCGTCCCCCGCATCAACAAATCCTTCAACGGTGCGGAAGGCATGCTGTGGTGGAACCGCTGGGCGATGGGCGCCGGCTACTTCACTGTGCTTTTCGGCGCACTGCTGGGCTGGGGCTTGGACGGCTTTGCCCACACCCCCGCTAGGGAAGTGTCGGACATTGTGCTGCTGGTGATGGTGGTGCTGCTTGCAGTGGTGATGGTGCTGCGCTACCTGGGGCCCAACACGGCGGGGCGGTCTATTACACCTCTCCGCAAGCTCATGGAGCGGATCCCCTTCGACGTCATCTACCCTGCGTTCATGGTGGTGCTCATCCCCACGTGGGGTGTTGTCGCCTGGCATGTGTGGGAGATTAGTGGCCTCGACTGGCACAATACGCACCCGCTTCCATGGCAGGTGGCGGCCTACAGCATTGTGGTTGCTTTCGGGATTTTCGCGGTTTTGCACACTGTACTGTGGCAGCGCTACAAGAATGACCGCCGCTACGACGCCCGCGTAGTCCGCATTGCGCGCCCCAATGACAAGACCGCGATTATTAACGTGGAGCTGGGCGAAATCTTCAAACGCGGCCGCCCCCGCGACTACCACTACACTGCCGGACAGTACTCCTACCTGGGGGTTCCCGGTAGTGGCTCCCGTCCCCACCCCTTCACCATGACCAGCATCCCCAATATTGTGGGACGCTCCGGCCCGACTGTTAACGTTGGCGTCGATTCCCGCATGCGCACCGAAGGTATCGCCTGGGACCGCACCATCGAATACTGTGTGAAGGCCTCCGGCGCTGGTACCACCTGGCTGGTAGACAACCTGGAGGAGGGGCAGCAGGTGACGGTCTCCACTCCGCGTGGCGGCACCCACCCTGCGCGTGGTGGTAAGCGCCAACTGTGGGTGGCTGGCGGTATTGGTATCACCCCGTTTGTGGCGTGGCTGCGCGATATTGAGGCTTTCTCCGGATCCGAATTCCCCGCAGAAGTGACACTTGTGTGGAGTTTCCGAGGCTCCGAAAAGATGCCCTACCGAGCGTTTGTGGAGCGGTGCGCCGCCGAATGGGATTGGCTGAACCTGGTTGAGGTAGACACCGAGCAGACGGATCGCATTACCCCCGCCGAGGCCAGCACCATGACCTTCGGGGACACCGAAAAGTTTGGGCTTTTCGGGGAGGACCTAACGGTCTACATGTGTGGCCCCACCGGAATGTGCAACAACTTCCGGCGCTACTTCTGGGGTCGGGGAGTATCACCCCACTGCCTCTACACCGACAGTTTCCACATGCGCTAACGCTGCAGGTGGGCTAGCGGGAGTGCGGTTCAGTTAGGTATTTGCTGCCTTCCCGGATACTTAGTGCCGACATGTCCGGCCGGTGCCGTTCGACAAAATCCTGCACCCAGGGTGCATTAGTTTTGGAGTATTCCCGCAGCGCCCAGCCAATGGCTTTGTTGATGAAGAATTCGTCACTGCCGAAATTGGCGACCAGAATATCCTCCAACAGGTCCGTGTTGGTGTCTTCCCGGAAGCGACGTTGGTGGCCGATAGCTACCCGACGGATCCACATGTCGGGGTCGCGCGCCCACTGGCGCATAGTGTCGGACTCTTCCGGGTTGCGGTACACAATGTAGCCCACAAATTTGTCCAGCACATCGATGGTGTCCCACCAGGAATCCCACTGCACAAGCTTCCGGAGGCGCGGCACATCCGCAGGTGTGAGCTGTGTTTGGTGGCGGTTCAGATAGTCGCACGCCACATATGCGAATTCCCGCTCCGGCTGCTCCCAACAGGACTCCACAAATTCCCAATCCAGCGGATCGTCGGCGGTGGCCCGCATGAAGGGCATGGAAATGCTGCGGCGCAACGGGGTTTTGATACCCAAGAACGGGAACTTGTTGCGCATGTAGGCAGCCATCGGTTCGGCTATTTGCGGGTCGGCCGCCCGCTCCAGCTCCATGAAAAGGAGAGCCCACCATTGGTGAGTGTCGGCACGTCGGCGTAGCTCGGGGCGGCGGGTTGGGGGAGGAAGCACAGCGGACCTTACTACCTTACTGCTGGTAGCGCTTCAGTTGTTCGTTGTGTCCCAGGCGACGCAGCCGCATCCATTCTTTAAACCCGGCGAGGTCCCGCTGCTGCACTAGGAAAAACCAGGCGAAGCGGGCGTATTCCTGGAAAATGAGGCGACGTTTGCCGGGCATGTTCATCAGGAAGCCGCGGTTGCGGTAGGTGTAGTAGCGTTTGACGGCACTGTCCGGGTATTGGGCGTGCATGCGTCCACCCAGAATCGGTTTAAACTCATCCGCTCCATGCGGGTGCAGGTAGGCGGTGGACAAGCAGGTGCCGAAGGGCAGGCCAGAGCGCTCCAAGCGGCGGTGCAGCTCAACCTCATCCCCGCGCATGAAAAGCCGCAGATCCGTCACCCCCACTGTGTCCAAACAGTTGGCGCTAAACAGTGCACCGTTCATGAGGGAAGCGATCCCTGGCAGCAAATCGTTCTCGTGGTTGGGGTCGTTGGCGTCGAAAAGCTCGCTGCGTTTGCGGCGCCACACCAGACCCCGGCGCAGCGGGAAAGCGAGGGTTTCGGGGTCGTCGATGGTGCAGACCACGGGGGAGACTTCCGCCAGGCCATGCTTGTGGGCACAGCTGAGGAGAGTCTCTAGCACTTCCGTGCCGTCGGGGTGGCCGTCGTCGTCGGCACACCACACCCAGTCGGCGCCGAGGGCGAGGGCGTGCAGCATGCCGAGGGCGAAACCACCGGCGCCACCCAAATTGTGTTGGGACGGCAGGTAGGTGAAGTCGAGTCCAGCGGGTTCGCAAACAGAGCGGAGCAGTTCCCCCACCTGTGGGTCGTTGCCGTTGTCCACCACGATGAGGTGGTCGAGGGGGCGGGACTGGTGCGCCAACACGTGGAGGGAATCCCCCAGCACATCAACTCGGTTGTAGGTGACAACCACGCCCACGACCCGCATGTTTACTTCTCCTCCGGGTTGGGGTTGGGATTGTCGGAGTTGGGGATACCGTTGGCGCGGCGGCTATCGCGGCCATACATTTGGTCTTCCCGCTCCATCTTTTCAATAATCCGGGCCACATAGTCGCCAGCGGCGTCGCCTTCGTAGGCGCGCACCACTTCCTCCACCGAACCTGCAAGGACGGTTTCTCCGTGGTCAATCCAGATGGCTTTGTCGCACAGCTGGGCCAGGAAGTCGTTGGAGTGGGAGGCGAAAATCAGGATACCGGAGCGGCGCACCAGGTCTTCCAGACGGTGGCGGGCTTTCCGCATGAAGGCTGCGTCAACCGCACCAATGCCTTCGTCCAGCAGCAGAATCTCGGGGTCAATGGAGGTGACGACACCTAAGGCTAGGCGGACGCGCATACCGGTGGAGTAGGTGCGCAGCGGCATGTGCAGGTATTCGCCCAGTTCGGAGAATTCGGCGATCTCCTCCATTTTGGCTTCCATCTGTTCCCGGGTCTGCCCCAGGAAGAGGCCACGCACAATAATGTTTTCGTAGCCGGAAACCTCCGGGTCCATGCCGATACCCAGGTCGAAGACGGGGGCGACACGGCCGTTTACTTCGGCGCTGCCGCTAGTTGGTTCGTAGATGCCCGAAAGGAGCCGCAGGAGCGTGGATTTGCCGGCGCCGTTGTGGCCGACGAGACCCACCCGGTCGCCTTCCCGCAGGTGCAGGTTAATGTTTTTGAGGGCTTCCACCACCACAACGTTGCTGGTGTTGCGGCCAATAACGCCACCGGCGGCACCCAGGAAGGTTTGTTTGAGGGAGCGGGTGCGGGCATCAAAAATGGGGAAGTCGACGCAGGCGTCGTAGGTGTCGATGGAGACGGGACGTTTTTCTTCGTTTCTTCTAGCCATGGTGCAATCTCCTTTTCTATACCCAGTAGGAGACGCGGCCACGGGCTTTCCGCATCACAAGCAGCATCAAAATGAATCCGATAACAGTGCAGCCGCCCACCACTGCCCAGTGGTAGGGGGCCACGTCTAGACCCATGAGGGGAGAGCGCACAATCTCCAGGTAGTGGTAAAGCGGGTTGAGTTCCGCCAGTTTGGCGCGCTGCGACATGGCTTCGTTGGAGTAGAGGGTGCGGGTGGTCCACACAATGGGGGTCATGTAGAACGCCAGCTGGACGAGGGAGTCAACCAGCGGGGCAACGTCCCGGAAGCGGGTGGCGATAATGCCGAAGAACATGGACACCCACACACCGTTCAGCATGAGGAGTAGTAGCCCCGGAATAAACAGCAGCACATCCCAGCCGAGGGAGGGCCTAAACACCACCAACAGAATGAGGTAAATAATCATGTTGTGGCCCAGGAACAATAGTTGGCGCCACACCAGCCGGTAGACGTGCACACTAAGCGGTGCGGGCAGCTGCTTAATAAGGCCCTCGTTAGCAATAAAAACCTGGGCCCCGTCCTGAATACATCCCGCAATGAAGCCCCACATAATAAGACCCAAGGTCACGTGGGGGAGGAAGTACGAGAGATCCTCGTTGAACAGCAGCGAGTAGAGTAGCCCCAGCGCAACAGCCATCACGCCGGTGGCGATAGTAATCCACAGGGGGCCCAAGGTGGAGCGGCGGTAGCGCTGTTTAATGTCCTGCCAGCCGAGCATGATCCACAGCTCGTCAGCTTTCCAGCCGTCAATAAGATCTTGGAAAGCACGACGGAACGTGAACGAATCTGATTTGGGTGGTTCACCCTCGAAAGTCTTCGCCAAGATGCCCAAACCACTATGGTCGTGTTCGGGAATCTGACCGTCTTGTCGTTCTACAATTTCCACTCTGACGAGCCTACCTGCCTAGACATGAAACTCTGAACTGACATTACTCTACCAGCAGAACCGACTTTCCCATGGTTTCAAACTTCTCCATATCCTGGAGCACATCGTAAGCGGAACGCAACGGCACCCGGCGTTCGATGACCGGGCTGATAAGTCCAGTCTCAATCAGCGGCCACACATGCTGCGTCACCTGCCGCACAATTTCCGCTTTGGAACCTGGGCCAGTGGCGGGGCGTGCCCGCAAGCTGGTGCAAATAATCCCCGCCTTCTTCGACATGAGTTTGCCGTAGTCCAGTTCCGCGGTTTTGCCGCCCTGCAAACCAATGGTGACGATCCGCCCAAACGGTGCGACACAAGAAAGGTGCAGGCCGAGAGTGGATGCGCCCTGAATATCGAGGATCACGTTCGCTCCCCCCAATGCGCTCAGCGTCATCTTCGGATCCTCATCGTGATAGTTGAGAGCAACGTCAGCCCCCAACTCGTAGCAGAGGTCGACGGTGCGAGTCTTCCCGGCCGTCGCCACCACACCTGCGCCGAGAGCTTTCGCCAACTGGATCGCAAAAGAACCCATGCCGCCGGCACCGCCCTGGATAAGAACATTGTGCCCGGGGCGCAGGCCACCCTCCATCACCAGGTTGGACCATGCGACGCAGGCAGCCTCCGGCAGGGCCGCCGCATCCACCAGATCCACACCGCGGGGGATGGGGAACAGTTGGCGCGTGGGGGCGGTAGCCAATTGGGCGTAGCCGCCGCCGTTCAAAAGCGCACAGCACTCGTCACCCACTGTCCAGAGGGAATCCTCCGGCTGGTCTGGCCCGAGTGCCACGATGGTGCCGGAGCACTCCATTCCGGGTAGCGGACTAACCCCGGCGGGTGGCTTGTAGCGGCCATAGGTGTGGGAAATGTCGGCCCGGTTGGTGGCCACGGCGCGCACTTTAATAAGCACTTCGCCAGGTCCAGGCACGGGGTCGGGAGTTTGCCGCCAGGTAAGGGAACGGGGTCCATTAAAGGTAGGCAACATGAGTGCATGCATGTTTCAAATGTATCGCGACCCAACGTGTATTGGTGACACCAAACAGTCTGCCGGGGTGAATGATGACAGAAAACAGCAGTTGTAGAACAGCAGTTGGAGAACCCAAAAATTGTGACGTCTTGGGATATGCTTCTTCGCATGGACAACTCTCGCTGGTTATCTGCCGGTGCAACATTCGTGTTGAGCCTCGCGCTAGTGTCTGGAGGCTTTGGAATAGCCCCCAATTATGCACAGGCTGACCCGGATAAACCTGCCCAACCGGCGGTAACGGAGCCGGAGACCATCACACCACCGGTTACGGAACCGGATTACTCCGAACGGGGCACTACCGACTCGGACGCGACCACCCGCACAGATGGTGAAGGCATGTCGAACACCCCGAAGGAGGCTGAGGCTGTGGACGAGGATCTTAACGAAGGCGAAATTTTTGTGGCCCTCGGCGACTCCACGCAGGCTCTCTCCCCCAATAAAGTCCGCATAAAAACCGAAAACGGCTGCATCCACAACGACAACAACTGGCCCGAAGAGGTGGCTAAAGTCATGCAGATGCCGTTGACGGATCTTTCCTGCGCGGGTGCAAAAACTGGACGCTACTGGAAGCAGCCGCTCCAAAAACTCGGGTACAAAACCCAACTGGTGGTGGTGAGCTACGGCTCCAACGACTTTGGGACCGTCGACCAGCTGTTTAAAGCGGATGCCCGCAGCGGAACCCAAGAAATAACCCAGGGCGCCACGCGTGAAGAGGTGGAAGAGCAGCTTCTGCGGGTGTTGAAGGATATTCGGAAACGTGCCCCCAACGCCACCATCATTACGGTGGGTTACCTGCCCCTGATGAAGGGCGGAAACTGCCCCAATATTTTGAAGAACGTGACGCTTGAAGAGCAACAAATACTGGAGCGGATGCGGGAAGAAACCGACATCGCCCTTGAAAACGCTTCCAAGCTGGCAGGTCCCAACGTTTACAACGTTCCACTCCGTGACGTGGTGGGGCACGACCTGTGCCACCCCGACCATACGTTCATTATTAACCGTGGTCCGGGAGTGCGCTTCCACTACAACAATGCCGGCATCCGATTTATCGCCGACAAAGTGATTGCACTGTACCGCGAGATTCTCCAGGAGCAATCGGAAGAAGTGGTTGAGTAGGTATCCGGCGTCTCTGCCCGCTATGATGTAGAACGCAAAGGAAGTGTGGCAGAGCGGCCGAATGCACTCGCCTTGAAAGCGAGCGCCCGTTTGCGCGGGCCGGGGGTTCAAATCCCTCCACTTCCGCTCTTAAAACCCTTGCTAGATAACCTTTTTCAGGTTTCTCGGCAAGGGTTTTCTGTTTCTTGACGTCTTATTGACGTCGTTTCTCTACTGGTTGGCGTGTGCGGGATAGCACGGTAGAGGTATGGCGGAGTATTCAACTCTAACAACGGTTTAAAAATATTTTTAACCGATTAATTTCAGCATTTCTCCAGTTCTAAGTGTTTTCTTCAATGGTTTATTAAAAGTAGCGCCCCTGTAGCTCTCGGCAGCTCCCTAAACTGCGGTGCGTAACTTTAGACCACTGTGCCTTTTGTGGCACTTGACGCAAAGAAGAAGCGAGTGAAACGTTTTTTTGCTCTCCCCATCGCCGTTTTAATGGCTGCATGTCTGGGAGTGAATGTTGCGTCAGCCGTGGATGCTGAACCGACTCCCGAGTTTGATCCCCCGGCAGTTCAGGAAACCCCAACGGCTCCGCAAAACTACTATCCGTCTACGCCGGCGCCATACTACAATCCGCCGGCCGCTAAGCCGGCACCTAAAAAGAAGCCCCTTAAAACCAAGAAGGGTCTTCTCATCCTTTCCGAAATGGATCTTGCCCGTGCCCTTCTAACCAGCAGCGACTTCAAGCATGCAGCTGAAGTAGGAGCCAAGTACGGTATCAATGCTGCTACCTCACCAGTGCTGTTGGTGCGGGTACCGCTCATGCTGTTGAAAGATCCAAAAGCACTGAAAAATAATCCGGAGCTCATTAAAGCTCTGGCCGCTGGTACTGTGCCGCGCGTAGCCGGCGCTGCTGCAGGCGGAGTTGCAGGCGGGGCTGTCGGCGCCGTCGCAGGTGGCGCTGCCGGTGTCGTACTTGCAGTACCTGTCGCAATTGCCGCCATGGTTTTGGGGGTTGGAGCAGGCGCCCTTATCGGGGGTGTAGCCCTCGGTGGACTCGGAGCTGTAGTTGGCGGTCTCGGTGCAGCACTTGTCGGAGGTGTTGGCTTGGGTCTGCTGCTTGGCGCCATGGGTGCCTTTGGAGGAGCTGCCACTTTCGGCTTGCTTCTTGCTGGCGCGGTTGGATCTCTCGTCGCTGCTGCTGGCGCCGTCATCGGATTCGTGGCAAGCAGCCCAGTTGGCGGAATTCTGGGTATACCTGTCGGAGCTGGTGGCGCCGTTAGCGGAGCAACCATTGGTGGTGTGATAGGCCTTGTTGGTGGCCCACTAATCGGTGCTGCAGTCTTCGGTCTAGGTGGTTTAGCTCTGGGTGCTGCTGCGGGACTCGCATTGGGCGCAGTTACCGTGGGTGGTATTGGCTTAGTTGTCGGTGCTGCTGGTGGAGCATTAGCCCTCGGCTTGGCCGGTGGTGCAATCGGTGCCGCCGCTCTAGTGGCCACTCCTGTCGTTGGTACTGTCCTAGGTGGCACTGTTGGAGCTGCGGTAGGAGCCACCGCGGGGGTAGTTGCTACCTCCGTCGTCACCGGAGTTGTTAGCGGACTCACCGCAGGAATTATTGACCTCGATAACTCTGCACGCCGCAAAGGTGGCTACAAGCAGATTGACGACAAGAAACTGGTACAGTTCCCAAGCGCTAAAGATGTTGTCAAAACAACTGTCAACGATGTGAAAACCATTGGTGACGCCAAGCCCTTCACCAAGCTGAAGAATCGAAGCACTGAAATTCAGGATAAAGTGAAGGACACATTTAGTGTGGACACTTTAGGGAAATTGGATCTCCCCAGAATGGTGCAGATCTAACAGAAAGGCCGCTCTAAAAAATAGATGAGTAGCAGCGAAAACTGGCGGGAATGGCTCCGTGAATGGGGCGTTCCCGCCAGTGTCACGAGTAAAGAGCCCTCCGGGGCACCACTGGCGAGCACCCCTGCGCCCGTGGCAGACAATCCATTCTTCGGTAGCGAGCCGGCGGGGACACCAACACCCCCGGCAGCTGCACCTCAACCAAGCGGTGCCGCCATGTCTCCGAAGCTGCCACAACAACCACAACAACCAAAGCAGCCGAAGCAGCCGATGGATCCGGAGAAGAAAAAGCTATTCAAAAACCTCGGCTTTGCAGCCCTCTTCGTTGTCCCACTCATCGTCGTAGTGGTACTTGTCGCGGTCTTGGTACCCGACCACGACAAGAGCGAAGAACCAGAACCAAGCCCAACCCCCACAGCCGCCGTCGAAAAATGGTGCGAACCGCGGACCGGAAACCCCTACGTGTCCGACGCTGGAGGGCCGACCGATATCCCGCAAGGCGTACTCGCTGAAATGTGGCGCCAGTACCTGGGACTGCGCAGCGCATCTGGTTACTATTCACTCACCAACGGCCAGTGGTTAACCGAAGAGAGTATTGCCAGCCAAATCGCCAGGGAAGTACCCGAAAAGAAAGTGGAATGGTGCACCACCATCACCCCACTGGAAGAAAACTGGTGGAAGGTGCAAGTCCATTGGCGCACCCTCGACAAAACCGTCGAGAAGAAATGGATTTCCGACTACAGCACAGCTGAAATCCCTGGCCAAGGCTATGTCGTCACCGGGACTCGTCGAAACGCGGAGCTGCAGCGTGAGCTAGCAGAAAAGAAAGCCAAGGAATCCCGAGGAGAGGAAGGGTAGCTACATGCCATTACCACTAGTACATGTTGTGCCCACCAGCCGCCGCTGTGGCGCCACCACTCTAGCCCACTTGTGGGGCCGCTCCGCGGACGAACGCCCCCTGGAATCCCCCGTGCCGGCCTCCGGAAGCCCCTGGATAGTGCCCGTTATTGGAGCCTCTCCCCAATACATGGACTACGGGATTCACCAACTGTATGGGCTGCTCAACAATCCGCGCATCCGCATAGCGGGAGTACTGGTGAGCCCCACCGCACCAGGACCCGTCACCGCCGATGTGGAAAAAGCAATCGAGAATGTTCGGCGAGCCGTAGCGCCCGCGCCCGTCCACTTCATTGAATGGAACCGGTCACTCAGCCGCGACCTGCTCACCAAAGTTCCGCAGTGGGACTTCAAACGGCCCAAAGAACGCATGATTGGCAAACGCGCCTGGGACGACACCTACAACAAATTCTCGGACATCGTCGACTACATCGCAGCTGCTGAAAGCAACCCCGCCACCGCCACCCCGGAAGACATCTAGGGGCGCGAACGCCGCTGCGGATCATCCCCCGGCTGCAGCTCTCTAATCACCCGGCAAGGATTACCGGCCGCAAACACGCGCGCCGGAACATCCCGCGTCACCACCGCACCGGCACCAATCACACTGCCCTCCCCAATAGTGACACCCGGGCACACAATCACACCCCCAGCCAGCCACACATTATCCTCAACGGTGATCGGCTCCGCCCACTCCACGCCACTATTCCGCAGCTCCACATCATCCACCGGATGCATCGGGGTAAGCAGCTGCACCGCCGGACCAAACATCACATTGTCGCCAATGGTAATCGGTGCACAATCCAGCAAAACCAGATCAAAATTGGCGAAAAAATTATCCCCCACCCGCACGTTAGAACCGTAGTCACACATCAACCGCGGCAGCACCAGCGGATTATCCCCCACCTCCGCAAAAAGCTCCCGCAAAATATCCACCCGCGCATCCATCTCGTCGATAGTGGAGGAGTTGAAACGCTCCAGCAGCTTATGGCAGCGAATATGCTCCTGCCGCAACTCGGGATCATTCGGGCTATAGAATTCGCCCGCCACCATCTTTTGGTATTCGGTCTGGTGCTCGGATAGCGCGTCTTCAAGTCGGTCCATAAACCCAGTCTAAACAGAAACCCGGCACGAAAAATGCAAAAAAGTGGCCGGCAGAACAAACTGCCGACCACAAAAATTCTTGCTAGACGCCGAGTGCTTCGCGCACCTGGTCCTCAAACTTGCTGGGCTCAGTCTGTGGTGCGAAACGCTCCAACACTGTGCCGTCTCGACTAATCAGGAACTTAGTGAAATTCCACTTAATATCCTTCGTGAGGATGCCAGACTGCTCCTTCTTGAGGAAGTCATAGAGCGGATGCGCATTGTCGCCATTGACATCTATCTTCGCCATCATGGGGAAACTCACACCATAATTCAGGCGGCACTCCTCCGCAATTTCGCTATTTGTGCCCGGATCCTGCTTCGCGAATTGGTTGCAGGGGAAGCCCAAAATAACCAGTCCGTCGTCCTTATATCGTTGGTACATGCTCTCCAAACCATCAAACTGGGGGGTGAAACCGCACTTCGAGGCGGTATTCACGATGAGCAGCACTTTTCCGTAAAAATCATCAAGGTTGACGGAACCGCCACCGATAGTTTCGGCAGTGAAGTGCTGGTTGTAGAGCGAACTCATTACTTGAGTCTCCTTATCAATTCTGTAATTGGCGCTTAATATATTTAAACACGATTCGCTTTGTGGATATTCCCGCTAAACTCGATTCGACAAGTAGCCTGAAAGGTAGAGGAAGGAAAACAGGAGGTTTTACAGTGCGCATCTCCCGGCGTAGTACCTTCGCGATGACGGCAGCAGCGGTGGTACTGTCCCTCACCCTCACGGGGTGTGGAAGTGAAGTTGAGGGCACCAACTCAGACACCCTCGCCTCCGTCACCACCCCCACCACCCCCAGCCCGACGGGCACCGAAGAAACGCTCCCCAGCTCCACCCAACTAGTCAACGCCCACCGCAAACCGCTCAAGGTGATGGAAGATCTCGGCGTGGGGGAAGAGATCGCCAAGCCGGACAAAAACCTCAACCGCTGCAACGTCCCCATGCAGAAAACTCTGCCGCGCGCCAAAGCCGCCGCCATCTTCACCTCCACCAACAACAGTCTCCTGGTGAAAATAGTGGTGGCAGGCCAACTGAAAACCAACCAGACATCGCTCTTTACGTTCAGCGCCAATGAAGCATCCAACCAACGCATTGTGGGCTTCCGCAACGGGGTGGTGACGCGCAACAGTGTCGTCATCAACAAGCCTGTTGAGGGGCAGCAGAAAGTTGACGCCACCTTGCGTGGCTTCGTGAGTGTGGAGCCCACGGATGATGGATTCATTCTGGGGATGGAGATCCCCCGCAACTATGTGAGCTCCTTCAACTCCCGTGATTGGGCAGTGTCCATCACTTTGGGGGACAAGAAGATCAACGGCTGCGGCGCCGCATAGCGTGCGTTAGTTCTGCGTGTTGTCTTGCTCCGCAGTCTCGGCAGTCTCCGCAGTCTGTTCACCGTTAGGTGCGTTGACATCCGTCACTCGCGCTTCCACAACCTCCGGCTCACTGGACTCATCCGCGCCGTCATCCAGTTCACCCGTAGCCTGGGCGCGGCGCTTCTTGCGCATAATGTGCACCACCAACGAGAGCGCCACAATCAGGATGATCAGCAAAATCACCAGCAGGTTGGTGGAGGAGTCGCCAAAGTTGCTGGCCCACACCTCCAGGTTGAACTGCTGCTCCGAGCTCAACAGGCCACCCATGCCGGAAGTGCCCTCAGTAGCGATAAACAGCGCACCAATCACAATAAACAGCAGCCCCGAAATGAACGATGTGCTGTTGAAGGTGGCTTTCCCGATCTTGAAGTTCTTGCCGCGCAGCCACTTCTTCTCGCTCAGGTTGAAACGCTCCCACAGGAACGCCAGCAGGAAAAGCGGCGCTGCCATACCCAAGGCGTATACCGCCATCAGCAGGGCACCGTAGGCGGCGGAACCACCCGCCACGGCGATCGTCAAAATGCTGCCCAGAATGGGGCCGGAGCAGAAACCAGCCAGGCCATAAACACAGCCCAGCAGCAGCACACTAAGTGCACTCTTGCCGGAGAGTTTGCCCATGGCCTCCTGCGCCGGGCGGAAAGCGAAACCTTGGCCCAGCATCGTCATCGCCCCGAACACGATGATGATAATGCCCGCCACCAGCATCACCGTGGGGCGAATATTGTCAAAGAAGGAGCCGATTGCGCCGAGCCCCGTACCCAACGGCACCAGCGTGATGCACAAGCCCAGGTAGAGGAGGGCAGTGCGGCTGAGGAGCTTCCCCATCCGGTCGAAGGAGTAGGCGAAGAAAATGGGGAGGAGAAGTGCGGAACAGGGGCTGATGAGGGAGAGGATGCCTCCGAGGAAAGCACCCAAAATACCAATAGTTGACACAAGCGACTCCGGGGCAGGTCAGGCGGGCGGGGTTAGGAAATGGCTAGCAGTGCGGACTCAATAACGTCTATGAAGGTTTGTTTCGGCTGGGCACCTACAATCGGGTAGCCGTTAATAAGGAAGGCCGGCACGGACTGCAAACTCAACTGGTTGGCTTCCGCCTTGTCGGCAGCCAGCTCGTCGTCGTACAGGTCGGTTTGGATGACCGCCATGAAACTCCGCAGATCCCTAATACCCACATTCTTCGCCCATTTTTCGATCCGGTCACTGGTGATGGTGCCGCGATCATCGGTGGGCATGTGTTTGAAGATTTCTTCCATCATTTCGTAGCCTTTGCCCTGTTTGGCGGCGGCTAGTACCGCGCGGGCACCCAGCTGGGACTGTTCACCAAAGAGCACCACGTTGCGGAACTCGATGCGCAGCTTGCCGGTCTCGACATAGTTTTTCACCAGCTCCGGTTCGATCTCGTTGATCCACTTGGCGCAGTAGGGGCACCGCATGTCGGAGTAGTCGATGAGCACAACCGGGGCGTCCTTGTCCCCAATGGCTAGAGTGTTGTCGTCACGGCGCGCCAAACCATAAGAGTCGGCATCGAACCGGGACGGGTTGATCTGTGCTTCCGGCGACGACAGGTTGTTTCCCTCGTCGGAGGTGGTGACGACGAGCGTGACGATCACAGCAATAATCGCCACCACAATAACTATGAGAGCCCAGGGCTCCCAGCTTCGCCAATCAATACCACTTTTCGCGGGTGTACATTTCTTCGGTGTGGGCACGGCTGTCCTTTGTCCTTCCAAATCCGATTACCCATATACCCTAGTCACGATAAACGAAGTTGGCTCATTCGGGTAGGCCAGGGTAGCCGGCGATCGCGTTCAGCATACGGTCGTTTTCTTCCTTGGTGGTGACGGTGATGCGCACACCCTCACCGGCGAAACCGCGTACCAGCACACCCTTCTCGGTCATATAGTCGGTGAGTTTGGTGGCCTCGCGGGTGGGAATCCACAGGAAGTTGGCCTGTGATTTGGGAACATTGAAACCAATACTGATGAGGGCATCCCGCACACGTTTCCGCTCGGAGACTACCTCGCTGGTGCGCTCCAGGAGGGCGTCCCGCTCCTGCAGGGCAGCCAGCGCCGCCACCTGGGCGAGCCGGTTGGCGGAGAAGGGGGTGAGCACTTTGCTGACCTGCTCGCAGGCATGTTCGGTGCCCAGCATGTAGCCCACCCGCAGGCCGGCCAGTCCGTAGGCTTTGGAGAAGGTGCGGAAAATAACCATGTTGGGGAACTGCTGGATGAGTTCCACGCCGCGCGGCTGGTCGCCCCGCTGGTTGTAGTGGTAGTAGGCCTCGTCCAGGGCGACCACAACGTGGCTGGGGACGGCCTTCAGGAAGTTCTCCAGCTGTTGGTCGCTGAAGGTTTCGCCGGTCGGGTTGTTGGGATTGCAGAGCATTACGAGCCCCCCATTGGGCTGGTTGGAGGCTTCCGCCATGGCGTCCAGGTCGTGGGTAGCATCCGGCAGGAGTGGTACTTGCACAATGCCGGCTCCGGCGACGCGAGCCATGATGGGGTAGGCCTCGAAACTGCGCCACGGCATAACCACATCTTTGGGGGATACCTGGTCGTCCCCGGTTTCTGCGTTGCCGGTGCAGGTGGCCTGGATGAGGTGCTGCAGGAGGGACACCGAACCGTTGCCTACCACCACATTGGCGGGGGTGATGTGGCTGTCCGTGCTGGGGTTGCTTTGCTGCAGGTCGCGGTTGACGACGTTGGCGATGGCCGCTCGCAGGTCCGCAGAGCTGGTGTCGGGGTAGCGGTTGGCGTTGGTGATTTCTTCCGTAATGGCGTCCACCACGCGCTGGCTAGGGGAGTCCACTATTTCGTTGCTGGCAAGCTTGCAGGCTCCCGGGATGGAGCGGCCCGGCACATAGGCGGGAATCTGGTTGAGGTCGGCGCGGAAAGATGGGGCAGCAGTTTCGTTCATACCCTCCATCGTAAAGCTTCCAGCTGTTCTTTAGAAGTACAGGTGTAGTAATCTGATGGCAGAATAGTTTAGGAGCGCATAACTATCTTCCCCGTGGAGAAAGGGCCTGATAATGCGTATACCTAAAACCCTCGCAGCGCTTCTAGCTGCATCTTCCCTAGTCTTGACGCTGGGGCTTACGGGGTGTGGGGAGTCCCGCAGATTTGCGGAAAGCGCCACTCAAGCGGATGTGAAAGTGGTTGCGACCACCACCCAGATTTGTGATTTCGTTACCCAAATCGCAACAGATGATTCACCCGACGCCCAGCTCTCTTTCACCAAGATGGACTCTGCCGGGAAGGTCACTCACGCCGGAGCAGATCCCGATTCAGCCCAGACCACGCTCAGCCTGACCTGCCTCCTTGCGCCCAACGCCTCCGCCCACTCCCACGAAATGACGCCCCAACAGATGGTTGCCTTGGGTGCTGCCGACCTGTTTTTTGTGAACGGGGTGGGCTTGGAGAATTTCCTGGAATCGGCTGTTGACGCCTCGGGGTTCAAAGGCACCATGGGGGTGACGTCGGGGGTGTTGACGGCAGCTGATGTGCGCGACCCCGCCTCCATCCCCTCCCGCGACGCCGCACGCCTCTACCAGGTGTACCGCGGCGTGGAGCAGGTGGACGTGCAGGAGTGGCCGTTCAAACCGACGGAACCGGGGGAGAAGGCCGAATTCTGCTTCGACCCACATGTGTGGATGTCGCCCCGCAACGCCAGCATCCAGGTGCGCAATATTGGGGAAGCCCTCAAACAGGTGTCCCCCACCAACGCCGCCCTGTTCGATAAGCACGTCACCAGCTACCACCAGAAGCTCCAAAAACTGGATGCATGGGTGCAGAAAGCCATCGATTCGGTGCCCGCCCAACAGCGGATTCTGTTCACCTCCCATGACGCCTTCGGCTATCTCGCCCGCGACTATGGGGTGAAATTTATTGGTGCCGCCCTCTCGGATTTCAACGCCCAGCAGGACGCCACCGCCGACCATATTCGCAACGCTGCGGAAGAGGTGCGCCGATCTGGTGCGGTGGCCCTCTTTGCCGAAAACTCCAACAACTCGAAGTCCATTGAGGCCGTTGCCCGGGCTGCCGGCGTGAAAGCCATTATTGGGGAGGATGCCCTCTATGGCGACTCCCTCGGCCCCGCTGGTTCCGCCGGCGACACCTACCTCGGCTCGATTGTCCACAACATCACCACCCTGGTTAATACTTGGGGTGGCACGATCCCCGCACAAGATTGGTGACCCCGCATGGTACGCAATAGTGATATCCCGGCCATCTCCTTCGAGAACGCGTCGTTCTCCTATGGTGGGGATCCGGTGTTGGTGGGGGTGACGGGAAAGGTGTACCCGGGGGAGGCACTCGCGCTGATCGGCCCCAACGGCTCCGGCAAAACCACTCTGCTGCGCGGTGTTCTCCGCACTGTTAAGGTGGGCGGATCCATGTGTGTCCTGGGGACCAGCGTGGATAAGGTGGCGCGGGGACGCATTGGTTATGTGCCGCAGGTGGCTGACCTGGATCCCACCTTCCCGGTGACTGTCCGGCAAGTGGTGGAGATGGGCTTGTATGGGGAGACTAGGTGGCTGCAGCGCCTGACGGCTGACCAGAAGCGCCGCATCGACGCTGCGTTGGATCGCGTCAACATGCTGAAACGGCAAGACCGCCGGTTTGGGGATCTGTCCGGTGGCCAAAAGCAGCGGGTGCTGGTGGCACGAGCTATCGTCAGCCGCCCCAAACTGATTCTCCTGGATGAGCCTTTCAATGGCCTTGACCAACCCAACCGGGTGGCGCTGTTGGAGATTATTGAGGCTGTGAAAGCGGAAGGTGTGGCCGTCATCGTCTCCACCCACGATCTGTCGCTTGCCCAAGAGGTGTGCGAGAAGGTGCTGCTGTTGGCCAACCGTCAAATCGAGTTCGGGTTCCGGGAGGACGTGCTGGTGCCGGAGCTTATTGCGGAAGCCTACGGCGGTTTGTCCTCCGACCAGCTCATCCACTCTGGGGTGGAGGGCACTTTCGACGGCAGCCCGGCAGAAGCTGCCCCTGCGCAAGCTTTGGCCGCGCCAGCCTCGCCTGCGGAGGCCTCCGATGACTAGTGCTTTTGTCGATTGGGTGATGGGCGGCATCGAGCAGCTGCGGCTCCTGCTGCAGGGAGTGCCCGGGCTGTACACCGTCACCGCCACCCCCTCCCTTTTTCGTCCCTTCGTCATGCTCATTGTGCTGGGTATTGCAGCCGGGCTGGTGGGCGTTATCGTCAACCTCCGCTCCCTGGAGTTCAACGCGGAAGCCATGGTGCACTCAGTGTTTCCGGGAATCGTGGGCGGGGCCCTCTACGGCGGTATTGAAAACATTGTGCCTGGCGCTGCCATTGTGGCGATCCTGGCGGCCATCGCGCTCACCTGGATTAATCGCAGCACCCGCATCAACGAGGCCGGCACCGCAGTGGTGTTGACGTCCTTCTTCGGACTTGGTGTGGTGATGTCGCTGCGCAAAGGAGACATGTCCGGACAGCTGGAGGCCCTCATGTTTGGGCGGCTCCTGGAAGTGTCCGACACCCGTATGGTGCAGTCGCTGCTGGTGTGTGTGATTGCCATGCTGGTGGTGGCCGTCTCCTGGCGCGCCCAAATTTTCCGCGCCTTCGACCGGGACGGGGCACAAGCCTCCGGTATGAACGGCGCCGCCATTGACTTTCTGGCCAACGCCGCTATCGCTGCAGTGGTGGTGGCGTCCGCATCCGCAGTGGGAGTGCTGTTGGTTATTGGTTACCTGGTGGTGCCGGGCGCGGCGGCGCGACTCGTGGGACGCAAAATTTCCACCATGGTGGTGATAGCCATTGTGGTGGGCGTGGCCGGGGGATACCTCGGCATGCAGTTCATGATGGCCAATTTGAGCCGACCGGTGTCCCCACAGGCTGCCGTCACTCTCGCCCTGGTAGCAATATATTTGCTGCTCATCCCGGTGGCCACCCTCTTCGAGAAGAGGGGGTGGGTCCGTGGCTGACGCATTCTCCATCTCCATGTGGACAATTATTGGGATGCCACTGGTGGAGGCGATTCTGGTGGGCGCCCTGGGTGGTTTGGTGGGGTGCCTGGCGGTGCTGCACCAACGGATTTTCTTCACCGAGTCCGTCACCCACGCCACCTTCCCGGGGGCAGTCCTGGGTGTGGTGGTGGCCGTGCCTTTGGCGGCAGGGTTGTCGTCGGGGGAACGGCACGCGGTGCTGTCGCTGAGCCTTTTCCTGGGGGCGGCCCTTATGTGTGTACCCATGGCGTGGCTGATGTCCCGGCTGGCCCGCATCAAAGGCCAATCCTCGCAGGCAGCAGCCGGTATTGTGTTGGCACTCAGTTTCTCGCTGGGCTACTTTCTGGCGAAATGGTTCCAGCCACTGCCCCTCAAGGTGGAAAGCTTCCTCACCGGCTCCATCCTGAACGTCACCACCGCTGATGTGGTGGCCGCAGCCCTGGTGCTAGCAATCGCACTGGTGGTGATGGTGCTGTGGGGACGCAAACTGGTGTTCTTCGCCTTCGACCAGTCCGGTTTCCGGGCGTTGGGACTTTCCGGCGCTGCTGCCGAGGGGCTCATTCTGCTGCTTATTGTGCTGACCATTGTGGTGATGATTCCAGCTGTGGGAACCCTGCTGCCGATTGCCCTGGTGGCAGCCCCGGCTGCCGGTTTAGCCCCCAGTGTGAAGTCGTGGCGCACCCTGCTGTGGTTGGCGCCGGTGACGGGTGCGGTGGTCGCTGTTGTGGGTTTGCTTGTAGCGGTTGCTTTCGAACTGTCGGCCGGCGGCATGATCGCCCTTGCGGACGGTGCTTTCTATGTGCTGACGGCGACGGGCCGGGCGGTGCGGCGGAATTGGAAGTCGTGGCTCACCCGTTTTGCACCAGCGCGTATTGCCTAATAAACTCATAGCGAACGTGAACGTTTCGCGTTCGCCATTTGGAGGCGTGCCAGAGCGGCCGAATGGGGCTCCCTGCTAAGGAGTTGACTCTTTTGAAGGGTCCGGAGGTTCAAATCCTCTCGCCTCCGCGCTAACAAAACCCCGAGGAGTGGGAAACCACTCACTCGGGGTTTTCTTTATGTAGAACTCTTTATGTACAGCCGCAGATGGCAGCAGTGTGGACTGCCGTCACCCCCTATGCTTTTGCTCGCACAAGCGGGTTCTTCAGCAGCAGTTCCGTGTTGCAGTCGGTGGTTTTGCCGAGGTGGGTTTCGGTGGGGTTTTCGAAGTTGTTGGCGGCCACCAGACGGCTCAGGGACGCCAGTCGGTCCACATTATTCTTGGCCTTCTTCGGATCCAACGGCACATCCGGCTCAAACAGAGTGGTGAAGATGGAGAGCGTACCGTCGTTATTGTCCACAACCTCCAGGATGCGACCCAGGTGCGGCCAGTCAATAAAACTGGGGCAGTTGATTTCCCAGAAACTCCGCACCGGGTTGTTGTGTTTATAGGCGTTAATGCGTGCTGCGTGGCTGTGGCCATTCACCCAGGCGATGACGTTCGGGAAACGCTGCAACACCTCGATGAGTTCCTCCGGACTGTGGCTAGCTAGGGAGTCCGCATCGTCGGTCGGTTTCGGTTTGCCCAGCCCACGCATGTATTCCGCACTGTGGTGGGAGAAAACCATCAGCAGCTTGTCTTTACCGCCGCCTTTAACCTTCTTGCCCTCGTCGTTGTAGTAGTAGGAGCTGTGGGCGGCCAGCTGCTTCTTCAGCCACGCCATTTGTTTGCCACCCAGGTGCCCATGGGCGCCGCCCTTCGGGATGGTGGTGTCCAACGTAATGCCCATGACCTTATCCGAGATGGGGAAGGTGTAGTACAGTCGGCCATCCTTCGGCAGACCGTGGCCGCGCGGGCCAGCACCAATGAAACGCTTCTCGTGGTGCATGGCGGAAAACGTGGCACGACTGTAGGGGGCACGTTTCGGATCCGGGGTGACCTGCTGGAAGAGCTCCTTCTTGCCGCGCAGCAGATCCCCCAGAATACGTTCCTGGATGTCTTCCGCATCCTCGTAGGGGGTGCCCAGAATGTCGTCAATGTCGAAGTGAATGATCTTCTTGTCGCCGGTGTAGACGGGCTCCAGGTTGAAACGGTTCGGGAAACTACCCAGCAGGCAGGTGTCGTGGTTGCCGATAACCGCAAACCACGGCATTTTGAGGCCCTCCGAACGAATCGGGGTTTTGAGAATCGGCTGGTAGTAGTTCTTCACGTAGGGGAAACCGTGACGCTTGTAAAGATCCGGCTTCGGGCTTTCCGGCTGCCAAAAGTAGGGGTTGCCAAACGCCCCCACACCCTCGAACTTGTCGGGTGCGCCTGTGTTGGAGTAGAAGGTGCCACCGCTCAACAGTTTGAGCAGCCACTCCAATTCAATGGTTTCGTTGTTGTCCGTCATGTCGCCAGTGACCACAACACAATCCAGTTTGCGGCCAAAAATGGGGCCAAAGTTGTATTTGTTGAGGCGCTTGACGGCGGCTAGCACAGTGAAGTTCGAGAGTGCCTCATTGGGGCGGTAGGCGTAACCGATGCGGGTGTGGACGAACTCACCACGTGCCGGCGACTGGACATCAATAACGTGAATGTCCGATAGCTGACCAATGGACGCCAACGCTACGCGTGGACGCTTTCCGGCACTTTTAGCAATGTCGTTGCGGGTAATGAGCGGGAGCGGTTTACCTGCGATGACGGGGCTCCAGCGGTTGCCTTTCTTTTGCTGCACCGTGTGGTACTGCAAAGTGGTGGCATTAATTTTCATTTGCGAGCCGATGGGCTTGTAGGTTCCCGGGGCGGGAGTAGCCCATGCTTGTTGGTTGATGCTGTCTAGTTCTGGCTTAGCCATGAGGTAACCAAGGGATAGTGCGGCACCGCCAAGGAATTGACGGCGAGTGACGTGTTTGCTCATGGACATCCTTTACAGGGGTGAAGAAATGGATATTCAGAGAGCGGAAAGTTATATCTAAAGACGATGTTATCGACATAATCTTCTTCCAAGACGCGTCACAGTAAATTCGAGTTGAGCTTTGATTGAACCCTTGAAGAAGACTTTAATCGCTTGACAGCTTGTTGGTTTGAAAGAACGGATTTTGTTTAACTGATCATGCGGCTATATACTTTTGTTTGCTGCTAAAAGCGGGCGCTCGTAGCTCAACGGATAGAGCATCTGACTACGGATCAGAAGGTTGGGGGTTCGAATCCCTTCGAGCGCGCCACATATTAAGAAGAAACCGCAGGTCAAAGGCCTGCGGTTCTTTTTATTCGTTAGCTAATGTTGCTTTTCATGTACCGTTTATGGACCACTAAGGGTCGGTACGGTCAAATATGCGTCTATCTTGACGAAGATGGATCTAATTCGCCCTGCACTTGGCTGTTCAAGTAATTCTGAAATTCCTTTATTGCTGCTTATTCATGCCTGCTAACCGGTTGTTTAGCTATTGTTAGAGGGTGCAACTGAAAACAGATCAGTGCATGTATCAACCGCTCTCTCCGCCGACAAATGAGGATCCGCTATGACTGTTTACAACCTCGATGCAGTGGGTGCCGTCGCAACCCTCAAAACCCAACAGAGAATTGTGGCAGTCAAACACGAAGACGACCGCCGCGGGGCAGGCAAAACTGTAGAGATCCCCGTCGGAGCCATCCGTAGCGCCGAATGGAAACGCACGCCCAAAGAAGGAAAAACAAAGAAAAACCAGCTGCGTTTCTACTTCCGCAACATAGAACACGGAATACCAAAAAGTTTCGACACCGGAATATTCACCGTCGAAACCACCAAACAAAACCTCAAATTCGTTGAAAAACTCAACGACGCCATCTCCGAAACCGAACCAATAGAAGACTGGCAACAACCCCTCAACTACGAAAAACTACAAAAACGCTCCCGCAAACTAATGGTGGTGAAAATCCTCGCCGCAGTACTCGTGCTGGCACTCATCATCGCCCTAATAGTAGTGGGAGTAAAAAAGGTCAACGAGCCTCCAACAGCCAGTGAACAAGCAGCAGTCTTAATGCAAGACATGGACCCGGAGGTAAAAGCGGACCTCTTCCGCAACTCCCTACTAACAATGGGAATCAAAGCCAAACCAGAATCAGCGAAAAAAGCGGCCCTAGCGGTATGTAAACAATTCGACAAGGGTGCAAGCTTCGGGGAAGTGGGAATGGCGCTCATCCTTGCGGAGAAAAGTATGACGGCCTACCAGAAAGGACAGTTCATAGCGAGCTCCGTAACTTGGTGGTGCCCGCAGCATGCAGACGAACTAAAGTGAACCGATTCAGAAGAATCTGCTAGAAATCGTTTTGTTGTCACTGGTTGCCAATTAGTTTTTTAATTAAAAAATGGTGTGAAAAACATACGTGTCCGTTTGTAAAGGTCTGTAAAAACGTACTGTCCAGAAAACCCAAATGTTTAAAATAATTTAAATAATGGTTTAAAAATGAATTTTAACCATAGAAAAACATCATTTGAGCAGCACCTTTACAGAAAGTTTACGAATTTGCTTTCGTGAATAAGCTGGTGATACATTATCGATTGAGTTGGACAAGGTTCAAACAATGTAACACCCCGCAGCAATTATTAATTAAGGGTTGTAAAGCGGGTATACAAAAGTTGACTAGGCAGATGTTTAAGAATCTTGCATACTCAAACCAGGACAAAAAAATAATGTTTAGTCCTCAAAAGCTGCCGCTTTTTTGAGCGATTGAGGCGGCTAAGTGACTGTGGCGTTGCCTAGCGGATGGGAGACCGCTAGTGCGAGAGAGAGCGCCGGTATTGTGTGCAGTCACTTTTTGAGAACCGGGAAACGATATACATGGGAGCAATTAGTTTTCGTTTCCCGGTTCTTTCTATTTAGCTCCAATTTATATTCATAGTGAATATAGATGTTATGGTTATGGAGTGTCTGAAACGTTTGAGATTCGCCCATCAGTAGTCCGCCTCACGGCAGAAATGGCTAATTTCCAACGTACCTACCGGAAAATCACCTCCGAAGTAAACGCGTGCTCCGAACTCACCGGCTCCGAGCTAGCACTCCTCCGTCACCTGCACCAGGAAGAAAAATTCCACCAGGCCGCAGCCGAAAAAGGCACTCACCCCCTGGGGAAGGACGGGCTGGACTCCGCCGGAATAAGAATCAACGACCTTGCTGCACTCGTCCACTGCAACCAATCTGTGGTTTCCCGCCAAATCTCGGGACTCGAAAAACGCGGCCTCGTGCAACGGCGCCCCGACCCCCGTGACGCGCGAGCCATCCTCATAGCGCTCACCGATGTGGGACGCGAAGAACTGCAGGACAGCCTGCATGACCACCTTGCTTTGGGGGAAAGAGCACTCAAAGAGTGGGACGATGAGGACGTCGAGGCGATGGCCGCCTCGCTAGAAAAACTGAGCGCCCAGTTCCGCCGGGTGATCCGCGCAGACCTACCCTGTGAGTGCCAAAAAATAGGCAAACAGTACCGCAAATTCAATGATTAACACGACTAAGGACAACAGTTGACCACAGATCGAAAAGCCGCCAGGGAACGCCGGAAGGAAGTGCTCAAAGCACTAGCCGGCGTCATGGCTGGCATGTTCGTAGCGATGACGTCCCTCACCATTGTGGCGACCGCGCTACCAACAATGATCAAGGACCTACACGGATCCCAAAGCGCCTACACGTGGGTCATTACCGGAGCGCTCCTCGCCTCCACCATTGGAACCGTCATCGCTGGTAAACTGGCCGACCAGTTCCACAAGAAAACACTCCTCATGTGGGGTTTCGGGATCTTTATTGTGGGATCGCTACTTTCCGGATTCTCCTGGAACACCGAAATTCTGGTTGTTTTCCGCGCCATTCAAGGTGTCGGCATGGGCTTCCAAATGGCGCTCACAGGTGCCGTCATCGCCTCCGTTATTAGCCCCCGTGAGCGCGGCAAATACAACGGCTACATGGGTGCGGTTATGGCCGTCGCCACCGTCTCGGGACCACTTTTCGGTGGTTTCATTGTGGACCTGTGGGGCTGGCGCTGGTGCTTCTGGGTGGCGGTACCCTTCACCCTCATCGCCATGCTGATCGTGCACCGCAAGCTGGAGGTTCCACCTGCCCCGAAACGCAAACCCAAAATCGACTACCTGGGCTCTGTGCTCATCACCGTGGGCGTCACCCTCTTTATGCTGTGGATGACGGAAGCCTCCAACGAGTTTTCCTGGGATGACTGGCGACTGTGGATCCTGCTGGTGGTGTCGCTTATTGTGCTCACCATTTTCGTGTTCTGGGAGAAGCGCGCCGCCGAACCCCTTATCCCCTTCGAGGTGCTCAACACCCCCATCACCCGGCTGGCGGTTATCACCTCCATCATGTTGGGTGTTTCCCAAAACACCGTCTCCATCTTTATGGGACAGTACTTCCAGCTGGGACGCGGCTACACCCCCACGGTCTCCGGTTTGGGAATGCTGCCCATCTCCATCGGTGCCCTCGTGGCCTCCACCGTTGCGGGCTACCTGGTGTCCAGCTCGGGTAAATGGAAGCCTGCCGTCGTCACCGGAATGGCGCTGCTTACGGGCGGCTCCATCATGCTCATTTTCATTGGTGACAACACCCCTACTGGTATGTGGCTGCCGGCTTGGCGCTGGTTGGTTTCGGCCAAGGTGCCGCCATGCAGAACCTGGTGCTCGCCGTCCAAAACACAGTGGCCTACAAGGATATTGGTGCCTCCACTGCTGCGGTCACTTTCGCCCGCTCCATGGGTGGCAGCATTGGTTTGCAGGCGCTCGGCGCAATGTTCAACCGCAACCTCACTCACTACGTCCACGACGGTGCAGAACGACTGGTGGACCAGGGTGTTGACGCCAGTTCCCTGCAGCAGCTCAGCCATGTGGAGGACCTGTCGGTGCTGAAATCCGATGGCCCCATTGGCGTTATGTTGCAGTCTGCCTACGCCAACGCCATCGCCATTATTTTCATCGCCACCGCAGTGATGGCGGTTGTCGGGCTGGTGGCCGCCCTCTTCATGCGATCCACCATGCTGCGTGACTCCATCGACCTGGAGCCGTCCGAAATGGATGTGAGCCGCGGGGCCGCTAAAGCCGTTTCCAAGGACAAGAAAGCTGGTGACGGTGCCGTTGACGGCGCTGGTAAAGCTAAGAAGCAGAAAGCTGCACAAAAGCCGCAGTCCCAGGCGAAGGGTTTCGCCCGCATCACCGAAAAATTCCGGAACCGCAAAGCTAAGCGGGAGGAAGAAAAACGGATTGCGGAGGAGGCCGCCAAACTGCCCCGCACCGCTGGTCGAGAAGACCTGCAGCCCATGGAATTGGGCGAGGTGTGGGAGCTTGGGGATCACATCCGCCTCCAGCGGGTGTACCTCCCAGGTAGCGACGCTTCGACCGGCGACAGCCCGACAAGCGACAGCAACGACTAAACAGCTCTAGTCAGCGGGCTCCGTGGGTTCGTCGGTGTGGCGCTTCACCTCTTTATAGTGTGCATGCGCTGCATTGCCGCGTGCCGTCAGATCTGCCACCGTTCCCTCCGACCAGAGTTCCCGGTAGCAGGCCTGCAGTTCCTCAATCATGTGGCCCAAAACTGGCAACACTGCTCGGCGGTTGCCTTCACACATGGAGCGCACCAGCGAAGGGCTAGTGCCCGCCACCCGGGTACCATCCCGGAAGGACCCAGCGGCCAACTGCAGCGCCAAGTCCCCACCCCCAATACTTTCCTCAACACCAGTAGTCGCCAAAGCGCTGGCCACCAGGTGGGGCACATGCGAAATGCAGGCAACAGCCCCGTCGTGGGTGACGGGATCCGTCTCCACAATGTGGGCGCCCACCGTCACCGCCATGCACTGCACCCGCTCCGTCACCTCCGGGTCCCCATCGGCCATAACCACCCAGGGAGCACCCTCAAAAAGTCTCGAATCGGTGCTCTGCCAGCCTGAATACTCATTGCCAGCCATGGGGTGCGACCCCACGAAACGGTCCCCCAACCCCGCCGCCTCCACTAAGGCTTGCACCTCTTCCTTCACGCTCACCACATCGGTGAGGGCACACTGCGGCGCATACTCCACAATGACAGACAGCAGCTCCGCCACCGCATACACCGGCACCCCCAACACAATAAGGGCATCCTCTTCCGCAGCCCGGAGCAGCGTTTCCGGCAGGTCGTTATACACGTCGAAGCCGTCGGCGTGGGCAGCCTCCACGGTTGCTTCGGAACGGTTCCAGCCAAAGACCGGAACCTCGGCGGCGGCAAGCGCACGCATCAGTGATCCGCCGATGAGTCCCAAACCGATAACACAAACGGGGTGATTCAAAACTTTATGCTGACAATTCGTTCGCATATAAGTAGCGTAAAACATATGACAAACAATTACTCGGAAGAGCGCTCCGACGATGAGCTGGACGGCGCCTACGGAAGCTACGACTCCGATTATGACGACGATAGCTACGACGATTCGTACGACTATGACGACTACGATGACGACGACTACGACTACGATGACGACTCCACCAGTCGCTCCGGTAGCCGTGGTGACAGTGACGAAGATATGCCCTCCTACGCTATCGCCGTGCACCGTGACGACTCCGGAGAATGGGATCTGACCGAGCTTTCCGGCGAAGCTGAAGAAGACTTCGACGCTTTCGAGAAGGAACTCCGCAAACTCCGCACCGAAGGCCCGCTCTTCGGCATTCTGAACAGGGGCTGCGACTATTTTGTGATCGCCCGCCCCGGCCCCAACGGCATGAAAATGTTCGTTAGCGACATTGATGCCGCCACCGAAGAAGACCTCGTGATTGAGGCTTTGGAGGAGCAGGGAATCGATTTGGACGCCGATGACGAGTGGGACGACTGGGCTGTCGGAGACTACGACATTCTGGAAGACCTGGGGCTCACCGAATCCATCCTGAGTGTCATCGTGGATGATGAGGACTCCTGGGCCGATGAGCAGATCATGGAGATCGCCGAAAATCTGGGCTTCGACGACGAATTGAGCGAGCTGGTCTAACAATGCCGAATCCGCCCACCATTATTGGCGCCGGGCTCCCCACCCCCGCACACCACAGCCGCGACGAGGATTTGCTACGGCAAGCTCTCGCATTGCTGGTGACGGCAGAGGGGGAAGATGCACGCCCCAAAGAGTGTGCCGAGGACGTGCCGGTCGCTGCCCTGGTCGTGGATGGCACCGGACAGATTGTGGGACGTGGGATTAACCGCCGGGAAGCTGACGGTGATCCCACTGCCCATGCGGAAGTACTGGCGCTGCGGGAAGCTGCCAAAAATGTGGGGGATGGCTGGCGGTTGGAGGACTGCACGCTGGTGGTGACGTTGGAGCCCTGCACCATGTGTGCGGGTGCAGCGGTCGGTGCCCGGATTAACCGCATTGTTTTTGGTGCCTGGGAACCCAAAACTGGGGCGTGCGGCTCGCTGATTGATGTGGTGCGGGCTCCAGGGCAGGTGCATGTTCCGGAGGTTGTGGGGGGAGTTTTGGAGGCGGAGTGTGCCGCCCCACTGGAAAAGTTTTTTGCGAAGAAACGCTAGAGGGTACGCGTAGCACCACGCCTACACCAGCATGACTGAGATTTAAAACGTTTTAAACCGCTCTTTTAATAGCACTTGTGGGGGCTTTTCACCGGTTTCTGTGCTGTTACTTTTCTCTTTAGCCGTGTTTCACGTATAGTTTTCCCCGGTGGCGTGTCTGAGCGGCCGAAGGTGCTCGCCTCGAAAGCGAGTGACGTGTTAAAGCGTCCGAGGGTTCAAATCCCTCCGCCACCGCCAAACCTAAATCCCCGCCTATGCGTATCGCAGGGCGGGGATTTTGTGTGTTAGCGCTCCACTCCGTCGTTGGGGTTCTTGGGATGCTTACCGATCCCGGTGGTGAAAGTGATGGGAGATCCGGCCCCAGAACCCAGTGGTTCTACGATGAGTCGCCGTTTCCCTCCAAAAAGATGATGAACGGTAAATCTATTGCGGGAGTTGAACATCCGGCCAAAAGCGCGCTGTGTGGCTTGGTTTTCGTAGCAGAAGCGCATGGTCATAATTATCCGGTCGAAGGTGAGGATATTTCCCACGACTTTGTAGTTTCCTCCGAACGCGTTGCAGGAGTCATTTCCGCCCACACCATCAGGGCCAAAGGTGATTTTGGCCGCCGGATTAAGGTCACTTACCCATGTGACTCCGCGTAATGATGCGGCGTTTGAAGTTTTGAAACAGGTCTTGTTGTCTAGCGCTTTTGCAGGTACAACAGCCGCCACCACAAGGCCAAAAGCCACGATGAGGGCGGCCGTGATTCCAAAAATATTTATGAGCGGTTTGTGGGGGCGGACCATCGGAACTCCTAAAACTAAGTCAATTGTCCATTTTACCTGGGTAATTGCTTGCTAGCAGCTGCTTAAATATTAGTGCGAAATACCTGTTATTTGTAGAAACCAATAACTAGCGCGCCAATAAGATTTAACTTTCCGGGTTAGATATTTCAGTTTAACTATGTAAACTAGGCATGTTCGTTTCATTTCAGTCATTGATTTTCGAAAGAGGACGCCATGCGCCGACATTTCGCTAAGGCTGTTGTAGCTTCAGTCACGGCGCTTGCTGTCGTTTTCGGGTCTGGTGCTGCGACCGTAGAGGCCGCCCCTAACAATAAGGCTCGTTTGGTCAGTAAGCGTTGGATTGGTAAACAGCTTATGGAGGTAAAGGTCTATAGCCCCTCCATGAAGAAGGTTGTCACCAACCAAGTTATGACTCCCAAGAACTTGAAGCGTGCTCCCGTTTTCTACCTGCTTTCCGGAATGTACGGCGGTGACGGAGACCAGTGGGCACACCCCGCTGCTGGTGCACGTAAGTTCTTCCGGTCAAAGAACGTCTACGTCGTTAACCCCATTGGTGCCGCATCCACCTACTACACGGACTGGTACCTGGAGGACCCTCGCTTGGGATACAAGCCGATGTGGGAAACCTACCTAACTAAGGAACTTCCCCCGGTTATCAACAAAGTCTTCAAGACCACCAAGCGCAACGCTATTGCTGGCTACTCCATGAGTGGCGGCACTGCTCTTGCGCTGCTGGCACACCACGGCCACCTGTACAAGGCGGGCGCCTCCTACTCTGGCTGTCCAGTTTCGGCCAACCCGGCTATGCAGTTCTTCATCATGAGCTCCATGGTGCTGAACACCCCGGGTATTATTCCGCTGAACGCCTACGGTGGATTCCTGTCCCCGGCCGTCTTCCACAACTCGCCGACCGCTAACCTCGGCAAGCTGCGTGGCAAGAACGTCTTCGTCTCGGCCTCCTACGGTAACCCCGGAATGCCGCCAGACGACCACGACATGACTGGCCGTATCGATAAGAGCGCTGTCGAATTCGGTGCCTTCGTGTGCACCTCTGTCTTCGACCAGCTGGCTCGTTCCGGTGGCGTCAACATCCAGTTCTACAAGCAGGATGCTGGTGCTCACTCCTTCGGACAGTTCGGTGACGCGATGAGGAAGAGCTGGCCAATGATCGCGCGCGCCCTTCGCACTCGTGTCTAGTACTCTCTCATAGCACTTAAAGAAGCGCGCCCGTAGCCCTTGAGCTACAACCGCTTATTGGCTAAAGAACCCCGCCCCCTTGTCTGCCGCACATCGCAGTAGGGGCGGGGTTTTTCTATGCCCTCATGCAGCTCCTCTAGAATGGACAGCATGACCACCCCGTCGCATCCAACCCCGTCTCGCCCCTTCACTGTTGGTAGCCGCCTCCCAGAAAGCGCACCAGCAGGGGTTGACGTGCCACGGCGTAACAACGGTGAGAGCCTCGGCCGCACCGGCACCATCCACACCCCGCATGGGGACATCCACACTCCGGCGTTCATCCCGGTGGGAACATTAGCGACAGTCAAAACCCTCACCCCGGAGCAGATCCGCTCCACGGGAGCACAGGCGGTTCTCGCCAACGCGTACCATCTTTACCTACAGCCCGGCCCCGACATTGTGGACGAAGCGGGCGGGCTTAGCGACTTTATGAACTGGCAGGGCCCCACCTACACCGATTCTGGTGGTTTCCAGGTGCTCTCCCTGGGATCCGGGTTCAAGAAAGTGCTCGCTCAGGAATTTTCTGGGGAAAACCGCGACGGGGAGGTGCGGGAAGGCAAAGAACGCATGGCGCAGGTGGACGATGACGGCGTCACCTTCCGCTCCCATCTGGATGGCTCCACCCACCGCTTCACCCCCGAAGTCAGCATGCAGATCCAGCACCAGCTGGGGGCGGACATTATTTTCGCCTTCGATGAACTAACCACCCTCCTTAACTCCCGCGCCTACCAGGAGGAAGCGTTGGAGCGTACGCGACTGTGGGCGGAACGGTGCCTAGTAGAGCACACCCGTCTTACGGAGGAACGCACCCACCGTCCCCCGCAAGCCCTGTGGGGTGTCATCCAGGGTGCCCAATACGAGGATCTGCGGCGCAAAGCCTGCCGGGACCTGCAGCAGCTTTCTGATGAATCAGTGGCACGCGGGGGTGTTGGCTTCGGCGGCTACGGTATTGGTGGTGCGCTCCAGAAAGAAAATCTGGGCACCATTGTGGGCTGGTGTGCCCAGGAACTCCCCGATGACAAACCCCGCCACCTGTTGGGCATTAGCGAACCGGATGATATTTTTACGGCGGTAGAAAATGGCGCCGACACGTTCGACTGTGTTGCCCCCACCCGCCTCGGTCGGCACGGTGGTGTGTATACGCGGGATGGCCGCCTCAATCTGGTGGCAGCCAAGTTTAAACGCGACTTCCGCCCCATTGACCCCGAGATTGATTCCTACCCGTCCCAAAACTACAGCCGCGCCTACATCCGTCACCTGCTGAAATCGGGGGAGCGGCTTGGTGAAACACTATGCACCCTCCACAACCTGCACTTTATTGTGGAGCTGGTGGACGGTATTCGGCACAGTATCGACAACGGCACCTACTGGGACTACAAGGCAGAAGTGCTGGGGCGCTACTACGGCCGAGCTAACTAACTGCTCCGATAGCTACTGCTCGGAGGCCTCGATTTTGGCTAGTGCCTGCTGATACGTGGGTTCGCGTTTCTTCAGCCAACGCACCACCAGGTAAGTGATGGGCATGACGACCACTTCAATAAGCGTCTTCCAGACGTAGCCCACCAGCACATAGTTCCAAAAATCGCCCCACCCCGTAATGCCGATGGCGCCGGCAGCGATGGAACAGAAAATCAACGTGTCGGCGGCCTCACCCACCAGCGTGGACCCCAATAGGCGAGCCCAGAGACTCCGCTCACCGGTGTGCTCCTTAATCTTCACCAGCACCCAGGAGTTCAGCAGCTCGCCTGCCAGATAACCCGCCAGGCTGGCCGCCAAAATGCGGGGCACCACCCCAGCCACCGTACGGAAAGCCTCCTGGTGCTCGTAAAAGTCCGCAGCTGGTAGCTCAATAGTGATCCACATGCAGAGGCTCATCACCAGCAGTGCAAAGAAACCCGCCCAGACCACACGGCGCATCACTTTGAAGCCATAAACTTCACTAATCACATCGCCCAGAACATAGGCCAGGGGGAAAAGATAGAAGGCCCCATCCAGGTTGAACGGCCCAATCTGCACGCCCTTCGTGCCGGTGATGGTGGAGATCATCATGACAGCAACAAAGAACACGGCAAGCACCATGAGGGAGCTGCCGGGAGTGTGGGCGAAAGCGGCGCGGCCAGTGATGTGGGGCGCTGCGCCGGGCTGGTTACTGGAATGGGTGTCGGTCACGTTAACCATTATTACTGGTTGATGGTGTAACGGTAAATAAAAATCGATTTTGGTTACTGGTTAAAGTTTAGGTAAGCTTCTTCTCGGAGGATTCGCCTAGTGGCCTATGGCGCTCGCCTGGAACGCGGGTTGGGGTTTATAGCCCCTCGCGGGTTCAAATCCCGCATCCTCCGCCAAACCCCCAGACCCACAAGGTCAGGGGGTTTTATTATGCGCGAAAAAGATGACTGCAGTGCTGCCCTATTTTCTGCGCTATTGCTCTAGTGCTACCCATAAATGTTGTGCAAGAATTATTTAAGACCCATTGGAACAACATTTTGAATGTGAGGAATGTCCAGTGAGGTGCCCCATAGAGACCCAAAATGGGGTTTTATCTGGATAAACACGTGCTATGAATACCGACAGCAAAATAGCCGAAATCTACGACAATATTGTTGCCCGCAACGCCGGTGAACCCGAATTTCACCAAGCAATAGACGAACTTTTTGACTCGCTCAAACTGGTTCTTCGCAAAGATCCCCACTATGGGGAAAACAAACTTATTGAGCGGCTCTTCGAACCGGAACGGCAAATTATTTTCCGTGTCCCCTGGACCGACGACAACAACGAAGTTCGCGTCAACCGGGGCTTCCGCGTGCAATTCAACTCTGTGCTTGGCCCCTACAAGGGTGGCATCCGATTCCACCCCAGCGTCAACCTCAGCATCGTTAAATTCCTGGCACTGGAACAAGTCTTCAAAAACTCTCTCACCGGGCTGCCCATCGGTGGAGGTAAAGGCGGGGCCGACTTCGACCCCAAGGGCAAATCCAATATGGAGATCATGCGGTTCTGCCAGTCCTTCATGATGGAGCTGCACCGCCACATCGGCGAATACCGGGACGTCCCGGCTGGAGACATCGGGGTGGGTGCCCGCGAAATCGGTTACCTCTTCGGCCAGTACCGTCGCCTCAACCACCGGCACGAGTCAGGTGTTATCACCGGCAAAGCCCTCAACTGGGGTGGTGCACAAGTCCGCACAGAAGCCACTGGTTATGGAGTCGTCTACTTCACCGAACAGATGATGAAAGCCCAAGGGGAAAGCCTCGACGGGGCCCGCATCGCCATCTCCGGATCCGGCAACGTCGCCATCTACGCGATGGAGAAAGCGCAAGAGCTGGGCGCCACCGTCGTCGGATTCTCTGACTCCTCCGGATATGTTTCCTGCCCCGATGGGGTAGACCTGGAGCTTCTGAAAGATGTGAAGGAGGTACGCCGCGGCCGAGTAAGCGACTACGCGAAAGACGCCACCGGCGCCACCTTCCACGAGGATGGCCTCATCTGGGATCTGGATTACGACATCGCCATGCCGTGTGCCACCCAAAACGAAATCGACGCCGACGTTGCCCAACTGATCGCCGATAAAGGTGTGCGGTACTTGGCGGAAGGCGCCAACATGCCGTCAACCCTGGAAGCCATTGATGTTTACCGCGACGCAGGCATTATTTTCGGTCCCGCGAAGGCCGCCAACGCAGGTGGGGTGGCGACGTCTGCTCTAGAAATGCAGCAGAACGCCTCCCGTGACTCGTGGAGCTTCGAATACACCGAAAAGCGACTCCAAGGCATTATGACCAGCATTTTTAAACGCTGCGAGGATGCTGCCGCCGAATATGGGGTGGAGAAAGACTACCTCACCGGCGCCAACATCGCTGGGTTTAAGAAAGTAGCGGACGCCATGTGTGCGCAGGGTGTTATCTAGTACGCGAAACATAAAAACACGCGGCAGGAGCGTAGCTACCAGCTAGCTCGCCGCCTCAAGTAAGCTCAGAGACGACACTTGTCTTCCCTTAGAAATGAAGAAACTTATGGCTGCAGAAAAAGACACCCCCGAAGTTGACGTTGAACATACTCCGGAAGAACTCGCCGAAATCGAGGCCTCCAATAGGGAGCGCCGGAAAAATATCAACAAAATTTTCGCCATAATGGTGGGTATTTGTTTGGTCATCTTTGGGATTTTCTTGGCTGTTTTCATCGGCAGCAAGAACGCGGATGACGCAAAAGAACCCGCCATGGTGACCACCGAAGTAGAAATCCCGGTGCAGCCTGGCGGTGGCGGCCCTGCCATCCAGTTCGACATCGAGCAGGATACTGGGCAGTGAGTCTTTCGGGCTACCGCACCGGTGGTGGCATACAGGGCGCTGGCCGCTATGCCCCCACCCCCTCCGGTGACCTCCACCTTGGTAATCTGCGCACCGCGCTGCTTGCCTACTATGCTGCCTGGAACACCGACCGGGTTTTTCGGCTCCGCATCGAAGACCTAGATGAAGCTCGCTGCTCGCGGGAGATCGCCGAACAGCAAATCGAAGACCTGCACACCCTCGGCATCGAGTGGGAGGGCGACATTATGTGGCAATCCGAACGCCACGCCGCCTACCAGCAGGCCGTCGACAAACTGGCTGCCAAAGGCCTCGTCTACGAGTGCTACTGTTCCCGCCGCGAAATCCAGGAAGCTCCCCGGGCACCCCATTCCCCGCCTGGCAGCTATCCCGGAACCTGCCGCGACCTTACGGAAGAGCAGCGTGCCGAGAAACGCGCCGAACTTGCCACCAAAGAGGGCAATCGGCAGCCTGCTTTGCGGCTGCGTGCCGACGTCACCGAATGGACTGTGCCGGAGGAGTGGGCGGTTGACGGGGCTAAACTTGGCCACCCACAGCCCTACACCGGGGTGGTGGATGACGTGGTGCTCCGCCGTGGCGACGGCGTGTGGGCCTACAACCTGGCCGTGGTGGTGGACGATGCTGCCCAAGGAGTAGACCAGGTGGTGCGGGGAGAAGACCTACTGTCTTCGGCGCCCCGGCAAGCCTATTTGGCGCATCTGTTGGATCTGCCTCCCGTCACCTACCAGCATGTTCCACTGATGAAAGATGTGCACGGTGAACGGATGGCGAAACGCTCCGGTGGGAGTGGGTTGACCTTCCGTGGAGAACTTGAAAAAGGCCGCAGCCCAAGAGAAATAAGGGACTGGTTGCTTCATACCCTTACCCCATAACAGGGGTATGTTTGGGGAGAATTCGACACTTCCGGCGAGGGGTGTGCAATTCCGATTTGGGCGGGTATACACTGAAACCACGCGCAGAGATAGAGCCTCTCGGGAACCCTGTTCCTGGGAGGCTCTCTCAGTATTTTGGGTGGCTTTTTTGGGCGACTGTGGGAGAAAAAATCGGTGTGATTGTCATTCTGGGGGTGAAAACCGCTAAGCTTGTTGGTGGGCACCGTGCGGCGTCCATCCTGTGAACTCCCCCAGGGCCGGAAGGCAGCAAGGGTCAGCGGGCTCTGACGGGTGCGCGGTGCCCGCTTTTTTTATGCGTATTTTTCTCGAAAGGCTTTCTCATGTCACTGTCGACTATGAGTCGCGAAGAACTGCAGAATCTTGCAGAAGAGATCGATGCCCGCTACGCCGAACTAAAAGGCAAGGGCCTTGCACTGGATCTCACCCGCGGTAAGCCTTCAGCCCAGCAGTTGGATTTGTCCAACGGACTTCTTTCGCTGCCCGGTGAAGGCACCGTCACCGACGCGGATGGCGCTGACATCCGCAACTATGGAAACCTGGCTGGTCTTAAGTCCATTCGGAAGATTTGGGCAGAACTCCTCAATGCTCCCGTAGAACAGGTCATCGCAGAAAACAATGCGAGCCTGGAGATCATGCACTATGTCCTCACCTTCGCCATGCTGCACGGACTCCCCAACAGTCCGCAGCCGTGGGTGCAGGAAGAAGACCGCAAGTGGCTGTGCCCCGTGCCCGGCTACGACCGCCACTTCGCCATCACCGACACCCTCGGTTTCGAAATGATTCAGGTGCCGATGAACGAAGACGGCCCCGACGTCGACAAGATTCAGGAACTTGTCGCCAACGACCCCAGCATTAAAGGCATGTGGCTGGTGCCCACGTTCGCAAACCCGGACGGCACCGTCACCTCCCGCGAAGTCGCCGAAAAGCTGGTGGCCCTCGAGGCTGCCGCCCCCGACTTCACCATCATGTGGGATAACGCCTACTGCATCCACACCCTCACGGAAGAATTCCCGGAGGTTTACCCGATCATCCAGATGGCTGCCGACGCCGGCAACCCCAACCGGGTCTTCCAGCTGACCTCCACCTCCAAGGTAACTTTGGCAGGTGCCGGAATTTGCTTCCTGAACACCTCCGACGAAAACCTGGCCTGGTACCAGAAGTACCTGGGTATTGCCACCATTGGTCCCAACAAGGTGAACCAGCTGGCCCACGCCAAGTTCTTCGGCGATGCTGATGCGGTGCGGAAGCACATGCTGCAGCACCAGGCTATTCTGGCCCCCAAGTTCGATGCAGTGAAGAAAATCCTGGATGAGCGCCTCACCGAATACGAGGTGGCGTCCTGGACCGACCCCAAGGGCGGATACTTCATCTCCCTGGATGTTGTTCCGGGAACTGCCAAGCGCGTAGTGCAGTTGGCTGCCGACGCCGGCATTAAGCTGACCGGCGCTGGCTCCGCCTACCCGCTGGGTGAAGACCCGCAAGAAACCAATATTCGTCTCGCACCTTCCTTGCCTCCGCTGGAAGAAGTGACGACGGCTATGGACGGTGTCGCCACCTGTGTGTTGAAGGCTGCCCTGGAGGACGCACTCGCACAGTAACTGCGACCTACTTTGTAGCTGTAGAAGCTGAAGAAGATAGAGAAAAGGCCCCGGGCAACACTCCGGGGCCTTTTCATTATCCGGATACTATCGGGCGGTCCAAGCTGGCGGGGTTTCAGGGAATTAAAAACCAGCTTTTTCCTCCCAATAGCCTCACCGCAGCATGTTTGACGGAAGTAAAGTTTGGGAAAATCCGTCAGCCACAGAAGCGGCGAGCTCAAGGAAGGCGCGGCGAGTCGACTTACTTAAACGCTCAATGTCGATCTCGGAGCCTTCAGCTAGGTGTTCATCAAACGGAATCAGATGAACTGCAGCGCAACGCTGCCCGAAAGCTTCCTGCAGCTGCTGCAGATCCACGTTGATGGACCCCGCGCGCGAGGAACATATAGCCACCACGGTGCGCTCCACCAGGTGGCCGAAACCGTGTGCCTCCAGCCAATCCAGGGTGGACCAGGCGCTGCGGGCACCGTCAATAGCAGGTGACGTCACCAGCACCAGCGAATTGGCTAGATCCAATACCCCACCCATGGCATCGTGCATGAGCCCCGTGCCACAGTCGGTGAGGATGACGTTGTAGAACGACTGCAGAATATCCACAGTTCGTCGGTAGTCTTTCTCCGAATAGGATTCACTCACCGCCGGGTCCTGCTCGGAGGCCAGCACTTCCAGCCGCGCCCGCGACTGCGACGTGTGTGCCCGCACATCCGAGTAGCGGTTAATGTCGGGATCTTCTAAGAGGTCGCGCACCGTAGAACTAGTTTGTTGGGGAACACGTTGTCCGAGTGTTCCCAAGTCGGGGTTGGCGTCAATCGCAATAATGCGGTCGCCCCGGAGGTTGGCAAAAGTGGAACCCAGACCCACCGTGGTGGTGGTTTTGCCGACGCCGCCTTTAAGGGACAGGCAGGCGATGCGGTAGTCGCCACGGATCGGTTGCCGGATCCGCTCAATCAGTTTGTCCTCATAGATTTCGTCGGGGGAGGGGCCGGGGTTGATGTGCCCCATGCTCAGCTTGTAGACAAGCCGGCGCCAACCGCTTTGCGGCACCTTCTGCACCGGCGACACCAGCTGCAAATCATCCAGATTGCTGGTGTTACTAAATTCCGGGTTGGGTTCTGCAGCCGGCCGCGTGTAATCGGGGGCAGGAGGAGTTGCCGGAGCGTAGGCAGCTTGTTGGGTTTGCTGCGGCATGGGCGGCTCCTGCGGTGGATTCTGTTGCTCGGGAGACGGTTGATCCGCCCCGAACGTGTCACTATTAAATCCCGGAAAGTCACTTAAACCCGAGAAGTCATCAAACGGCTCAAACTCGTAGCCATCGTCAGCTGTCATTATTAATTCCCCTTGTGTGTTGCTCTTCCTTGCGGAAGTGCTGACCAGTGTAAGGAAACAAGTTTTTGCTGTGGGAGCCTACATTTGCATCCTTGCCCTCAAATCTTTTGTTTCATGCCTCTGAACAGTGAAAATACTTGTTAAAAAAGAATTATTTTGAGGGTCCTCTGTCTTTGTCACAGTGGGCAGGTAGGCTCATAGGCGTGGCGCTTTATCATAAATATCGTCCCGCGACTTTCTCGGAAGTGGTGGGCCAAGAGCAAGTAACAGAACCGTTAATGCAAGCCCTGGATAGTGGGCGCATTAACCACGCATACCTTTTTTCGGGACCACGCGGCACCGGCAAAACATCCTCCGCCCGCATCCTGGCCCGCTCCCTCAACTGTGAACAAGGCCCCACCTCCGAGCCCTGCGGAAAATGCACCTCCTGTGTTGCGCTCGGTCCTGGTGGATCCGGAAACCTGGACGTCACCGAACTAGACGCGGCCTCCCACGGGGGTGTTGACGACGCTCGAGAACTTCGCGATCGTGCCTTCTATGCGCCCGCAGATTCGCGCTACCGCGTCTTCATCATCGACGAGGCCCACATGGTGACCTCCGCCGGTTTCAATGCTCTCCTCAAAATTGTGGAGGAGCCACCAGCTCACCTCATCTTTATTTTCGCCACCACCGAGCCGGAGAAAGTCCTCCCCACCATCAAATCCCGAACCCACCACTACCCGTTCCGCCTGCTTGCGCCGGGCCCCATGCGGGGACTTTTGGAAAAGATTTGTGCCCAGGAGGACGTGAAAGTTGAGCCGTCGGTTTATCCGCTGGTGATACGTGCCGGTGGCGGTTCCCCCCGCGACGCTTTGTCGGTGTTGGATCAACTCCTTGCCGGGTCCGGGACGGACGGCATCACCTACAAGAACGCTTTGGCCCTTTTGGGGGCGACGGACATTGCCCTCATTGATGAAGCAGTTGACGCACTGGCGGTGCAAGACCGACCCGGCATGTTTTCTGTGATTGAGAAAGTTGTGCAGGCGGGGCACGATCCACGCCGGTTCACAACCGATCTTTTGGACCGCTTCCGCGACCTTATTTTGCTGCAGTCTGTACCCGATGCTGCTGACAGTGGCATGGTGGATGCCCCCGACGATCAGCTCACAAAGATGACTGAACAGGCGGAATCGATGGGTGTGGCCACCGCAACCCGGTTCGCCGATGTGCTGAGCCAAGGGCTAAACGATATGCGGGGCGCCACCTCACCCCGTCTCCTCCTCGAAATTATGTCCGCACGGATGCTGCTACCCGCGCAGGACGGATCCCATGAGGCTCTCCTGCAGCGACTTGAACAGGTGGAGCGCGGAATCGGATCCGTTTCACCCCGACCCAGTGGAGTGCAGGAGGACGCTAGCAGCACAGATTCAGGGGAGGAAGCCCCGCAGAAACCGGCACCCAAGAAGGAGCAGGCTGCTGCGGCCGCTTCCGCTGGTGCCGCCGCTGCACGCGCCATGATGGCGAAGCGGAAAGCCGAGCAACAAGAGTCGGAGCCCGCACCGGAACAGGCTCCAGAAACACCAAAACCGGAGCCGGATCCCGCGTCGCAGCAACAGGAGCAGCCCACTCCGGAACCTGCCCCCGAACCAGAACCAGCACGAGAACCAGAACCGGCCGCGGCTAGTAACCAGAATGTGAACGCTGAAACCATCAGCAAACAGTGGGTCACCATCCGCAACGAGGTGCAAAAAGCATCCCGGACACTGGACGTCATGCTCTCCACTGCGGAAGTAGTGAACTACGAGCCCAAGGAGCAGCGCCTCACCCTCAGCCACAAATCCGGCCCGCTAGTGTCACGCATTAATGAACCACGCCACGTCAACATTTTGGCTGCCGCCATTGTGGAAGTGGTTGGGGTGAAGATGCAGATACGGTGCATCACCGGCGCCGAGAAAGCCTCCATGGTGGGAAAAGCGCCGGCCGCAGAGAAAGCGGCACCGAAGTTTAAAAAACCTAAACTCCGTGCCCCCCGCCCAGCCCCGTCAACACCCGCAGCACCACCCGCCAACGAGCCCCCAGTCGAACCGGAGTCTGCAGCGGAAAAACCGTTGACGGAAGCGGAAAAACAGGAAATTGTTGCGGAAATGTTGGACGATGCGAACGACCCCGCCCAACAAAACATCGACCACCGCACCGTAGAAGACATTGCTGTAGAACGCCTCCAAGAAACCCTTGGGGCCACGCTCCTAGAGGAAAAATAAGTGTACGAAGGTCCCGTCCAAAACCTCATCGACGAACTCTGCAAACTGCCTGGCATAGGTCCCAAAGGCGCCCAACGCATCGCCTTCCACCTCCTCAACCAGGAAACGGAGACCATAGACCGGCTCTCCGACGCAGTAGCTGCCATCCGGGAAGGCGTCACCTACTGCCACATTTGTGGAAACGTGTCCGAAACCGACACCTGCAGCATTTGCTCCGACCCGAAACGGGACCTTGACACAGTGTGCGTGGTTGAAGAATCCAAAGATGTACAAGCCATTGAACGGACCCGCGAATTCTACGGCCGCTACCACGTCCTCGGTGGGGCACTCGACCCCCTCAAAGGGATCGGCCCCGACCAACTCAACATCCGCAACCTGCTCACCCGCATCGCGGAACCGGTAGAAGACGCCAACGGGGACACCACCGACACCACCATCAAAGAAATCATTCTCGCCACCAACCCCAACACAGTTGGCGAAGCCACCGCCTCCTACCTGGCGCGCGTCCTCAAAGACTTCCCCAAACTCACCGTCAGCCGCCTCGCCACCGGGCTATCCATGGGCGGAGACATCGAATTCGCAGACGAACTCACCCTCGGCCGCGCCCTCGTCGGCCGCCGCAGCATCCTCTAGTCTCACTCGGCTGCCATCAGTCGTCCCAACAACGCCAACTGCACACAAAAATGCCCCGCGGAAAACCGCGGGGCATTCTCCTAAACCCAAAAGCTAAAAGCTAGCTTGGTGCCACAAGCTTGTCTCCACTAGTCCAGCAGCAGGCCAGCACGAACCTCGGCAGCATTATCCGCGTCCGTCACCTGCTCCAAAATAGTGAGCGCAAACTCCATCGCCCAGCCCGGGCCACGGCCGGTAATAACCTTGCCGTCCACCACTGCCGGAACAGCCTTCATGTTGGCGCCCTTGCAGTACTTCTCGAAACCGGGGTAGCAGGTAGCATCCTTGCCTTCCAGGATTCCCAAACCACCCAACACCATCGGTGCTGCACAAATAGCGGCCACCCACTTGTCGGCCTCGGCGCGTGCTGCGACCCCCTTCTTCAGACCCTCATGGTCATCAAAAGCAGTCGTGCCACCGGGGATAATCAGAATGTCGGCGGCCTGTGCATCGACGTCGGCGAACATGGCGTCCGCCTCCACCTTCACATCGTGGCCAGCGGTCACGGTCAAAGAATCAGTCAAAGATGCGGTGGTGACGTTCACCCCGCCGCGGCGCAAAATATCTACCGCGGCAAGAGCTTCAATCTCCTCAAAACCATCAATAAGAACGAGAACTGCATTAGCCATAAACAACACTCCTAAAAATGTGTGTCGGTCAAAAACTGGCGGTTGGCTACCCGCAAACGGGTGTTGGTTTTCCTAGTCCTACTTTGTAATTTTGTCATCCAGACTGTCGTCGTGGGAGGCTTCCACCATTTCATCCCACTCAACAATCTTCTTACGTTCGCGGCCTTCCTTCTCGCCGCGAGCCTTCTCGTGGGCATCCAGACGGTACCAGCCATCCCAGTTGGTTACCTTCTTCGGCAGGCCCTCCAGCCACTTCTGAGCAGCTTCCGGCTCCGGTTGGGTAGGCTCGTTGGCTTTACCAGCGGACCAGTCCTCCAGAAGGTTCTGGATAGTTTCATTGGCGTCACTCTTCGTGTTACCAATCAGTCCCACCGGGCCGCGCTTAATCCAGCCCGTGGTGTAGAGCGGAGAAATATGGTCACCGGCCTGGTCAATCACACGGCCAGCAACGTTCTCGATGACGCCGAGAGTGTGGTTGAAGGGAATGCCGGGCAGTGCGGAAGACAAGTAACCCACGGCGCGGTACACCTGTCCGACCTCCCAGTCGGTGGTCTTGTCGGTGGTGTTCACGCCGCCCGTGCCGTCCAGTTCGGTGCGCTCGGTGCGGATACCCACAACCTTGCCGTCCTCACCCAGAATCTCCACCGGGGACTCGAAGAAGTGAATATAAATCTTGGTGACGTCGGGGTCGCTGGTGGGTTCGCGCATGGCGTAATTTTCCAGCGTGGTGCACACCATGTCGGTGGCTTTAGTGGCGCGGCGAGCCTTAATGGAGGCCTCGTCGTAGTCAATATCTTCGGGATCCACCAGAACCTGAATATTGTCCGAGTGGTCGAGTTCGCGGAGTTCGACCGGAGTGTACTTGGCTTGTGCCGGGCCACGACGCCCAAACACGTGCACTTCCTTCACCTTGGACTGCTTCAAGCCTTCGTAGACGTTATCCGGAATCTCCGTCACCAGCAGTTCGTCGGCAGATTTGCCGAGAATGCGGGAAACATCCAGGCTGACGTTACCCACACCGACGACAGCCACCTTTTCGTGGCTGAGGTCCCAATTGCGGGGAAACTCGGGCTGGCCGTCATACCAGGCGACAAACTCGGCTGCGCCGTAGGAGCCCTCCAGGTCTAGTCCGGGGATGTCCAGTGCGCGGTCGGCGTTGGCGCCGGTGGCGAACACTACAGCGTCGTAGAAGGTGAGGAGTTCGTCCAGGGTGATGTCGGTGCCGAACTCGACGTTGCCGTAGAAGTTAACCTGCTCCTTATTGAGCACCTGGTGTAAGGAGTTGACGATGCCTTTAATGCGCGGATGGTCTGGGGCAACACCGTAGCGGATCAATCCGAAGGGGGCGGGCATGCGCTCCAAAATGTCGATGCTGACACCGGGGTTTTCGGCTTGCGGGGATTTCATGAGGGTGTCGGCAGCATAGATGCCGGCGGGTCCCGAGCCAATAATGGCGACGCGAATCGGGCGAGTCATATTCTCTCTTCTTTGTCGAACTTAAAGTCGTGGTCAAAACGTGATTTCTATTCTACAGAACACTGCAAATTAACAATTTTTGAATTATCCCAAAAAAAGACTTGCACTATTAGGCTACCCTAACCTAAACTGGTTCTTGCGAGAAGGAGCAAGGGCAGATGCTCCGCTCGTTCGTCACAAGAAACGCAGCAACCCCCGCAGACGCGCTCCGGCGGGGGTTGCTGTTTTACTACAGCAAATACATAGAACGCGTTAAAGTTGAACTGTGTTACATGATGGCGATGGAATGTGTTACAACTCCACCGAAGAGAAACGGTGGGGGCTCAATGGTGCTGCGGGGCTACTACTTCGCGCACCAGCAGAAGATGGCACCCCTCTAATCCTGATGCAGCATCGAGCCCACTGGACCAACGACGGGGGCACATGGGGAATTCCCGGAGGGGCGATCGACTCCCACGAAAGCGCCATTGAAGGGGCCCGTCGAGAGGTGGAGGAAGAGACCGCCGTCGTCCTCGATCCGGAACGAGTGCGCTGGACGGGCGTCACCTCCACATTCCACTTCACATGGGTGATCGAACGCGAGTTTCACCCCTATGGACCCCACGCAACCCGTGATGGGCGCCGTTATTTTGCCCACAATGTGCAAAAAAAGGGACGCTGGACATACACCACCATTTGCGCTGACCTCAACACTCCTGCCACTTTCCACCCCGACGAAGAAAGTCTGGAGCTGGCGTGGCTATCGGAAGAGGAAGTCTCCGAACTTCCACTCATTGAAGGTTTCGCTGCCGCTTGGCCGGGTCTCCAAACGTTGCCCGCCGAACTCTACATCGACATGGGCTCGATATTCGCCAAGCGGGAACTGAGGTGGTGGGAACGCCCCCTCAAGGTGGCTGACAATCTTGTGACCGAAGTTGCCCAACACCGACCGTGGCTGTGGCGCCGTCACGATGTGAAAGATTTCATTACCGAATCCGATCTGCCCCACACCCCCAGTGAACCTGGATTCTGGTGGACCAAAAACGCGGTTGCCGTGCAAGGCGGGAAAATTGCTGGCGCCCAGCAGGTTAAGCCACTACCGTTTGCTGCTCAGGGCTGCTTCGACACTGTCGATGTGAAGGGCACAGCAGCAGATAAGATCGCCGAGATTGGTTCCTATAACAGCGCAAAAGGCATCGAAACTGTAGTGGTCACCGAAGATGAGGATCTCATCAATCGGCTCCCCGTGGAGTATCTCCACGTCTACAGCATCGACACCTTGGGAATCGATTTTTAAGTTATTCGTTGGTTAGCCTAGCTAGCCAACCTGCTGGTCAGCGTGGCCAGTGCCAAGAATTAGCGGATACTATTTTCGCTAATTTGGTCGGACTCCAACACACTCAACGGATCCTGCGTCTTGCCCACAATCGCAGCCACCGAGTCAATAATCTTGGTGGGGCGGTAGGGGAACTTATCCGCAGAGCTCGCATCAGAAATGCCGGACAGCACCAGGAAGGTGTTCATACCAGCTTCCAGGCCAGATTTAATATCCGTGTCCATGCGGTCGCCCACCATAATGGTGGATTCGGAATGGGCACTAATGGCGCGCAGCGCAGACCGCATCATCATCGGATTTGGTTTTCCAATGTAGTACGGTTCTTTACCGGTCGCAGCCATGATAAGTGCAGCTACAGAGCCTGTTGCGGGCAGAATTCCATCGGGTGACGGACCCGTATTGTCGGGGTTCGTACAGATGAATTTAGCTCCCCCCAGCACCAAGTTAATGGCCTTAGTGATGGCCTCGAAACTGTAGGTGCGAGTCTCACCGAGGACCACATAGTCTGGGTCGGTATCGGTCAGAATGTAGCCGGCTTCGTGAATTGCGGTGGTCAAACCAGATTCACCCACCACGTAAGCAGTGCCATTGGGGTTCTGCTCATCCAGGAAGGCCGCAGTGGCCAGCGCCGAGGTCCAAATGTGCTCGGGCGGAATGTCAATGCCCTGCAGACTGAGCTTCGCCGACAGGTCACGGGGAGTGAAGATAGAGTTGTTCGTCAACACCATGTAGGCAGCACCGGTGTCTCGCAGTTCGGCGAGGAACTCATCGGCGCCGGGGACGGGTTTCTGCTCTTTGATGAGAACGCCGTCCATGTCGGTCAGGAAACTCCACTTTGGAGAATCCTCCGTTTTTTGGCGTGGTTTGCGGTCGCCTTCACTGGCCGGCACTTGTGCGGATTCGTTCACTTGAGGAGCCGTCAGGTCAGCGGTTTTGGTTTTGGACGATGATGAATCTCCCGTCATCAGATCATTGATTAGGGAGGATACTTTCTTTGCCATGCGTCCATTCTCTCAATTAAATGGCAAAAATGCAGATTTTATTAAATTTACGAGAATTCACCTTCCCTTAAGAGGCCAGTAGAATATAACTACTTCCTACATCCGCCCGTGTGGCTGCCCCCAAGGGCTGGTCACTCGACTGAAAAGGTGACTTTATGGTGAGCAACTTCGCACCCTTCTACGTCATGGCTACTGCTTTTAATGCGGGATCCTCAGTGTTGACTGCCGCACTTGTCCATGCGCTCAAGGATGCTGGTCACAAAGTAGGTGTTTTCCGCCCAGTCCAGCCCGCCCTGCCGACTACTGTCGTCCCCTCCGATGAGGGTGACCCCGTACTGGAAGCTCTCATTGCTCTGTCCGGCAGCGACATTCCTTTCGACGACTGCTGTGGCATCCCTCCCATGGAACTAGTGGAGGATCGTGACGGCGCCATTTCGACTATCGTGAAACGCTTCAACGCGGTGCGCGACAACGTCGACATTATGGTTGTCCTCGGCACGGACTATTCCAACCCCCTCGCCGACGAATTCAACCTGAACGCCGAGTTAGCACTCAACCTGGGTGCGCGTCTACTGCTGGCCGAAAGCGCCAAAGACCGTGACGCCACCACCCTCAACTCCATCGCGTGGACTGCTGTTAAGCATCTTCGCAAGAATCGCCTGCAGCCGGCTGCCCTCCTCATTAGCCGGGTGGCTGCCGACAGCGCCGTCGAGTTTGAGGAATTCTCCGCCGAAATCCGTGACTCGCTGGAAGGTCTTGACCTGCCGGTTTACACGGCTCCGGATGTTCCGCAACTGCACGCCCCCACCCTGTACGAGCTGCGTAAGGCCGTCAACGGCACCCTCGTGAATAATGTTTCCGACGAGCTCCTCTCCAAAGAAGCAACCAGCGTGGTGGTGGCTGGCGTCAGCAACGAACATATTCTTGACCACATTGAGGACCAGTGTGTTGTGGTGGCCGCTGCAGACCGGACCTCCACCCTGGAGGCCTTGATCGAGAACCAGAAGAACCCGGATACCCCGAATATTGCAGGCATTATCTGCCCCGCCGGCACCAAGTTCTCCAACGGTCTCGACCAGATTGCAGCCGACAACAGTATCCCCGTCATCACCACCGACATGGGCACGTACCAGACGGCGGCAGCCATCGATGCCACCCGCGGTATTCTGCGCCCCAGCGCCACCAACAAATTGGATCTGGCCCGCAAATTCGCTGACGAGTGGATGCAGATAACCCCACTGGATGAACTGCTAGCAACTCCGGCACCCATCGCCGTCACCCCCCTGATGTTCCAGTACAACCTGCTGGAGCGGGCGCGGGAAGACATTAAGCACATTGTGCTGCCCGAAGGTGAGGACGACCGGATCCTGCAAGCGGCTCACATCATTTTGGAGCAAGGGTTCGCCAAACTCACCATTCTGGGTGATCCGGACTCTATTGCTACCCGCGCCAAGCAGCTGGAACTCAATATTGACGATGCCGAACTGCTCAACCCAGAAACCTATGAGGACAAAGAGAAGTTCGCCGAAACCTATTTCGAGCTGCGTAAACACAAAGGCATCAGCATGGATGATGCCCGTCAGAAGATGACGGACATCAGCTACTTCGCCACCATGATGATCTACCTGGGAATGGCTGACGGCATGGTGTCTGGTGCTGCCCACACCACCGCCCACACCATTCGTCCCAGCTTCGAGATCATCAAAACCAAGCCGGGTGTCAGCACCGTCTCCAGTATTTTCCTCATGTGTCTGAGGGACGAAGTGTTGGCCTTTGGTGACTGCGCCGTAAACATCAACCCGACTGCAGAACAGCTGGCAGATATTGCCGCCTCCTCAGCTGAGACCGCCTCCCAGTTCGGGGTGGAGCCGCGCGTGGCTATGCTGTCCTACTCCACCGGTAGCTCCGGTGCGGGCGAAGACGTGGAGAAGGTTCGGGAAGCCGTAGAAATTCTGCAGGGCAAAGACCTGCCCTACCCGGTGGACGGCCCCATCCAGTTTGATGCTGCAGTGGATGAAACTGTTGCTGCGGCGAAAGCCCCCGACTCAGAGGTCGCCGGAAAAGCCACCGTGTTGGTTTTCCCTGATCTCAACACTGGCAACAACACTTATAAGGCTGTGCAGCGCACCGCTGGTGCAGTTGCCGTCGGCCCGGTTCTGCAGGGCCTGAAGAAACCCATTAACGATCTGTCCCGCGGTGCTCTGGTGGAAGATATTGTGAACACTGTCGCCGTTACTGCCACCCAGGCACAAGCAATCCAGGAGAACTAAATATGGGCACTGTATTTGTTATTAACTCGGGTTCCTCATCCATCAAATACCAGATGGTTAACCCCCGGCTGGAGGGTGATGATGCGATTATCGCCACCGGTCTGGTTGACCAGATCGGCCAACCCATCGGCAAATACACTCTCCAACACGACGGTGTGAAAACTGAGCGTATTGCCGAGATCCCCGACCACGCAGAAGGCCTCCGCATGGTGGAAGACCTCTTCACGGAAGTTGGGCTTGATCTGGATGAGCAAAACATTGTGGCCGTCGGCCACCGCATTGTGCAGGGCGGAAACGTTTTCGACAAACCCACCCTGATCGACGACAAAGTAGTGGAGCAGATTGACGAACTCTCCAGCCTGGCTCCGCTGCACAACCCGGCACACGTTATCGGTATTAAAGTGGCCCGCAAACTCATGCCGAACGTGCCCCACGTGGCAGTGTTCGACACCGCCTTTTTCGCCGATCTACCGACCGCTACCCGCACCTATCCTATTCCGCAGGAAGTGGCCGAAAAATACGGTATTCGCCGCTACGGAGCCCACGGCACCAGCCACGAATATGTTTCTCAGCAAGTGCCGGAGCTGCTCAACCGCGACCCCGACACACTGCGCCAAATTGTGCTGCACTTGGGTAACGGGGCTTCTGTCTCTGCCATTAAATGCCGAAAGCCGATCGACACCTCCATGGGGCTCACACCCCTGCAGGGACTCGTCATGGGAACCCGATGCGGCGATATCGACCCGTCTGTGGTCTTCCACCTGATGCGCACTGCCGGCATGACGGTGGATGAGGTTGACCACCTCTTCAACCGGGAATCTGGGATGAAGGCCCTTATTGGTTCCAACGATATGCGGCACCTAGATGAAATGATCAAGGCGCGCGATCCTCGCGGGTTGGAGGCGTTCAAGATTTACGTCACCCGCATTAAGCACTACATCGGTGCCTACATGGCGGAATTGGGTGGCGTGGACGTCATCACCTTCACTGCGGGTATTGGCGAAAATTCCGAATGGATTCGGGAAGGTGCCACCGACGGTTTGGGTGAACTCGGTATCAAATTGGATCCCGAGCGAAACGCCGGCCACATTACAGAACCGCGGATTATTTCTTCGGAAGATTCCAAAGTGATCGTCATGGTGGTGCCCACCAATGAAGAACTGGCGATTGCACGGCAGGCCCTAGAATTCGTCTAACGTTGTAACACCGCGGATCCCACCGCGGATCCCGCCGCAAAACCTGCTGCCCACCCGGTATGGCCTAAAACATGCTGGGTGGGCGCATAATATTTGCCATATCCACCAAGCGGTAGCGGTGTGCACGGCTCGGTGCATTGCGGGCCAAAATCCGCAGACTCCGTTCCAAACCGCCCCGGATACCAATGCGGCTGAACTCCAGGTTGAAAATCGTCTTGTGCTGTTCAGCCCGCTCCAGCTTGTGGTATCGCAACCAGCGCAGTGCCGCCTCCAATACCACCACCCGCACCTGGCGGTAGCGCTGCTCATTGGTGGACAGTTGCATCAGCCGCTCCGCCGCCTCCACAAGCGCCTCTTCGGTGAGCTGCGTGGGTGGGCGGCGTACTTGCATCAGCACCATCGTCAACACAGCGGTGGGGTAGTGACGGTTGTTGGACAGCAGCTCGGAGAGCGTTTCAATAGCCTCGTCCACTTGCCCGATCTGGTTCAGCTGGCGCGCCAACCCGAAACCGGCGGTGACGGTGGTGTGGTTGCAGCGCCAACAGGTGCGGTAGTAGCTGCGGGCAATGGCCTGCCATTCCTCCACCTCCGCCGGCGACATTTCCGGCTCGGACTGCACAATTAGTTCCGCCGTCGCACCCAAAGCCAACTTGGGGCCCGTCTCGCCTGGCAGACTGTTCAGCACTTTATCGAAATGCTCATACGCGTCCCGGAAATCCTTCACCAAAAGGCTCGTGATGCCTTGGTACCAGTCGTAGCGCCAGTCCATGATGCGACCGCGTGCCTGCGCCAAATAGTCTTTCGCTCGGCGGGGCTGCTCCAATTGCACATAGGCACGCACAATAGCCAACGGAATTTCGGCACTGTGGCGGGCGGGAGATTCCGGATCCTCCATCACGCGGGTGAGCCGCTCAATCACATCCTCGGGTGCCGCATAGGAGAAGGCACTCATTATTTTGATGCCGGGGTCGTCCGGATCCACCAACGTCATGGGGAGGGCTCGCGCCAGGGAAGTTTCCCGCAGGTTGAAGTCGTGCATGCGCCCATCCCGCAGGAAGTCCGTCCGGGCCACCTCTTTCGTAATGCCGAAGGTTTTTCGCTGCGGCGTGAACTGGGTGGACAGGAACGGCAGCTCCTCCTTGTAGCGTTCCGAAAGTATCTCGCGGAGCACACCCATCAGCTGGATGGACATGTCGTTGGCGGAGGAGAAACGTTTACGCGGATTGGGGTGGGTGGCGCGGCGCAGCAGGCGGTACAGGTTGTCGTGCTGGTGCATCAGCGGTTCCTCCTCGGGGGAGGGGATGCCGCGCTTGTAGTGGCCATCCTCTTGTGGCAGCCGCATAATCAGGGAGGCGAGTGTGCGCCCCACCGTGTAAATATCGGAGGCGATGGAGGGGCCACTGGTGGGAATTTCGGGGGCCTGGAAACCGGGGGTGCCGTAAATGTATCCGTATTCTCCAATGGGGCTCACGGCGCCCAGGTCAATCAGCTTTACCTGGTCTTCGGTGAGCATAATGTTTTCGGGCTTCAGATCGTTGTAGGCAAGCCCCATGGAGTGGAGGTGATCCAGGGCCGGCAGAACCTCCAAAATGTAGCCAATAGCCAGTGCTACATCCAGTACTTTCCCGGGTTTACTATTGCGGACGGTGCGCAGCGATGGGCCGCCCACATATTCCATAACGATGTAGTCTTCGCCGTCATGGTCCACCACGAAGTTATAAATGTTGACGATTCCCGGGTGGGTTACTTCCGCCAGGAATTCCTTCTCCGCCAGCGCCACTTCGCGGGATTGTTTATGTTTGGCATCCAGGAGACCTTTGAATACGACCCACCGGTCGGAGACGTTGTGGTCGATGCCAAGGTAGATCCACCCCATACCGCCGTAGGCGATCACGCCTTTAATCTCGTACTGGTCGCCCACCCAGTCGCCCGGTTTCAAGCTGGGCAGCTCGACGCCCTTCTGTCCGCAAACCGCCTCCACTTTCTCTCTGCTGAACAAGGCGTCCGTGGGGGTGTAGGGGATGATGTAGGGGATGGTGACGAGTCCGTCAGCCACCCGTCGCCCGGAGCGGAAGCCGTTGGCAGGGTTGATGGGTTCGGTGGGTGACGTTTCGGGGGGTGCTTCGCCCACCGGTTTGCTTTCCGGCTGTGTGGGAATGTCTTCCGGCTGCGGGTAGGAAACAGCGCCGGAGGGGAAAGCGGCGGCGATCAGTTCCGAATCGGTGAGGTCGTCTTCATCGTCGTCGAAGGGGTTGAAGGGTACCGCCTCGGTCATGATGGAGCCGGTGGTGACGGGGCCGCTGAAGACGGATCCGGAGGTGGTGGGGCGGGAAGGAATGGGTGGCTCCACTGGTGATTCTGGACGCTGTTGGGGCGACGTGGTGGGGGTGTCCTCGCCGGCCATATTTTCCGTCGGCTGTTGCGGGGTGTCGGGGTAATCTTCAGTGCTCATTACTCGTACTCCCGGAACCGTGGAACCATTCCGACAATAATGCCTAGTGCCTCAAACACCACCAGGATACCCAGTCCCGCAACCGTCGTCACCAGCGCACTGTGCGCCAAGTTGGCACTATTGCGGAGCTCTTCACGGGCGTCCGAAATGGCCCGCTGGATGGCACTATCAACATTGGTGAACTGGCCGCCGGCAGCTTCCTTGCGGAGGCTGGTGGCGCGGTCGGTGGCTTTGCGCCGGTCGCCTTGGTCGAGAAGTTTCACCATGGTTTCGTGGCTATCGCGCCATTCTTTCACCGCGTTTTTGCCCTGGGTGGCGAGTGCCCCTGCAGATTTGTTGGGGGAGCGCTCCTCGTATTCGTCGAAGGCGGCGTCCACTTCATCCAGATTGCGATAGAACTGGGTGGAGTCGATCTTGGAGCCGGCGTTGCTTTCTGCCAGTGCAATCATCTCTTCGGAGCGGGTTTGTTGGCTGGTAATGCGGGCGTGGGTGAGGATTTCGCTTAAAGGTTCGGCACCCGGCTCGGCGGTGGTGAACGTGATAGTGGAGGACACCACCACCCACAGCAGCGATATGGCGGCCATCGCAGTGGTGGCCAGGAGTCCCGCGTTGAAGCGGCGGCGGGTGATGTAGTTCAACCAGAACTGCACCACAATCAAGACAGTGATCAGAACAAGAATCGAGACAATCGCGCTGACCAGCGGCTTTGCCCAGTCTTGTTGGGCGTTGGTGATGTCCTTGTAGCGGTTGAGGTAAAGCTGTTCGGCAGCGGGCAGCAGATTGTCCTGCATAATCCGCTGGGCTTCCGACTGGTGGATGGTGGCCATGGGGTTGCGCATACTGCTTTCTGCAGTGGCTTGCCCAATGAGGTTCGTGTAGCGGGGAATTAAAGCATTGATGCGGCTCAACAGTTCCGCATCCTCTTTCGGCAGATTGGAGGCAGCGGAGCTGGCAGCAATGGCCGCCCGGCTGGCGTTCTGAATAGCTGTCTCGTACTGCTTCGTCACCGTCTCCACTTCCGTGAAAGTGAGGGACTGGGTGGTGGCGGCAGTGTTGGCAAGCGACAGGGAACTATAGAGCTGCTGGCTGGCATGCGAAATCTGTTCCGTTTCCAGCATGAGCCGCTCGAGTCCCTCTTGGCGGTCGTGGGCGGCGTTGACGGCGACACCCCCCAGAATGCCCGTCAACAGCAACAAACTGACAGTCACGAGAATGAGTTTGCCGGGGGTGGTGGCCAGGAAGCGGCGCAGCGATCTGAGTCGCTTGCGGAAAGAAATCTCCGGGGCGTCTTCGTTGTCGTCTTCCCACTCTGAGGAGGGGAAAGCCCGATCCAAATCGCGGTCGATCCGACGATCCTGCACCGCGGACCGAATTTCGGACAGTGGGCGCTCAGGGATCATTCGAGGGCGTGGACTAAGTCTCATCGCCATCCTCCCAGAGACAGTACGGCCAACACTTTAGTAAGGCTTCCTTATACGTCGATTCTGCCAGGTTTTCCACAACATGTGCAGGCAACGATTCGGTGTGTACGGGGAAACTGGACTCATCCCAGGGTGATCTGCCGCAAATTCCGCGCAGCAGCCTCCGGATCGGCAGCTTCCGTCAACGCCCGCACCACTACAATCCGTTGTGCGCCAGCATCAATAGCCTCTGGTGCGGTTTCCTCATTCACTCCCCCAATAGCGAACCAGGGCACTGTTTGGGCAACTTCACCAGCAGCGATTTCGGTCCCCTCCGGCAGTGCAGTTTCAGCCGCAGCGTAGCGTACAAGCTCTAGCCCGGCGGCGGCACGTCCCGGCTTCGTGGGGGTCGCCCACACCGGTCCGGTGCAGAAATAGTCCAGGTTTTGGTTGGTGATGGCAGCATCCACCTGCTCTGGGGTGTGGCAGCTCAGCCCCAAAATAACGTCTTCGCCCAGCATTTCGCGGGCCACATCGGTGGGAATGTCGGTCTGTCCCACGTGGCAAACATCCGCCCCCGCGGCGACTGCCAAGTCCACCCGATCGTTAACAGCGAAAAGCTTGCCATGTTTGTGGGTGACGTCCCGCAGCACGGCGAGTGCTTCCAGCTGCTCCGTGACGGTCATCTTGCCGTATTTTTTCTCTCCGGGAGAATTTTTGTCGCGCAACTGAATAATGTCGCAGCCACCAGCGCATACTTCTTCCGCGAGTTGCCGTAAAGAAGGGTAGCCGGAACGGCCTTCATCCAAATGGCGACGTGCGTCAACACACAGGTAAAGGCGTGAATTTGCGAATTTTTGACGAACTTCTGACAAGGGCTCCACCGAGTTTTCTAGTTTCACTCTTTCTAGCGTGCCATATTTCTAGCGGTAGGGTAGGAATATAAGGGAATTCGTAATGGCCCGGGAGCCTCTGAAACATCCCGAGACCTGTCCTCTTCCGAAAATAAATATTCCCGGAGACAGGCAGCAACTACCCCCAAAGGTAGGTGTGGAAGCGAGAGGCTGAGAGGGACCCCGCGTAGGGGTTCGACCGGTCGAACCTGCTCCGGATTATGCCGGCGAAGGGAGAATGTGCACTGATGTATGACCTCAGTAGTCGTATCGCCGCGACCGACTCAAGCGGTAAGAAATTGGGAACCAATATCGCCATTGTGGGCGGATCTGTCATTGGTTTAGCCACCGCCCTGAAGGCAGCTGCTGCCGGGTTCACCGTAACTGTTTATGACCCGTCCCTTGCCTGGGCGGAAGCTGCTGGTTGGTGCGCAGGCGGCATGCTGGGTGGAATTACCGAAGCCTGGCCGGGGGAAGATGAACAACTCCGTTTGGGTGCGGCCTCCCTCCGTCATTGGCCTGGGTTCGGTGGCAAATTGGAAGCCAACCACCCGGGTATTTTTACCTCCAATGTGGGCACCATCAATGTGGGGGTTGACGATGGTGACGTGCAGGACCTCAACCGCGTCTACGAATACGTCACCAACAATGAACACTTGTGGGACCGCGGCGGCACCATCGACGGCGCTGAGCCTTTCCTTGCCCCCGGCTCCAACGATCCGAAAGATTCCCGCATGCGGAAACTCACCCGCCGGGAACTGCGCGCCCTCGAACCAGCCCTGAGCCGTGCCGCTCGGGGAGCTCTCCTCACAGAGGGGGAACGCTCCGTTGACAACCGGGAACTACTGGTTGCGCTGAAGGAACAATGCGAAAACACCTACGGCGTCACTTTGGTGGAGCGCGAAATCGAAGACCTTAACCATCTGGTGGACGGCACTGTCGGCACCTACGACCAAGTGGTGTTGGCTGCCGGCAACGGCTCCCAGGATCTGGCCGCAACGGTGGGGCTCAACCTCCCCATCCGTCCCATTAAGGGTGAAGTGCTGCGGCTGCGGTTCCGCCCGGGTGTTCCCGAGCCACCCCGCCACACGATCCGCGGACGTGTCCACGGCCGTCCCTGTTATCTGGTGCCCCGGCCCTGGGGACTGTTGATCGGCGCCACTGAATACGAGCACGGTGACGACCGGGAAGTTACCGTGCAGGGCGTGCTCCACCTGCTGCAGGACACGGAAGTGCTCTTCCCAGGTGTCACCGAATACGAACTTCGCGAAATTATTGCTGGTCTCCGTCCTGGAAGTATCGACAACCTGCCCTACCTGGGACGGGTGGAGGAAGCCCTTGACGGGCGGCTAGTGATCGCCACTGGCCACGGCCGCAACGGTATTCTGCACACCCCGCTGTCAGCAGTGGCGGCTGTTGCCGCGCTGGTGGGAACCGAACTTCCGGAAGCTAAATCCTGCGATCCGCACCGCATCCCCGACTTCATTATGTAAAGCATTAGCGAGAAAAGTTACCTCTCACAAAACGACCGAAGGAGCATTCTCATGAAAGTAACTGTTAATGGTGAAGAGTGCACCGTCGCTGACGGCACTACTGTTGCCGACCTGATGGAAGAACGCGGCCTCACCAACGAAGGCACTGCGGTAGCTGTGGACGCCGCCGTCGTCCCCTCTTCCACCTGGTCCGACCATGTCCTTTCGGAGGGCGCCCAGGTCGATATTCTCACCGCCGTGCAGGGAGGCTAAACCATGGAAAATCAGGAACCTTTGCGCGCTGACGACGCCGCTAAAGAACTTGACGCGCAGCTCAACGCCAACGATTTTGATGCTGCCCAAGACGACCGGCTAGTGATCGCCGGACGGGAATTCCGCTCCCGCCTCATCATGGGCACCGGCGGCGCCTCCAACCAGCAGCACCTGAAGGATGCTCTGGCTGCCTCCGGCACCGAACTCACCACCGTGTCCATTCGCCGGGTGGACTCCCGGCTGGGCACCGGCTCCGGCCCCGCCAGCACGCTGAGCATTCTTAAAGAACAAAACATTGAGGCACTACCCAACACGGCCGGATGTCGCTCGGCTCGGGAAGCTGTCCTCACCGCTCAACTTGCCCGCGAAGCCCTCGACACGAACTGGATCAAACTGGAGGTTATTGCCGACGACCGCACCCTCCTGCCGGATGTGGTGGAACTGTTGGACGCGGCGGAGCAACTCATCGATGATGGTTTCAAGGTGCTGCCCTACACCACCGACGATCCCATTATTGCCCGCTACCTGGAAGAAGTGGGCTGCTCGGCGGTTATGCCGTTGGCGGCACCCATTGGTACCGGGTTGGGTATCCGCAACGAACACAACCTGGAGATGATTATCTCCGCCGCCAATGTGCCCGTCATCTGCGACGCCGGTATCGGTACCGCCTCGGATGCCGCCCTGGCTATGGAAATGGGCTGCGATGCGGTGTTGATGGCCTCCGCTATCACCCGCGCCAATAATCCTGCACGGATGGCTTCGGCAATGCGCCACGCGGTTATCGCCGGCCGGAATGCCTATTTGGCGGGCCGCATGTCGAAGCGTTTCTGGGGTCAGGCATCGTCCCCAGCTGGACACTTTGACCTTTCAGATGATGAACTTGATGACGAACTGTAGGTGAATTCCAGAACTCCCGCAGTAGCTTTACAGCATTTTTTCAGGTTCATACGCAAGGTTAGAAACATGATTGAAGTAATTGGACTTACCAAGAAGTTCAAAAAAACTCTTGCGGTTGACGATTTGAGTTTCACCGCCGAACCCGGCCATGTGACCGGATTTTTGGGACCCAACGGCGCCGGAAAATCCACCACCATGCGCATGATCGTCGGGCTAGAAAAACCCAATGCAGGTGCTGCTTTTATCAACGGCGTACCCTACCGCGAGCTCGCCCACCCGCTCCACGAAGTGGGTGCGCTCCTGGATGTGCGCTGCATGCACCCCAAGCGCACTGCCCGCAACCACCTCCGCTACATGGCCGCCTCCAACGGCATCCCCGATAGCCGCGTGGACGAATGCCTGGAGCTGGTGGGACTGACGGATGTCGCCAAGAAAGCCACCGGCGGATTCTCCATGGGTATGCGGCAGCGCCTCGGCATTGCGGAAGCCATGCTGGGAGACCCCGAACACCTCCTTTTCGACGAGCCCGTCAACGGCCTCGACCCGGAAGGTATCGCCTGGTTCCGCTCCTTTGCGAAAACGTTGGCCGCGGAGGGACGCACCATTCTGGTCTCCTCCCACCTGCTTTCGGAAATCTCACAAACAGCTGACCGGCTCATTGTGTTGGGCCAGGGCAGACTGCTGGCAGACACCTCCGTGAAGGAATTCTCCGCGCAGGCCCCCTCCCAGGTGCGGATCCGCACCCGGTTCTCGAAGGAACTTTTGGGAGTGCTTAAAGAAGCCCAGATTAACGCACAGCTGGTTCCGCTCGCCCCGGGGGACGACCCTGAATTGGGTGACGTGGTACTGGTTGACACCGACCGCACATCAGTGGTCGCGGACATTGCCGCCACCCACAATATTCCGCTTTACGAGCTGATGAAAGTGGGCGCATCGGTAGAGGATGTTTACCTGCAAATGACTAGTGGTTGGGAGCAATACCGTTCCGGACAGGAACCGAACCAGATGGGAGGGGCACAATAATGTTGAACACGCTTCGTTCCGAGTGGATCAAAATGTGGACCATCAAGTCCGCTCCCGTCTCCGTTGGACTCACCTTTTTCCTGAGCTTGTTTGCCGGGCTTTTCACCTCCCTCGTCACCCGCAGTGTCATTAAAGGCACCCCGATGGGGCAGGGATATGCCCCCGAAGATATTCCGGTCAGCGGCACCACCTTCTTCATGGGTGTCACCACTGTTGGCATGGTCATCATGATGGTGCTCGGCATTCTTGCCGTCACCAACGAATACTCCACCGCAACCGTGGAATCCACATTCCGGGGAACACCGCGGCGCTGGAAAGTCTTCCTAGCAAAACTAATTAACTACGGTGGCATCGCATTCCTTGTTGGTTTGCTGAGTGCCTTCATCACCGCGTTGCTCTCCAAGCTGGTGCTTCTGGGGGTAGCCGATGTACAGCTCTTTGAACGCACTGAACTCCGCGCCTACCTGGCTATTTCGCTTGCCTACCTGATGGTGACCATGCTCGGCATGGGGGTGGCGATGATCTTCCACTCCACCGCGCTTTCCATCACTGCGGTGCTGGTGTGGATGTGGGGCATCGAGACACTGCTCTTCCTGCTTCCCAAAGTGGGAGCCAAGATTGGTGGCTTGCTGCCGTTCCAGAACCTGCAACACTTCATGCTGGAAGCGTCCGTGGGTAGCCAACTCATCCGATGGTATTGGGGCCACGACTGGTCCGGTGTCTACTTCTTTGGCATTACGTTGCTGGTATTCCTTATCGGCATGCTGGTTTCCGCGCCGGACACATTCCGCGTCGGGAAAACACCTACCGTCGACGAATTCCGAGCTGAGTATTTCGCCACCATGGCCCCGCAGGCCGAGATGGCTTCCCAAATGCAGGGAACGGAGACCACTGCAGATGCAGCAGCCCCCGTCACCCGCGCTCCTCGGAAAGAGCCGGCTAGAGACCCCTCTGAAGATAAGGGCGCTCACGAAATCTAGCGACGCAACCGCAGCTACCGTGACCTGCAGTTAGCTGTCGTCGGATACCGGTACATACACATCACCGCCCGCGGCCTCGAACTCACGAGCCTTCTCCTGCATACCCGCCTGGAGAGCCTCCTCCGAGTCGAGGCCGTGGGCGTTTGCATAGGCCCGCACATCCTTCGAAATGCGCATCGAGCAGAACTTCGGACCGCACATGGAACAGAAATGGGCATGCTTGGCGGGCTCAGCTGGCAGCGTTTCGTCGTGGTAGTCAATCGCAGTATCCGGGTCGAGACCCAGCGCAAACTGGTCATACCAGCGGAACTCAAAGCGGGCACGGGACATCGCATCGTCGCGGTTCTGGGCACCCGGCAACCCCTTCGCCAGGTCGGCGGCGTGGGCTGCGATCTTGTAGGTGACACAACCGACCTTCACATCGTCGCGGTTCGGCAACCCCAGGTGCTCCTTGGGGGTGACGTAGCACAGCATGGCGGTACCCGCCTGGGCTATCATGGCCGCCCCAATGGCAGAGGTGATGTGGTCGTAGCCGGGGGCAATATCGGTGGCGAGGGGCCCCAACGTGTAGAACGGTGCCTCGTGGCAGAGTTCCTCCTCCAGCTCCACATTCTCTGGAATCTTGTGCATCGGCACATGGCCGGGGCCTTCAATCATTACTTGCACGCCATGCTCCCAGGCGATTGTGGTGAGCTCGCCCAGGGTTCGCAGCTCCGCGATCTGCGCCTCGTCGTTGGCGTCCGCGATGGAGCCCGGGCGCAGGCCGTCACCCAACGAGAAAGCAATATCGTATTCGGCCAGAATCTCGCACATTTCTGCAAAATTCTCGTAAAGGAACGACTGCTTGTGGTGGGCCAAACACCAGGACGCCATGATGGAGCCACCGCGCGACACAATGCCCGTCACCCGGTCGGCTGCCAGCGGTACATATTGCAACAGCACACCGGCATGCACCGTCATGTAGTCCACACCCTGTTCCGCCTGCTCCCGGATGGTGTCCCGGAACACCTCCCAGTTAAGTTTCGCAGGCTCGCCTTTCACCTTCTCCAGTGCCTGATACATGGGTACTGTTCCGAGTGGGGTGGGGCAGTTGCGGAGAATCCACTCCCGGGTTTCGGTGATGTCTTTACCGGTGGACAAATCCATAATGGTGTCCGCACCCCAGCGGGTGGCCCACACCATTTTCTCTACTTCTTCCTCAATGGAGGAGGTGACGGCACTGTTGCCGATATTGGCGTTCACTTTGGTAACAAACTTTTTGCCAATAATGCACGGTTCCGCCTCGGGGTGTTTGTAGTTGCTGCAGATGACGGCGCGGCCGGCGGCCACTTCTGCCCGCACGAACTCCGGCTCCATGTGTTCGCGGGCCGCAATAAACACCATCTGCGGGGTGATAATGCCGTGGCGAGCCCAGGCGAGCTGGGTGCGCACCAGGTTGGTGCCCGGTCCACTAGTAGCATCCGGGTCGGCGGTGACGGCGGCGAATTGGGGCCATTCTTCCTGCTGCCGGAGGAGTCCCTGCTCCAGATCCGGTTGTTCCGCATAATTCCCGTCACTGTCGGGGGCGTAGCGGTCTTCGGTGTAGATCCCGGATGTGTCGTACACGTCGAAGTGTTCACCGTTGGTGAGTTCTATGCGACGGTAGGGAACCCGCATGGTGCAGCGGGTGGGGGAATTGGGAAGAAGTTGCGCATCTGGCGCGAAAGTTGCGACATCGTAGTCGACTTCTTGGTAGTGCTTGTGGCTCCTATAGATAGGGCCAGTGGTGATGGTTTTAGTAGATTGAGATACAGGACTACCCACGATATGTCTCCCTCTTCGGCATTATCCGATCAGGTCTTGGCGGTTGCGTATCGTCCGATACAATCTCAGCCCCGGAGTAATGGGAGCTCCCGCGAATTTATAGTTGCAATTTCTGATGTTAGCTGACTGCGAGCAAAAAGAATTTAATACTAAAAAAATCCTCAAAAACAGTGGCTTTGTCCAAACAAAATGGGAACTGGATGGCAAGCCGTTGAAGGGCTTTCCCCGCAAACTTAGTTTTAAAGATAGAGACGCTATGTCGATAACATTTGACAATCCTTGCGAGGTAAACAATGTCGACGATCAGAAAAGCCCTGTCTGCTATCGCGGCAACAGCCCTCAGTGTGGCTCTTCTACCAATAGCAGCCACCGGTCCAGCCTTCGCGGTTGCACCCGATAGTCCCCAGCCCCACATCCCCGCATCTGATGGCCCGGCAGACTGTGTCCCCTACGTGGGGGATCCAGTGAAAGGCTACGGACAGTATCCGCTTGGCCTACGTGCCCCCGATTACGGGGTGGAAGGCTATGACGAACTTCCACTAGCTTCCGCAGCCCTCCAGAAACAACTCCCTAGCCGGGTCGATTTGCGGGACAATCACCAAGGTTTCAACCAGCGGGTAGAGGTGGCCCTCCGCGACGGCAATCTATTTGTTCGGTTCAAGGACAAACAGCAGTGGCGTGAAGCCCCTGTTCCTAGCTGTCTACGCGGCAAGCTGGTCGGTATTTCTATTAATGAAGATGCCCTCATTGGCGTGGATGAAGCGGGCTGGATGTACACCATGAGCAACCTTCTCTCCTCGCCCACAAAATGGGGGTGGATCCGCGCATTCGGTGGCCCCTTCTGGTTTGGTGACGGTTTGCAGTCACCCAACATCACACCCGGAAAATGGGCCCTCAGTTTGATAGGTACGCAGACCGACAAGACCTATCTGGATCCGGCCGGTAAACAGCAGCCAGTTTCGCTTGCCAAGTGCACCCAAGTTGTGGTGCTTTCCCAGGATGGGGCGCGCATCTATTCGCTCGATCCGTGGTTGGCCCAGGACTACGCCTATGAGGTGAGTACGCCCTACAATTCTCGTTTCCTGGTTGAGACAGTCTCCGCTTCTGGCTCTGTTGTTTTCGTGACCAATAAGTACGGCGACATGTTTGTGCGGCAGTCGGACTTCGACGTTAACGGTTCCGATCCCGCCCAGTTCCGCTACACCTGGCAGGACGACAATCGTCCGGTCGCAGAAGATGCACTCCAACATCGTCTCGATTCCAGTACTGCTGCCATTAAACTTCCTTCCCGCGATTGGCAGCAGTTGCCGAAGATCCCCGGCACCATCACTAACCGCATCTCTATTCACTCCACCGCTCCCGGCAGCCAACATCGCGAGCTGCGAGTAGAGGGCAAAAAAGAGGGACACACCGGATACTGGTACCGCAGTTTGATCGGCAAAGAATGGCACTTTATGCGCACCGGGCAGCCGCTTAAAGGCAAAATTCTGGAAAACAGTGCGCGTGACCGTTCCCGGGACACCTTGCGTGCCCCCAGCCCGTTCAACTACGCAGGCAAGCTCACCGAGGGAGTATTGATACGCGTCAAAGAATTTGCGTATGCTTCCGTCACCCGCCCTGTGGAAATAACCATTGGTCGGAAGAATTACACCCTGCTTCTGCACACCGTGGATGGACGTTTGGGAACCCCACTGACGATGCGTCTGCTTCCTGTGGAGAGCCAGTTTGGAGCTCGTCCAGCGGGTCTCGTGTCGGACGTGAAACGAAACTATGTGGCTGCCTTCGAAGTGCCAGAGGAAGTGTGGAAACAGGCGAGCTCGGATCCTGCGCTAGCTAAGTTCCTTAGCAATTATTTGCAGGGCCAACGAGTACATGAAGTGTTTTTGCGAGTGACCACCCAAGAAATGGAAATCATTAACTCACCTATTGAGGGCGTAGCGGCCCCATTAGTGAGTGATGTTGCCACCCTTTCCGCATACTGAGGTGAGGGCGTCGCACAAATTCTTGAAAGCTAAATAGCGTGCAATTAGCCCACAGCTAGGCTACGTCTGCACGGTGACTACTCCAAGTGGGCGCGCTTGGCTGCTTTCTTGGTTTTCTGGTTTTCGGGCAGGGTGTTTTTGCCCCGGAACACAATTTTCTTGTCCGCCCCGAAAACAATCTGGGTGTCCTTATCCTCGTAGTCGAACTGGTCGAGGAAGAACCGCATCGCGTTGATGCGTGCCCGCTTCTTGTCGTTGGACTTCACCACAGTCCAGGGAGCCCACTCGGTGTCGGTGCGACGGAACATTTCTTCCTTCGCATTGGTGTAGCGCTCCCATTTGTCCAGGGATTCCAAGTCCATGGGGGAGAGTTTCCAGCGGCGCACCGGGTCCAGTTGGCGGATCGCGAACCGGGTGCGTTGTTCCTGCTGGGAAACCGAGAACCAAAACTTGGTGAGGCTAATGCCGTCTTCCACCAGCATCTTTTCGAATACTGGTACCTGCCCCATGAAGCGCTCATATTCTTCATTGGTGCAGAAACCCATGACGCGCTCCACGCCGGCTCGGTTGTACCAGGAGCGGTCGAAGAGGACGATCTCCCCGGCGGTCGGCAAATGTTTCACGTAGCGCTGGAAGTACCATTGTCGGCGTTCCTGTGCAGTGGGCTTGTTGAGGGCTACCACCCGGGAGTGTCGTACGTTGATGTACTCGGTGAAGCGTTTAATGGTGCCACCTTTGCCAGCTGCGTCGCGACCCTCAAAAATAATGATGTGGCGTTGTTTGTTTTCCACCGCCCAGGCCTGGAATTTCAGCAGTTCAATTTGGAGTAGGTACTTCTCCACCTCGTAGCTATTGCGGTGCATGCGGTGGTGGTAGGGATAATTTTCGCGCCACGTATCGACGGCTTTGCCGTTAATGTCGACCAGGTCGGGGTCTTCCCCGTGGTCGTCACGGACGGTGTAGCCCTCTAAACGGAGGCGGTCAATATAATCTCGAAGTTCTCTGGCTTCCATAATCTGCTGTTCGCGCTAGGGAATTGTGACGTTGTACAAGGTAGTCGTATGCCTAATGGTACTCAGGAAAACGTCCCTCCCCACGGAAAAGAGGTGACGGGTAAGTGAATTCTTTCGCGATTAAGATAATTAGTCGGCGATCTCCACAATGACCGGTACGTGGTCGCTAGCGCCCGGGCCTTTCCGCTCATCGCGGTCAATATGTGCATCGGTGGCGCGCTCGGCTAGGGCGGGACTCAGATAGGCGAAATCAATCCGCATGCCCTCGTTTTTGGGGAACCGTAGCTGCTGGTAGTCCCAGTAGGTGTAGGTGTGGGGGTCGGGCAGGAATTTGCGGGTGATTTCCTGGTAGCCCGCCTCCACAAAAGAGTTGAAGGCTTCCCGTTCCGGATCGGTCACATGGGTGCGGCCTTCAAAGAATTCCCGGTCCCACACATCCGTATCGAGGGGAGCCACATTCCAGTCGCCCGCCATCATGATCTGTGCGTCCGGATCCTCCTGCAGCCATTCTGCGGAGGCTTTCTGTAGGTTTTGGAGCCATTCCAATTTGTAGGTGTAGTGGCGGTCGGTGATTTCGCGGCCGTTGGGGATATAGAGGCTCCAGAGGGTGACGGGGCCGGAGGGTTCCATGGCGCCCACCACTGCTGAAACGGCGCGGGCTTCCACCGGTTGTTCCGCATTTGGGTCTTTGGCGAAACCAGGTTGCGCCGGGAAGTGCTCCTCCATGTCTTCAATACCGATGCGGCTCACCACTGCCACCCCATTCCATTGGTTGTAGCCTACGTGTGCTACCTCGTAGCCAATGGCTTCGAAAGCGTCGAAGGGGAATTGCTCATCTTTGCATTTTGTTTCCTGCATGCACAGAGCGTCTATGTCGTTGCGGATCAGCCAGTCGGTGACGCGGTCGATGCGGGCACGGATAGAGTTAACGTTCCAAGTTGCAAGGCGCATACTTCGAGTCTACAGAGTCTCGCCCGCGAGATCGGCCTAAAGGTAAAGCCCGCGGGACTCGGGACCGCGGACTTTACCTCGACATAGGGGAGAGAAGGGGACCGTTACAGAAGCCCTTCAAAAAGCCATGCCATCACGAGAGCACCCGGGTCAATAACACCCTTGGATTTGTCTCCCACGTAACTGGCGCGACCCTTAGATGCCGCATAGTTGGCGGTATCTTCGGCGCCTTTGAGGGCAGCCTCGGCTGCGTCCTCCAGTGAGCCAGTTTCTTCTAGTTTCTCAATGCCGGGAACAAGGGCGTCCACAACGGTGCAGTCGCCCACCTTGGCGCCACCCAGATCCATTACCGCATCGGTAGAGGCGCGCAGGGCAGCCGACAGATCAATATCGGCTAGTTTTTCGGCACCTTCGGATTCTTGCGCCAATTTCTCGAAAAATATTCCGAAGACAGCACCGGAGGTTCCACCGGCGCGAACCAGGTAGGACTCGCTAATGGCGTGGAACACTTCGCTCGGGGTGCCTTTGAGAGGCAGTTCGAAGGGGCCCAGGGCGTTGCGCATATTGATGCCGAAGTCGCCGTCACCAGCTTTGCGGTCCAGTTCCGTCAGATCATGGATGGAGTCCATAACGCGCTCCACCCAGGCACTGATATGGCGCTGGGGAACACCAGAGTCGGCGGTCGGCAGGGTCGAGGCGGTGGCGTCAGCCAGCTGCGGAACCTCAGTGAATTTCACGGGGGTTTGCCAGGCGGGAGCATCCGTGGGGGCATCTAGCAGTGCCAGCATTTCCTCGTCCACAGCCATCAGGGATAGCGAGAATCCGCGCATGTCCCAGGCAGTGGTGAAGGCACCGGACTGGATCCGTACCAGTTCCACGTCTTGGGTGCCGAGGAAGCGAGCGGCCTCCACCAGAATGGCGGAAATCTCCAGCTCGGCAATGCCACCCAAGTTGTTGACCAGAAGTGCTACCTGCTTGGGCTGGTTGAGAGACGCCAGCAGCTTGGTGAGCATACGCTCGAGCAGTTCGGGCAGTTCTTGTTGTTTTTCGGTGGAGATGCCGGGTTCGCCGTGGATACCGACACCGAATTCCATGTCTCCGCGATCGAGGGTGAAGGACTCTTCACTGCCGGGTACATGGCATCCGGAGAGGGTGACGGCGATTGAGCGTGCTTGGGAGTTGGCACGTCGTCCCAGTTCTGCAACCTCTTTTAGGCTGCGGCCTTGGGCGGCTGCGGCGCCACACACTTTCTCCACCCACATTGCGGCAGCGGTGCCGCGGCGGCCGGGGGAGTCGTTGCCGTCGGTTTCGGTGGCGATGTCATCGTCGACCAGGACGGTTTCCACGTCGTGGCCTTCGTCTGCGGCTATGCGGGATGCCACGCCGAAGTTCATGACGTCGCCGGTGTAGTTTTTAACAATGTGCACCACGCCAGCACCTTGATCGGCGGCGCGGGTGGCACTTTTAATCTGGCGGGCGTTGGGGGAGGTGAAGACGTGGCCGGGGCACACCGCGTCCAACATGCCGTTGCCGATGAAACCGGCGTGGAGGGGTTCGTGGCCACTACCTCCGCCCGAGACCAAACCCACTTTGGGGCCTTTACCGGTGGATTGAGCTACATTTTCGGACAGCTGGAGGAAGCCACGGTCGTGCCACTCCACGTCAGGGCGTCCGAGAGAGATTCCAGTTAATCCGATTTGGGAGACTGTTTCTGCATCATCAAAGAAACTATTCATGCCCGTCAGTGTAGTTTAAAAAACCTTAAGATTTTCAATATGTAAGGCTCATAACAAGCTTCAAAATTAGTGACAGCCAGCACGTTTGGAGAGGAGAGTCCGCAATTACTCAAATATTGTAAAGCTACTGGTGAAGTGCCCTAAATGCAGCAAAAACCGCCTCTGAAGACGGTTTCAGGACATTCCTGAGGCGATTTTCAGTAATCAGTGGGGTTAGGGTAGGGCTGCATTCTTATTCCTCTCCCAAATAGGAGTACAACGTCATTATGACTACCCCCCAAACTCAGTTTGACCAGGTCTACACCAGTCCCAACCAGTATGTACAGGGCCGTGACCTCATCGATCGCGCTGACCGCTACGTCAGCCCCTTCGGAAGTGTGCCGTACATCATATGTGATGAAACTGTGTGGAAGATCGCAGGCGAAAAACTGTTCAATACTCTCAAAGACGCCGACATGGACGTCAGCCGCGCAGAATTCCGTGGAGAAGCTTCCATTCAGGAGATCGAGCGCCTGGTAGCAGACGCCAAAGAAAAGAAGGCTGACGTTGTAGTGGCTGTGGGTGGCGGCAAAGCCTCCGACACGGGCCGCGCAGTAGCATCCCTCAGCAAGATCCCGGTGGCTGTCTTCCCGACCGCCGTCTCCGCCGACGCTCCCACCGCCCGCGCTTCTGTTCTTTACACCGAAGACGGTGCCTTCGACCAGTACATGTTCTACCCCAAGAACCCCGAAATTGTGTGTGTTGACACCCGCATCATCGCTGGTGCCCCCGTCCGCACCACCCGCTCCGGTATTGGTGACGCTCTCGCCACCGCCATCGAAGCCCGCGCCGTCCACGCAGCCGGCGCCAACCGTATGGATGACACCGCCCGCCCAACCATTGCGGGAATGGTTCTTGCCGAAGCTTGCGAAAAGGTGCTCTTCGACTACGGTGAGCAGGCTCTTGCCGATAACAAAGCCGGCATTCCGTCTGTGGCACTGGCCAATATTTGTGAAGCCAACACTTTGCTGTCTGGCCTTGGCTTCGAAAACGGTGGCCTTGCTGCTGCCCACGCCATCCACAACGGCTTCACCGCTCTGGAAGGCGATATTCACCACTGCACCCACGGCGAAAAAGTATCCTTCGCCTGCGTCGTGCAGCTAGTTCTGCAGGGCACCCCGCAGAAGGAACTGGAAAAGTACCTCGACTTCATGGAGCGCCTCGAGCTGCCCACCACCATGGCTGACATCCACCTGGACAAAGTCTCGGATGAGGACCTGATGAAGGTTGCGGTGGCTTCCTGCGATCCTTCCGAAACCATGAAGCAGATGCAGGGAACCATCACCCCGGACGACGTTTTTGAAGCTATTAAGGCTGCTGACGTTGCTGCCCGCACCTTCCGTGCACAGCGCGACAAGCAGTAAAACGCTGAAGCAGCACCGCTCGCGGTGCAACTAGTCGCGTAACGACGTTTCCAAAAAGCCGAAGACCGGCTGCCGCTCCCTTGTCCTTCCTGTAGCGGCGCCGGTCTTCCTCTATTTTTGGGGTGCGGCAACAGCGGGAAGCAGTTGCGATTCACCTGTTAGGCGAAGGGATCCGGATCCACGCCCGGCATCCAGGTGCGTCCCGGCTCCGTCCACTTCTCGTTTTTGAACAGCCGTTTCACTTTCGGGCGCGCAAAAAGCGGCACAAATTCGGTGTACAGGTGCCCATCCAGGTGCCCCACCTCATGTTGGAGGCACCTGGCAAAAAAGCCATAGCCAGAAAGCTTAATCGGCTGGGCGTTCTCATCCATTCCCGTCACCTGCGCCCAGTCCGCCCGGTCCACCGCGAGACTCGCACCCGGCACCGACAGGCAGCCCTCGTATTCGCGCCTCATATGCACTTCGCCATCTGGGGGATTCTCAACCGTGAGCTCTGGGTTGATGACGCAGGCAATGCGGTTCTGTCCGTCGGCACTCCACCCGGGGCGGCCGGAGCGGCGATGGAATTCCTCCACCGGCATTTCGGCGCCGCGCGCCAACTCCACATCCGGGCAGTTGATAACAAACAGCCTCTTATTAATGCCGATCTGGTTGGCCGACAAACCCACCCCATTGGAGGCGCGCAGAGTGTCGAACATGTCGAAAATAAGTTCCCGGAGGTCGTCAGTAATACCTTCCGACAAATCCACCGGCTCCGTAGGGGTCGTCAAAACAGGATCGCCAGCTAGGCTGAAACTATGACTGTGCACCCCATT
>DUTM01000137.1 GCA_012842085.1 Mycobacteriales bacterium | reverse complement strand
ATCTGTTTTACTCGTTACGGGCTCCGTACCGTAAACGGGCTCACTTTATAATGAATGACTCAACGGTCAAATTGCTCAGGAAGTTAAAGGATAATAACGGGCAATATATCTGGCAGCTGAGCAATTTGACCGTTGAGTCATTCATTACAAAGTGAGCCCGTTTACGGTACGGAGCCCGCAATGAATAAAACAGATCGAAGATCTCATCAAAAGTTACTGCTGTGGCACTGGCTGCAGTAGTTCCCAACTCTCCGCCGCCATCGTCATCAAAGATGCCAGTGGGTTTACCCTCTCCATCTCCTACAAAGAAGGCTTCTTCTTCCTTGTTGCCGATTCTACGGCCAAATTCAGTGGCGATGTAGCTTGGAAGATCAAAAGCACTGTCGTTGAGAAGTTCCTCGGAGACCTTAATCATGGTAGCGACTTTGTGTGCACTTAAAAAAGCCTGCCCAAAAGCGTCGTCTGATTCTTGAATCGGTCCCTCTTCATCTACCCAAGTGGCATCACCCTTAGAGATAACGATGGGAATTTTCCGGTCTCCAGAAGATGTGGTGATAACCTTTGCTAGACTACGAAAAACATTTTCTTCTTCCAGAGCTTGCACAAGAGTTCTCTCAAACTCATCGGGAACAAGGTAACCACCTTCACTTTCTTCACCAATCCGGAGAGCGTTCATCACTTCGTAGCCATGTTTGCTGCGGATGGCCTTCCAGAAAGCATCGTTATATTCCTTAGTGGCTCTAGGGTTGGCTTTCCCGTTTTCAATAGAAGGATCATTCTTAATCGGCATCGTAGTAGCCTGGGCCAGTTCTCGATCAATCACTGCCTGTCTTTCTAAGCGCTCAATCTCCTTTCCGAGATTGATTACCTCGGCTTCCATCTTGTCGTAGACCGCCTCATCCTCTACAGAGATCAACCCATCTTTTCCTCTCTTAGAATCCAAAAAAGCCTTGGCATCGGCCCAAGCTTTCGCACGTTTTTCTCTAAGTTGTAAAATCTGATTCATTTCACATTCCTCCTTGGTGTTTCAAGAGGGCAAGCCTCTTGTCCAGTATGGTAATATCAGTGCCTTCGGGTATTTCTTCTCTGGGCAATTTCCCCAAAAGGGAGTTCACAGCAACCATTTTGCGAAATAACATCCCTTGCGTTTTAGGCAGTTCCTCCTTTTCTCCGGTGAATAGTATCTGATCGGCAAACCCCATTTCAATGGCCTTTCTGGCATTAAACCAGCTTTCTTCATTCATAAGCTGCGATAACCTAGCCCTTGGGAGCCCTGTCTTGAGCTCGTAGGCGTTGATAATGCTCTCCTTCACCTCATCAAGCATGGATATGGCTTTGCCCATCTCCCCAGCATCTCCAAAGGCTATGGTCATGGGATTGTGGATCATCATCATGGAAACCGGCGACATGAAAACCTCACTACCCGCCATGGCAATCACCGAAGCGGCACTGGCCGCAATCCCATCGATCTTGACAGTGACCTTGCCCTTGTAGTCCATCAGCATGTTGTAGATTTGACTGGCGGCAAAAACATCACCGCCAGGAGAGTTAATCCAGACGGTGAGATCTTCGCTACCACTATTTAACTCTTTTTTAAACTGCTTAGGGGTGACCTCGTCCCCCAACCATGTTTCCTCGGCTATTGCACCGTCGAGATACAAGGTTCGTCCATCCTTGTTTTCCAACCAGTTCCAGAATTTCTTACTCAAGAATTTACTCTCCCTCCATCGTTTGTTTGGCAAAAGCTCCAGCATCTTGCAGCTGAGTCATATTGCCATTAACTAGATATAGATCACCTCCCTGATCTTCTGGAATGCGATTCATATCCTCTAGTTCTCTAATGTCGTTGGACGAAAGCCATCCGTTTTGCCTTCCCACAGCATACCCGTTCATCCGGCTCTGGTAATCGCCTCGCAATAGCCCGTCCACATTGAACTTAACGAAATACTCCCTTTTCTCGGTTTCTCGTAAGAGCGTCCTTTGTATGGCTTGCTCCCACCTTGCTACCCAAGGGTCAAGTGTATATTTCACGAACTCCAGGCTTTGCTGTTCAATGTTTGAGAAGCTCGACTTTTCTAGATCTCCAATCATGTGAGGAGGAATTCTAAAGATGCGTGCGATCTCATTAAGCTGGAACTTACGGGTGGCGATAAACTGTGCCTGTTCTGGTGGAATACCAATAGTCTGGAACTTCATACCTTCCTCCAGAACCGCAATGCGATGTGCATTAGAACTACCCTGATACACTTCATTCCAGCTATCACGAATCCGCTTAGGATCTTTAACGATGCCTGGGTGTTCAAGCACACCACCTGGATTAGCACCATTTGCGAAAAACTTTGCGCCATATTCCTCTGTGGCAATTGCCATACCAATGGCGTTTTTCGCCATAGCGATAGGCGAGTAACCCACCAAGCCATCAAAGCCAAGACCAGGGATATGAAACACCTCATAGCTACGAAGAATCACAGACCCAGTGTCTTTTTGATACTCGTAGTAGATCTCACCCGTTGATGTTCGGTCTACCGTCATTTTGTCAGGTAGCAGAGGGTACAAAGCTAACACATTTCCCCGCCCGTCACGAATAATCTGAGCATAAGCATTTCCCCAAAGCAAAAGATGACTCATCAGTGTCTCTCTAAACACAAATGAAGTCATCTCGGGATTTGGCTCGTCGTGGAGTAGATAATAAAGTTTATGTTCTAATGCTTTCTCCTTTCCTCGGTCGGTATGCTTGTAGGTATGAAGTGGTAAGCTTGCCAAGGTTTCGGAGAGAATTCGTACGCATGCATAAACTCCTGTGGTTTGCATGGCGGTGCGCTCATTGACAAGCTTTCCACTTGTTGTGCCTCCAAAGAAAAAAGTATACGCACTACCGAATAGACTATTTTGTGGCTTTTCTCTAGATCTGAAAATCCTGCTAAAAATGGACACGAGGTTTATCACCTCCATTGGAGTTATTAATGTTTTCTGAAATCAAGCTTGCTTATCCCTACGTTGCTTGCTATACTTGCATCGAGAACTAGTTAGGATGCTTAGCGGGTCGGTTTTCCATTTAGAATTGCAAAGGAGAGTGAAGATGGTACATCCACTGATTCAATTAGCAAAAGAGCAATATTATCTCGGATCGCATCTAACACATTCCCTACTTACAAGCAGAACGAATGCTCACGATAATGAGTTTAAGACCGAAGCTGACCGCTTATTAAACAACATTGACGAATTTCCCCACGCTTTTGTCTTAGCTTGTTTAATGGATACTAGCGTTGATGCAGATGTTGCCTGGGCAATCCCATACAAGGTCAAACAGGCTTTAGGATCCTTTGAGATCAACGATCTATATAAAGTCTCGCGTGACGAATACATCGACATGTTCAACGGCGAAAAGAAATGGCACCGCTATCCCGCAAGAAATGCAGGATTTTTTTTTGAAGCGGTACAAAAAATCGTAGAGAATACATTCCTAAATAGAGACGCCTCCAGAATTTGGGCAGGTAAGCCGGATGCACAAGACGTAATTCTCCGATTCTTGGACTTCAAAGGCTGCGGATTTAAAATCGCAAATATGGCTCCTAATCTTTTGTACCGTTACTATGGAGTCGAATTCTCAGATTATAGTTCCATTGACATTGCACCGGACATTCACACTATACGGGTTTTTCAGCGGCTAGGTCTGACTCCCTATGCCGAAGACCATGAAGCTACCCGAATTTATACAATTTGTGCTGCTAGAGATTTGAATCCCGATTTCCCCGGAATTGTTGACGGTCTATGTTGGGAAGTCGGTCGAAACTACTGTAATCCTCGTAGCCCCAAATGCAATGAGTGCCCCTTTACTGATTTCTGCAGAAAACAGGTTGTGAGAAAACAGAACATATGGGACAAGCAAGATTGAAATCCCCACAAAACCAGAAGCCCACTTCGGATGTTTGATTGTAAGCAGCACCAAAGAGACAACGGTAAAACAATTCGGTGCTGAAATGGCTCATCTCTATAAACAATTAATTGACATAACAACGAAGTAATGTCCTTTTTTCCCCAAAGTAAAGATTAAAAAGAGTAGAAAGGATGCTTATTCATGAGAAAACTAGTGATATCTTTTGCTCTACTATTTCTAGCATTCGGACAAGTTTTTGCTACAGAAACAGATGAATTAATGATTCAGGCACATAAAATCATGGAAAACTCAAAAATCGGTCCATATGTCTATTACGGCTTTACGGAAACCGATAAACCTCGATTGAGGAACATAGAAATCGTTGATAACCAGTTGATTGTGCAGCTTAACACAAACATTGTCTATATGGACATACTTGCTTATTCTGGTCCTCTAGATTCATCTGCTCGCCTTGTCACCAAGCAAATTGCTGCTCATTTTGTAAGGGATTTCTTTAACCTTACAGATAATGTCGAACGGGTCATATTCGAGATATGGGCTCCCATTTACATCGATAAATACGGAAATGTAGACGACTTCTGCCTCGGCAAACTCGCAATGGACAGACAGACTTACAACAAAGTCAACTGGGATATGGCCAGCATAGACATCATAGCCAATTTACTTGAATCTGCCTGGATAGAGAAAATCACCCTTCGAGACTAGGTCAACTCGCACAAAAAATGCTTAGATTGTGACCAGGCTAAATTGAAGATACTCTTGCAGTTTAGCATCCAGATCTCAACCACATAATAGCCTTGTAACACTTGTCGAGCCAGTTATATAGACAAGTCTATAAAATACACATTGCAACTACTTACAAAATCAATAGCCCCCTCTCCGAATAGACCGAATCAACCTTTTGCCCTTGATTCCTTAAAGCCCTGTCGAGAGCCATAATCGTCGCCACAGCACCGTCAATTCGCTCGGTGCTTTTTTCTTTGTCGGGCTTAATGTTGCCAGCTGGGTCAGTTCTAATGAAAATGTTGTCCATCATCCATCGCAAAACAGGATGACCGCCATGGGCAATCTTCTCCTCCAAAGTTAGCTTCATAAGTTCCTTGGTTGGCGGGGACATATCCTTGTAACCCTGCCCGAAAGGGACTACTGTAAAGCCCATGCCCTCAAGATTTTGCACCATTTGCACAGCACCCCACCGGTCAAAGGCGATTTCTTGTATGTTAAACCTAGTCCCCAAATCTTCTATAAACTTTTCGATGAAGCCATAATGCACCACATTGCCCTCAGTAGTGAACAGATATCCTTGCTTCTTCCAGAGATCATACTGGACGTGATCTCTCCTGACACGCAGATCAATGTTGGCCTCGGGCATCCAAAAATATGGCAATACGCTATACTTATCATCCTCATCTTCTGGGGGGAACACCAGAACAAATGCGGTAAGATCCGTAGTCGAGGAAAGATCGAGTCCTCCATAACAGATTCTCCCCTCTAGACGTTTAGGATCAACCAAAAAAGCACAGGCATCCCATTTTGCCATAGGCATCCAACGTACAGATTGCTTCACCCATTGGTTAAGTCTAAGTTGCCGAAAGCTGTTCTCCTCAGCCGGGTTTTGTTTAGCACTTTCACATGCTGCTCTCACCTTATCGATGCTGACGGTTATACCAAGGCTTGGATTAGCCTTTTTCCAAACTTCAGGATCAGTCCAATCTTCATCTTCTTTGGCCCCATAAATAACGGGATAGAATGTAGGGTCGTGCTTGCGGCCTTCCATGATGTCTACAGCTTTTTGGTGCGTCTCATAGCAAATGCTCTGAGTGTCTGTGCCGGCTGTAGTAATCAGAAAAAACAATGGTTGAGCTCTAGCATCACCAGAACCTTTGGTCATAACATCAAACAACTTACGATTGGGCTGGGTATGAAGTTCATCGAAAACCACGCCATGAACGTTAAAGCCATGTTTTGAGTAGGCTTCGGCTGATAACACTTGATAAAAACTGTTGGTGGGCAAGTAGATCAAACGCTTACTGGAAGCGAGTAGCTTTACCCGTTTAGCGAGTGCAGGACACATTCTGACCATGTCGGCTGCTACTTCAAAGACAATGCTGGCTTGCTGGCGATCTGCAGCGCAACCATATACTTCTGCGCGTTCCTCGCCATCTCCGCAGGTTAGTAGCAAAGCAATCGCAGCCGCTAATTCGCTCTTACCCATCTTTTAGATTGTTCGAGATCTATTTGGTATCCTAAAGCCAAATGGCTATCGCCAGTTTAATACCGCCTATGTTGAAATTCCTAAAAAGATGGGTAAGAGCGAATTAGCGGCTGCGATTGCTTTGCTACTAACCTGCGGAGATGGCGAGGAACGCGCAGAAGTATATGGTT
>DUTM01000091.1 GCA_012842085.1 Mycobacteriales bacterium | reverse complement strand
TTTTGGGGGGACGTCCGCGCCGCTTGGGAAGAGATTCCACCGCTGCCTCCCCCCACAAAAAGCAATTTCCAGCAAAGCAACTCAAGTGCAAGATAATCATTTCTTACTCCTTATCCACGGTGCATATGTTAATTTCTTGCCAAAAGAATGGGGAGAGGCACAGACTGTGTGACAAATAACTACACGGAAGATGCTCAAGATTGTCATCCTGAACGAAGCGAAGGACCTAACGCTTTTCACTGCACCGAGCCTTTTTTGTCTGGTGCTATTATACTACTTCCTGCAGACCAATTCCTTCATCTTGCGCATTATTCAAACCTCTGCTGCTTCATCCGACTGGCCATGTCGAAAGGGTTTGCTAGACCTGGCGGCGTAATTATAAGCGAGCTCCTCTATTTGATAACAAGGATGGGGTGTATCTTATTGATAACTGCTGTGATTTTAGCGGCTGGTACTTCCAGCCGCATGGGCCGTTGTAAGCAATTGCTGCTGTGGAAAGGCAAACCCTTAGTGTGGCTGGCAGCAGAGGCTGCTTTGGCTTCGCCGGCCGATGAAGTGCTGGTGGTAACCGGTTGCCAAGCCGGTGAGGTTAAAGCGGCTCTCGATCCCTTACCGGTAAAAACAGTCTTTAATCCCGCTTTTGCCACCGGACAGGGCAGCTCTTTGGCTGCCGGGATCAAAGCCGCTTCCCACCGGGCGTCAGCCTTTGTAGTCCTTTTGGCCGATCAACCACAAGTTACAGCCGCTATCGTTGGGAAGCTAATAGCTGCATATCAACAGTCTCGGCCGTTGGCCTTGCGGCCCAATTACCGGGGACAACCGGGACATCCAGTCGTAATAAGCGCTGCCTTGCGTCCGCAATTAGAAGCCCTAAGTGGTGACAAAGGTGCTCGCTCCCTGCTGGCATCCCTGGGGGACAAGGTTATGGACCTGGAAATAGATGATCCCGGGATTGTATTTGACATTGATACCCCCGCAGACTACCCCATCTTTTCCGCCAAATCTATCAGACATTAATTGTGGGGACGGTCTCTGTGCCGTCCCGAACTTTAACAGGCGGCCGCAGGTCAACACCCCTACAAGATCCTTCGTTTCGCTCAGGATGACAACTAAGTCAAGTTTTAATATCGCCCAGGATGACAAGGGATGGTCAGGATGACGGTGATGTCACTCTGAACGCAGTGAAGAGTCTTGGATCCTCTTTCGCTCAGGATGACAACTAAGTCAAGTCTTAATATCGCCCAGGATGACAAGGGATGGTCAGGATAACGTTTTGGCGTCACCAAAATATTTCTGGAATAAATCAGCCAGGGCCTGGTCGGCTTCGGCCAGGAACTGGCTATATTTTATGAGGAAATCTTCCGCTTCGGCTGTCAAGTACGATCCGCCGCCGCCGCTGCCGCCAACCTCCCGGCGTAGCAGGCTAAAACCCAATCGGTCCTCGATCATGTTAATAATCTTCCAAGCCTTACTGTACGACATACCCATTTTCTTGGCTGCTTCGTTCAAAGAGCCGTACGAAGATACGGCCGTCAAGAGATCGTAAGGTCCTTTGCCAAACGCCTTACCGTTATTAGTTAGCCAGATCCGGCAACGAAAGTCCACCCTTACACCCCCATCTCAATATTGTGTCTGGGTCCCTGCAGTCAAATGTCTTACCGGGTGGCCTGGTCTCGGCCCCCGGCACACCCTGTCATGTTTACGGTGTCAGCTGCTAGAACTACGGCCCCGATCATAAGACGTCACCCTGATCGTAAACCTGTAAAACCTGGCCGCAATCTGCTACCGTAAGTAATACCTTATCCACCCGCCTGCTTTTTATCAGCTTCATGGCTAACAGCTTAGCCGGCTCTGCCTCTTTTATGGTGTCTACTTTGTTTATCACGACCACTTTACGAGCACTAACCAGGTATTTCTGCCAAGCATCATAAGGGTAAAGGAGCGCTGAAGAAATAGCCTCAATATCCAAGGGGACCTCTAATTGCAATCCAGTGCCTTCGGCTATTTTTTCGGGGCAGTGGACGAATTGGTCGCTGAGTTTTTTCCCGATAATATCGGCCCCAACCACCTGGATCAATAGTGTGGTTAACGGGGTCAACACCGGTTCAAAGTGGCGATAACCTTTTAGAGAACGGCCCTTGGCACCATCAGCTTCTATCACTATGGTGGTGGCCAGCTTTAATTCTGCCAATTCTCGCATCTGGTCTAAATTAAGTCCTTGTATCTTTTGCTGCTGGGGAAGAAGGCCGTTAGCTACGAATGGCGATCTCTTTAATAACAACATCGTCTTTACTTCTGCTTGCACTTGATGCCGATCTTCCCAATATACTAAGGGAACCGAAACCAAAGGATATTTCATCTTGGTAGTAGTGGTAAGAACAACTCCTTGTGGGCAAAGCTCTCTTGCCAACCAAAAAAGCAAGGTGGTCTTTCCTCCACCTCCCACTAGAGAAATTATCTCATTCTCGTTTAAGCTGATAGCATCTTTTAGTTTAATTGCCATAGTCTTACTTCCCCAATTGGTTACTTAATCCTTCTGTTTTCTCAAGCAGTTCTATGGCGGCCCTAGCAGCACTTCTGCCTACTTTGAGCGCCTTGTCTGAGATCTGGTAACAGAGATTCTTGTCACCCCTGGGATCCACGTCCCCTATTTTAGTACCTGCTTCCACGTAAAGCCCAGGGTATATCAGACCCCTAACCACACCATCAAGTTTAGATCGCACCGGCTGCGTATCCACATAGGCCACTACATCTCCCTTTTTTACCCTGTCCCCAATCTCAGCCCTAGTCGACACTTTACCTGAAATAGGTGCTTTGAGTAAACGTTCCCAGGTACGGCCCTCGATGGCCCCCGGCATCCCTGAATCGGGGATGGCAGTTCCTTCATAGATAACCCGGCCCAGCTTAGGCCCGCGGCAGGTTTCTATTACAGCATGTACATCTTTTTTAGCCACCAAGCCTGGCCCTAGACCAATTACCACGGCGGCATCGGTTATGGCTGTGCCTGTATTCTTCTTGGCCATAATAGCATCGACCACTACTAATGGTTTAACCTGAGCTAAAATATTAGCTTGGGGATCTACCACTACTGGAACAATTCCCTGGCGGGCTAACCTACATGCCTCTGCAGCATCCGCTGCCACCTGGGCTGCAATGCCCTGTACTTTTATACTACCGCTATAAACAGCTTCAGCAAAAGACACCGTCCGGCGTACCACCAAGGGCTGGGCTACCTCTGTCGCAACCACTATAAAGCCAGCCTTAAAAAGGGCATAGGCTACACCGGTACCCAAATCCCCGGCCCCTCGCACCACCGCACAGCATTCATGATAGCCCGGCATGGATCAAATCCTCCTTGGTAAGCACAGATAAAAGAGAGGCTAAAGGTTCCACAAACACTTCCATATCTCCACCGCAAACCATAGCATCCTGTTCCTGGTTAGGCCTGAGAGAAAACTTTCTAAGGCAAGGCACCTGCTTTGTCATCACCTGCTGTGCTTCTTCTTTAATTTCGGCTTCCACTAAACCACCGCCAATAGTCCCCACAGTGGTACCATCGGCCAGGACCAGCATCTTGGCCCCAGATTTACGGGGGGTTAAAATACTGGCTTCTACCACAGTGGCTAAAGCTCCTGTCTTTCCTTCTTCTTTATACCGCACCGCCTGTCGGAGTACATCTATATCAGGGGCTTCACCTAAGGGTACACCTTTTTTATCTTTTTCCTTATTTAGGCCTGCTACCTGGCTTAAAGGCATCCCGCTCCCCTGGCGCTGTTTAGCTAGAATTTCGGCTGCAATACTAAGGGCGATTTCCGCTGGGGTTTCAGCCCCAATATCCAGGCCTATAGGTAAGTGCAGCTTATCTATTTTGTCCGGTGGCAAACCTAAATCGACCAGACGCTCCTTAAATAGCATGCTCTTGCGCCGGCTCCCCACAGCGCCTACATAGGGCAAATCATACTGCAAAACTATAGCTAGGCAGGCCAGATCGTACTGATGGCCATAGGTAGCAACCACTACGCTAGTATGGCTACCAAATGTAATATGCTGGTCTAGATCATCATAGGAACAGCAAACTACTTTTATATCGCTACCAAAGCGTTCCGCTGCGGCATACTCGGGTCGGTTATCGACCACCGTCACCTGATAATCTAGGGATCTCCCTAGTTTAGCCAGCGCCTCAGCGATATGTCCTCCGCCCAAGATAATCAGCTCCTGGTTGGGACAGTATACTTCTAACATAATCCGGGCCTGGCTTTTCTCGGGACCGGTTATGGTATGAACTGTATGGCTACCCTTTACACTTCGTACCAGGAGCTTTTCTACCTGAGTATTTAACCAGGCTTCCCCCAACGTGCCTTGCTGCCCTCCTGAGAAAAAGACTTTCTTTTGCCCAACATAGGCTGAGTCCATATTCTGAACTTCAATGCAAGTTGCCACAGCTAACAGTCCCGACGCTAAATTTTGTTCGGGCATAATGGCTATCCCTCCGTATGCCAGGGTGTTTATATTGTCTGTGCCTTTTTTATATCAACCTTAAGCCATACCTTTTGTCCAGGAACAAGTTTTTGTCGCAGTTTGTGATCGGTAGGGGCCTCTACCCTTAAAATGCCACCTTCTGTCTCCACCTCACATTGCATAAAGGAGCCCACCTTTTTCATACTGGCTACCTGTCCCACAAACCTGTTAATTTCCGGGCCCGGGGGCATTAACAGTGATATGTGTATATCTTGGGGTAAGATAGCTATCTTATTTACCGTCGGTTTTTCCGACAGGACCACTAGCTCCAGGCCTTTAGATCTAACCTGCAGCAGGCCCGAGTTTAACAGTTCCACCTGATCACAGGGGAGTAAATTTGGTGCCGGTATAAAATGCTGTATCTTTTTGTCCGGCTTTAGAAAAATATCCGCAGCTGTTCCCACCTGCCCTAGGTGCCCTTCAGTTATTACTGCAATCCTATCGGCTAGCTCCTTAGCCTCGTTAAGATTATGGGTAACATAGAGGGTGGTCAGGTTCAACTTTCTTTGCAAATCTTTGAATTCTATCCGTAAATATTTGGCTATGTTAAAATCTAGGCTGGAGAGGGGTTCATCCATAAGCATTATTCGGGGCTGCAAAACCAAAGCCCGGGCCAGGGCCACCCGCTGTTTTTCACCACCGCTCAAGGAGTGGGGATAACGGTGCTGAAACCGGTCGATATCTAGAAGCTCCAGAGTTTCCCGTACCTTTTTGCTGGCCTCTACCTTCGGGGCCCCTACCGCCTTTAGGCCGAAGGCGACATTTTCATAAACAGTCAAATGCGGAAAAAGACAAAGGTCTTGAAAAACATAACCTATGTTTCGCTGCGCTGGCTTTAGGTTATCCACTCTTTCTTCCCCAATATATACCCTGCCCGTGTATAAAGTAAGACCGGCCACAACATTTAATAACGTGCTCTTGCCCGCTCCGCTCGGGCCCAGTATCACCATGAACTCCCCATGGTTTACCCTTAAATTTATCTCCTTGAGGGAATAAGGGGTGGAAACATCCTTTAATGCAAGTGAAGGCACTTGGCGCACCACCTAACTACGGCAGAAAAAACAGGTGGGATAACGGCACACCTTACATCCTCGACAAAAACCGCCTTCACCCATGGCGACAAAGTCTGCTTTGGTCAAGGTATGCCCGGCGAATGCCCTGGGTAATACTGCATCTAATATTGTCGTTTTCATATACATCGAACACCCAGGCACACCCATAATCACCGTACCATCCAGATAGGCCAACATAAACATGTTTCCCGGCTGAACAGGCGCGCCGTAAGTCACTATACTAGCCCCGGTTGAACCTATGGCACAGGGTGTCAGGTCATCTGGATCAACTGACATGCCGCCGGTGACAATAATTATATCTGCCCCCAGGGCTTTCAACTCTAGTATAGCCGTTTTTATTTGGTCGGTATTATCAGTTACCAGAACCTTTTCCAACAAAGGGGAATCAAAATAGGCCAGTTTTTCTTCGATAACAGGGCCAAATCTGTCTGTTATCCGCCCTTTGTAAACCTCGCTTCCAGTTACCACCACTCCTGCTTTCAGTTTTTGATATGGTGTCACTCTTATGGCCGCTCCATATTCCCGGCTAACTTCTTCAACTTGTATAATTGCCTTTTCCGCGATAGTAAGGGGAACAACCCTAGCCCCAGCGATTTTATCGTGGATGTTAACGGGGAAATTATTGGGCAGGGTGGCCACGGATACCATGGGGATAGAATTTATCTTTTGTAGAAGCTGCCGGTTTACTTCAAACAGCCCCTTGATATCTGATGCAAATGTGCATTTGCCTTCTTCGGGTCCTCTAATTGTTATGTTGGGGCCTCTTATCGCTTCTGCAATTCTAGTGGCCGCATCATTTTCATGCAATGTTCCCGGCCGATCTTCCCAGACATAAATATGTTCTTTTCCCATGGCTAAAAGTTCAGGTATATCTTCTTCTTGGATAATATGGCCTTTGGTTAATGCCCTTCCTTTAAATTCATTAGGTACGATCTTCGTGATATCATGGCACAAGATCATCCCCACAGCGTCAGCTATTTTAACTTTCTTCATGGAACTCACTCCTTGAACCGTAAAAATACCTAGCTTGTAGTCGACTGGATAGTAATAGTACGCAAAAGGAGACAATAATCAGTATAGAGGCCAGTATATCAGCTTCCAATCGTTTCCCCGACA
>DUTM01000114.1 GCA_012842085.1 Mycobacteriales bacterium | reverse complement strand
CGCCCCGGTCATTGATCTCTTGGTCTAGATGAAATTCATCCCAAACACTCTCCGGCACAGGGAACTTCCCTAATCTTTCTTGTATGGCCATTTCAGTCTCCACATCTCGAAAATTGTAGGCTTTGAACTGTTCCCATTTATCTGGATCATGGGTTGGTAAGTTCCTCATTCTGCCACCGTTAGTAACAGTGGGTTTGCATGGAGTGCAAAAATAGCGGATTAGGTCTTTTCCTTTTGTAAGCTTTTGTTTTTCAAGGCCCAAGACTGCACCTACCCCTTCAAGTGAAAGAGGTAGCCCCATATAGGCCGACCACACCATGGTGCAACGCCAGGATTTGGGGTCAAGATAATTACCCGTAGGCAACCCTAACCACCTGGATAAACAAATCCGTTCAAACTGACTATTAAATGCCCACTTTGTGATATTAGGGTCGATTAGTGCATTAATAATTTCTTCCGGCAACTGCTCACCAGAGGCAAGATCCACTACTTGAATTTCGCCGCCGTCCACACTGTAGCCAAATAAAAGGATTTCAAAGTCTGGCGAGGCGGCGTATTTATAGACACCAGTCTTTTTTAAGTCAGCACTTGAGAAAGTTTCAATATCGATGCTAAGTGTTTTCATAGAATTCTCCTTTCCGTTATAGATGCAGGGCAGCGAAGAAGAACTCCGCCACCCGTAACCACCAGATTGTTAGGAAAGGAAATCCTCCTCATCATCAAAATCTGTAGCGAAATCGTCTTCAGGTCTAGGCTTACCGCCTAATGGCTCACCGTCACGGATCTTTTGCAAGTTATTTAGTCCGCAAGCAATCCCTTTGTTACCGTTACTGTTAAAAGCATAGAAATTGATACTCGCTCTACCGTAGACGCCGCTATAAACCTCGGAACGTTCAAAAATAGGTTGGCAACCAGCATCCACAATGCCCGGTGCTGTTGTAGAGTTGGCGTTAACAAAGTAGGAATTAGCGTAAGCTGGATCATCGGGCCTTTCGGTATCCCCATCACGGAGAGGTGTTTTTATAGCAGCAAGAGGTGGCACAGTTCTACCGTTGCCTTTCAGCTTTACTTCCCCTTCACGATAAGCGGCTTCAATAGCAGCCTTAATCTTGGCTACCGTTTTGGTATCAGATTTGGGTATTATAAGGGATACTGAAAACTTTGGAATGCCACCATGTATTGACTTAGCCTCCCACACGTTGGCGAATGACCAACGAGTGTTTGGTCCGGTAATAACCTTCATAGGGTTGTGATTGACTTTTTTAGACATATGATTTTCCTCCTTAAAATTCACTAAAATCTTGTTTAGCTGTATTTATCGCCGGACGTTTATCGCTCTCCGGCACAAGAGTTGGTTTGCCTTGGGGCTTTTCCACAAGTCCATCTAATAGTTCAGCGAATCTGGCTTTACCCAGGGTTTTTTCCATAGTGGTAATTCCCTTAATTTTTTGTTCGTAAGGGTCAAAGCCCGCCTGTTTCACTACTTGAGCTACCGCATCTTCATTGATGTACTTACGATTGCTTCTACCTGCTACCAGCTTCCAACCACTCCACTCTTTACCGCCTAAAGCAGCCCGTAGGGCATAAGCCTTGATGTCGTTAGCCCAGGATATTAAACCGTCAATTTTGCCAAGGATGTCCTCTACCTCATCGTCCTCCAGCAAGGGAGGAAGCTTAAAATCGTAGCGAGCAAGCTCCATGTTATATTCAGCCCTAGCCCGGCACTCATGCTTTGCCTTGCAGAACTGGCACCACTCACCACATTGGTAATTACCCTCCCCGGCATAAGCCAATTTTGCGGTAGGTTTTAGCACTTCATCAGCCCATTGGTAAAGAGATTGCGTAGTTACTGTATAAGTGCTGATATTATTACGCCTGGGCTGGTAAACTGTCATAGATACACTAGCGATATCATAGATGCCGTCAAACAGTTCCAGGGCACCTAAAGCGTATAGCTTCATCTGCGGATTATCCTGGGCTTTTACTAGCACTCCCTGGCCATGTTTATAGTCAATAACATGGAGAATTTTATCTGCGACAATAATGCAATCGCCGGTGCCAAAGCCCCCCTCAACGTACCTTGAATAGTCAAGTTGTTGTTCAATAAGGACAACCGGATCGATGCAGATCTCTTTTGCCTTCTCTAAAATTTCTAAGATATAGGTGGCATAGCCGTCTGCACATTCCTCCATCTCTTCGTTGTAGAAGCTTAAGTCAGCAGTAGGGTCTTTGGCTTCTATGCCCAAGGCTGTTTTTAATTTGTATTCGCAAAGTGAATGTGCTGCCGTACCTTCAGCTGCATAGTCGCTACCTTTATCCTCATAGTTTTCGCAAAGTCTGGCTGAGGGTGGGCAGCTGAGCCATCTGTGGGAAGATGAAGGTGAAAGCAGTGCGTGGCCAAGGCCAGCCTCTCTTGTGCTTTTAGCACAATTCACCTTCTGGTTACCCATTGCCAAGCACCTCGGATTCCGCAACCAGCATTGGGTACTTCG
>DUTM01000136.1 GCA_012842085.1 Mycobacteriales bacterium | reverse complement strand
TCCGAAAACCTTGAAAAGGGCGAAAACGGCCAAGTTGGTGTTGAGATAGTCATTGAATACGAGGACGGTACAACAGAAACAAGATTTATAGACCTGATTTGAGGGTGGTGGATATGGCATATTTCAATCAGATTGTACACAGTTTTTCTCCGAAAAGTATCAGCAGAGTCAAGTCTATCACCATCAGGCTGTGCGTCACCGACTGCACCGGCGCAGTTTACTTTACGGATTTATTGCTTCAAGGCGGCTCGGTTTCCACCGGATGGATCGGGCATGTATGCGAAATCCAGTGGACATTGGACGGATAAATAGGAGCAGAGCAGCGGTGTGATGTCAAGTGGTAATTGGAAATTATTTTAGAACTTCGCTGCCGTCGAGGAGGTGTTTGCCCGAAAAAGGCATCACTAAATTAAGCCCACCCAAACCTTGAACCAAATAATGGTATGTGTGCTAGCAAATGGGTGGACGGGGATCTTTTGAATTCCTCTAAGTATTTTGTCGGTTGCCCCCTTCCGGTTGGTAGAGTTGGTTAGTCTTCAGCAGGAAAAAGACCAACCGTACCAATTTTCGGGCAGTAAGCGCAAGGGCACGTTTATGGGCAAATTGCTTCGGCTCCGCTTTTTTCTTAGCATAGTACTGGGCATAAACAGGGTCGTGCATCCTGACACTGTTAGCCGCTTCCATCAGATAGTACCGTAAAAAGCGGTTACCGGAATGAATAAGCCGTGTTTGACTAGCCGTAAAGTTTCCTGACTGATACTGCGACCAAGCGAGCCCGGCAAACTTAGCTAGCTGCTTGTGGCTTTCAAACTGCGTGACATCACCGATTTCAGCCAGGATGCCAGAGGCAAAGATCGGACCAATGCCGGGGACAGAATCCAGAGTCTGGGGGATAGTCTCCAAATGATCCTCGATAGCTTTCTTTAACGACTTCAACTGTTCCTGGACCGTGCGGATAACCCGGATACTGGAGGCCATGGCCAGATTTACCGAATCATTCACCGCCTTAGGCAAGCGGTAAGAAGTACGGGCTGCCTTTTGAAGTTCCTTAGCCACGGCTAGAGGATCATCAAAGCGGTTTTTACCGTGCTGGACCAAAAAATCCACCAGCTCATCCATGGAGATCTCCACCAGGGCTTCCGCAGATTCAAACTCCTCCATAACAGCCAGAGAAGTGGCCGACAGCTTGTTGTCAAAAACAAGCGTGTAATCGCTCCATTTCAGATACAGGTTAGTCATAAGGAAGTTGCTTTCTCGCACCAAAGCTTGTACCAGATGGTATCTGGCCCGGGTTAATCTTTGCAAGGCCATCATCGGTTCACTCCAGGTGAAAGGATGAGGCAAATGACCGGCCTTAAGCTTAGCCGCAATAAACCAGGCATCAAACCGGTCATTTTTAGGGGCATCCAGAAAATGAGACTTCTTAAACGCTTTAATGAGGCTGGGGTTAAACATATAGACCTTAACATCAGGGCAGCCGAAGTCCAAATGGCGCTGCAAGTACATGGCTGCATGAGTAGAGTAACAGCCGGTATGCTCTAGGCCGAAACGTATTTCATCGAAGTCATGCCTATCCACCAGCTGGCTAATTCGTTCCCTAAGCTCCATAATACCCGGTCTATTGTTAAGGACACTAAAGCGAGACAAAGGACGTCTCTCATCGTCATTGGTC
>DUTM01000133.1 GCA_012842085.1 Mycobacteriales bacterium | reverse complement strand
ATTCCGTGCATGGCGGGCCCTTTGGGCTTCGCGCTTGGCCAGGTCTTGCAACAGGGGACGCAGACGTGCGCGCGGCGCAGCCAGCAGAGCGATGCTGTGGCCGCAGAGACCGTGTTCAGCCGTTGTCCACGCTTGCAGATGCGGCGGTTTGTTGGAGAAACGCGTATCAACACCCAGGGACAGACTGCGCAGGCAAAGCCCGGCGTCGTCATCAGAAGCCAGCCCGGCCATCCACCCGACATAGCGGTCCATCACCGTTGACAGCTGACAGAAATAGACGCTCTGGACATTGGGCACAGTCACTTCGTCCACTGTCAGCACCACATAATCCGCTTCGACCCGGGGCGCCAGGCGCACATGGCCGCCTTGGCGACTGAAGCTGATGATTAGGCGGCCCGCGTCGTCCACGCTTGCACGGCGGCCATAGAGGGCTTGGCCGTTTTCCAAAGTCACGTAGCCCAGGGGCGCTGATACGCTGAGCAGCTCCCGCTCAGGGCTGTCTGCTGTTGCCTTGAGGCGGCAGGAGTGCAGTTGGCCGTCTTCGCAAACTGTGAAGATTGCGTTGTTGGTCTTCCAATGAGCGATTCCCTGCATGGCCGGTTTCTCCTCTTTGATTTCGTAGCTGCTTTTGGTGCGAGATGTTCCGTCTGCCAATTTAGCCATTTCGTCACTGCTCAGGGCGCGTTTGTAGATGCGCAGTTCGTCGAGCAACCCTTGGTGAGTCGTGTCGCCGTGCCAGCGTCCCAGCTGGATTTCGCAGTCCGTAGCTACCGGATAGTCCCATTTGGCTTTGCCGACGGGCTTGCCATCAAGATAAGTGCAAATGTCCGGACGGCTGAAAGTCACGCCGATGTGCACCCAGCGATTCTTGGGCAAGCTCCTCGCGATCGGCGCTGAGGTTTCTCGCCACTCATGGCCGGGTGCGCCGGCGCGATGACCTGGACGCCCCATGCGAAAGCTGCAATAGTCGTCAACCACAAAGATCATGAAGCCGCCGGGATTCCACCCTGCGCTCAGAATATTTGGATAGCGTCCGCTGCCTTCCCAGTACACCCACACTGACAGGCTCAGCTCGTCTGAGCCATTCAATTCAGGCATCGACGGCAGTGATACAAAGGCATTTTTGCCGTTGCAATGTACGGCCTTGCCAAAGTCGCCGCTGGCCCACGAGGCTCCGCGCAGCATCGCATCGCGTCCCAGCGGGCCCTTGTCAATGCTGAAGACGCCGTAGCCCTCCTCGAATGGCCAGTAACCCAAGAGCGCCGGATCATGGTCAAGCGCCTGACCTTGCGCAAACAGCGCGCAACCCAGCAGTGCCATCATTAGAATAGTCCATCTCATGCAGTACCTCCTACTTACCTTAGACAAAGGGTTATTATGCCGAACAACAATGTCGTTGCCAGTTGCGATTAAAGGGCGTAGCATCCTGCGCTAGAATTCTTTTCGTACGCTCATGCCAGTCTCCCGGGGTGGGGGGTGAATTGCCGGTTAATGTAATTAATTAGTGGACAGTGGACGCCAGGCATCCTTT
>DUTM01000115.1 GCA_012842085.1 Mycobacteriales bacterium | reverse complement strand
TAATAAGATAATTTGCTTCTTCTTTAGAAATCTGTTTCAAGCTTTATTCCTTCTTTCGTTTTATATTTTAATTATTTAAACATTTTATACTCCACTCTGCATTTATACGGACTTGTGACCGTAATTTGTTATTAATAAATGCTCTGCTTCTTTATCATTTCTATTTTGGAAACTTACTAAGTATTTCTTATCAAAAGTTGTAATTTTAAAGTCTTTATAAAGAGAATAGATAAAATCTGTATTCTTTATAACTAGCATAAAATTAGCTTTGGTCTTTTTAAGATACTCGGCAAGTCTTGTCTGATCTTGTTTATCGAATGTATTATTAGCATAGGTAGAAAAATCAGTGTCATATGGAGGGTCAAGAAATATGAAATCTCCAGTAGTTGGATTTATTTCATTTAAAAAATCTTCAAAGTCAAGTGAAAATATAGATGTCTTTTTCAAATGTTCTATCAATTCTTCATCGCTCAATCTATTAATTTTAGAACCAAAATCTTTTCTATTGTAAGATATACCACCATACGGAACATTAAACCCACCAGATTTATTATACCTAAACATAGATGAATAACAAAATTCTCTAATATAATAAAATATTGAACTTGCAAAAGGTTTACTTATATTATATTTGTTTATATTGTTATATAAGTGTCTAAAGTGCATATAAAAACCACTCTTAAATGCAGATTCATAATTATCTAATATATCTGTATTGGAAAGTTTTCCTCTTTCCTTCTCAATTTTTTTCATTCTTTTTGTTTTGTTTTTTAGATTTCTTTCAATCTCATTAATAAAATTCTTTATATTTATATTAAAACTAGATTCTAATAACCCGTTCAATTCGTCATTATGCTTAATGATAAATCTAATTAAAAAATCATTAAAGTCTACATCTGATAATTCATCATTACTAAATTTAATATAATTTTCTATTAATTCCTCGTGGTTTTTCTCTACAATTTCTTCTAGTAGTATCCAATTATGATTAATTGCTCTTAACTTATCTAAAAATTCTTTGTTTTGCTCCTTTATATATTCATAAAGACTTATAAGTTCTTTAGATTTATCATTTATTATTAATTCCTCGGCTTTATCTATATCTAAATATACAGCTCCTCCACCAACAAATGGCTCTATATATCTCTCGATTTTTTTTGGAAGATTGGGAATAATAACCTTCAATTCTTCTTGTTTTCCACCTGGCCATTTTATAAATGGTTGCACATTTATTCCTCCCGTATTTATTTTAATTATTATATTAAATATTTTTTTTCTAAAAATTGACTTAATACTTCTCGGACTAAAGAAGATGTATCGGTATCACCTACCCTCAATTGCTTTTATATTCACTATAAAACCATAAAAGCAATTTGCACCCAATCTTACTTTCAGCAAGACTCCCTCATTAGAATTAAAAAATGTAGTTATACATTTTCGTTACTCCTTCTACACATGATAGATAAACTAATTTTTAATAGGGCAGGGGGGAATTCTAATCC
>DUTM01000081.1 GCA_012842085.1 Mycobacteriales bacterium | reverse complement strand
GCTACCGCAAACGCAAAACTCAACAGAATTACGAATATCCGTTTCATAGCAGGCCGCGCAGAGAAGGTCTTACCGGATCTGGCCGAAGCTGGAATAACCTTTGATGTGGCAGTTGTGGATCCACCGCGGGCAGGCTGTCAGCCTGAGCCACATCAAAGGTTATTCCCGCTTCGGCCAGATCCGGTAAGACCTTCTCTGCGCGGCCTGCTATGAAACGGACATTCGTAATTCTGTTGAGTTTTTCGTTTGCGGTAGCGTCTTCTATCGCATTCTTGTTGGCTTCTATTCCGTAGACTTCCAGTGCTTGTCTGGCTAGGAAGAGGGTCAAGGTTCCCACGCCGCAATAGACGTCAAGCACCTTCTCTTTACCTGAAAATCCTGCGTATTCTACTGCTTTCTTATATAGGACCAGGGTTTGGACGGGATTGACTTGATAGAAAGCAGTAGCAGATATCCTGAATTCTAAGCCCCCCAGGATATCTGTGATTCCGTCTTCTCCCCAAAGGACAATGTCTTTATCTCCAAGCACTTTGTTCCCATGAGTGGGATTGATGTTTTGGACTATGCTACGAATGTCAGGGAACTCATCTGCAAGCCTTCTGGCAAATTCTTTGCCCCTTGGGAAATGCGAGTCATTGGTAACGAGAGCCACTGAGATTTCACCTGTTCCGAATGCGCGTCTTACCAATACATGCCTGAGGAGCCCTTTATGGGTTTCTTCGTCATATACTGAAAGACCGAATTCCTCTGCAAGCCTCCTGGCTCCTTCGACTACCCGGTTATTTGTGGGGTGTTGGATTCGGCAGTCAGGTGTTTCGACTACCCGGTGCGTGCCTTTTTCATAACATCCTGCAATGATCCGGCCGTTGCGCTTCCCAAAGGGATACTGGGCTTTGTTCCTGTAATGCCAGGGGTTTGACATGCCGATTATCGGACGGACGGTGATATCTGTAATCCCGCCAATCCTTGATAACGCGTCTATGACTCTTTGTTGCTTCATGCCAAGCTGTCCTTCGTAGCTTTGATGAAGAAGTTGACATCCGCCACAGTCAAGGTAGAGGGCGCAGGGAGGCTCTATGCGCTCAGGTGAGGCGAACCGGACTCCTTTATCAAGCAGGTGAGCGCGGGCGTAAGTCTTCTTGACCAGATCGATTGATGCAGCAACCTTCTCCCCGGCAAGCGCGCCTGGGACGAAGACTGTGAATCCGTTGATACGGCCTACGCCTTCTCCTTCACTTGCATAGTTCTCAATTTCAAGGACTACTTCATCGCCTACCTTTACAGGTGGCTTTCTTTTTGCCATAAATGATCCCCCTAATTTGCTGCGGAGTAGATGGACTTCTGGCGTCTCTTCTACACTAGACTTCTACATTAGGTTTTTACAATCACATGTGGATGATTCTGTCGTTATTCTACCAGAAAGCCGCAAAGGATCTGTTGGATTAGGATATTTGCTCAGATAATTTTGGATGGCAGTTTGCTTTGGAATATGGATCCAAACCAGATGCTTACTGGATGCCTGACCCTTACTGCCTTTGAGGCCTTTAGACCGATTATGGTCTCTGCATGGATTAGGTGGGGTAAAAGGAAAAAGAGCGACGGGTTAAACATACTTCCTATCTTCATAACTCCAGTTCTTGAAGAATTCATCTTCCTTGATTATTGATTGATAAGGCGGTAGTGTAAAATTAATAATTACATTAACTACATCAGTAAGACTAAGTTCATGTTTTAGTATCTTTCTACAGAAATTATTCCACCTCTTTTGAATTTTGTCATCCTTAACAAGCCTTGCAATTACAGCAACAGAGTCTTTTTCACAGGGTGTGCCTCGATTAGATAATGTTTCATAAATTGCTTCTTGGAGCCTCTTCCCCTCAAAGTCAAACGTTGTTGCTAAATAATATATATCATAAAAATCCTTCATACGCCCTGTTGCTTCCATTAAAGACATAATCGCATCAAGTTTTTCTGCCACCGTAGACTCAAAAGAATAAGTCAACACTTCAGGTTTTGCAAATCCCGGAAGTAATACCGGTAGAGTTCTTTCAACCGGTGAAGGTACAATAATGTCACCAACCCCAAAGTCTATACTAAAAGGTGTCCTTGTCCTTCCAATGATACCAATAAGATTAGCCCGAATACCGTGATATTCTTTGGTCTCACTAATTACCTCCAAGCCTCTGATATCAAATTCAATAAAGTCATTCTTGCTAGGTAAAGAAATTATCTCTCTAACAAGTTTTTCTATGGAACCCATGTCGTTTGAATAATTTTTTAAGAGGTAATCTACATCGACGGTCGGTCTGGCGGCAAATCCACTAATAGAATATAACAGAAAACCGCCTTTAAGAATGAGATTCTCTTTATAGCTGGACCCAGAAAGCCTTCGAATAAATTCTTCTTGACAGAACAGACTCAAAAGTTGCTGCAATGGGACATCTTGTTCTTTTGATTTATTCTTCAATCTTGCCAAAACCGATGCTGCCATATTACCCATTACAGCCACACTCCTATATATGTATGCACCTTATTCTTAATATTAAATATCTCAGCATATTCAAATAGATTCCTCACGTTTTTTTTGGGATC
>DUTM01000078.1 GCA_012842085.1 Mycobacteriales bacterium | reverse complement strand
GATAACAATTATCCTTTTGCAGGATATAAAATAATATTAAACGAAATTTATAACAGAGTTTTGACATCCTTAGGACACAAAATATTAGATATTGGATTTGGAACAGGAACATTAACGACTCGTTTATATGAGCAAGGCTGCGAAATTTATGGACAGGATTTTTCAGAAGAGATGATTAATATTGCCCGAGCAAAAATGCCAAAGGCAACTCTATATTCAGGTGATTTTACGAATGGATTAGTAGAACCTTTGAGGAAGCAAAGATATGATGCAATTATTGCAACCTATTCACTTCATCATTTAGATGATGAGCAAAAAGTTTTATTTATAGAATCAATATCTCTATTATTAAAAGAGGACGGTATTATATACATCGGTGATGTAGCTTTTCAGACAAGAAAAGATTTGGAAGACTGCAAAGTAAAGGCGGGGAAATATTGTGATGATGAAGAATTCTATTTTGTATATGAAGAGCTGAAAGAGCATTTACCAAACTTAACATTTGAAAAATATTCTTTTTGCTCAGGTTTGCTTACTATTTCAAATTAAAAGGGAACCAATGAGGAAAAAATGGAGAAAAAAGAATATTTAGCGAATCCGACAGGAGCCTCTGCGTTATCATTTTGGAAGACATGCAACTTTAATAACCCTGCTCATATTAAAGTTCTTAATGAAAATGAATTTAATTCAAGTTTACTTGAAACACATACTGATGAAGTCTATTTTAAGTTAGTTCATTATCTAGAAGAGATAGACGAACAGTTTAAATCTGATGAATTTATATTTGTTAAAGCTAGTACGGAGGAATTTGTTAATCATATAAATTCCTGTTATGAGGAAGAGGGATTAACAGTTAACGAACTAGAAGATTACAAAAGTAGACCGGTTTACGATGAAGACCTATGGATTTGCGTATATGACAATATAAATCATACTATAGCTGCTACGGGTATAGCAGAGTTTGATAGAGAGATTAAAGAGGGCTACCTAGATTGGATTCAAGTTTCTGAGGAATATAGAGGGCAAGGATTAGGTAAGGCTATAGTTTATGAACTACTGAGAAGGCTTAAAAAGAAAGCAAGCTTTGTAACAGTTTCAGGAAGGATAAATAATAAAACAAAACCAGAGAAACTATATGAAAGTTGCGGTTTCAAGAGTAAAGTTTTGTGGCATATACTTACAGAGAAAAATCAATAGTCCACCTGAATCAATAGAAAATTATCATCCGAAACTATTGGTATTAAGATAAGATTTTTCTTCAGGGTCTGTCGGATTATTATTTTTCTCTTGCTCAAACGTTCTTTTTTGTTGCCGTCACTGTCCAAGAAAGTTGCGGCAGTTTTCTGTCGCCTCTATGCGGAACGATGTGGTCCACTCACCGTCCACGGTAGTGGGGGTGGATTAGATATAAAATGGAAGTTCTCGAAAACAATGATCAAGAAGTGTTTTTCTGTAACGCTGGCGTGCGCGGTGAGCGCGGGATTACGCTATAGTTAGGGAGACTTCATTCAAAG
>DUTM01000132.1 GCA_012842085.1 Mycobacteriales bacterium | reverse complement strand
TTAAGATGGTAGTTGATGCATCAACCATCTGAACCCCGCAGGGTTAGCTCGCATTTTAAGAGCCCCGGAACTGCAAAAGCCTGATTAGGGAGATCAATTCTAAAGATATCATCATCTTTTACCGCTTCTCTTTAGAATTGATCTCCCTAACCAGGTTTTTGCAGTTCCGGGGCTCTTAAAATGCGAACTAACCCTGCGGGGTTCAGATGGGGAGCAAATCTCTACAAAGACATTTAAGATGGTGGTGGATCCATCTATCCAGGATGGCTCTATAGTATCCAAGGATGAGAGAGGGATCCTGGATAGGGCGTTTGAGTTAGCGGAGGATATAATCCCGCGGATAGAGTTGATAGACGTGGAGCTACTAGAGGATGTCCAAAATAGAATGATAAACCTGGAAGATCAAGTATCGGATATCCAAGATGAATTAACGACATATAAGAATGATTTTACGACATTAAATACCGAAGTTGTAGAAGCGAGACAAGGCGCTTCCAACTTAGTAACCAATATCAATTTTATTAAATCTCGTATAAATGCCATAGACCCATTTGCCATATTTGGTGTAGCATGGGATAAGTCATCTAACCCAACCTTGACACGCACAGATGCGGCGGTCGGCTTGGTGGCAAATGTCGGTATAGATGACGAGGTTGTCCAAAATGATTTTGATAGGGTACAAATATTTGGGGAAATACATGATGTAGAAGATAGTCTAGGCAATGTTTTTGTTCGCATACCAAAGTTTTACATCCGCAAAACTGACACCCCGACGCAAAAGACTTGGCAGATATCAAAAACAAAGCATAAAGGCTTCTACCTACCTTGGTGCTTCTGGGACTTCGAAAATCATAGAGAGCTGCCCTATATAGATTTTGGCAAATACAAGGCATCACTAAGCCTTGATAATAGGCTCGAATCCAAGCCGGATGTCCCGCCTCTGGTTAATCACAACATAGTCCAGTTTAGAGAGTATGCTCAAAACAACAACGTGGACGGGTTAAAAGGGTATCAGCAGCTAGATGTACATGCGTATGATGTACTCCAAACGTTGTTTTATATTGAGTTTGCAACTCTGCATAGTCAGTCTGTAATGGCGGGATTTACTAGCGGCAGATATGGCGTAGAAACTGATTTGGCCGTAATTTCGGAATCGAATACTAATAGAATTATAGTGTCAAACACTACAGCGGCTCAGTACAGGGTAGGACAGACAATATCGGTAGGCACGACCCGCTACGGAATACAGACGTTTTATGGCAGAACCATTACATCTATAGAAGATTACGATGTAGAAAACAAGGCAATCTATTTTGATGGTGACCCTGTCGATATCGCCTCAGGTAGCTTCCTGCAAAATACAGGCTGGATAAACGGTTTCAGTGAAAGAATTGCTGCTTCGTCTGGCAGTATAACCACAAACAATGGCAAATATCCATGTGCTTATCGCGGAATCGAATCTCCCTGGGGCGACATCTGGCAGTTTGTTGACGGTGTCAATATCAACGATTGGCAGGCGTGGGTAGCGTTAAATGCCGAAGAATATGCAAGCAATGTCTTTGCGTATCCATATAGGCAGTTAAGCTATGTCAACAGCGATGAAAATGGATATGCAAAATATATGGGGTATGATCCCAAAAATCCATTTGCTGAATTTCCTGTTGAGGTAGGCGCAGGCTCATCAACCTACTATAGCGATTACTATTATCAAAACACAGGACAACGAATTGCTCTTGTTGGTGGGCGCTGGCTTCTTGGTTCGATTGCGGGTCTCTCGTTCTGGAACCTGAGTCGCGCCTCGTCGAATGCGAGCGTGGACGTCGGCGGGCAGCTTCTTAAAAAACCTCTTTAAGAGGGGGACCGGGGGACACCTCCCCCGTATATAGCCAAATAACAGTAATTTATAAAACATAGGGGGTATTGGGTGCGTGCTTGCTCATGTTGGTGGGAACTGGAATAATGGTTCGAATGCAGGTCTCTCGTACTGGAACCTGAATAACACCTCGTCGAATGCGAACGTGAACATCGGCAGGCAGACTCTTATTAGAGAATGATTATACTTCTTAGCATCCTTTATTCCCCACCGTTTGGTTAATTATATTGAATAATCTTTGAGTTCCTAGAGAGCCGAATTGTATAGGCTCTT
>DUTM01000055.1 GCA_012842085.1 Mycobacteriales bacterium | reverse complement strand
TAAATAAAATAATTATTTACCTCCTACCCGATTTACTTGTCTTGCCAACTATAATTATACTCTAAGATATTTCTATATAGTTCGCTATTTATGGTTGAAAACAAACCGCTTGTCCAGCTGATACTTTATGACATAACCTATCGACAGCCCAATGAATGCACCGATGTACTTTGCGGATTCATAGTCAAAAAGAAAGTCAAAGGAGAGCTCAAAAGCCCAGTATATAAGTGTTGTAAATATGCCCATAAACGAATACAACAAAAACTTTCCTGTGTTTTCAGATTTGTTTTTTGTCTCATAATTGAATATGAACCTCTTGTCTAATGCATACTTTATTACCAACCCGGTTAAAGTTCCGAAAAAAATAGCAATAAGAAGACCGAGTTTTATGCTTAAAACTCCAAATATGTCAAAAACAAAATCTTCTCCGATTTCAAAGGCCGGCAGGAGCATTAGAATCAAGTGCTGTGTAGATAAATTACCCAATGTGGATATGCCTGCAAAAAGAGCATATTTCAGTGCTAATATTAACAAATTGTATCCCGCCCATCGATTGTTAGTTAAGTACCAATATGATTTTAGAACGTGGCGGCATATTTGTCAAATTATATATCGGCAATGGGTGCATAGTATTTAAGTAAAGAAAAATATTCCAGAAACTTAAGTTGCACAAGTCTAGAGTCTGTAAATGCCCCGTGAGGTCTAAAAAAACTCACTACGTGAGAATGGATGCTCTCCTTTTTCACGTCGTATTAACAGGCGGCTACAACGTGCTTCATAATGTTTACTCCATATTTTTCCTCGACTTTATTCTTCACATTTATTAATACATCCATCGACTATGAACAGTGCCATACATAAAAATGAAAACTGTAGAAATCTTTCTTGATAATGAAAAAAAAAGCTGTTTTGATAACTGCATTTAATCAAATAATAAATAGGGCTTAAATTCACCAATCAAAAGCTTGAGTCCAATTAATAACGTTCTTGTTGTAAGGAGATGGAAATATGAAAAAAAATACAGGCGCGGTTAAAACGGCTCAAAATGAAGGTATATCAACTGAAATTCAATATAATCAGGAAAAAGACTTTTACAAAGGCATTGGTGGAGAGTTGAGAATGAAGGCGGAAGGACTTTTTAAAAAAGCCAAAGAAAAAGGCATCTCTATCGAGGATTTGTCAATTAATGTATTGAAGGAAAAAAAGGTGGAATTTCCCGGTGTCGGAAATGTTGAATTACCTTTATACTTGGTTAAAATTAGAGGTAAGGATATTTCAAGTGGACAGGTTATTGTTGACGGAAAACAGATAGATTATTATAACAGATACCAGAAGTATATTGCACAGAAGATTGAGAATAAAAACGCCATTAAGGATGAGAGGGGAAGAACGGTTTTAGAAAGCAGGAGACCTTTGATAAAGCAAAATCCCGAATTTGCTCTTACCGAATGGGAAATGTTTGAAATAGCAAAAGAGCTTATTGATGATAAGGAATTTGGTCTTGAAAAAACCATTACCGGTGCATGCGACAGAATTATAAGAAAGCTTATGGGGGAAAATGACTGGCTTTATCCTGAAGAGGCGAGGCTTTTAGATGAGGAGTTTAGTTCTGTTCAAAGCCGTGTGATAAGTGAGCAGGAGAAAAAACGGGCGAACCCGAATAAAACTTTAGTAAAGAAGGCAACACAAAGGCAAATCAATTACTTTAAACAGAGACTTAAGAGTATGGACATGGATCCCGACGACCCAGTGGTGTTAAGCAATATTTTTGTGGAAATGGGGATTGAACAAAAAGATATCGAT
>DUTM01000131.1 GCA_012842085.1 Mycobacteriales bacterium | reverse complement strand
TTCCGTTATCGCTTGCTACAGCAATTTTCATCATTTTAGTTTTCCTCCATTTTTCCTAATATTTTTGCAACTGGCTCGAGCCAATTACCATCGAAAAGCTCTATCATACGGTTATGCGTAGGAACAAACTGGACGGCATTGGCAAACACCCATGGAAAGCGGAGGTCACTGAAGGTGACGCAGGCGTCTCATCCGGTACTATAACCGGTTGGTTCACCGAAGTTTATGAGCCGGTTTACACACCGGAACCGTAAGGAGGATGCAGAATGGATAATGAAAGAAGTGCCACAATCAGCATAGGCGACAAAGAGTATGAACTGGTGCTGACCACTCGTGCAACGAAGGCCATTGCCGGTCGATATGGAGGGCTTGAAAATCTCGGTGAAAAATTAATGAAATCCGAGAACTTCGAAATGGCTCTGGATGAGATAGTATGGCTAATCACTCTGCTGGCAAACCAGTCCATTTTGATTCGCAACCTTAAGAATAAGAATGCACCAGAGGAAATTCTTACTGAGGAGGAAGTCGAACTTCTCACTTCACCGCTTGACTTGGCGGCATATAAGAACGCAATCACCGAAGCGATGTTCAAAGGCACAAAGCGAGATGTGGAAAGTGAGGAAGATAGCGTCACCAGAGGTGCCTCATCAAAAAACGCGGAAGTCGGGTAACGGACGCTGAAGTCTTTACCCGGCTTCTTTACTATGGAACAGTTCAGATGGGTATGGATGCAGAGGAATTCTGGCTCATGCCCATCGGACTGTTTTTTGATTTATGGACCTGTCATAAGCAATGGCATGGCATTGAGAAACCGAAGAAAACCCGAACAATTGACGATATTATCCCGCCGGGGATTTAAGGGGGTGAGCACAGATGGCAGACAATTTCGGCCTGAAAATAGGTATTGAGGGCGAACACGAGTTTAAGAACGCCCTCCGCGACATCAACCAGTCTTTTAAGGTGCTGGGCAGCGAAATGACGCTTGTCACCAGCCAGTTTGACAAAAACGATAAGTCCGTGCAAGCGGTCACCGCCCGTAACGCTACGCTGAATAAGGAAATCGATGCGCAGAAGAACAAAATTGAAACCCTGCGTGCCGCCTTGCAGAACGCCTCGGAGTCCTTTGGCGAGAATGACCGCCGTACTCATAACTGGCAGATTCAACTGAATAAGGCACAGGCAGAACTCAACGGGATGGAGCGTGAACTTGAGCAGTCCACAATCGAAGCGGATAACCTCGGTGATGAATTGGACGAATCCGGTAAAAGCGCGGAAGATGCCGGTGGCAAGTTTGACAAGCTCGGTGGCATCCTCAAGGGTATTGGTGTTGCGATGGGCGCAGTCGCCGTCGCTGCCGGTGCTGCCGCTATCAAGCTGGGCAAAGAAGTCGTACAGCAATTCGCGCCTCGGAGCCACCAAGGTTTTGTTCCAGCTCTCCGAATTGCTGTACGACTTCTTTGCCCAGCTTGATAGCGGCAGCACCGGCAGCGACGGCGATTGACAAGCTCGGTGGCATCCTCA
>DUTM01000090.1 GCA_012842085.1 Mycobacteriales bacterium | reverse complement strand
TACGCAGGTGGTCTAGCCATCGCCTAGCTCTTCGAGCCTGTCCTCCAGCTCCACCACTCGATCCCAGAGATGGCTTGCGTAGACCAAAAGCACCACAAAGGCTGCTAGTATCACCGTAATAATGGCCGTCCGCATCATGCCAGATCCCCCTTTGTCAAAGCTAGACGTTCTTCGACTCCCAACATCCCTACCGCTGGGGTGCTCTGCAGCCGCTTGATCTCCCGTTTGCGCAAGTTGTCGTAAGCCTCTTTGACTTGCCGGTAAAGAGGCTCGGGGTACTCGCTGTAGCCGATTTTTTCAAAGCCTACGGTCGCTACAGCTTGCCGTAGAAGGTCGTTGCCCGCGATGGCTCCGTAGTCATACCGCTGCACTGCCGACCGTATGATCTCCATGGCCTCCTCGGTTGATGGCAGGTCGTGTGCCAACTCGACACAAGCTTCCCGAATTTCAGCGATGGACGGAAACCACTTTTCGTTGCGGATGTGGTTTTGGATCGCGCGCTCAGCCACGTTGTAGTCTAAATCTTGGATAAAACCAGCGTAGACCTCCACCGTTTTGTCTCCCAGGGCCTGCCTGGGGTATGCCATCTGTAGCAAAGTTATGAGCTGCAAAGCCTCTTTTTTGGTCATAATTACCCTCCTTCGCTCCAAGCAATATCGATGATGTCCGCTTCAGCACGTTCTCGCTCAATCTCTTCGCGGAGCAAGCGCTCTGCAGCGGTTTCGCCGTTCACGCCCACCACCTGCCTTGTCTGCGGTGGAGCTGTTGCTTGGCGCTTTAGTTTGTCATACTGCTTGCGGAATTTACCCATTGAAAGAATGTTTGCTCGCCAAAAGTGATCATTCTGCGCCCATGTCATTAGGTTAGCGGCTTCCTGCGGATCACGCTTGTCCAGCCGCATCATGCGATCTGCCTCGGTTGCCCAGTTGGTTAAATCATCTGGGACCCGGGTATTAGGATCTTGACTGAGAATTTCTCTTTTCAAGTGCAAAGCCAATCTCATGGGTATAGAATCGTCGTCAAATTTTTTGGCGACATTATCTTTACTATCTATGGTTTGGTTAGGTACGGTACGGTTAGGTACGGTGCCAACGGTTGACCGCTGGTCGACCGTTGGTTGTTTTTTGGTTGTTTTTTGGGTTTCCTCTTGTTTTTTGTTGGCCTTTTTCTTGGCTTGTTGCCTCCTCCTGCGTGACCGCTCGCGCTCCTCTAATCGCCTTTCAATCAGCTTTCCGGCGTAGTCATACCAATCGTGCAACGCCAGACACCCACCATGATCATCTATGAACCCGCCATCGATTAGAGCCCTGACAAACTCATCGTGGTCGCCATCCCACTGTGCGGCCAACCCTATTTCAAAGGGGGTCATGTCGGTCAACTTTCCGTCGACCCCCACATTATCCAAGGCCCACCACCAAAGTTCGTGCAGATGACCAATCAACTTATGTCGGTCGACCGACAAACGACCGGCAGTCTTTAGTGTCTTTCTGTGTCTAGATAAACTCTGGTGTGATTCAATCCATGCCATTGGGTGCCCTCACCTCCCTATACATCTCGCCAATCTTCTCTAACTCATCCAATGTGTAAAGGTGCACCGGCTTGTCCACTGGGTTAAACCCCAGGG
>DUTM01000112.1 GCA_012842085.1 Mycobacteriales bacterium | reverse complement strand
TAGATTTAAAGATATATTGATTGATTTTCGTGGGTTCTATGACTTGGAAACATATAACCTAAAGCAAATTGATCAGTATGTTTGGCAGCTCGGAAAGGACTACTTCCCAAAAAATTATGGAAAGAAAAAGAGAGGAGACAAGCAGAAATGAAAATTCACTATTTTCAGAGATATCATGCAAAAGAAAATGTAGCTACGGCAAATACGATGTTGCTGTTATCTCGCCTATATCAATATTCCTCTGATAAGTTTTTTCGCTTTTTAAAGTCGGAGTTTTTCTCTGATTCCTTTGAGCCAGAAATCGTATTTAACTTACAAGAGAAGAGTGTTGATAGTATTCCTGATGCGACCATAACACAGGAGAGCTTTAAGATTGTTGTTGAAACAAAAATGTCTGACTGGTTTTATTCAGAACAGCTTATGAGACATTTGAATTCTTTTGGTGATGAGAAGTATAAGGTAATGATTACTCTAGCCCCTGAGATAATGGCAGAAGATAAAAAGAAGATTTTTGAACAACAATTAAAGGAATATAACTCTGCGCAAAGTAAACCAGTCATTCATATCAATACAACATTTGAAGGTATAGCAAATGCAATACAAGAAGTGATTGATGATAGGGATTATGAAATGCAGGAGGTTTTGGATGATTATCTGAATTACTGCTATAACGATGGCCTCATTGCTGTTTCAGATTCATGGAAATTTATGAGGATGCAATTGGCAGGAACAACACTAGATTTTAATGTAAGCCAGGATATTTACTATGATAATGCCGACCGTGGTTTTCGCGCACACGATTATTTGAGCTTGTATAAAAATAAAAGCGTACGTGCGGTTGGCAAGATTAGTGCTCGTATCACGGCTGTAGATACTGATAATGGTATGCAATATGAAGTAGAGTTTGGCGAATTGACAGAGGAAAGAAAACAGAAAATTGCAGATGCAATTATTGATGGTGTTCAACATGGATATGATATAAAAAGTAGTAAGCACAGATACTTCTTTGTTGAAAAATTTTATGAGACTGATTTCAAGAAGATCACACCAAGAGCTCCTATGGGAACGAGGGTATTTGATTTGACACAAGTTCTGGAGACAGAGAATTTACCTGAAACACAGGAAATCGCTGAACTTCTTAAGACTAAGACATGGAGTTAATTGTGGGAGGTTAACATTATATGGAATACACATTAATTGGAATCTGCATCGTAGTAATTGCTAGCGTCTTCCTAGCGATATTCATGAAAAAGAGAGCAGATAATAAAAAACTAGAAAATCCCACGATTGTTTCGGGCATTTCACCATTTAGTGCCCCCATTAATAAGGCAGATAAACCAGATGGACTTGCAATCCAAATGGAGATGCTTCCAGTTGGATCTATAATTGATGAGAGTAGATTAGTTGAAATTAAAAGCAGTAAAGTTCTGGCACATGTAAACAATCTTGTCCCAGAATTAGCACAGGTAGGAAATACTGCTAATAATGCAATTCAAGCAGTACAAGCAAATAGTGAGGTTTTATATAGAGCTATAATTCCAGCAGGTGCAAAACTCACTAACTCGAATGCAATGGAAAATGCTGTTCGAGGTATATATCATGGTGCAGACGGTATTAAAGGTCATGCAAATTTAGTAGCAATTGAGGCTCAAAAAGGAACGGCCGTTGTAGCAAATACCGCAGCTACGGCTATGGGAGTAGCATCGATGGTTGTTGGCCAGTATTACATGACACAAATTAATGCTGAGCTTGGCTTAATAAGCGAAAGCATATCTAAGGTTTCAGATTTTCAGGACAATGAGTACCGTAGTAGAGTATTTTCACTTATAGCCCATGTTAAGACGATAGCAGACTTTCAAGTTGAAATCCTTGAAAACAATGAGTTGCGACTTAGTAAAATTTCTCAGCTTGATAGCCTGGAAGAAGAGTGTACTCAACTTTTAGGACAGGCTAATCTGACACTTGCTGGATATGCGAAAAAGAAAGATATTGATTACAAGACTTATGAAAGAGAATTAAATGAGGCTCAGAATTGGTATTTGTATCAAAAGTCCTTGCTAGATGTGATGTATAAGATTTCTGACCTAAGATATACACTGCATCTTGGTGCTGTTTCTCGGGAGCAGTGTGTGGCTCTGCTTCCTGTATTCAGACAGCAGGTTATTGATACACAAACAAGGCTCACTAACTGGCATCAAGATACCGCAAAAAGGTTGAACATTGATATAGATGAAACTCGCCGCAAGAGAGATGGATTTGACAGAGTAATTCACTTCTTTCCAGGCTTAATAAGAAATGAGTTGAATTTTCGTACAATTGATAAGAGCGTAGCAAATATAATAGATGAACAAAGCTATGGTAATGGCAGTAGTTTTAAATACGAACAATCAGAATTATATCTTGAAGATGTGCAGTTAATTGCGAAGGATGGAAAAGTATATTATTTGCCAGAAAGCAAAGCAGATTAACCATACTCTTTTAATTTGTACTTACTTACATAATGCAATAGAAAAAACGGTAGTTAGTTTTCTGCAAATAGAAGGCATGATATAAAAAAGAGACGATTAAGTTGAGGAGAAATTGAAATGGAATGTGTTTTTTGTCATAAAGAAAATATAGTAACTGATTTTGTATATGAAGATGAAATCGTAATGGCATTTATGGATATGGATCCTATTAATTCAGGACATGTGCTACTCATTCCTAAGGAACATTATTTGGATGTTGATGAAATGCCGGACGATGTTCTAGCACATCTGATGATAGTATCTAAGAAAATTGTATCCGCCTTAAAAGAAATATTTTTACCTGATGGTTATAGTGTTATGCAAAATGGCGGTGAATTCAATGATGTAGGACACTATCATTTGCATATCTTTCCTAGATATAAAGGTGATGGTTTCAGTTGGATGTATGGTGGTGAAAAAAAGAAGGATGCCGTGGACATTGTAGTTGAAATAAGAAAAAGACTTTGAAACAGTAACTGATACTTTGAACATAAGTATCGTAACGAAAATCTGTTGAGTTGATATGTTCCGACATACGTATGCCTACAGTGGATAACTTCCCTCAAAGAGAATTATGTTCATGTACCTAATTTTTGACAGCTATCCCCTCATCTCAAAACATGTGGAGACGGTATGTCTGATGTCACGCAAAGACAAATAAAAATGCCCTAAATGGCTTGAAATCAGGGGTTTCCAGACTTTCGGTATTTCATACTGATTGGCTTGAAACCTTGTTTTTTATCCTTGAAGAATCGCTTTGAATATGAAATATGTGTTAGGGTTAGACTATAGAACTGTTTTTTTGTCTTGCGAGACTATGGAATTGATATATTGGGGATAGGTTGAAACTATAGAATTGTTTATATTCACATGAAAAGTAAGAGAATATTTTATACCTAACCAGATGATAAGCTTATGATATACTATTATAAAAATTTCTTATTAAGTAAAACTTATAGATGGTAAAACTATGTATAAAATGTAAAAACAAAGAATGACAATAGGGGTTGATAGTACCTGATTATGAGAGAAGCAATCGGAAACTTATGACAGGATGTGATCTTACTTATAAGAAAACCCCGGTGGTGGGAGTACCTTATAAGGTTAAAAATAGAGAGATGCTGAGCGTTAGTCTGCGCTTATAGATAAGAATTATAGATTAAAATTCGTACTAGTAATAGGAATATATGGTCAAATAATTCATAATCAAAATATGGTGTTGTAGAGGGGAGACGAATAGCATGTTTATTGCGGTAGACAAAAACGGAAAACGTATAGAAGCAAGTGAAGCAAGGCGAGAACTACAATATTACTGCCCATCGTGCGGTAATCCCGTCATTCTAAAATCTGGGATACAGAACACAGATCATTTTGCACATATAGCAAATGAGTGTGCTGATGCATGGAACTATGATACATCAGAGTGGCATATCAAAATGCAGGGATTCTTTCCAACTGATGCTAGGGAAGTAGTTATTAGGCATAATGGAATCGTACATAGGGCAGATGTTTTCATAGAGAACACGGTGATTGAAATGCAGCATAGTCCAATTTCAGCAGAGGAATTTAATGATAGAAATGAATTTTTTACTAGCTTAGGTTACCGTGTCGTATGGGTATTTGATGTACGGGATAAGAAATATAACAACCAGATTCAGTACCTAGATGAGGATACCAGTACGAAATTCAAATGGAGTCATCCTATGAGAATTTTTGAAATATTGGACAAACCTCTTACAGATTATGATAAGTCATTCGCTGTCTATCTGGATTTATATTATGAAGAATATGAAGATCTTGCTCCGGAAATATATCGAATTGTATGGACGAAGGGAAATGATGTTGATGCTGTAGACTTATCCCGATTTGCCATATGTGAAGAAGGAATTGTTTTAGGAGATATAGAAGGTTCAGAAGATTTTTTTCTATCACTGAAGGAAAAAAGGAAAAGGTATGCTTTGAAAAGAATTAAGGAGTTAAAAGAAGAATCTGAGGATAAAGGTTTTTCCTATTCAATCAAATATATTGGTGAAAAAGGAAAGCCCAAGGAAGCATATACTTGTGACAGGAGAAGAGAGTTTGGACTGAAATGGTCAGGGGAAAAAGCCTGCATTTATTGCAAGCATAGTGCTTTGACCATTACAACAAAAAAAGATGGTAAAAATATATGTGCCATATATTGTTGTTATCCGTATGTATACAGAGAACCAGATGAAGATGCTCATCCAGGTTATGAATGCTTTAGAGTAGAAGAATTAAAATTATAATTGTTATACAGTCGATGTTACTATGCAAAAAAGGGTTGCCAATCCATGTTGATATGCCTGAGATGTCAAAAATATTGTGCGAAATGATGTTATGTGAGAAAGATTGCAATGAAATTAAGGAAATTAGAAAAATTTTGGTAGATTGGAGAAACAAGAGATGATTATAACAAAAGTCCTTTCGGAAAAAGGACAGGAAATAAGTAAAAGAGAAACATTTGAAAAATTGGTAGCGCTAAATTCATCAGATATATACAATAAACAAAAAGCTTCGGGATATATAGGAGGGTCAAATGATTTTATATAGAGCAATGAAGTCTACACAATCAAACAAAATTTTACCGAAAGTTCCTAGTAAAAATTCAAAGCTTGATTTGATCTATAGTCATGTGGTTCCATCCCATAACGAGAATGATGTTGTTTGGTCTTTTACTCCTTCATACGCAGAAGCAAAAAAATGGGTCGATAAATCACGGGGTGAAGGAAAATATGATAGAATTGGATACATGGATTTTGATGGGACAGAAGGGGTAATATTAAATCTAACCAATTTGGAAACATGGATCTTTTTGATGCAGGATAAAAGTAGTTCTGATTATAAAATCAAAAATTTAAACACAGGTAAGAGAGTGGAATACATAAACGCAATAGTTCCGTGCTCGAGAAGCGTGTTAAGTATGAGCCGTGCTTGTATGGAATACGCTGTTATCCCAAGTAAAGAAATTGAATTGATTACAACAGAAAATGAAATTCAAGAAAGTAGCAAGAAACTCACTATAAATTCAAGTATCCTTAATCAGGATATGATAAAAATATTGCAGAACCAGCTAAAAGAGCTTGATATTGTACGCAAATCGTTTGTAAATATTTGGCTGACGGAACTTGAATGTGCATAATTTTATGTGCTTCTGTAATGGTATCGTTATCACGCCCATAAAAGAATTTACAAAAGATGTAAGAGTGAAGGATATCACCAGACAACTAATATAAATTATTGGAGGAATTATTATGTTCGTAGAAAAATGGGAAAAAGAAAACCGTAATTTCCGGAGGCAGGACATTAGAGAGACAACCTATTCAACAACGATTATTGGAAATGAAAAGCTATTCCAAATTCAGACATATGGTGCTGAAGGAAGTACTGCAAGTGCTAAACAAACTATCCAGTTTGATAGGCATAGAGCAGCGGAACTGGTTGCTATTCTTAATCAAGAATTTAACCTATAATTAGGTTAAGACGAATACCATTATCGTTTATTTCTATTATCGCCTCTACGCTGTGACTAGAGTCGAGGAGATAGGAAATAATCCGTTTGCTATTTATAGTAGCATAGGCACACTTTGATATGTTCCCTTGAACCTAAAAACCGTTGATATGTTTCCTCCAACCTCGAAAACGCTCAAAATCGGTTGACATATTCCCTAGGACGCAGACATCAATAATGACCACTCGGGCCACGTTGAGACGGTAGTATTGATGTCTAGAAAATAAAGAAGTGTACTCTGAAAGGCTTGATATAAGCCTTTCCAGGGTTTTATCATCAAAGATTAAAAGATGAAAAACGATGATTTTCCGCTCTGCGGGAACTAGTCCAAGGGGGCTAATAGTCCCGTACAGAGCGGATTAGATGTCGGTGACCCCGTACAGAACGGATTAGATGTCAGTGGCTCCGTACAGAGCAGAATGGATGTTTTTGTGAAACAGTGGGGGTTGGGAAAGCAGGTTGGATGGTTTTATTTTCTTAAACATATCATAAATGTAGGTTTTGATGATAGTGATAGAAAATATTCCCGGAACATCTCAAGGATATGATGAGATCGTACGTAGAGCATCGTTAAGCTCTATAACAATAAAGAAGTGAGGTGATCAATAATTATGATACAACGAGAGTTTAATGATGTCATTAATAAAACGAGGTCTCTATTAAACCAAAATGATGAGTGGCGCAATCGGTACGAAGGCTATGCCCTAAAAATCACTAAAAACCTGGATTTTATTAAAAGTGTACGTGAATCTTTTCGGCAATGGCATCCGCTTACTGTTTATTTAAACACCACTTCTGCCCAAAACGCGAAAAAAACAGTAGTATTCGATCTGCGATATTATGGTCAGACTGTAGCAAGACTAACTGGTCATGAAAGTGGAAAGCATAAGCTAAGCACGAAGGGTTTAGAAAAAAATAATTTGAGGGATTTCGATTGTGATATTCAATTGAATGGTGTTGACTGGGTTGGGTCTGAAGCAGCAGAATTCCGCAAATATTTCAAGCATAGGAAAGGACCCCGAAAAGCAGAGAATAACAGTGGGAATGAGGAACATAGACTGGAAAGCATGTGGCTTACAGAGCTTCTGAAAAAAGGTGGTAAAGCCCTCCCGCATACTAAAGCCGTAGAGATAGGAAAAGTACGTTTTCCGATGCCAACGCCTATAAGTGCCAGTAACCATAAATCAGTAAAGTATTCTGGTGTTCATGGCGGCGGAATAGATATTTTTGCCAGAACAGGAACTGGTGGGGTTAATACATATCTTTGCATCATGGAGCTTAAAGATGAAAATGTAAAAAGTGAGCCACCCAAAGATGCTCTAAAACAGTCCATTGCTTACGCCACGTTCATTCGAGAACTGCTCCGTAGTGAAGGTGGTAGGCAATGGTGGACCCTTTTTGGGTTCAATGGAGAAATACCAAAACAACTGATTCTTTATGCAGCCTGCGTGATGCCTTCAAGCAGTTGCAATGACTATTCCTTCAAGGAGATGACATTAGATATTGATGAAGACGTCATCAAACTGCACTATATATATTTTGTTGAGAAAGACAATATGATCACAGAAATCGATACGTCCTTAAAGTGGGCATGAGAGGAGGATTGCATTGGATATTATCATCTACCGCGGCACCAAGGAAATTGGTGGAACGCTTATTGAAGTTTGCACTACTTCAACTCGGATTCTGATTGATGCAGGGTACCCACTTTTCCTGAATAATGAACCGATTGCAGACGATGTGGCAAAGAAACCCTATTCTGAATTGCTGGCTTTGAATGTTCTTCCGGACATCAAAGGATTATATGCATGGGATCAGAAGGACTTCGATGCAGTCATCATTTCTCATGCGCACATCGATCACTATGGCCTCTTGAAGTACATTCATCCATCGATTCCCGTGTATTTATCGCCTGGAACTGAAACGCTCATCCGCATTTCGCAAGCGTTTCAAATATGTGAAAAATTTGAGTTGGATTTTCGGCGTTTCACAATGTATGAGCCATTCCAAATCAGAGAATTTTCAGTAACGCCTTATCTAATGGATCATTCTGCTTATGATGCAGCAGCATTTGAAATCACTGCAGAAGGGAAAACCGTTCTGTATTCCGGAGACTTTCGTGGTCATGGAAGAAAGGCGATCTGCCTGAATCGGTTTATCGAAAGAGCAAAAAAAGATGCGAACATTCTCCTGACTGAAGGATCAACTTTGGGAAGAGCAGAAGAGAGGATTCTTACAGAAACAGAAATCGAGGAAACGGTGATTAAACGAATGGAGGGTTTGAATGTTCCACTGTTATTCCAATGCTCAAGCCAGAACATTGATCGATTAGTGAGTTTTTATCGGGCGGCACTTCGGCTGAAGCGAAAAATGGTAGTAGATGTGTATACGGCAAATGTTCTATATGAGCTTCGTAAGCTCGGGAATAATTTGCCATACCCGTCAAGTGACTACCCCAATATCAAAGTGTTTTTCCCTTACAGACTCACGCAGAAGATTTTCAATGAAATTGGAGAAGATTACGCCAAACAGTTTTCAGCTTATCACATATCACGGCGTCAGCTGAAAGAGACTCAGGACAGAGTGGTGATGTTGTGCCGACCATCCATGCATAAGGACCTAGAAAAGAGTAATTTAAAGAATGGAGTTTTCATGTATTCATTATGGACTGGATACAGATCTAGCGACTATCAGCAGAGGTTTGAAAAATATCTGGAGAATAGTGGCTTCTCCCTTGAGGTTCTACATACTAGTGGGCATGCAACAATTTCTGATATTCAGAGAGTGATTCAAGGGTTAAACTCTCAAAAGATAATCCCGATACATACCTTACATCCAACTCATTTCCTGTCGCTTTCGGACAGGACGGATGTGAAGACTGATGGTGTAAAATTCAGAGTATGAAGCTTGTAGTGGAGATTAAAGAATTAAATTGAATGGCAATATCAAGCGGTCAGATCGTTATCAAGCATAAAAAAAGCAAGACCTCCTACATTATAATTTGTAGAGTGCCTTGCTTCTTTTCCATCTATTCTTCTATATCAACTGTCAGTCCAGACTTAAATTCCACAGTGAATTTGCCCTCGTGGATAGTGACCTTTTCAATCAACCTCCTTACCAGCGCTTCATCGTATTCGGTAATGGAGGTGGGCTGCTTATTTAGGAAGGCGCTCATGTCAGCGATCCGCTTCTTGATTTCATCTTTGCTAGCGCTGTCCACTTGAACTTTTTGCTTTTCTTCTCTCAATGAGTAGATCTCATCCGCTACATCCTCATAATCAGATTTTGTGCTGGCCAGTTTGAGAAGTTCAGCCTGTAGTTCTCCTAATCTCTTATCGATATCGGCTAGAGTCTGATTATTGTTTTGGCTGATTACTGTGGCGATATTGTTTTCTAATATGGATAGGAAAGCATCCTTCCCGCTCAAGGTATCATAGATGGCGGTGACTAGTACCTGTTCAATGGTGCTCTCCAGTACCGTGCGAGCGTCGCAGAACAGGCCGGTGTTTTCCAGCCTGCTTACGCAGCGCCAGACAATGGATTTCTTCCCACGGTTGTTCCAGTGAACTCTGCGGAATACCTCGCCGCAGTTGCTGCAGATAATCATTTGAGCAAAACAGTGATTGCTGCTGAAGCTGCGCTTTTTCCCATTTTTGCTGGTATGAACACAGCGTCGTCTGATAAGTTCCTCCTGTACCTGCATGAAAATTTCACGCGGGATAATAGCTTCATGGCTGTTTTCTACATAGTACTGCGGAACGATGCCGTTGTTCTTAACCCGCTTCTTTGTAAGAAAATCAACCGTGTAGGTTTTCTGCAAGAGCGCATCTCCGATGTATTTTTCGTTTCGTAGAATATTATTAATGTTACTGGTGTGCCAGCGCTCATTGCCTGCACCGTTCAGGATACCGTCGGCCTCTAACCCCCGGGCAATCTTCAGCATACTTGCACCCTCAAGGTATTCTCGATAAATGCGCTTTACGATTTCGGCTTCTTCGGGTACAACCACAAGGCGCTTATTCTCATCCTTGGTGTAACCGAGGAACCGTGCGCAGTTGAATTGTATTACGCCCTGCTGATAGCGGTACTGCAGGCCCAGCTTCACGTTTTGGCTGAGCGACTGGCTCTCCTGCTGCGCAAGAGAAGCCATAATCGTTAACAGGACTTCGCCTTTGGAATCCAATGTGTTGATGTTTTCTTTTTCAAAATAGACGGGAATGTTCTTTTCCTTTAGCTGGCGGATATATTTCAGGCAGTCCAGCGTATTGCGCGCAAAGCGGCTGATGGACTTAGTGATTATCATATCGATTTTGCCTGCCATGCAGTCGTCGATCATTCGGTTGAACTCTTCGCGCTTCTTTGTATTAGTGCCGGTGATGCCGTCATCGGCATAGATTCCTGCCAGAACCCAGTCCGGATGGTTCTTTATGTATGAAGTGTAGTGCTCAATCTGCGTTTCATAGCTCGTTGCCTGCTCCTCGCTGTCGGAGGAAACACGGCAATAGGCGGCTACCCGGAGTTTCGGCTTTTCCTCACCTTTACTATTGTTTGCATTCCTTCTCGGTGGAATAACTATAACATTCATATTGTTTGTCATCTTTGCACATCTCCGTTTCAATCAAGCTGTATGCATATTCTGCCTGCACAAATGGGTCGCTGTATTCCTGCGTGCTTTCCTTAAAGCGGAAGGACGTAGGAAAGGCGGCCTCTTTTTTGACTTC
>DUTM01000099.1 GCA_012842085.1 Mycobacteriales bacterium | reverse complement strand
GGTGCCAAGACTATGGATTGACAGAGGGCGCATTTCGTCTACTCCGGATGTAGTGGTCCATGCAGAAAACAAAGAGCAGATATCTCTTGTGCTTCAGCTGGCGAATCAACATCGGATTCCTGTAATCCCTTGGGGCGGCGGCTCCGGTTCTCAAGGGGGCGCTCTGCCTATTCACGGCGGCATTATTTTGGATCTAAAGAAAATGAATAGAATCCTGGAGGTCAACCCCCAATCTATGACATACACGGCAGAATGTGGCATTATTCAGCAAGCGCTTGAGTGGGAACTTAATAAACATGGCTATTCGACTATGCATCTGCCTGCGTCAGCTTCTTGCGCGACGTTGGGAGGATACTTGGCCCATAGAGGCTCTGGCGTCGCTTCCTCAAAGTACGGGAAGATTGAGGATCTTGTTGTCTCTATAGAAGTCGTACTTCCAGATGGCACCATAATCGAGACTCCGCTTGTGCCAAGACATGCAGCCGGCCCGGATTTGAATCAACTGTTTGTCGGCTCAGAAGGGACCTTGGGCATTATTACAAGAGCAATGCTGAAGATGTTTGACATACCGGAGAAGCGGTCGTTTAGAGCCTTCTTATTTGATGACATGTCCAATGCAATCAAAGCCGGGAGAGCGCTGATGACCAACGGCGCTACTCCTTCCATTTTGCGCCTTTACGATCCTGTTGAAACACGTGAGCGCATAAAGGCTGTATTAGACATAGACACAACAGGGGCATATATGGTGTACGGCTTCGACGGACCTGCAGACATCGTGGATGTGCAGGAGAGGACTGCTCGCAGACTGTTCTTGGATTCAGGAGCCCAAGATCTCGGGTCTGAGCTTGGAGAACGGTGGTGGGAGAGAAGATTCGACTTCTACTTCCCTCCCAAGTGTTTAGACTTGCCACTTGCCTTTGGCACAATGGATACTATAACGACTTATGATAAGATCCTAGGACTGTACTGGGGAATGAAAGAAGCCATAGAAAGTAATTTTCCGGAAGCAACTTTCATTGCGCACTTTTCTCATTGGTATCACTGGGGATGCATGATGTATGACAGGTTCATATTAGAGGAAGTGCCTGATGATCCGGTGGAGGCGGTGAGCCTATACAACAGCGTGTGGGATGTCGGCATTAAAGCTGCCCTCAAACATGGCGGGTTGCTAAACGACCACCATGGTATTGGCCTCAAGCTAGGGCAATACATGAAACATCAGTACGGAGAGGCTTTTAGAGTAATTCAGGATATCAAGAAGGTTTTGGATCCTAATCACATTATGAATCCGGGGAAAATGGGGCTTTAGGTTGAGTGAGAATGTGGGCTTGAAACGAGGGATCTAATTATTATGACCGCTTTTTCGAAAGACTGGACCAACCTTGACACAATTAGGGCATGCAGATTCTGCTGGATGTGTAGACATGTTTGCACTGTCGGGAATGTCACTGCAAATGAGTCTGACACACCAAGAGGCAAGACCTTGCTGTTGTACAGTATGCTCATGGAAATGATGACACCAAGCTCCGAGATGGCTAACGTAGTATACAATTGCGCTTTATGTTACAGGTGTAAGGAAGAGTGTGTAGGAGGATTTGACGTCCCCCAGGTGATGCTGGCTACAAGAGCTGAAATGGTTGAGGATGGACTCTGTCCAGATAGTGTCAGCAGGCGCGTCGACTCTCTCCGGAAGGAACGGGATCAAGATTCGAAGGCACAAGGGGAAGCACGGGCAAAGATCGAGTCCGAGGTAGGCAGCCTCCCCGACACAGCGCAAGTTGTGCTGTTTGGTGGAGAGAATACGTGTACATATACTCCAGGTGCGTTATTGGGTGCAGCCAAGCTGCTAAGAGAAGCCGGAGTTAGTTTTACTCTTCCGAGGGGTGAGAACTACTCCGGCTTTGAGTTTTATGAGATGGGTGTTTCCTCTGACGCGAAAGAGGAGGCCTTGTCTACCGTCGAGGCGTTGAGCGAGGTTCTGGATGCGTCTAAAGGCGTTCCCACTATAGTTGCTCTTGATCCATCTGATAACTGGGCATTGCAGGATCTATACGGCAAGTGGGGAGTGGAAACACCGTTTGAGGCAGTCGATTTTTCATCTTTCATTCATAGGCTTGCGAAGGAAAGACGGGTTGAATTCCGCAAAAGAGACGTAGAGCTCACGTACCATGATCCGTGCCATCTTGGTAGACTGTACCGCGTTTTCGTGCAGCCCAGAGAACT
>DUTM01000129.1 GCA_012842085.1 Mycobacteriales bacterium | reverse complement strand
GAAGATGCTCTCGTAGTTGATCATCCGGTTAAAGCCCCGCGGGGTCAGTCCCACCGATTTAAGCATGGCAAATTCGCGGCGGCGCAGGGCCACGTTGGTGCTGATGGTGTTGAAGATATTGGTGGCCCCGATCAGGGTGATCAGGGTGATAAAGCCGTAGAGAAAGATGGCGATCACTGTTTTGGAGCGCCTCATCTCCTGCTGCGAAGCTTCAACATCATCAATATAGATGTAGCCATCCGTATGATTTTCACAAATGGTGCGGATCTGATCCGCCAGGCCGGCGCTGCTGTCTACGCCTAGATAAAGCTGCAAGTGATCATGATGATCATACATCAGATGCTCGCTCACCTTTTGCATCTCTAAACGGATTGCCTCAAAGATCTCTTCAGAGACGACCAGGTTAACAGCCCCGAGGCCGGCGGAGGAGACGCCGAGGGGATAGTTGGCGGTTACCGCGCCGATCTCCATGGTAAAGCCGGGAGGGGTAATTTCCGGATTATCCTGATCCATCAGTATTCCCGCCAGCGCAAGCTTCTCGCCTGCCTTCACCTGCAGCGGCTCATACTCGGCCAGCGTGGCCTCCTGCTGGATATTTTTATTGATGAGGATTCCCTTGAAGTTTTCAGTATCTTTGAAGGCTTCCACATCTAGCCCGTTTGTGGCGGCGTAGGTGTTAAATTCATCTTCGCCGAGCGCTAACAGGTAAAACATTAACTGGTATTGACCTTTTTCGTTTACGGAGAAGAGCTCCTGATCAATATAATTCTTTTGAATGTAAGGTCCGAATTGGGCCCGCTCCAGCCAGGATTCAGTATAAATATCCCTGATTACGGCGCATCTTTCCACTCCCTCCAGGGCGGCAATCTGCTCGTAAAGCTCTTTTTGCTCCTCCGGGGAGAGGTCATGGATGCTGACGTTAATATCGAAGGGGATATCCTGGTAATAAAGGCCGGCGCCCGTGAACGCATAGTTGATGAAAGTGGAGAAGGAGATGAAGAGCACGATGCTGATGAAGAGCGAGAAGACCGTGGTCCGGTAGCGGCGGCGGTTGCGCTTCAGGTTTTTCAGAGCCAGCTCTCCCTCGATCCCGAAGAGCCGTCGGGTCAGCCGGGAGGTTTTAACGTCTTTCCCCTTGATCTCGATATCCGCGCTCAGCCGGATCGCCTCGATGGGCGAGGTCGCCGCGGCCCTTTTGGCCGGGAGATAGGCGGAGATGAAGATGATCAGCGCCACAAAAGCGGCAGTGGCCAGGACGGTGACCGGCGAGACGATCAGCCGGAGCGCGATATCTTCACTGTACATGGAGCCGATCATCAGGCGGTTGACCACGGAGAGGGTCACCCCGATGCCGCCGATACCGGAAAGTAAGCCCAGCGGTATGCCGATCAGCCCCAGGAGCGCGCCTTCAAAAAATACGGTGCGCCGGATCTGGCCGGGGGTGGCCCCGGTGCTGGCCAGCAGGCCGAACTGCTTTTTACGCTCGCTCACCGAGATGGCGAAGGCGTTGTAGATCACCGTCACCGAGCCGACGGCGATCAGGAGGATCACGATCGCAGCGACGGAGTTGATCATGGCCACGGCCTGGTCGTTCTTGGAGATGCCCAGGTATTTCAAGAGCTCGTTGTTGTAACCGTAGTCCAATCCGCCGGCGCCGGCGGCCATCTCCGGCACCCGCTCGTAGATCCGGCGCGGGTTTTTCCCGAGGATGGAGACATTGACCGCTTCATCCGCACCGGGTGCGCCCGTGTCCAGGTAGGCGACCACCGTGAACCCGGGGATGCCGCTGAAATTCTCAAAGTGCGGTTTGGCGATAAACCCGGTAATGGTATAGGCCCTTGTAGCCGTGGTCACGAATTGCTCGCTCTTTTCAAAAGGATGCTCCGCCGGCAGAGGCTGTCCCTCCGGATCGATCCGTGCGCCCAGATCAAAGGCAATCGTTTCGCCGATCCGGTAAGCCTCCCCGCCGCTTGCGACAGCCTCCTCCGAAAGCAGCACCTCACCGGCTTTTTCCGGGTAACGGCCGGCGGTCAGCCTGATCGGCATATGCCGCAGGGCGGTGGCGTCATACTCCTTGATAAAGAAGTAAGGGCGGTATTCTTTGGTGGACTGGTCAAAACGGGCAAAGCCCAGGTTCCGGCTGAGCATCGCCGTTTCGGTATAGGCGTTCCCGGTGATATATTTGATCTGCTCCGGGATGACGTCGTAAAAAGTGGCGTGAAAATTTCCATCTGTCTGCTTCGCTTGTTGCACAAAAAGGTCTTGAAAGCTGACCGCGATGGTGATGGTGGCGCAGATCATCGCCGCCGAGAGGATGATCCCGATAATGGTGACGATGGTGCGCTTTCGATTCAGCTTCAGGCTGCGCCCGGTGAGTGTATTCAGGATATTCACGGCCGGATCACCTCGTCTTTGACGATCTTTCCGTCGGCCAGGGTGATCATGCGGTCGGCCTGCAGGGCGATCTCGTGCGCATGGGTGACCAGGATCAGGGTCTGCTGATAACGCCGGTTTGACAGTTTTAACAGCTCCACGATCTCCTTTGAATTCTTGCTGTCGAGGTTGCCGGTGGGCTCATCGGCCAGGACCAGGGCCGGGTGGTTGATCAGGGCGCGG
>DUTM01000128.1 GCA_012842085.1 Mycobacteriales bacterium | reverse complement strand
CTCGATGAAGTAAAAAGGCTAAGGGAATCAGGTAAAAATAAAACTGAAACTGAGTAACGCGAGTTACCAACGACTGTCCATACCTGGATTAATGTTGGCTTAGGTTGATATTAAATATCCCGGCATGTCTAAATAATGATAAGGAAGATCTTCTATGAATAAAGAAAGGATCTATTTTGATCATGCAGCAACTACTGCGGTACGTCCGGAAGTACTGTCAGCAATGTTACCAATTTTAGAAAATATATATGGCAATCCATCCTCATTTTACGATGAAGGTGCAGAAGCATATCAATATATACAGACCGCCAGAGAACAGATTGCTGAGCTACTTGAAGTGTCGCCGGATGAGATTTTCTTCACCTCTGGCGGTACGGAGTCTGATAACTGGGCTCTTAAGGGTACAGCCATTGCTAAACGTAAACAGGGCAAGCATCTGATCACAACCAAAATTGAGCACCATGCTGTCTTACACAGTATGCAAGCATTGGAAAGAATTGGCTATGAAGTCAGTTACCTAGATGTGGATGGTTATGGTTTGGTTGATCCTAAAGAGATTGAAGCTGCAATCAGACCCGATACAATTCTAGTATCAGTTATGACGGCCAATAATGAAATCGGAACGACAGAGCCAATTGAAGAAATTGCGGCAATCTGCAAAGAAAAACAAGTTATCTTCCATTCGGACGGAGTCCAGGCATTGGGTGCCATACCGGTCAAACCCCGAGAACTTAATGTTGATCTAATGAGCTTCTCAGGTCATAAATTTTATGCACCTAAGGGAGTGGGAATCATGTATATCAGGAAAGGGGTTAAGATAGTAAACCTGATTGATGGCGGTGCGCAAGAAAAACGTCAGCGAGCCGGCACTGAAAACACAGCTTTTGCAGTTGGTATTGCCAAGGCCTTAGAACTCGCCCTTATGGACCTGCCCGAGGAAGCCCGACGCCAAACTGCTCTGCGCGATAGATTGATCAGAGAACTGATGACTAAGATACCATATTGTAAATTAAATGGTCATTATGAGAAACGTTTGCCCAACAATATCAATTTATCCTTTGAGTTTATTGAAGGTGAATCTATCTTGCTACTACTGAATGAGTTGGGTTATATGTGTTCCAGCGGATCAGCCTGTACGTCAGGATCATTGGATCCTTCGCACGTGTTAATGGCAATTGGTTTGCCTCATGAGATTGCCCACGGATCGTTGCGCATTACCCTAGGTCGTGAAAATACTGATTCTGATATTGATCGCATGATATCTGATTTGCCCGGCGTAATAGAAAAACTACGGCGGATATCACCATTGTATGCTGATTTTAAACAGGGCAAGATCAATAATATAATTCCTGAACAGGGAGCCAACTTGCTGAAGGGAGAATTAAGATATGAAGTACAGCGATAAAGTTATGGATCATTTTTTAAATCCGCGTAATGTCGGTGAAATTATTAATGCAACTGCTTCAGGCACGGTGGGCAATCCTGTCTGTGGCGACATTATGCGCGTTGATTTAAGAATTGAAGGTGAAGTTATTATTGATGCCAAATTCATGACTTTTGGCTGCGGGGCAGCCGTTGCTACCAGCAGTATGGCCACTGAGATGATTATCGGCAAGACTGTACAGGAGGCACTTGAACTGACAAATAAAGCTGTAGCAGATGCTTTGGATGGTTTGCCACCAATTAAAATGCATTGTTCGGCTCTGGCTGAGCAAGCAGTCAAGAAAGCTCTACTGCAGTACTATCAGGAACATGATCTCCTTAATGATGATAATCGTAATCTCTTTTCTATTTTAGAAGAAGATGTGCATGACCATGAGGTCAATG
>DUTM01000127.1 GCA_012842085.1 Mycobacteriales bacterium | reverse complement strand
GGGGCAGGGAGGAAGTAGTAGGGTTGTTGTTGGGGGAGGAAGTAAAAAGGAAAAGTTGGGGGGAGGGGTAAGAGGAATTGTTAGGGGGAGGTAAAAGGAACTGTTCGGTTGACGTACATTAATAGGGAGGTTTCGCGCAGGTCAAGGTGTTCGGCTGACGTATATGTACCCCTCTGGACAGTCAGGCAATGGACTAACAGCCCCTTCCATACATGGGCGGAGGGCCTGGAAGGGGTTTAACGGGGAATTGGGCAGTAATGGAAAAATAGGTGTAGTGATGGGTAGTAATGGGAAAATAGGTGTCAGACACATTTTCACAGCTTGTCAAATTATAAAAATATATAAATTTCGGATAACGTACATATTAACGTACATTAAGAGGGGAAACCCAGCTTAGGAGAAACTAAGTCCAGTTGTTGGGGAATTGTACACCAAGACGTACATTAGCGCCTCACCTACTGTCAAATTTTCTCGCGCCGCATAAAAAAAGAAAGAGCAGGATTTTCTCCTACTCTTCCCTTTGCTGAGGTTTCGACTATTCCACCTCACAGTCCATCTTCCAGTTGTCACATAGTGGACACTCACCATTTTTTAATGCTTTATCTATCTCTTCCATTTCATCAATACTATAAAGATATGTACTTCCAACATACTCGTCTTGCCCTTTATAAACATCAAAACGGTTTAAATCGTGATTAAAAACTCTTTCGTATATTTTTGCTCCACATCTTACACACATTGTCATCCCATATAATCTTATAGTTTCAGGTGTTTTTCTCATTCTGCATACTCCTTTATTGGATTATCTTCGCATATACATTTGTCAATAACTAAATCCCCATTAGCATCAAAAATATTTATGCCTTGGCATATCTCACAAGTGGACATAGTTAATTCAAGCTCTATTAACAGTTTAAATTTATCGGTATTTTTCACTTTTTTACCTCCTTTCGGCCTGTCTCATCAGTGCAGGTAGGCCACCTCCTGCAGACCTCCCATAAGGGAGGTTTCGACTAATCTAGCCCTCGTCCTCGTCCTTGCCGCCGCTCCCTGCGAGCGTATAACCCTTCTGAATTCCTTTGCCCAAGACCTTGACATCCCTTACATCAGCAATGCCGTCGGCGACCATTCCTCTAAGCAAAGCACTTGCCTTTTGCACACTAACTCCCAAATATTCGCCAGCTACGCTTGCGAGCAAAGGTTCATCACTAAGTAGATTTTCCTTGATTTGCTCAATTAGTGGGGCATTTGCAAGAGCTTTCGCAGACTGCTTGGCTTTTCTTTTTTCTAAAGCCTTGTCCATTTTCTCAAGCTCCTTAGCGGCAAATTTTCTTAGCTCTACCTCTAAAGCTTCTGCATCTACGATGGCTTCCAAAAATTCTCGTTTAGTCATATTTTATCTACCCCTTTCTCTGGCGTTGTCGCCGCCAGTGCGTTCTTTGGGGCGTTTTTGCAACGCCCCTAACCTAGGCTCACTCAGTTAGCCCAACTACCTCATCTTCCTCGTTGGGAAGCCTGTAGCCCTTCTGAGTTCCCTTCCCTTTCACCTTAACATCTGCTACCTCAACCTTGCCCTCGCTTACTGCCTGCCGCAATACTGCACTTGCCTTCTGAACACTAATCTCCAGAATCTCACTTACTTCAGAGGCAGTCTTAAACTCCTTCTCCTCCAAAATCTCTGATACAATCTGCTGGATGATAGGTGCGTTGGCAATCTGAGCTTTAGAGGGCTTACTTCTGCGCTTCTCCAATGCTCTGTCCATCTTCTCAAGTTCCTTGGCAGCAAATTCTGCGGCCTCAGGATGCTCCAGTCCCATTACGACCTCTAAAAACTCTCTCTTTGTCATAGCTTCTTTTTTCTCCATTATGTTTATTCCCCTTTCTTATTATATATTTATTATAGCACAATTCTTAGCCTACTTCAAATTTTTAATTGGTACTTCTTATAAATTTCAGCCTCAATCTCATCTATTCTTTTTGTTGCTATATCAGCCACTTTTTGAATATCTTTCTCTAGCATATCAGCTGGAACTATTGAATTTCTCTTCAGGAACTGCACCATTTGACCATCTCCTTTTTGGGGTTTTGACTAGTATTGTATTTTGTGGTTTATTCTTCCTTTACGCAACTTATCCGAAATTTCTTTGTAGTTCCCCAGACCACCTATCCTAAAGATTTTAAAGTAATTTGGGTTTTGTAACTCTATGTCGTTTACTAACTTGGTTAGTTCCTTGTAATCCTCTTCACTCATTTTTACCTCTTTACTCATTTTTGCTCCTTTCCTAACCTTCTATATATATTATAGCAAGGTTTTGAACTTTTTACAAACTTTCTGTGGGATATATTCTAGAAAACGTAGCTTTTTAAATATAATCCTCTCCCAACCTTCTATATATAGTATAGCAAGAATTTGAGGAAAACGCAAAATATGCGTTGAGTGCGCGCTTCCATAAAATGGAAATTTTGTCTGCGCCGGCGCAAAGGAATCTCTGTAAGATCTCCCCAAAATTTTCCTGCGCGATTCCAT
>DUTM01000095.1 GCA_012842085.1 Mycobacteriales bacterium | reverse complement strand
TTGTGACGAAGATATCCCGGTACGCCTCCCTGTGTGTCATACCTGTTACGGCCAGAAGCGTTAAGACGGGACATCTTCGTCACAACAGTGCTGTTGCCCATTTTGTCGTCAATACCGGCCATGATCCTGGCTAGTGTAGGGATTTACTGAGCCGTGTTTCTGCTCAGTGAGCAGTAATGGATAATGCGATAGGAACATGAAGTTATGCCGATGACAGCCAGCGGGGTTCAGTCAAAGAGGGCATCGAAGGCTGGCTTCCGTGACGTACGAAACCAGATGCTTGTGTGCGCATACATCAACGCCCCCGCCTTTACATTAGGCGGGGGTTGCTTCAGGCTTGGACTTGACGCTACACAGCTACTACCAGCGCTTTTCTTGCGACGAGGTGAGCCGACCGGATTCTTAGGAGCATTGCATACGGCATAGGTTACCATAAAGGATGCCGCATCCGAGGTAAGGAGTAGCTTTGACCAACACCGAAAGACCACCGCTACTCTACATCCATACCCCCCTCCGGGGTGTTTGTTTATAGGCAATAGAGCAGTGTGAGCTGGGTTGAGATCCATATTGGCAGGTGATCTATCTGTGGCCATTAAGAACTGCGATGAATGCCCGATATACCGCTGTGGTCGAAGGCGATACTGGCTTGACCGCAGCCGTCAGCGACTCGTGCGCCTAGTGGATGAGGAGAAGGTTAGGCATCATGCTGTGTCGGCGATTGCTCAGGAGTACGGGTATCCGTCATCATGGATACATACTGAAATCCCTGTGCAAGATGGCGACAGACGAAGGGCGGATATCCTCGTGAAGGCAGAGGGTGCTCAATGCGCGCTAATAGTCATAGAGTGCAAGAAGCGAGGGATCGAGCTGACTGCCGCGCATAAGAAGCAGGTTCTCGATTACTGCCATGCTGCTGGATCACCTTATATGGTCCTGACCAACGGCCGAGACAAGAGGGTTTGGATAGTAGACCACGATAGTCATAGGCTGACGCCTGTAGGTGATGTGCCTAGCTTCCATGAGTTGAATGAGAGCTATCTCAATCATGCAACAGATCTACGCACACTAGTATGTGAAAACGATGGCAGCGATGATGCCTACCCCATAGCAACGGGCATAGGCAGTGGCTCGGCAGCGCTGGATCTTGCAAGGAGCATACACGAGCGAATCACGGCAAGCTCTAGCGTGTTCGCGGAACCCTGCAAATGGCGCAACTACACGATTGTAGAGGATATGGGTGTAGGTGCCAGATCTCTGGGGCGGATCAGAGGTTGCTGGTGGAATCAGGGCTATCGCAGTTTCCTGGTGCTTAGTCCGGAAGGCAATGCATGTGTAGTCAGATTCAAGGTTGGTGCACACGACAGAGATTCATATACCTATCTATATGTAGCGGTTTCAGTCGGTGCTCGGAACCACTGCACTCTCGCCATGTGCCTAGATGACCCAATTCAGGCTGAGATCCTGGAGGAACTTATGAATAACCGATCGGAACATGAGTTCTTCGCCGACATGGCGGTCGATGCTATTGAGAGGCGTGACTCTCGCTCTCGCAGGTGGACTCATAGTCGCTCGCTGAAGCGTTCTTGAGAGGCTTTGATCCTTGCTGCAGCCGTAGCCAAGTAGCCTTCGAAAAGCATCTGAGGAATATTGAGCTGCCAGAGTTTGGACTGATAACGGACTTGGGTTGTCCAGGGGAGCGTTTACGGCATCGACAAGCACAGCCATCAAAGCGTACAGCTAGTTGGCAGTAACTACGGCTGTCAGGAGCCACCATACCTTCTCTAAGGCGTTGAGCTGTGGCTTGTAACAGGCCAGGAAGCAGAGCTTCACCGTTGGATGCCCCTGGCAAGCCATTCCTGCACCGATCGAGCCCTGTGAAAGCTGTAGTAGTCTAGGATCGTGTGAACTCTGCTTGTTGGGCACTGCACAGTGATGCATTCCAGAAGCCCAATGAACTCGGCGGAACGCTTTCTGACAAACATGAAGTGAATGAAGCCGCTAGTGCGGATAGCCAAGGCGCTGAACACACTTCTCTTCTGGTTCGTGCCAGTCGTCAGAATCCGGATTTGCTTGCCGCGCTGCATCCACATGGACCTTACGGTGGGAAGAAGATGGATGTCGCATTCATCTTCGTAGAGTACATGATTCCCGGCTGCTGGGGAGCTGAGGACCTGGGCGATAGCATCCATCTTGGCCCCTGCCTGCGGATCAGATGCTCGTCTTGCTGCATACCGTGGCCGGTTGTGCCTGAACCCCAGAAACTTGAGAGATACATCGTGGGCGTCCAATTTCAGCGCCGTATCTCGTCCAGACGTGGGAGCACAGCTTTCCAGCGGTCCAGATGCTACAGTGATACTCGGATTCTGCAGGATCCGTGCGAACGTCCCTCTCGACAGAGGCCTGGATGGCCATGAAAACCTTCGGCGGCCTCCCGCTGCGAGGCTTGTCATTGATATCGTCTGCCCCATATGCCTCATAGTGAACAATTCATTGCCTAATGGTGTTTTCAGAGGCATACAATATCCGGGCTGTCCTGGCAATGCAGTAGCTCTGGCTTGAAAGAAGCACCATATGGGCTCTCTGTGACACTCGGCCTACAGCAGTGCGCCGCATCGTCTCAAGTTCAGAAACCTCGCTCTCGTTGAGTTCTCCAGCAAAATCGCATTTACGCTGCACCTTCTGCAACCATACCGGCATCTGGCAGGTATCATGACGCAGATCCGAGGATTGCGCAAAACCTAATTGATAGTTGGTTAGGGCAGGCCATCGCGTAGGAGTTTCTTAGAAGGTTGCTCTTTCCGATGCTAGCCACGCCCCAAGCTCACGCAAGATTGCTTGCAGGGCGTAGAGGCTTGTGCCTCACAGATTGCCAGGGATGGCATCGGATGGCCTTTCCTGCAATAATGGATTTAGCAGGGTGGGAACGATATCACATGCTGTGGCCATGCTCGGCCTCAGTTACGAATTGCAGGCCACTGATTGGAGGCCCAAGAGATGCTTGTGCATGGCGCTGTCAGCTATCAGAGGTCGGCTGCATCTTGCGGTATATGTAGGCGGTAGGCGCAAGGGCGATGTGCCTGGCAAGGGCTGGGTTGCCAGAGCCGGCAGAAGTCTGGACCTCGAGTCCCATGAATGAGCCTGATTCAATGATGCCGGGCTGAGGAGCCGGATTGCTGTGCCTAACTGAAAAGCAGTAGCCTTTTGGCCTGTTAGGCACTATATGCAAATATGTTCTTGACATTAGGAGGCAATGGCGCTATAATTTGCTTAGATAGTGAGACCGTTACCACATTGCATAAATACGCCCAGCTGGGACAATAGCTATTTCAGCAGACACATACCGGAGTTTCATGAGAACGTTACCGCGAGGTGGTCAATTTGGGTGCAACCATTGAGGACGTTGCCAAGGCTGCCGGTGTATCCAAGTCCACTGCGTCTCGAGCGCTAGGGAAGTATGGCTATGTAAGCGATGAAACGCGCAAGAAGGTACTGGAGGCCGCCCGCGCTCTGAACTACAGGCCCCACGCCTTGGCCAAGAGCCTCGTCACTGGACGTACCGGTACCATAGGATTACTCGTCGCCGACATAGAGAATCCATTTTTCGCCCGCATTGCAAGAGGAGTCAGTGATGCGATATCGCCTGAGGACTACGATCTTATAGTATGTAGCACCAATGAGAATCCACTTGAAGAATGCCACGCAGTGAGGGCATTGAGCAATAAGCAAGTGGATGGAATGGTGATAGCCCCCGCTATGAGCGATGATTACTCCCACATAGAGGAGCTAGCGGAGGAAGGCATTCCAATGGTGCTAGTGGACCGCTTCATTGACAGTCTGAGGCTTGATTGTGTGGCAGTGACCAATCCAGAAGGATCGGAGGACGCAATCGATCATCTGGCAGCATTGGGGCACTGCCGAATTGCTTTCTTGGGGGACTCAACCAGCACAACACACGAGAGATTGGATGGGTACCGTCAGGCTTTGATGAAACATGGCTTCAAGCTGGATGATCGACTAATAAGAATCACGGATTACCCGGTTCAAAGCGGATATCGTGAGGCTATTTCCTTGCTCTGCCAGGATTCTCCGCCGACGGCTATCTTCGCTGCAAGCAACTTCATGACGATTGGAGCTCTGGAGGCAGCGCGGGACATGAACATAGGGATACCCGATCGATTGTCGCTTGTCGGGTTTGACGACCTGGAATGGTACGATTTTGTTGCGCCGCCGATTACCGCTGTCAGGCAGCCCGTATATGAACTGGGGAGGATTGCTGCACAGAGCCTTTTACAGCGCATAAAGGGTGACGACAGCCGTCCAACCGTCATTCGCCTTCCTACACGTCTCATAATCCGTAAGTCGTCAGGCAAGGCGTCTAGCTAGATAGAAATAAGCCAGACTAGGAGGAAGATCAATTGGACCTAACACCGCTGGTGGAAAACGCAAAGAAGAGCGTCTTTTTCACTTCCCCGAACTTGGAGCGCGATCTGTCCGCGTTCTTCGAAGAGTGGGCAGATGAGGTCAGAGCGCTGGCCAAGAAGATTGTCTCGGAGAAGATCCGGAGAATCTACTGGGTTGGCTCCGGGAATTCCTGGTGCAACCTGTATTCAGGGCACTACATACTGAATCGGTACTGCAACATTCCGAGCGAGTACTACCAGGCCTATGAGTTCATGTGGCAGGATCCTCGTGGCCTCGACAGCGACGCCATTGTGATACTGGCGTCCTTTTCAGGAATGACCGAGGATACAGTTGCCGCTCTCAGGTTTGCCAAAGAGAAGGGCGCACAGACCGTAGCAATAGTAAGCAAGAAGGACAGCCTGATGGGGCGAGAAGGGGATATCGTCATTGACTACAGGTCAAATGCGCTTTTCATAGTTCCGCTTGCCGCGGTTTGCCTGCTCAGTTTGGAGATTGTAAGACTGCAAGGGGCTGACGTGCAGAAGACCATTGACCAGCTGATGGCCATGCCGCCTCTGCTCGGAAAGCTCTATCGTGAATCAGAAGAGAGGTCCAGAGAACTTGCTGTTCAGTACAAGGATAGCAAGCTTCTTTATCTTCTCTCAGGGGGTCCGTTATTCGCACTCGGATACAAGTTCTGCCTTACGGTCTTCATGGAGAACATGAGGGTTCATGGTTCTTTCATCGACACGCCGGAGTTCCGGCATGGTCCAGCTGAGATGCTGGAGCGTGAGAAACCGGTCATGGTGTTTCTTCTAGGAACCGATGATTCGCGCGAGATGAGCGAGCGAGTAATGAAGACCGGCCAGGAGAATGGAGCAAGCATAATAACCTTTGACGCTGCGGAATACGGGGATGTGGATCCTCTGTTGGCTCCCTTTGTCCTCATGGTTCCTCTACAGTGGTTTGCAGTATACTCAGCGCTCTTGAGAGGCATTGCAGATCTCGACCAACGAGTCCTAATGGGTCGAGGCAAGATGGCAAAAGGCGATCAGGTAACTTGGCCGTAGGGAGTGACAGAGGTGCCGAAACGCGCCGTAGCAGTCGGAGATAACTGCATAGATGTCTATGTGCACCCCGCTAGGCGGACGTTTGTTGGAGGAAATGCAGTAAATGTTGCTGTCGCCATGCAGAGGAACGGAATCCAAGCTTCCTATGTGGGGTTTGTCGGCAACGACGCTTATGGAACCCTGGTAGTAGATAGTCTCCATAATGAAGGAGTGGATGTCTCCAGGGTGAGGCGGGTAAAGGGTGAAACGGCAGTCACATACGTTGAATTGCGAGACGGAGACCGGGTGTTTCTTGAGGAACGCCTTGGAGTAGGAGCAGATCTGACGCTAGACGAAGACGCATTAACCTTCATTTCCGAGCATGATCTGGTACACAATACGCATCTGGGCCATACCCACGAGTACGTGGAGGAGTTCAAGAGACTGGGGCTCATAGTCTCATTTGACTACTCCACACTCTGCGACCGAGAGCTCCTTGACAGCACCTTGGAGCATGTAGACATCGCCTTTGCATCACTCGCTGAGGAAGATGCGTCAAAGGCAGAGTCTGTGGCGCAGGCCCTGGCTGAATCCGGGCCTGGAATAGTCGTGGTAACCCTGGGCGCAGCGGGAAGTCTGGCCTATGACGGGAACCGGGTATGGAGACAACCTTCCAGGCCAATAGAGGTTGTCGATACCCTTGGAGCGGGCGACGCATTTGCCGGTGTATTTCTCAGCGATTGGTTGAAGAGAAAACCAATGGATGAGATCTTGATTGATGCAACTGTAGGCGCCGCGGAACGATGCCAGCACTACGGGGCATGGGAGAGCCGTGATACTTCAATGGGACAACAGGGGCGCAGACACGCCTGAGGGGGGCCCCTGTCTTGACGGCAGGGTGCCGCCGCTGCTGGCAAAAGGAAAGGGACTGTATTCGGAAGATATCTCCATATGGCAGATTCTCCTCAGATAGCGGCCGGGGCCTGTGTATCAGCGGGTGAGATGCAGAGAACGACATCGATTGGAGTCTCGGTCCAGCCGCTTTTGGGCTTGGATTCTGGAGCAGCAGTCCGGCAACGGATGGACATGTTGTTCGAGGGGGTGAACAGCCTTGACAGCTTTGGCTAAGCCTGTAGTCAGGGTAGAGAATATAAGCGTCAATTTCGGAAGCATCCAGGCATTGACGGATGTTAGCATGGAGGTATTTGCAGGCGAAGTCGTAGCATTGGTTGGCGACAACGGTGCCGGCAAGTCCACTCTGATCAAGACTATTGCTGGCGTTATCCAACCTGATGAAGGCAAGATTTACATTGATGGCCGGGAGGCTGAGCTGAAGACGCCTGCAGCTGCACGGCGGCTGGGCATAGAAACGGTCTATCAGGACTTGGCTTTGGCCCCGGATCTGGATATGGTCGGCAACCTTTTCCTGGGCCGTGAAGAAGTCAGGGAAGGTTTTTGGGGACGCTTGGGTGTGTTGGACGAGGGGAAAATGAGGGAGTATGCGGAGGACACCATCCGCCGGCTCAGAGTGCCTGTGCATTCCTCGCGACAGAAGGTTGGGAGCATGTCCGGAGGGCAGAGACAATCAGTAGCTGTGGCAAGAGCAATTGCATGGGAGTGCAAGATGGTGATCATGGATGAGCCCACTGCGGCGCTGGGAGTCGAAGAATGCGAGAAAGTGCTTCAATTGATCAGAGATATCCGGAACGCCGGAACGGCTGTACTGATAATCAGCCATAACATGACCCACGTTTTTGAGGTGGCTGACAGAGTCGTAGTGCTGAGGCTTGGGCGGAAGGTGGCTGAATCTGACCGGAAGGATACAAGCATGGATCAGGTAGTGAGCTGGATAACCGGCAGCAGCGCGCAGGCTGAACTATGCTCCAAGTGAGGCGATATCTATGCAAGAGAATGGCGCAAATCTGAAGGTCGACAGGGCGGATGGTTCTCGGTTGACGCAAGCTTCCGTCGGCGCAAGGCTGAGGGCGATCCCAGGTCGTCTGGGTGACTACTGGATAGTAGGAATCCTTGCACTGATGATTGTGTTCTTCTCCATTGTTGCGCCTGGGTTTCTTACGCTGCGCAGCTGGATCAGTACGTCGCTTTATGCGGTGCAGTTTATCCTGCTGGCGATGGGCGAGACTTTCGTCATTATCACTGGCGGAGTTGATCTGTCGGTAGGTTCAACAATGGGGCTATCGGGCATGGTATCCGGCTATTTAATGAGGCAGTTGATGTTGGCTGGATGTTCAGATGCAGTCACCATCGCTGTGGGTCTTGTCATGGCTTTGACTACGGGACTGCTAGTGGGTTTGGCAAATGGCTATACCGTAGCGCACCTGAACATTCTCCCCATGATTGCTACGTTAGGTACGCTGAGCATCGGCCGGGGGCTTGCGTTCATCGTGTCTGACGTTAGTATCGCCAAAATCCCTGACGCGCTGGGCGATTTTGGCAACGGCATACTTTTCGGCTTCATGCCAGTGCTGGTACTAGTGACAATTGTGATCACACTTGTGCTCTACTTCATATTGCACAAGACCAGGTTTGGGCGTCACGTATACGCACTTGGGAGCAACCGCGAAGCTGCGAGACGCGCAGGACTGTCAATCGAGGCATACCTGATCAAGGTATATATGCTCAGTGGCCTGTTGGCAGCAATAGCCGGCTTCTTTACGTTGAGCCGCTTTACGGCCGCATCGCCACTGGCAGGTAACCAGCTCGAACTGAATGCCATAGCATCGGCGATCATAGGAGGTGCCAGCCTCTTCGGTGGACGAGGCACGATCGTCGGATCTGTGGCCGGGGCCTTGATTGTGTCGATACTGGTTACGGCATTTGTCCTGCTCAACATAGAGCCATACTGGCAGATGGTTGCTACAGGCCTAGTGCTGGTGGCTGCCGTATACGTTGACCAGCAGCGTTACAGGAAGGTGAGACTGGGGGATCGATAGGCTTCCTTTGGCCCGCCCATGGCCAGTGGGAGCCTGTCGGCATCGTCAAACTCCCAACACCGAGGAGGTGGTGTGAGGTTCGTATCCTATAGCAGCGACCACTGTGCTCATCCGATCGTATAGAGGGTTAGATAAGGTAATTGGGCGCGGTACGAGAGCAAGAATACGACCACTGCTAAGGAGGAATCGGCATGAACAAGCGACTGACGCTAGGAATGGTCTTGGGATGTATGATCATCATGCTTTTGGTATTGGGGCAGCCGGGCATCGCGGCGCGTCCGTTCACAGTGGCACTGGTTCCGGGCCAGACCACTGAACCGTTCTACATCAGCGGACGTGTCGGTGCGGAGGAAGCCGCCGCTAAGTACGGGATAAACCTGATCTGGGAAGGCAGCAAAGAATGGGATTTCATGCAGCAGACCCAGGTAGTGCAGAGCCTGCTTGCCAAGGGAATCGACGCGCTTATAATAGCACCCACTGACGACAAAGCCATGGTTAGGGCGATCCGAGATGTTGTGAATGAGGGCATACCTGTAATAGCCTGGGACACAACTATCGTGGACAAGAGCCTGCTGGCATGTGAGATAACAAGCGACAACAAGCTGGGAGGCAATCGCGCAGCGGACGCTCTTGCCAAGATGATCGGTGGCAAGGGAAAGGTGATAATCCAGAACACAAACCCTGGCGAGTCCACAACAGATGACCGGCAGAGGGGATTCGAGGAAACACTGGAGTCCAAGTATCCCGATATTGAGTTGGTCAACGTCTTCTTCTGCCAGGAGGATCAGACAAAGGCTGCAACGCAGGTCCAGAGCGCTCTACTGGCAAACCCCGACATCAAGGGCGTATTCTCCACATGCACCAATGCTACGCTAGGCACGGCCAAAGGCCTTGAGATGGCACGCCGTCTGGACGTGTTCCACGTCGGTTACGATGCCGACCCCGCCGAAGTCGAGGCGCTGAGGAAGGGCACTGTACATCTGCTCGTAGTTCAGAAGCCGGTGCTCATGGGTTACATGGCAGTTGAGTACGCCTACAAGATCCTGACGGGCGAAGGCGACTCTGTGCCGTCTCTCGTGCTCTGCAACACAGTTGCAGCTACGAAGGCGAACATGGATATGCCTGAGATCAGCAGATTCTTCTATCCCACCAAGTAGTGCGGCAGAACGTCACGGTACATATGAGTAACTGGTAGTAGCACTGATTGGAGCACCTAATTAACGCAGGGGGATGACTCTCGAGTCGTCCCCCTCTTACACTTGTGGATACTGATCCGCCTTGTGCCAGGAGGCCCTTACTATTCCCGCTCCTAGCGCATGCGTCTGTACGTATCGATCAGCCCTGCAGTGCTGCTATCGTGGCGGGCCTCCTGTGGCCTATCCTGTTTCAGCTCAGGCAAAATAGCCCTAGCGAGCTGCTTCCCAAGCTCTACCCCCATCTGGTCGTAGCTGTTCACGTTCCAGATGACGCCCTGAGTAAAGATCTTATGCTCGTACAGGGCGATTAGCATGCCCAGAGTCTCAGGAGTCAGTTTCTTGTACAGGAACGTATTCGTGGGCTTATTTCCCTCAAAGGTCTTTGCGGCAGTCAATAGCTCAAGCTCTTTGCCGGCCCAACCTTGAGCCTCAAGCTCTGCACGGGTCTCGTCAGAAGTTCGGCCCTTCATGAGCGCCTCGGTCTGCGCCAGGAAATTGGCTATTAGCACATCGTGGTGGTCGCCCACGGGGTTATGGCTTTGGGCGGCAGCCAGAAAATCGCATGGGACCAGCTTGGTGCCCTGGTGAATCAGCTGATAGAAAGCGTGCTGGCCCCCGGTCCCGGGTTGCCCCCACACTATCGGCCCGGTCTGCCAGGTAACAGGTTCACCTGACCTGGTGACGCCCTTGCCGTTGCTCTCCATGTCCGCTTGCTGCAAGTAGTCGGCGAAGTAAGCCAGATACTGATCGTACGGAAGTACGGCATGACTCTCCGCATCCCAGAAGTTGTTGTACCATACGCTCAACAGCCCCATGATGACGGGGATGTTCCGACCCAGGGGCGCTGTGCGGAAGTGCTCATCAACCTTGTGGGCGCCCAGAAGCAAGTCCTCGAAGTTGTCCATGCCTATGGATAGAACTATGGAGAGACCAATGGCAGACCAGAGGGAATAGCGGCCGCCGACCCAATCCCAGAAGACGAACATGTTTCTTCTGTCGATCCCGAAGGCTTCGACTGCTTCGCGGTTCGTCGAAATCGCCACGAAGTGCCTGGCCACAGCGGCCTCATCGCGTGCATGGTCCAGGAACCAGCGCCGAGCCGTGTGGGCGTTCATCATGGTCTCCTGCGTAGTGAAGCTCTTCGAGGCGACAAGGAAAAGAGTCGTCTCGGGATCAAGCCCTCTGAGAGTCTCAGTGATGTCAGTGGGATCGACATTGGATACGAAGTGTACCCTCAAGCGGTCATGCGCGTACGGCTTGAGAGCATGCGTTACCATTCGGGGCCCCAGGTCTGACCCTCCGATTCCGATATTGACAACATCGGAGATAGCCTTTCCGGTGTAACCCCTCCATTCAGCGGTGCGCACAGCTTCGGAGAAACTGCGCATCTGGGCGAGCACGGCGTTGACCTGGAGCATGACGTCTGCGCCATCCACCATGATCGGCCTGCCCGACCGATTTCGCAGAGCCACATGAAGCACAGGGCGGTTCTCAGTTGTATTGATCCTCTCCCCGCCGAACATCGCTTCTATCGCATCAGGCAGGCGAACCTGCTCGGCAAGGTCCAGGAGGAGAGAGATCGTCTCATCCGTAATGCGGTTCTTGGAGAAATCAAAGACCAGGTTCTCAAAGGTTATGGAGAACCGCTGGAATCTCTCTGGATCAGACGCGAACAGCTCGCGCATGTTAGTAGATGCCATCTTCTGACGGTGCGCGGTAAGATTCTGCCACGCCGGAAATTTGGTTAAGGACATCGGGATACTCCTCTCTATCGGCTAGTTTGGCCCAACAAGAGAGCGTAGCCATCAGGCTCGTCAATCCCAGGGTTCATTCTACCTTGGGGTCAGGCCTAGAACAAGTTCACACACTCCTTCACTGACTGCGCTCCAACCGTTTCACAGTCTCTACGGCACCTGCAGATTGACAGTGGATGCACGCTTTCGTGTAGCTGCTCAAGAGTAGGGATCAGACTACGGCAAATGGAATCCTCCCCAGCGGACCAGCTGCCAAACGGCTGAGATGCTATTTTGGGCGCCCTTGCAACGAGGTGGCGCGAATCGAAACCACGGCCTAATGCTGTAGAAGCGCCACATGCGAGATGTTAGTCAGTCGCGAGCGGCCGAGGCTCAGCACCTAACTTGCTGGATGTTGGTGCATGTTTGGTGGTAGGCCACATGGCGTGCTATGGCACAAGGCCGACGCGAATTTGTGAGAACGATATCACACTTGACGCAACACCAGACTAATACTTCAGCTTCGGTGCTGTCAAGGTAGGTGAGCATGTACAGGCACCCGGGCCATACACAATCTCTGAACCCGCTGCGTAAATGCGGAGACCCGGCTGCGATTGTTACCGGAAGGAGCAATAATGGTGATTGCGGAAGGTGTCGGAAGGAAGTGTATTGACAGGCAAACATCAACCATGATAGAATCATGTTGGCTGGGAATGTTCCCATATCTTCACTTTAAGCCCAGCGTATAAGGAACATGCAACATATGTTCATGTGGGAACGATAACATAACACCGCCGAAACGTGGGCCCGTGAGAGAAAGAAGATGCGCGATCCGCGTTTCTCCATGAGGGTCTATCCCTCAGCTCGTGAGGCGGTTCATACTGCGGCAGTCCGGCATTGTTAGTCAGCTATCAAGTCAGTTGCTGATGCCAGAGAGTGCGGTATGAAGAAGCACGGGTAATGTCGTTGGCAGCCTTAGGGCGCTAGCGCTTCTTCCGCGTGTAGTGAGGATGATGTTAGGCATTTGATTCATCCTGTGATGGAATGCTGGTTGGAATTGACCGTGGCTGCGAAGCCTGGAATCCAGACCTAGACTTAGGAATATTCCAGGAGCACATAGGTAGCAAGTTGCATGAGGAGGTGAGAGCCGGGAGGATAAGACGTCGCTCGTCCCTTGTGGCCCGATAGCATGCCTATTATGGGCAGATACGCTGCATTGTACGCGTAAGGGATCTGGTAGTAACTCAGGCAGACTTTGAACCAGGGAGGTTGCATCTATGGAACTGAAGAAGTTGGCCGACAAGGCTCACGAGAGTGTGCTATTTACAGCTCCGCACCTTGAGAAGGACCTGGCAAGGTTCTTCAGAGAATGGTCAGGCGAGGTTGAGGCGCTGGCGAAGCGGACAAAGGAGAGCGGAATCAAGAGGATCTTCTGGGTAGGCTCGGGGAATTCGTGGACGAATCTCTACTCGGGGCACTACGTACTCAACAAATTCTCGGCTATGCCTAGCCAATTCTACCAGGCGTACGAGTTCATATGGCAGGACCCTAAGGGCGTTGATAGCGATTCGTTGGTTATCCTGGCATCGTTTTCGGGCAACACGGAAGATACAGTAGCTGCGCTTCGCTTTGCGAAGGAGAAGGGCGCTCACACAGTTGCAATAGTCAGCAAGAAAGATAGCTTGATGGGCAAAGAGGCGGACGTCGTAATCGATTACGGCTCGAACGCCCTTTACATTATTCCTCTGGCAGCTTCATACCTGTTCAGCCTGGAGCTAGCCAGACTCTCGGGCGCTACGGTTCAAAAGACCATAGACGAATTGAAGAGCATGCCAGCGTTGCTTGGAAAGCTTTATCGTGAATCTGAGGCTCGCTCGAAGAAGCTTGCTGAGGAGTACAAGGACTGCAATCTCTTCTACCTGCTGTCAAGCGGCCCCCTGTTCGGCCTGGGGTACAAGTTCTGCGTGACAGTCTTCATGGAGAACATGCGAGTCCACGCATCATTCATCGATACGCCAGAATTCAGGCACGGACCTGCTGAAATGCTGGATCGAGAGGACCCTGTCATGGTGTTCCTCGTGGGGACCGACGAGTCCCGAGAGATGAGCGAGAGAGTCATCAAGACCGCGCAGGACAACGGTGCGAGCGTTGTTCTGTTTGATGCTGCAGAGTATGGACTAAAGGATCCCCTGCTAGCACCATTCGTCCTAATGGTGCCCTTGCAGTGGTTCGCAGTGTACTCGGCTCTTCTGAGGGGAATCACAGATCTGGATCAACGGGTGCTTATGGGTCGCGGCAAAATGGCAAAAGGCGATCAGGTGACTTGGCCGTAGGAAGTGAATGGATATGGCTATTCGTGCTGTCGCGGTAGGCGACAATTGCATAGACAGTTATGTCTACCCAATCAAGCAGGAGTTCGTTGGTGGGAACGCCGTCAACGTTGCGGTAGCCTTACACAGAAATGGCATCAGCTCTTCCTACGTAGGTGTTGTCGGCGACGATGAGTACGGTGGAACCGTGCTTGAGGGTCTCGAGGCGGCAGGCGTGGACGTTTCGCATTCCCGTCGCCTCAAAGGAGACACAGCAGTTACCAGAGTGGAGTTGCGCAATGGTGACAGAGTCTTCTTGGAGGAACGCCTGGGGGTGACTGCAAACCTGACGTTGGATGAGAAGACACTTGAATTCATTGCTCGGCATAGATTGGTCCATAACACTCATCTGGGTCACACAGCTAGATTCGTGCCGGGTTTCAAGGAAGCCGGCCTTGTAGTCTCCTTCGACTACTCGACCATGGAAGACGGTGAGCTAGTGGGGGAGACAATCGAATATGTGGATATCGCATTTGCTTCGTTCCCAGAGCAGGACCGGCTGAAAGCTATAGAACTGGCGAAAGCGCTTGTAGCGCGCGGGCCGCGGATAGCCGTTGTCACCATGGGCGAAGCCGGCAGTGTAGCGTTTGATGGACGCAACGTCTGGCGGCAATTGGCGGTGCCGGTAGAGGGTGTTGTAGACACTCTTGGAGCCGGAGACACGTTCATTGGGACATTTCTAAGCGGTTGGCTGAAAGGAGAAGATACGGCAGCTATCCTTCAGGAGGCTGCGGCTCAGTCTGCCAACAATTGTAAGCACTTCGGCGGATGGGTACCTAAGGAAGAGCGCGACTGACGCCTAGGGCTTGTTGCCCAAAGGCTGGTCCGGCAAACGCAATCACTGCGCCAGATGACGTTTAGGCGTACAGAGCAGTTCTAGTGCAAGGCACGAAGGGCTATAGAATCAGTGCCTTGCACTAGCAGACTCTGGCACCCATTGGGCTTGACGGCTGGACGATCTACCGTAGTGTAGAATCTTCCGTCTGCAGCTCTGACGAGGGAGGGCCACACGCTGTATGTTATGTGATTATCATGTGCATTCGGACTTTTCCCACGACTGTAGTACATCCATGGAAGATGTGTGCGAAATGGCGGTGCGCAAAGGACTCAGCAAAATATGTTTCACGGAGCATTTGGACTTCGACAGGAGAGATGAGGGATGGAGATACTTCAAGCCCGAGAAGTACCTATCTAGAGCCGAAAAGTACAAAGAGGCCTACAAGGGTGAGCTAAGTGTATCGGCAGGGGTTGAAGTCACGTACCAGTCAGTGTATGCATCAGAGATAGCTGAGTTTCTTGAGCTGCATAAATTCGATTATGTCACTGGTGCAGTCCACATGGTTAATCACACCATAGTTGGAAGCCCCGGATACTTCGTTGGAAAGCTGGAGGACGAGGCATACGGCGAGTATTGGTCGGAGCTGCTTAGCATGGTCCAAAGTGGGCTTGTTAGAACTGTTGCCCATATGGACTATATCAAGAATCACAGACCAACGCAGTATGGGCCCTTTATTCAGGAACGTTGGCAAGATGAACTGGTTCAAATACTGGAGTGCATAATTGAAAGAGAGGTTCTTCTTGAAGTAAACACCTCTGCTCTACGGAGAGGTCTGGGTGCACCCTATCCTAGCTGGGATATCATTAGACTCTATAGATATCTTGGCGGCAATGAGGTCATCCTGGGATCCGATGCACATTTTGCTGAGGATGTGGGAGCTCATTTTGCAGACGTAAGTGTGGAGTTATCAAGCATGGGATTAGTGGTAGGTGCTCAGACGTAGAAAAACTCTTTCATTGCATGGTGTTGAGACATTTGCACAATACCCGCGCTTGATTGTGAAGTTTGCACTGTGCCGAGGCATCTTGATCTCTCGAGCCCATTGATGAGTTGGGCTGCTCATGGCGCACAAACTCACTCAATAGAGCAATGGATTATCGACACACTGATGCAATGAATGTGTAAAATCCTTGCACAATCGTGCGATCGACTGTGTGTTTAGTAATGAATAGAGGGATAGCATTATGCGAATTGCTGTGTTGACAAGTGGCGGCGACGCCCCGGGCATGAACGCGTGTATCCGAGCCGTCGTTAGAAAGGGCCTCTGCGAGGGAATGGAGGTTGTCGGTGTCAGACGGGGCTTCGAAGGTCTGATCTCGGGCGACCTGGTGGTAATGACATCTCGAAGTGTTGGTGACATCTTGCATCGCGGAGGCACGATCCTCAAATCGGCCCGTTCGGAGGAGTTCAAGACAGAAGAGGGACGTGCGAGGGCACTTCGCCAGATAGAGATGAACGGGGTTGACGCCGTGATAGGAATTGGCGGTGACGGCACATATCGGGGGTTGGCCTCACTCGCTGCCATGGGCGTTCCAACCATTGGTATTCCGGCGACCATTGACAATGATATCGGCTCTACAGAGTACTCCATTGGATTTGACACTGTGTGCAACACTGTAATAGATGCAGTCAACAAGATTCGTGACACTGCGTCTTCCCACGAACGAGTTTACGTTGTCGAGGTTATGGGCAGAAACTCAGGACATATCGCCATTGCATCCGGGCTGGCTTGCGGTGCTGAGAGCATTCTTACCCCTGAGATTGAGTGCACCATGGATGAAGTGTGTGCAAGGGTGAAAGACGGGGCCAGACAAGGCAAGACCCACAGCATAATCCTGGTGGCTGAAGGCGCTAACAGCCTGGCCAGGCAATTATGCCCCGAGGTGGCGCCCGGGCAGAAGGTTCATCTTATCGGACAGGAGATTGGGCGCAGAACCGGGTTCGACACCAGAGTGATTATGCTTGGGCATATTCAACGCGGCGGGTCGCCCTCGGCAGCAGACCGGATACTGGCAAGTCGGTTTGGAGCGAAAGCCGTTGCGCTGCTGATTGCCGGAGAACCTGTAAGTGCCGTTCTTGGTCTGTTTGAGGGGGTCATGCGCTCTGCGGCGTTTGACGAAGCCTTGATGATGAAGCGTTCGTGCAAAATGGAATATTATGAACTAGCAAACATCCTTTCGAGCCTATAGGTTCCGACATGGCATGAGATAACTGCGCCTGCCAGGTTCAACTCTCTCAATGTGGCCTTGCAATCACTACATGAGTGCGGGCCCGATAGGATGCGGGCAGTCGTATGCCATTAAGCAGACCTCTCGAACACGGAAGCGATCATGGGGCCAGTCAACAATCAGATGAGTGGCTCGCATTCCGGCTTAGCTGAGCATGGTGCCTGCCGTAAGTGGCGTCTCCTCCAACTCCCAAGCCGTCTCTCCCCCCCTTCAGATCGTGGCTTGTCATATGACGGCAAGCGAACCCACAATGCAAAATCCAGCGTACTAAGGCAACGGTTGTAATAATTATTAGAATCTTGTTTCCTTGGGAGGAATTCTAGAATGAACGGAGAATAAAACTAACCAGAGGATGCAAATATGTTCTGGCATGAACATATTTGCACAACAGCACTAGTTTTGCTTGACGATGATTATCCGCGCGCCCTGGAATTCAATCCAAGGCCAGCTCACAGCCTTACAAGCTGTACGACAGGCGGCCTTCACTGACGCCAGGGAATACCATGATCGTTGTTTGGTGACTGCAAAAAACTCCGGTGATGCCATACATAGGAGGGCTCTACATGAAAACAGGGATCTTTCAGGGTTGCTTTCCCCAGGACATGCAGTTGGATCAGTGCATGGATCTTGCAAGGAGAATAGGGTTTGACGCTATTGAGCTAAGCCTTGAATGCCCCAAGGAAGTGTGGGAAGATCCTGCAGTAGCTGGCAATGAAGATGTTATGAATATTGGCAGGTCAGCAGGCCTTGGCGATCCAAGGCCTGGCGCTCTGACAATTGAATACACTGATGGCGACCTTGAATCTGTGGCACAGAGTGCCAGGAAGAGTGGAACGAAGATTCTCGGACTGGCTTCTCTCGCCATGTTCGCCTATCCTCTGACCAGTGAGACAAAACGCGTATCTGATAAGGGCATGGAGGTTGCAGAGAAGCTGATCAAGGCTGGAGCCTTCTTTGGAGCTGAATCGGTCTTAATAATGCCGGGAATGGTCACATCAGACACGCCATACGACGTTGCGTGGGAAAGGTCCAAGGATGCGTTGAAGAGTCTCCTGAAGAAGGCGAAACAGTACGGTGTCAAACTGGCTGTGGAGAACGTGTGGAACAAGTTCCTTCTGAGTCCTCTGGAAATGACGGAATACATTGACAGTTTCAATAGCGACTATGCCAGGGTTTACTTTGATGTTGGCAATGTTGCGATCTATGGGTATCCGGAGCAGTGGATCAGAATCCTCGGACATAGAATCAGCAATGTACACCTTAAGGATTTCAGTAGAGAAGTGGGGAATATCTGCGGATTCACTCACCTGCTGGCAGGTGATGTTGACTGGCCGCGTGTAATGTCAGCTCTGAAGCAGATTGGCTATGACGGCTACGTGACGCTTGAGGTACCCCCCTATAGGCATCTGAGCGAGAAAGGTCTTGAGGATTCCATTAGCACTATTCGCAGACTGATTGAGATGAGATAGCAAGGCATAGGGCTGAAAGAACAGCGGCTTAAACGGGGTTTCCATGGCTCGGAACGGCACGGGCCGGCTGTCTGAACGGGGGGTGCGATCATGCCGGATGACAAGAGGCTACAAGACGAGCTGCTTCAGATATATCGACTGATGTACCGTAGTCGCGCGTTTCAGAGTAAGCTGCTTGAGCTGAGAAAAGAGGGGCTTATCAAAGGAGGCCTCTATCTCGAGCCGGGTGAAGAAGGCATATCAATCGGTTGCTGCCTGGGCTTGAATGAGGAGGACGTAATAAATCCTTATTACAGGGGTGAAGGAGTCTGTCTGCAGATACGGGGAGTTCTCACGCGAGAGCTCATGTCCTGGTGGCTTAGGAAGAAGGGCGAGACCTGTGAGGTCAGGTCAGTCATACCGTCATCCTGCACTGACATTGGACGAGGAATAATCGGTCTGAGCGATTCTTGCCTCGGATCGAACATAGACATATCTCTGGGTGCGGCTCTAGCTTTCAAGCTGCAAGCGAAGCCCAACGTCGCTCTGACGATGTTCGGCGATGGAGCCACCGGGAGAGGCAATTTCCATGAAGCGCTGACATTCGCATCAGTATTCAAACTGCCGATGGTGTTTGTCTGTCGCAACAACGGCTGGGCAATGTCTATGCCCACATCCCGCGGAGTGCCTGTCGAGAACATTGCAGAGAAGGCTTCGTCATACGGCATGCCCGGTTTCATTGTGGACGGCAATGATGTCACAGCCGTGCGAAACCAGGTCAGAGTTGCCGCAGATCGTGCACGCCGGGGGATGGGTCCATCTTTGATTGAGGCGAAAACCTACAGACTTGGTCCTCACTCAGCCAATGACGAAGACAACTACCGATCGGAAGAAGAGAAGAGCGAATGGGCACAGAAGGATCCCCTCATCAGGCTGGCGCAACGTCTTAAGGCTGCCGGCGCCACTGAGGAACAGCTGCGCCTCATGAGACTCGAGTGCGAGCTGGAAATTGAGTACGCGACGGAGTGGGCCATGAATAGGCCATCCATTCAGAACCAGGAGATCCGGGCCGCTCAGAGCAAGGCGGTAAAGCAGATGTGGGGGGGCCGCAGTCGTGACGCACATGATTAGCTTTCGCCAAGCCCTGAATGAAGCGCTACGCGAGGAAATGAAGAGAGACAGTAGCGTGTATCTAATCGGCGAAGACATTGGGACATACCACAGTGGAAGAGGTCCCTCAGGGGTAATGGAAGGTCTTCTGGCGGAGTTTGGTGACCAAAGGGTTATCGAAACACCGATCTGCGAGGGCGCTATTGCGGGATCGAGTATCGGAGCAGCAATGTTTGGGATGAGACCCGTAGTAGAGATCATGCACTCAGAGTTCCTGGTCACCTGTTTTCAGTACCTGGTCTATGGGGGAGCCAAGATCACAGCTCTGTCAAATGGAAGAGTCAAGGTGCCTTTGGTGATTCGAACGCAGTTCGGCTGCAAAGAACCTGGTCAAGCCTTTCAGGATGAGAGCAATGAAGCCTGGTTCTGTCACGCCCCCGGACTGAAGGTGGTAATGCCCTCAACACCCTATGATGCGAAAGGTCTTTTGACGGCAGCCATACGAGACGACCATCCAGTGCTCTTTTTGGAACACAAGGCTTTGTATGACGTAGTCGGCGAGGTCCCCAAGGAGCAGTACTCAGTTCCTCTGGGAGTAGCTGACGTGAAACGCTCCGGTAGAGACGTTACAGTCATTGCCATGGGAAAGATCGTCAGCGAGGCCTTGAACGCCGCGGAAACCCTGGCCGAGCGGGGGATCGATGTAGAGGTAGTAGATCTGCGAACGTTAGCGCCGCTTGACTTCGATACTATCCTGCAATCTGTGGGGAAGACCGGCAGGGCTGTCATATTCCATGAGGCGAGGAAGACCGGGGGGCTTGGCGGGGAGGTAGCTGCGTTGATAGCAGAAGCAGCTTTCGGAGATCTCAGGGCGCCTATCCTCAGAGTTGGCGCGCCAGATGTGCCATCTGCACTTCCGCCAGGATCGGATGATCTCGTGGCTGCCATCGAGGCGATATCTGAGATAATCGCCTAAGTCAGGTGCTTCAATCTACAGGAAACGTGCCAGTCAGCAATTCTTGCAGGAGGAGAGTACTGAAGATGAAAGAGACATGTCTAGTCGGCATTGATATTGGAACGACTTCCTCCAAGGGGGTTTTGGTGACTGTTGATGGGAGGATACTTGCGGAGTGCTCCACTGAGCATGGAGTTAACCGTCCGTATCCTGGATGGGCAGAACACGACGGTGACAAGGTATGGTGGGAGGAGTTTGTCTGGGTATGCAGGACTCTCCTGGACGAGTCCGGGGTGGAGCCGGGCCAAGTAGCAGGCGTAGGCTGCAGCGCGTTATACCCCAACGTTTTGCCTGTGGATGAAGATGGTTCTCCTCTGCGCCCTGCGATTCTGTACGGCATAGACACTCGCGCTGTAGACGAGATCGATCTGCTCAATCAGACTCTGGGAAGGGAATACGGCTTGAAGGTGTCCGGCAACCAGATTTCGTCTCAGAGCGTGGCTCCCAAAATCCTTTGGCTGAGGCGACACGAGCCAGACGTATTTGCCAGATCAGCGAAGTTCCTCACTGCTACTAGCTACATTGTTTTTCGCCTCACAGGATCCTATGTTATTGATCACAACAGCGCATCACTGGGTGGACTCCCCTACAACGTCGATGAACAGACCTGGGACAGAAGAACCTGCGATGTTTGCGGCATCAGTGTTGGGCAATTGCCGGAACTGCTGTGGTCCAACGAGATTTCAGGATACGTGACAGTTGATGCGTCCAGAGAAACAGGCTTGCTTCCAGGCACACCAGTGACCGCCGGCTCAGGTGATTTTGGCGCAGAGATGCTGAGTGTGGGCGCATACAGGGATCATCAAGCAGTGATAAGCTATGGGACGACCTTCAGTCTTGCTGTTTGTTCTGACAAACCCGTCGCCGACGAGCGTCTCCTTCTAAGTCGCACTGCCATCCCGGGCACTTTCATTATCGGAGGCGGAATGGCGACCGGCGCTGCGCTCACCAAATGGTTTCGTGACAATTTCGGCCAGGTAGAATCTGACATTGAACGTATGTTAGACATCAATGCCTATCAGCTTCTGAGCGAGGGAGCCAGAACGGTTCCTGCCGGATCTGATGGGCTTATTGTATTGCCGTACTTCGCCGGAGAACGCAGCCCGATCTTCGATCCCAATGCCAGAGGGGTGCTGATAGGGCTTACCCTGAGCCACACGAGATGGCATGTTTACCGGGCCTTACTGGAAGGGGTAGCCTACGGGATTCGGCATCTTCAAGAATCAATGCAGGACAGAGGCATCACTGTGCAGGACGTTATTGCCGTAGGAGGCGGGACTCTTAGCGACGTATGGACGCAGATAGTGAGTGACGTGACCCAGCGGGAACAGCGAGTCTTGAGCTGCGCACCGGGTTCATCCCTGGGGGCAGCTTTCCTTGCTGGGCTTGCTGTGGACGCCATAGATAGCCCAAGCGTCATTGAAGACTGGCTGGAAATTGACAGGGTAGTGAGGCCCAACCCTGAGCATAGGTCCATGTATGATGAATGCTACCGAATATACCGGCGCGTGTATGAGGCATGTTCAGAAGAGATGCATGCACTTGCCTTGCTCAATGGCTAGCAGATTCAGATTTGGGAAGTGCTTAGGCTATGAAGAGAGCTGGAGTTGGATTCTCTACGGGCAAGCGATCTCCTCAGGAAAGCGACAAGTGCAAATCATGTTCGATGGAGGGCCTAAAGTGAGCATTCCGAGAAAGCATATTCAGGCTATTGAGGTAGCTCGGCTTTACTATGAAGAAGGCCGAACACAGGCAGATATAGCGGCAGAGATGGGCGTATCGCGTGCCACGGTCTCAAGAAGTCTGAGACTGGCGCACGAAATCGGCGCCGTTCAAATACGAGTTGTTGATCCACATTCCGATTGCTCCGAGCTGTCTGAAGAAGTGAAAACCCGTTTTGGTCTGCAAAGGGCGATTGTCGTTCCTGTGTTTGAAGATTCGCCGGAGACCATAAAAAGGAATATCGGGAGTGTGGCCGCTGACTACCTTGCCCGCATCGTAAAGCCCGGTTCGGTAATAGGTGTGTCCTGGGGAACCACTATTGCGACGTTGGTAGCTGCCCTTAGGCCTAGGAAGAGAACTGGAGTAAAGATTGTGCAGCTACTGGGAGCGGATGGATGCTCTGTGGACCCAGCACACATCAATGAAGTAGCCAGGGGGATTGCTGAGGCCTTCAGGGGCGATTGGTATCTCTTGCCTGCACCGGGGGTTGTGCATGACGAAGCTATCCGAGACGCTCTCTTACAGGAAGCGTCAATCGAGGCCATGTTGGAGATGTGCAGGCAGGCTGATATAGCTCTGGTAGGAATTGGAGCGTGCGATTCCTCGTCGGGAACTGTGCACCTCGGCTACCTGACTCCTGAAGAGATCGGAAAAATGAGGGAGGATGGGGCTGCCGGTGAGATCTGCTACAGATTCTACGATATTAACGGGCAAACACTTGAAAGCCAATTGGAGAACCGAGTCGTCGGCATTACCCTGAAGGATCTGAGTTCTATCGACACAAGAATGGGCATAGCCGGGGGGCTAGGTAAGGCAGAGGCTATCCTGGGCGCCTTACGAGGCCGTTACGTGAACGTTTTGGTCGTCGACGAGATTACTGCGAGAAGAGTCATTGAGCTCGACGACGAACTGTGTATCCGCAGCGATGATAGTGATGCCGGTTGAGTGCACGGCAAGACTGCTGGATCCAGGTTTGTTGGCATGAGCGCCAACACATCTACAGGTCTTGTTCATGGTTTGGAAGCGGCTTTGCGGTGCGCCTCACCAGAGGAGGTGACCAATGGAAGAACTTCAGCACCCTCTGTTCGGACAGAACTACGCAGTATGCGAACTCTGATGAGCTTGAGGGGAAAGATGACTCGTAGCAGTGGTACTAAGCTTCCTAAGTCACATATCTAAGAAGGGGGATTTTTCTGTGAAGAAGTTGTCGAAGATAGTGATTGCTCTAGCTCTACTTGCCGTCTTGATTGTCCCATGCTCGTCCGTGCTTGGGGCCAAACCCAAAAAGTACACCATTGCGACTGTTGTGAAAATCGTCGGAGTTGACTGGTTCAACTACATGGAGAAAGGCGTCAAGCAGTTCGGCAAGGACTACGGGCAGGATGTGTTCCAGACCGGACCTACCCAGGCGGACGCTGCACTTCAAGTCCAGATCATCGAGGACCTAATCGCGCAGAGGGTTGATGCGATATGTGTAGTTCCAAACTCCACTGAAGCATTGGATCCTGTGCTCAAGAAGGCAATGGACCGGGGAATCGTCGTAGTCACACACGAGTCCACAGATCAGCGGAATGTCCACTATGACCTTGAAGCCTTTGACAACGCCTCATTCGGCAGGCACCTAATGGACGAGCTTGCGCGCCTCATGGGTGAAGAGGGCGAATACGCATGCTTCGTGGAAGGCTTGACTGTGAAGTCTCACAATGAGTGGATGGATGCTGCAATAGCTCGGCAGAAGCAGCAATATCCGAAGATGAGATTGGTCTGTGAAAGACTGGAGACCTATTCGGACATTTCAGTTGCATACAACAAGACCAAGGAACTGTTCAAGACCTATCCGAAACTCAAGGGTATTCTGGGATCAGGGGGACACGACACTGCTGGAGCAGGTCTGGCCGTCGACGAGCTTGGTCTGCAAGACAAGACCTACGTTGTAGGAACAGGTCTGGTAGCCACCTCTGGCCAGTATCTGAAGACCGGAGCAGTGGATCTTCTCAGTGTTTGGAATCCTGTAGATGCAGGTTACGCAATGAACAAGGTTGCACTGATGATCTTGGAAGGTCAGGAAATCAAGAATGGCACTGACTTAGGCGTTCCAGGTTTCAACAACGTCAAGATTGACGGAAAGATAATTTACGGGGAAGCATGGCAGGATACGACAAAGGACAACATGGAGGGTCGCTTGTAGCAGGTTGATGCAGCTGTAGTTTATGGCAAGCCGCAGGCAGTGGTGACAGAGATGACCTGTACGACTGCCTGCGGCAGTCCCCGTAAACCTGGTGGGCTGGCGGAAGAAGTGCAAACTCAGATTCGACAAGTGTGTCGCGTCATTTCTCCTGCTGGCGTCGTGGACTAAGACACAGAGCTGTACAGGCATCTTTCGACAGCATGGATGATTACAGGTTGGTGAGTATTATGCATGTGCCAATCGTGGAAGCACGAAACGTCAGTAAGTCTTTCTCCGGCGTTCAGGCATTACAGGACGTAAGTCTGACGCTCAGGGAGGGCGAGATTTGCTGCCTTGTGGGAGAGAACGGGTCTGGGAAGTCAACTCTAATAAAGGTCATAGCCGGAGTGGTCACGCCCGACAACGGGGACCTTGTGCTCGGCGGCAATCCGTACAAGCAGCTACGGCCGATTGACTCTATCCGTGCAGGAATTCAAGTCATATATCAGGACTTCTCGCTGTTTCCTAACCTTACTGTAGCTGAGAACATAGCGCTGAGCCATCAAGTGGCCCGAGACAGCCGCTTCGTGAATTGGAGCGAGGTTTATTCAATTGCCCGCGACGTGGCAGAAAGAATGGAATTCCAAGTAGACGTGAGGCGGCTGGTAGGCGACTTGCCAGTCGCTGACAGACAATTGACGGCAATTGCAAGAGCTCTACTCCAGGACGCCCGACTCATCATAATGGATGAACCCACCACCGCGTTGACACAGCGAGAGGTTGGTTCGCTCTTCCGTGTCATACGAAACCTCCAGGAGCAAGGGATAGCGGTCCTATTTGTCAGCCACAAACTCGATGAGGTTCTGGAAATTGCCGATAGGATCATTATTCTGCGCAATGGCAAGAAGGTTGCCGATGGAGATGTCAGTGATTTTGATAACACGAAGTTGATCTACCACATGACTGGAAAGCACATCAGCGACGACCAGCGCATGAAGCCCGTGGAGAAGCACCATGAACGCGAAGTCTTACTTGAGGTAAGGGATCTTGGCAGAACAGGCGAGTTTAGCGATGTGTCTTTCTCTCTTTCCTCAGGGGACATTCTTGGCATAACCGGCTTGCTAGGGTCCGGGCGAACGGAGCTTGCCATGTCGTTGTTTGGGATGAAGCCTGCTGATAGAGGCGAAATACTGGTCGGCGGAAAGCAGGTAGAGATTCATTCGGTTCAGGACGCAATGAACAACGGAATCGGTTATGTTCCCGAGGACAGGCTGACAGAAGGACTCTTCTTTGAGCAATCAGTTGCAAAGAATATCACCATAAGCGCAATTGATGAGTTGACGAGCAGGCTTAACTTTATCGATTCCAAGAAGGCTGAGACCGAAGCTGCAAAATGGATTGAGGCTCTGCAAATAGTGACTCCATCCGGTGCTGTGCCGGTGCAGACTCTCTCAGGGGGAAATCAGCAGAAAGTTGTCCTTGGCAAGTGGCTGGCAACCTCTCCCCATATTCTCATTCTGAATAGTCCTACAGTTGGGGTAGACGTCGGGGCAAAGGCGGCCATCCACGATCTCATCAAAGAACTTGCGTTCCAGGGCATCGGGGTAATAGTGATATCCGATGACATCCCTGAGCTAGTCCAGAACTGCCATCGTGTATTGCTAATGAAGAGCGGGCAGATAGCACAAGAATTCAGCGGGAGCGACATGACAGGGAGCGCACTAGCCAGCGGATTGGTTGGGACGGCAGAGACGCGATCGGGTGCCAATGTGTGACTAGTGTGTTGCTGAACCTTGTGGACGACGTCGGAGGAGGAGACTGATGGATAGGAAGTTGTTATCTAACAGCGAAGCTCTTGTAGCACTGGTAATTGTCGTTATTTCAGCCATGATCTCTATTCGCAATAGTGCTTTCTTGTCGCTGGGAAATCTGTTTGACATATTGCGAAGCAGTATTGTGATGGGGATATTCGGAGCTGGCTGCCTGCTAGTGATGATATCGGGAGGCACTGATGTATCGTTCACAACAATAGCGGCCTTCAGTATGTATTCGGCAGTTAAGATATTGATTGAGTCAGGGTTCACCGGCAGCATCCTCGTGGCGTTTGTCTTATCGGCAGCCATAGGTACAGCACTGGGGCTGATTAACGGTCTATTTGTTTCACTGTTCAATCTGCCAACTATAATCGTCACACTGGGCACTTCCGCGATGTTCCGTGGCTTCTTGCTTACCTTTATTGGCAGCTCAGCGTATTATAGTCTTCCCGAGAGAATCGGAATTGTCCAGTTTTCCAGAGCCAACCTGGCGGAGGTTACTACGCAAAGTGGACTTGTATTCACACTTCCTGCTTCCGTGCTGATCTTGGCCGGTGTTTTTCTAGCTGTATGGGCTATCTTGAAATACACTCTTCTGGGCAGAGGGATCTACGCAATCGGAGGGAACAAGACCGCGGCCGAGAGAATCGGTTTTCGGGTTCGCCCCATCCAATTCTTTGTCTACGGTTTCATGGGGTTTTGCGCTGGAATAGCAGGCATGGTTCAATGCTCCATGATCAGAAGCGCTAATCCAGTTGACCTGATGGGGATGGAGCTAAACGTCATTGCAGCAGTTGTACTAGGCGGAACTAGCATATCGGGTGGCACAGGAACACCGCTGGGCATGATCCTTGGGGTACTCCTCGTTGTGATCATCAGCAATAGCTTGGTCTTGGCGGGCATCCCCTCCTACTGGCAGAAGGTGGTGCTGGGCTTGCTCATCATAATAGGCACTTCAGTGACGGCTTACCGCAGTTCACGAGAATTACGATAAAGCAGTGAAGACATTACTGGCAATACCAAGGGGGCTATCGGATTGATGGAGAACCGCAATATCATCGAAGATGGAGGAGCCAAGACCTCATCTGCAATAAGCAACCTTTGGACAATGAAGGCTTTGCGCCATGATACCAACTTGCGGAGGCTGGGGCTCCTTACCGTCGCTGTTTTTGTCGCGATGAGTGCTCTCAGGCCAAGCCTTTTCTTGAGTACCGCCAATCTGAGTTCAATGGCATTCCAGTTCCCTGAGTTTGGCATTATTGCGCTGGCTGTGATGATTGCCATGGTCAGTGGAGGAATAGATCTCTCTTCGGTGCGCATAGCCACGTTGTCAGGAATTGTGGCTGCACTTATTCTAAAGGGCATGACCTATCTGGGGAATTGGTCGATAGCGTTGGCGGTCGTTGCGGCTTTGGCCACTGGAGTTCTATGTGGGATAGGAAATGGCTTGCTAATCAGCAGATTGCATGTCCCGCCGTTCCTGGCTACCCTCGGAACAGGAGAGCTCTTTGCTGGAATAGCCATTGTGATTACGAAAGGCAGGGCTGTTTACGGTTTCCCTGAGAGCTTCACCTGGATTGGCAATGCCGCGGTTTGGGGGATCCCGGTGCCGGTCATCGTCTTTGCTATGGTTGCCACTGCCATAGCCATTGTACTGGGCAGGACTACTTTTGGGTCTAGAATATACATGCTGGGCACCAATCCCGTAGCGGCCAAGTTCTCAGGCATCGATACCTCTCGCACCCTGCTACGAGCCTACGCTCTAAGCGGATTTCTATCGGCGATCGGAGGGTTGGCTATTATCTCGAGAACCAATTCTGTGAAGGCCGACTATGGTAGCGCCTATGTGCTGCAGGCGGTTTTGGTAAGCGTGATGGGAGGGGTGGATCCGTCTGGCGGTTTTGGAACTGTCCCTGGAGTCTGCATGGCAATTCTTATCCTTCAAATGCTGTCGAGTGGCTTCAGCATGGCGCGGTTCAGCAATCTCCTGAAGGAATTTGTCTGGGGTGCGCTCTTGCTATCGATAATGGTTGTTAATGTCATTGGGGAGAGACGCCGATCAAAGGCGAGGACCAGCGAGGACTAGTAGCCGGCCGTGGGCGAATCACGAGTATCATGAAGAAGGCGACACGTGGCATGAAAGGGAGTACATCATAACCAACACTAGAAGCACCAGTACAAGGAGTTGCTATCTATCATGTCCAAACACAAGTGCATTCTGCTTAGGGGCGGAAGAGTATTAACCTCGGCAGGCATGATAAACAACGGGGCTTTATTGATCCGGGGACACCAAATCGATTTTGTGGGATCTCTCAGTGACCTGCCCGGCCTGTCAGAAGACTATCTGGAGCTTGACACTCCTGATAGCCTAATTGTTCCCGGATTCGTAGACATACACATTCATGGAGTTGACGGAGCAGATGCAATGGATGGGAGCTATGAGGCATTGGACGTCATGTCCAGGGCTCTTGTCAGATACGGGACAACATCGTTCCTTCCAACCACAATGACCGGAGATCGAGGATCACTTCGTCAAGCAGCACGTGCTGTTTCCGAGGCGGCCACTCGCGGCACAAGTGGGGCCAACCTGCTGGGGATGCACCTAGAAGGGCCGTTCATTAGCATCAACAAGAAGGGTGTGCAGAATCCGAAGTATGCCAGGCTACCTGACATCGCTGAATTGGAAGATCTGATTGAGCTTTCAGGAAACCAGGTTCGGCTAGTAAGCATAGCGCCGGAACTCCCGGGTGCTCTCAGGGCAATAGAGCGGTTGACTAGTCGCGGCATTACGGCATCGGTTGGACATAGCAATGCTACATTCGCTGATGTAATGAAGGCCGTGAATTGCGGATTGGATCACGCAACCCACACTTTCAACGGGATGAAGGGGTTTTGCCACCGTGAGCCAGGCACGGTTGGAGCGGTGCTTGCGCTGCAGCAGATCAAAGCCGAGGTCATCGCCGATATGATACACGTTGATCCCATAGCCATTAGGGTGCTGGTGGCGGCAAAGGGTGTTGACAGAGTCATACTGATTTCTGATGCTATCAGGGCGGTAGGAATGCCTGACGGCGAGTATGACCTGGGTGGCTTGGCAGTGACAGTAACCGACGGCGAAGCTAGACTGAAGGATGGTACCCTGGCCGGCACTACTCTCACGATAACAGAGGCTATCAGGAACATGGTTGATCGTGTGGGAGTTTCCATTGAAGAGGCCTTGCAGATGGCGACGATCAATCCGGCGCGTTCCATTGGTTGTGATGACCGGAAAGGCAGCCTGGCAGTGGGGAAGGATGCGGACGTAACCGTCTTGAGCAGAGATTTGAGAGTCCAAAAGACTATCGTGATGGGCAAGGTGGTGTACGACGCAGTCGGCGAAACGCCATAGCGAAAGCGGAGCAACGGGTACGTTGTAGTCACGTTCGATGTGAAACCGCAGCAATCATGGAGACTCTTCATCCCCTTCGCTGAAAGGCGAAGACACGGACATGGGAGACCCGGGCACATTGCCATGTAGTATTCCGCTAGCGAGGTACCTGGCTTAGCAGGCTCTGCTATCTGCCTGCTGAACACTGCGGGATTGTGGCCAATCTGCAGTAGCTGCTATAGCCGCTCATAGGGTCTCAACAGAGATAATAATTGCCGTCCAGGTGTCATCTGTACTCCCGCATGCTGTGTCGAGCGGGAATCATCGGGAATGGCATTTGGATGGGCAGGGCATATGCATACAATAAGGAGGCAAGCTAGTTGGACTTAACAGCATTAGTGGAAAACGCAAAGAAGAGCGTCCTTTTCACCTCACCCAACTTGGAACGGGACTTGTCCCGATTCCTGGGTGAGTGGGCAGACGAAATCAAAGCACTGGCCAAGAAGATTGTTTCGGAGAAGATCCAGAGAATCTACTGGGTTGGCTCGGGAAACTCATGGTGTAACCTGTATTCAGGACACTACATACTGAATCGGTACTGCACGATTCCCAGTGAGTACTATCAGGCCTATGAGTTCATGTGGCAAAATCCTCGTGCTCTTGACAGCGATGCTCTTGTGATTCTGGCATCATTCTCAGGAAACACAGAGGATACAGTTGGAGCCCTCAGGTTTGCGAAAGAGAAGGGCGCAAAGACCGTAGCAATTGTCAGCAAGAAGGATAGCCTAATGGGTCGGGATGGGGATATTGTTATTGACTATGGATCAAATGCACTTTTCATAGTCCCGCTTGCGGCGGTCTGCCTACTCAGCCTGGAGATCGCAAGACTACAGGGCGCTGACGTGCAGAAGACCATTGACCAGCTGATGACCATGCCGCGTATACTTGGAAAGATCTACCGTGAAGCAGAAGAGAGGTCAAAGGAACTTGCTGTTCAGTACAAAGACAGCAAGCTCTTCTACCTTCTCTCAGGGGGTCCGCTGTTGGCGCTTGGATACAAGTTCTGTCTCACCGTCTTCATGGAGAACATGAGAGTTCATGGCTCCTTCATTGACACGCCGGAGTTCCGGCATGGTCCAGCGGAGATGCTGGAACGTGAGAAACCAGTAATGGTATTCCTGGTGGGAACCGACGATTCGAGAGAGATGAGCGAGCGAGTGATGAAGACTGGCCAGGAAAATGGAGCAAGCATAATCACCTTTGACGCCGCTGAATACGGGGATGTAGATCCTCTGCTGGCTCCCTTCGTTCTCATGATTCCTCTTCAGTGGTTTGCAGTATACTCTGCGCTGTTGAGAGGCATTACGGATCTAGACCAGAGAGTGCTAATGGGTCGAGGCAAGATGGCAAAAGGCGATCAGGTGACTTGGCCGTAGAGAGCGGCAATGGCCTCAGATCTGCTGTTGCAGTAGGAAATAGGTGCGTACGTGCCTCCGCACGGTAGTCTAAGGAACGGTACTAGTCTGGCTGTGCGGAGGCGCCAACACCGAGGCGTATGTCAGAATCGCAGTCTATTGCGGACAGAACGGGGGTAACAGATCGTTCCCCAAGGAACGGGTCAAGGAGTACAGACGGCAAGTTGTTTGTGTTTGGCAGCCAAAAGGTGCATAGGCCAACCACCACGCCGGGGTCACATCTTGGGGCCCTTTCGGGACAGATCGTCTCACTAGAAAGTGTCTTGCCGGGAGTGGGCACTGGCAATATCATCGGATGTGTGCAATTGGGAGAGGGCATGCCGTAGACGGTAGCTTTCCCGTGTGAATGCAAGCAGATGTCCGCGATATTCGCCATAGGATCCATTGCAGGCCTGCGCCTCGTCTTGGCCGTGGGCCCCAACGGAATGCAATCCTCTTGCTGAGCATACTTTGTCGCTGTTCTCCAATACCCGTCGGCTCGTCTGGCAATACCGCTGATAGATGCATCTTCGTTCTCGAATGGATGCTCGACATGATACTGTACGGGCATAGCTATCACTCCGCATTACCTCACCGATTGGTTATGGCCAATTCTGAGGAGGCATCCTTGTGGGGTGGTGGTTATGCCTTCATAATCTTCGCTTCAAAGCCCGTAGTCTCAGCGATAGCTGAATACGATGCGCCTTCTTCGTGGCAACCAATGGTAATTCCATTCTGCAACTCCCGGAAGTGCTGCTCTACATGGAATAGCATAGGCTTTGCCCGAAAACGTGTGATCTGGTAGACTGTGACCGATCTTCGGCACCCCCAGATGGAGATCGAGTGAATTATCGGAACGTTTACCAAACAGCCATTACCACTAATTGACTTGT
>DUTM01000079.1 GCA_012842085.1 Mycobacteriales bacterium | reverse complement strand
GTTATGCTTCAGGATTTCAACGCGTATCCGACTTATCCACTCTCAAAGTTCCCCAAAATATGTCTTTATGTATTTCACGCTCGTCCTGATACTTGATTATTCATTGTTAAGATTCCTCACTTTCTGAATCTTTCTGAAAACCTTCTGGAAATACATAAAGACATATTTTGGGGAACTTTGAGAGTGGATAAGTCGGATACGCGTTGAAATCCTGAAGCATAACCGGCACCCCCGCTCCGACGGCGGTAACAGTACTGTGGATTTCGTGAGGAAGAATAACATTATTCTCCTAAAAATACAAGGTGCTAAAATGCCTCCAAAAAAGTTTGGATTTCAATAAATAAAACCGAAAAAGCTGCGTTATAATGGGGAAAAATTACGTTTTGCGGGAAAATATTGCGGCAAAGATGATAAGCAAAATGAATCATTGGGGAGCGATCGATTTCAAAAACGAATTAAACAAAATGTAAATATTTTTCCTGATATACAACAATTAACAGGACTTCGGCAATTCCCGCGGCACATGGAAAAATCATGGAAATATCCCTTTCAACGCTAGACTTTTTGGGATTTATTGCGATCATAAGCAATACTTTTAGCGTTAAGCGTTTTAGCAATAGTGAGCCGAAATTCGTTGACTTTGGATCGAAAGCGCATTTAATATATTGATAGTTGGATAAGTCAGATACTGTATTTACTAACGTTTCCCTATGAGATGTGCGTAAACCCAGCCGTTCGCTCCGAAGAATGGCTGATGTGTTTATGCCCAAACCAGCAGAAAACATATCATTATCTGTGATTTTCTATGTTTAGGAGGTAAATGCAATGACAATTGACTTTGGTAAAAGATTCGGATTCGGCGGACTGCGCTTACCGCTTCTGGATCCTAACGATCAGATGTCCATAGACTATGTGACACTCGATAAGATGATAGACAAATTTATGGCCCACGGCTTCAACTATTTCGATACTTCATATATCTATCACGGCCAGCTCTCGGAAACCGCCCTCGGCAAGTCACTGGTAGCTAGATATCCGAGAGACTCTTTTCTGCTTTCCACCAAGATGCCAATTAAGTTCATGAAGAAGAAAGAAGACATGGAGCAGATCTTTGAAGAACAGCTCAAAAAATGTCAGGTTGACTATTTCGACTTCTATCTGATCCACAGCATCGGCAAAGAGACTTATGAGAACTGCAAAAAGTGGGATACATTCGAATTCCTCAAGAAAAAAAGAGAGGAAGGGAAATTCAGGGAATTCGGCGTCTCACTGCATGACTCTCCGGAGTTCCTCGATAAGATTCTGACCGAGCATCCCGAGATTAACTTCGTTGTTTTGCAGCTGAACTACATCGACTGGGTCAACCCGGCGATCCGTTCCAAGGAGATCTACGATGTCGCAATGAAGCACGGCAAACCCGTCGTCGTCATGGAAGCTTGCAAAGGAGGCACCTTGGCCGAGATCCCCGATGAAGCAAAGAAGCTCATGAAGGAGTACAACCCCGATGCGTCCATCGCATCCTGGGCATACAGGTTCGTGGGAAGCCTACCCGGCGTTCGCGTAGTGCTGGCGGGCATGCCCAGAATGGAGTTCCTTGATGACAATATGAAGACATTCGAGAACTTCGTTCCCCTCAATGATGAGGAATACAAGATCATCGACAAGGTAGTCGAAATCATCAACAGCAATACCGTTATCCCCTGTACATACTGCAGATATTGTGTTGATGTATGTCCGCAGAAGATTGCCATCCCTGATTACTTCGCTCTTTACAACGACTGGAAGAGGCTCCAGAAGAGCAGTTCCAAGAACGATGTTATGACTCAGGCGTTCTATTACTTGAACTATATCGAGCAGGGCAACGGCCCCGCCTCTGCGTGCAAGCAGTGCAAAAAGTGCGAGAAGGTGTGTCCGCAGAATTTGCCCATAAGCGAGTACCTGCATGACTACGTGGAGGCCGAAATTGAGTCCTATAACCCCGAGGCCAATATCCAGAAGGATAAGCAGGTAGATATCTAATTTGAGAACGGCAAGGAGCGCTGCAGAGCGCTCCTTGTTACCTAACAACCCTGCCTATCCCTGCCTTACTACGTGCGTTAAGGATTCTCCACTGCCGTTCCCCGCCCTGCAGCACGCGGAACGCGCCGAGGGTATCGCCCGGCACTGGGGTTTTCTGATTTCCGGGTGTTTCCGGGTGCGCACGAAAGGAAACAGGACTTTCGTGCAGGTGGAGACAGTGCAGTACCTGTGGGCCGCGGAAAAATGGAACGAAATCAAAGGCGGATTATCGCCGCTGTTTGAAGATAGCGTAATGCTGGAACCTGATACTCGCAAGGAGGAAAAGACTGGTATGGAGACAATAAAAATTCTACAGGCAGTCCAAGCCGGAACGATGGCCCCGCAGGAGGCCATGCTTAAGCTGAAGATGCAGCCCTTTGAGGGGGATATTGGTTTTGCAAAAATTGACCACCACCGGGCACTGCGTCAGGGTGCACAGGAGGTC
>DUTM01000043.1 GCA_012842085.1 Mycobacteriales bacterium | reverse complement strand
GCGTCAGTGCGAAAGACAGGCGGTTTTCAGGTGGAGATTAACTATTGACAGCTAAAGAAGGCCTCCTAAAAGCGGCGGGGATCGTTGCCGTTCTTTCTGTAATCAGCAAGTTTCTCGGGTTTGCCAGGGAAGCATCTCTTGCTGCAGTGTTTGGCGCCACATATGCCACTGATGCCTATTTTATGGGACAGACTATCCCTGTAGTCATCTTCTCAGCAGTGTCGGCAGCTTTGGGAAGCACATTCATACCGGTGTTCTCCCAGGTGCGCCAGTCGCACGGACGTGATGCTGCCTACAAGATGGTAAGCTCAGTCATAAACGCCACTGTCCTCCTGGCTGTGGCCTTCATCGCGATAGGCGAGTTCTTTGTAGACCCGTTAACCCGCCTTGTAGCCCCGGGATTCCAAGGAGAAGTGTATGCGCTTACAGTGTCCATGACAAGGATCATGTTTCCCATGGTTCTGTTCCAGGCCTTATCCGGGCTTTTGACAGGTATGCTTCAAGCTGACGACAATTTCGCAGTTCCGGCTGTAACAAGCCTGGCTTATAACATTATCATCATTGGGTCTATTTTGGTTTTGGGACCCAGGTTCGGGATTCGGGCTGTCGGCGCAGGGACGGTGGTTGCCATCGCAGCCCAAGTCGTTCTCAAGTTGCCGGCCATTGCCAAGACCGGATACCGCTGGAGTCCCATCCTGAATCCAAATGACCCAGGCCTTCGACGTATGGGCGCATTGATAGGCCCTGTGCTTCTCGCCACTTTTGCAGGACAGGCGTCCACATTGGTAAATCGTATGCTGGTATCAGGCCTGGCAGAAGGAAGCCTGGCTGCTCTCAACTATGCCACTCGCCTGATGGGGCTTGTCCCCGGTGTGGTGGGCACATCTATCATCACAGTGATGTATCCTACGCTATCACGTCTTTCCGCAGCGGACGACTGGCAAAGATACAGCAAAGCCTTTTCTGAGTCTATCAAGATGATAAGCTTTGTGCTGGTTCCTGCCGCCGTGGGCATGGCAGTACTCCGCGCCCCCATGGTTCGCATAGTCTTTGAACGAGGCGCTTTTGACAGTGAGGCTACACAAGCCACTGCATGGGCCCTTCTATTCCTGTCACCTGCTGTCGCCCTTTTCACCTTGCGTGACATGACAAACCGAGCCTTTTATGCCTTGCAGGATACCACCTCTCCGATGATGGTTAGTATCTTCTCTGCCGGGATCAACATTGTGCTAAACTTTATTCTTGTGGGCCCGTTGGCCCAAGGAGGCCTTGCCCTCGCCAACACCTTATCCAGTGCTTTCGGGGCAGGGGTGCTCCTATGGATCCTTAGAAAGAAACTTGCTTCTGCACGTTCTCCGTCTCCGGTATCTTTAGGAGGCAAGGCTATTTTGGATTCGCTATGGCGCGTGCTGCTTGCTTCGGGAATCATGGGAGTTGTGGTTTGGTTCACCCATGGCGCACTTGAAATCTACATTCCCGGGAGCGCAGTCCTCGTGCAACTGGCGCGTCTTTTCATTCCGGTGTTAGCAGGGATTATCTGCTATGTTGCACTGGTCTTCATCCTCCGCGTCCCTGAAGCAGGCGTTGTAGCGGCGACCGTCCGCAGCGCGTCCCGTCGCATTCTTACCAGGACCCGAGGGTACTCTGAGTTTCGGAAACATGTATAGATGCATGAACCTTTCACTCCAAGCATCATTGTCCACATTTCCTCAGGTCATATGGCAAATAGGAAGTTGAAGGAATATCCGATGATTGATGCAATCACGAATATCGTAACAATGTATGCTATGAATAGTTTACGCTTGAAAATAGCAGCCAGTAGGCTCAACTCCGGAATGCTGGCTCCTGCGCCGC
>DUTM01000125.1 GCA_012842085.1 Mycobacteriales bacterium | reverse complement strand
GGTCTTGAAAACTTTGATGGAAAAGATCTTGAAGGTGCACTAGTTGATGTCATTAGTATAGTAGGAAAACTAAGGGAATCCTATTCAAATGTTGTGGCCATTCCTTATCCTGTTTGTTTTTGATTCCTTTGAATATGGCCACAACATTTGAATAGGATTCTCTTAGTTTTCCTACTATACTAATGACATCAACTAGTGCACCTTCAAGATCTTTTCCATCAAAGTTTTCAAGACCCGCACCTGAATAGATTCTCATAGCTGAATCCAGTTCTTGAATAAGTCCTCTATAATCTACTATTAACCCAAAATCCTTTCCTTCATAGAGCCTGTTCACACGTGCTATAGCCTGCAACAAAGTATGCTCTTTCATCGGTTTATCAACATAGAGAACAGATGCCCTAGGAGCGTCAAAACCAGTTAAAAGCTTGTCAACTACAATCAAAATTTCTAATTCATCACCATCGATAAATTCACTTTTGATGTGGTCTTCATATTTTTGTGGATCACTATAGGCTTCCATCATCTTATTCCAAAATTTGAGAACACGATCTTTTGGTTCTTCATCAACCTCGTCATACCCTTCCCGTTGATCTGGCGGTGAAATAACAATAGCTGTTTTTAAATCTCCATATTCATCGAAGGACTCTTTGTAACGAATGGCATCAAATTTTGATGCTGTGGCTAGCATTGCTTTTGCAAAGGTATCTTTATAAAACTTTGTATAATGTACGTAGATATCATCTGCAATCAATCGAATACGCTGTTCTGATGAAGCAATTGCTTCAAATTTACTCCACTTCTTTTTAAGTTCTTCTGCTTGCTTATCGGTTAGATTCCTAGTAATCATTTCAATTCGCTTATCAATAGCATTCCGATTTACTGTCTGTTCAACAAGTCTTCCTTCGTAGAGCAATGGCACAATGGCACCATCTTCAACACCATCTTTAATAGTGTACTTGTGAATCATACGGCCACCGAACTTCTTCATGGTACTCTTATCTTTTTTCATCAAAGGTGTACCTGTAAATCCTAAATAACAGGCATTCGGGAATACTTTCTTCATTTTGATATTGAGTTCTCCATATTGGGTCCTATGAGATTCATCAATTAATACAAATATATTTTTTGACTTTACAGGTTTCTGATGCTTTGAAGCAGTATCAAACTTATGTACCAAAGATGTAATAACATCTGCTCCGTTATTGTTAATCAACTCTACAAGATGCTTCCCGCTTATGGCTCTTTCGGCTCTCAGTCTCGAATGATTAAAGGTTTGATGTATCTGGCTATCTAGTTCGATTCGGTCTGTAATGACTAACACCTGGGGATGAATATCGGCAAATTGAGATAAAATATACCTTGAAAGCATCACCATAGTTAGGGACTTACCTGAACCTTGAGTATGCCAAATAACACCTGATTGGCGATTACCATTCCTATCGGTTTCTTCTATGGTTCTAATGATCTCTTTGATAGCGAAATACTGTTGGTATCTTGCTATCTTTTTTATATTTTTATCATACAATGTGAAAAAACGTATAATCTCAATAACTCTTTTTGGATGAAACAGGGAAATAATATTTTTATCCTGCACCGTTGGTATTCTACAAGTAACAGTCTCTGCTAGTGTTTCTTCAAACCACTTATACTCAATAGACTCCTTATCTTCTTTCCATAATGACCAGAACTTCTTAGGTGTTCCAGTAGTGGCATACAGGGTTTCATTCTTGTTTGTAACCATGACAATCTGAACAAATTTGAATAGCTGTGGAATATGTTCTTTTCCCTGATTTCTAAGCATTTGGCTAATTCCCTGAGAGATAGAGATACTTGCTTTCTTACATTCAATCACCCCAAATGGGATACCGTTAATAAAACTAACAATGTCGGGACGTACAGTACCTTGTCCATCCTCTCGTTCCACCGAAAACTCTTCCACCACATGGAAAACATTGTTCTCAGGGTTCTCCCAATCAATATAGTTCAGATTAAAGGACTTCGTACCATCCATTTCAGAATGATGAAGCGTTAACAGAT
>DUTM01000048.1 GCA_012842085.1 Mycobacteriales bacterium | reverse complement strand
AGCTAGGCCAAATTGTAAAACAATTTGGTGTGGGCATGAGAATAATTAAATCTGTAATAGCCATCTATTTGTCCATAATAATTAGCTTGGCTATTGACGGTCAGCCTACCAGTGCTGAAGCTAATTATTATGGACAAATAGATGGCTATTACAGATTTAATTATTCTCATGCCCACACCAAATTGTTTTACAATTTGGCCTAGCTGTTTTTTACTCAATTACGTCAATCTCCTTCCAAGCACTTTCTTCATTTGGATAGCACAGCATTAAAGCTGTTGCTTGATATTGCGATAGGCTGCAACCGCATTTTCCATATAGACAAACAACATCGCATCAAAGCGTCAAAGCATTGACTGTTGCCGCTCTGCTTGTTTCAATACTCTATAATTATTGTACGTATCTGGGTTGCAGGTTTATTAACATAATATACTCGACTTGGCTCTCCAATAATCAATGTGAGATTTCCACAACATTATCCTGCAAGAAGAGTTTATTCTCGTAAAACTGCTATGAATGACTGGTTACAGTCAAGCCAATTCACATATAATAAAATTATCTGTTTTTAGATAAGTTTATCCGCACAAGAGAAAGGAAAAAAATATGGAGAAAATCGGCTTTATCGGTGTAGGAATTATGGGAAAAGGCATGGTACGAAACTTAATGAAAGCGGGATATGAAGTAAATATCTTTGCACGACATCCGAAAAAGGTAGCAGATGTTGTGGCCGAGGGAGCAATTCTGCATGATACGATCGCTTCCTGTGTGAAGGCAGCGGATGTAATTATCACTATCGTCGGATTTCCAAAAGATGTGGAAGAAGTCTACTTTAAGGAAGGTAATATACTGGACAGTGCCGTCACTGGTTCTGTTTTGATCGATATGACTACCACAAGTCCTACGCTGGCAGAGAGAATTTTCGCAGAAGGAACAAAAAGAGGTTTGAAGGTTCTGGATGCTCCGGTTACCGGCGGAGACACAGGCGCGAAAAACGGGACATTGTCTATTCTGGTAGGCGGAGATGAATCTGCCTTTGAACAATGTTTGCCGATATTTCAAGCGATGGGCACCACGATCACATACTTTGGCCCTGCCGGATATGGGCAGCATGCCAAGCTGGCGAATCAGATCATGATCGCCGGTGCTTTGTCGGGCGTTTGTGAAGCCTTAACTTACGCAAAGAAGAAAGGTCTTAATCTGACCACTCTGTTTGGAGCAGTGTCTAAAGGTGCTGCCGGCAGTGCCCAACTTAATGCTTTCGGACCAAAAATTATCTCCGAAGATTATGCACCCGGCTTCTATCTGAAGCATCTTGTCAAGGACTTAAAGCTTGCAGATGAAGAAGCCGTTGCTGAAGGACTATCACTTAATATTCTACGTCAGGTTTTGCGTGAATATCAGGAATTGGAAGACAAGGGGATGGGTGATCTGGGAACACAGGCGCTTATTCACTACTACAAGAGCGAGAAGTAAAGAGGAATATTATTTGCCCATGAAGATCGATTATTTAGGACACAGCGGTTTTTTCGTTGAGACGGACAGCGTGT
>DUTM01000123.1 GCA_012842085.1 Mycobacteriales bacterium | reverse complement strand
TAATGGAGAATGGATATAAGATTAAAGTATTTGATTTAATTAATAGAGATAAATCTGATAAATACAATCCCTTTGAATATTTAAAAACAGAAGATGATATTTTGAAATTGATTAATAATCTTATTACAAATACTAATTCGCCACAAAGTAAAAATTCAGGGGATTTTTGGGAGAAATCAGAACAAGCCTTGTTACAAGCTATATTCGGCTACATATTATTTGAAGCTCCTAAAAAGGATCAAAACATGAATACAGTAATGGAAATGCTTAGATTGGCAGAAGTAAAAGAGGATAACGAAGATTATGTAAGTCCCTTAGATATATTGTTTGAAGATTTAAAAGAAGAAAATCCAGACCATTTCGCATATAAGCAATACTCCATATATAAATTTGCGGCAGGAAAAACAGCAAAATCTATATTAATATCAGTTGGTGTAAGATTAGCTCCATTTAATATAGAAAGCATTAAAAACATTGTATCTGATGATACTCTTGAATTAGATATGATAGGAAGTGAAAAAACAGCTCTATTTGTAATATTACCAGATACAGATACAAGTTTTAACTTCTTAGCTTCAATGATGTTTCAGCAAATGTTTGATGTTTTAGTATATAAGGCAGATAACGAATATAGAGGGAAGTTACCATTTCATGTAAGGTGTATGATGGATGAATTTGCCAATATAGGGCAAATACCAATGTTTGAAATATTAATTGCTACTATAAGAAGCAGGGAAATATCAGTTAATATTGTATTACAAAACTTAGCTCAAATTAAAAATCTATATAAAGATACATGGGAAATTATAACTGGTAACTGTGATAGTCTTTTGTATTTAGGGGGTATGGAGCAATCCACAAATGAGTATATATCTAAAATTGTCGGAAAAACAACTATAGATAATATGAATACAAGTGAAAGCATGGGTCAATCAGGATCATATTCTAAAAATTATCAAATTTTAGGCAGAGATTTAATTACACCAGATGAAGTAGGTACTATGAAAGGAAGGGAGTGTATATTAAAAATAAGAGGTTGTAAGCCTTTTAAATCTAAAAAGATAAACACATTAAAACTACCTAAATATAAATATCTATCTGATTTTTCAGACGATAATTGGTTTGATATAAGCATGAGAAAAAACGAAACAAATGGGGATTTAAAAAATGTAAAAGAAGTACAGGAACAAAAAATAGATTTGTCGGAATTAAATGAGTTACAAGAAGAATTATCAATGTAGATACTTTACATCATAAGCATATATGCTTATAACCTTATAAGCTTATAACATTATAAATATATAAAAAAACAAAAAAGAAAGTGAGGAAAAATCATGGATTTATTAAATCAAGTTTTAACAATGATAACAAGATTTGCAACTATTGGTGGAGGACTTTGGTTAGTATGGGGAGTTGTTGTACTTGCAGGTGGACTTAAAGATAAAAATGGACCTGCATTACAAAGTGGAATTTGGCAAATAGTTGGTGGTGGATTAATAATAGCAGCTGCTGTTTTATTTAATAGTGTTGCAAGTTAATATTGCAAATAAAAGGTGGAGCTTATAGCACCACCTTAAAAATACCTAAGTGGTATTGAAAGGAAGTGATTTACAGATGGATAATGCAATATTAGAAGTTCTAGAATGGATAAATAGCATGATCCTTAGTTTATCTACAGATGGATCTAAGTTAACAGGTACAATGAGTAACTTTATGCCACAACTATACAACTATACTGAATTAGTAATGACAAATGTTGTTTTACCAGTAGCATATACAGTATTAGCTTTATTTTTAGTATTTGAATTATATAGTGCTAGTGTAAGAACAGAAAATATGGGTGGTGGATCAGCTACATTAGGAACTGAAATAGTATTTAGGATCATGTTTAAAATGGTATTAGCAAAATTAGCTGTAGATAGTGTTCCATTAATTTTAAATGCAATATATGAAGTAACAACCTATATAACAAAAGGAATTAGTAATGTAATGGGAAATGGAACTTTAACAGGTGC
>DUTM01000053.1 GCA_012842085.1 Mycobacteriales bacterium | reverse complement strand
TTCTATTGGGACAGTAACAATAGCACTTTCTTTAATGCTATCAGGTAATTCAGTTTTTTCTACCTCTGGCATCTTGATTACTAATTGCTTGTTTTTCAAACTTAAATATGCAGGATTGCCAAAATAGAGAGTTTTTTTTATCATCTTAACACTTTTTTAATTTGACCTAAGCGGTTAGTTTCTAATTTCCAACAAACTGATTTTATTTGTATGGGTTTACCAGAATTATCCAAAATGGTTTTATTGTCGTAAAAATCTTGAACTCTTTCACTTTTGCTGTTTGTTCCATTTTCATTTTTTATTATTTCAGAAGCGTTTGTATTTGGTACAAAATACCCTTTTATGCCAGTGCAACTCACAAATTTATAAATTCTTTTTACTTGTTCTTCGCTCAAATTATTGAAATCCACAGAATTTGGATTTTCTTGTTCTTCTAAGCTAGGCACATATACTAAATCGTTTGGTGATAAATCAAAAAGTAAGTTATGTCCTTTTTCATTTAATTCAGGACAAGATGGCAAACCTTGTTTTTGTCTTTCAATTACTATATTTAATGGAATTGTCTCATAATTGCGATTTCCTTCATTATCAACATAAATAGCAAAGAAAAGGTTTGTGCCTTTGGCTGCTTCTACAAATTTTGAGTTTTTATTACCTTCTGTTCCAACATTAAATTTGTTGCCGAAAGACTCAAAAGTTCTTACTTTGTATATTGGTTTGTGCGGTTTACCTCCATTTAGCTCTGTTAAATTATTATTTAAAGCTTCTATTCCTTCTGGTGAAAATGCCAATTTTTCAGGTGGATTTTCTTTATCGGCTTTTTCTGTTTGACCTTTATATTTTTCTAAATGAGCTAGTAATATTTTTTGTATTCCTTTATCTGTAATACTTTCGATACGTTTTTTATTAAAGCTATCATCTAAGTTTACTCGTGATGCAACTAATCTTGTGTTGTCATTATCATTTGTAAAATAATAAATATCAACTTTAGAAATATTTTCGCCTTGCCATTCATAATTTATATTTTTGAAAAATTCTGTAATTTTTTTCTTATCAAGTCCTTGCTTTTGTAAACTTTCAATTTTTTTGCGAAGCGATTTGTTTGTAATATTTTTCACATTATCTAAAGCAGTTGAAAAAGAAACGGTTTTTTTGTTAAGAATATTTACCAAACCATAATATGTGTCTTTGTGAAGAGGTTTTCTCACTGCCCAATTATCGCCTTTATTTTGTTTTACGAATTCTTTTTTCATTGAGCCGTCGGATTGTTTTTTCCACTTTTGGTAATAATTAGTGGTTTTATTTATTACGCGATTGTTTTTCTTGAAACTTATAATTGTTTTCTTTAATTCATTTTTTGCATCTTGAGTAAAGGTGTCCCAAGGTTTCAAAAACTCTTTTGCTACAGTCCTTTTCTTTCCATTTTTATCAGTAAAACTTTCTATTTGTCTCAATTTAGCTCTTAAATCAAAACGTTCAGACTGTTTGTCTTTTGCTGCTGCTACATTATTTAAATAGTTAACATGATTTCTGCTAGTACAAGCTACTATAAGTGCGTCCATTGCATGATGACGATGGTCAATACGTTTTTTGTCAAGTTTTAATAATTCAGGTTCAATGCTGTTTATTTGAAAAACTTTTTTACCTTCTTTATTTACCCAAGAACCATATTTGTTTTTATCTTCTTCTTTTTTTTCTTCTGCCATTTTGTTAAGTCTTTCAAATCTAGGCGTTATCAAAGTGTTCCAAACATCATTTAATCCCCAGTCTTGTTTTAATCTGCTTGTGATAGCTCCATTTGAAACAATAATGTTTTTAGCAGTTCCTTCTTCCTCGTTTTCTTCTCTTACAATATTTGATAAAATCATTTTTACAACTTTGCTTATATAGCGCGTGTCGTTCAATTGTCTTTCTATATATCTGTCTGGAATATCTTCTAACAAAAGATTTTTCATTTTGGTTTTATTTTTTGCAAAATAACGCTTAACGTTTTCTTCATAAACTTCAGGATGGAGTAGTTTTACAAATTTGCCATGACTTAGTTCTACAGTTAATTCTTTGTTGTTTTTAATAAATTCAAACGCTAATTGGTTGTCTTTCAGCTCGTTGATTTCAGATTCGCAAATAACTTTATTGTTAAAACTATCATCAAAGAAGCGTGATTGTGGTATAATATGTTCTATTTGATATGCTGTTGTAAAAAGCTTTGATAGAGGTATAATTTCTCCAGTGTATGGAGATTTATAGCCTTGCTCTAACCAAAGTTTATAACGCTTTATTTCAGATGAACTTGGTTGTGTTTGCTTGCGAATGTTGTCAATTTCTTTCAACTTTTCTTCGCTATTTTCGTTAAGATAAATTCCTTCTTCATATAATTTTAAAATTTCTTGTTGTGTTGGCGAATAGGGGCGTACATTATCATGTCCCTCATTTTTTAATTCTGTTAAAATAGCTTTGATTCGAATGTTTGTTTTTTCATTTTTAGAAACTTGCTCTGATATATTTTTACGTTTATCTTTATGGTTTTTCAAATATCGTCCTAACTCTACATGAATTTCATCAAAAAAGTTTTCTTTGCCATCGCCATAGTGATTCCAAATATCTCTAATGGTTTGTAAAGTCTCGTTTATAACTTGTTCTACAATGGGGTTTCTAAGAGAGTGTTGTTTTAAAAGTTTAATGTCATTTGCAGTTTTCCAGTGTGTAATTTCAGATGTTTCTGAATGTCTATTATAAATTATGTAACTAGCCAACCAGAGGGGAAGATCTTGAAAATGGCTGTTTTCTGTAAGATTAATAGTTTTTTCTCTGACTCGATTTTTTATTTTTTCATCAAATTCGCCTGTTTGAATTTTTCCAATTCTATCTTTAGTAGTTTCGTCTATTGCAGAAAAATCCCACCATTTTCCAAACCGCATTAATGTTAATAATTTTTTGATAGCTTTTTCCGAATAAGCTCCGTATTCTTTTTTGATACGTGGATATTTTTTGAAAGTCTCAACAAAACTCTCAGGCAAATTATATTTGTTTGCAAATTTATTTAATGCACTGTGAACTTCATTGCTATCTTCTACCGAGTATAGAATATGCCATAAATGTTTTTCAACTTCTTTAGTTAGAAAATCATTTGCAATGCCTAGCTTTTTTAATCTTTTCAAAATTTCTCCGCGCGTTTTGTTGAGCGGATATTTTTTATCTTCTACATAATTCCATCGATAATAAGTTTGTAATCCTTGTTGTTTATCTTTTTTGAAAATTCTAAACTGCTCTAAACCAAGTTGTTCTTTTATTTTTTCTTCTAATTTGAATGGTGGATATTTAAGTAAATCTGTTTGTTCTATTTCAGACCTGTCATTTAACCATTCAAAAAGTTTTTCGCGTTCAGCAATATTTGGTAGTAACTCATCAGTAATGTCTATGTCTTGTCTATCATCTTTTTTGAAAATCTTTAGATTTTTCATCCATTGAAGTAATCTAAATTCTTGATAGATAGGATTGCTTTTTGAGATACATTTAATGCCTTCATGTCTTTCAACTCCATCTACTTTAAAAGTTCTAAATTCTAATGAACAATTACTAATTAGTGATTTTTTGCTTTTTAATGGTCGTTGATAAAAAATTATGTCATCTATAAACAGATATGTAAAGTCTTTTTTCGCAATATTATTTTTATGTGCTTCATTGTATTCGTATAACTCATTAATGCAGACATTATAAAGTTTTTCATCTTGCAATTCAGAATGATGTTTCTTTTGTTCTTTGAGAATTTGACGAAGTTCGTCTTTGTAAAACTTTCTTTCAATAGTACGAATTAATTTGCCTCTAATCTTTTGATTGGGTTCTTTTAGTAGTGTGTCATAAATATATTCTCCAACTGTTTTGTTAGAATAAGAAATATTTTGTTCTGTTTTTTGTTTGATAGCTATCCAATCTTTTTCAGAATCTACAGCTTTGAAAGACAGTTTTGTTTCTCCAGAAGCTAAAGTGCTAATAGTAACAATAAATTCTCTAGTTTTTCCTAGCCAGTCTTCAGGTTTTGTTATTTGGCGGTCGTATTTCCAACCATTACTAAAAAACACATCGTATAATATTGTGTCTGTATTTTTAATTTTATCGCCAGAATCAACAACTTTAGAGACTTTTAAAATCTCAAACGATTGATTTTTGTTGTCTTCAATTTCCTCTTCTTCTCCACGAAGTTGATAATAACCTCGCTTTTGATTGAAGTTAAGCAGTATCCAAGCTAATTCTTCTTTTTCAATTTTTTCTTTAAGAGCTTTTTTACGTAAATAATAAATTGTCCAAGAAAAAATTGAAAAAGAAGAATTAGCTTGGATACTGCTGAACTTCAATCAAAAGCGAGGTTATTATCAACTTCGTGGAGAAGAAGAGGAAAAAACCAACATAAAAGAATATTGTGAATTGCTAAAAGTCATTTCTGTAGAAAAAGGAGAACAAGACAAAAAAAATGACAAAAGAACTTGGTATAAAATAACATTTGAGAATGGTTGGGAATATTCCGCGACTTTCACAGAAAAACCAAACTGGCTAAATACAGAGAGAGAATTTTTAATCACAGAAGAATATGATGACGAAGGAAATATTAAAATAATAAAAGATAAAAAATCAGACACGACAGGAAAAGAAAAACGTAAAATTTTATTTTGATCTTCTTTACTCATTGCATCAATTTCTTGAAATGATGGCAGAGGGGTAATTTTACGTTTTTCTTTTCCTGTCGTGTCTGATTTTTTATCTTTTATTATTTTAATATTTCCTTCGTCATCATATTCTTCTGTGAT
>DUTM01000060.1 GCA_012842085.1 Mycobacteriales bacterium | reverse complement strand
TACCGTCAACTCTCTCATAGCCTATAAAGCCTATTTGACCTTGATTTTTGTATAGTTCGCTTAATACCTGTATAGCTAAAGGCTTTCTTTCAATTACCCAATAGAAGGATAAATTACATCTCCCTATATGCCAAGTATTGAATCTGGCAAACGGCCTATTATTATTGGAGATTTATCCTTCTATTGGGTAATTGAAAGAAAGCCTTTAGCTATACAGGTATTAAGCGAACTATACAAAAATCAAGGTCAAGTGGGCTTTATAGGCTATGAGAGAGTTGACGGTAAACTTATAAGACCAGAGGCATTTAAAACAATTAAGATGGCTTAAAAACATACGAACCCTTTAGCTCAAAAATGAGCAATAGCTAAAGATGTATATGTATAAATTATTCCTAGGCACTGAACCCAAATCTGGGCTCAGTGCCTAACTCTTTAAAAGGAAGGAGTGATTTTGTGATTAAAGATGAGAAATTTAGGACTAGCAAAAAAGAAATAGCTGGTACTACCTATATAGTTGAATCTGGGGAATGTGAAGAGGCTAAAGAAACTCCCTATTCTAAAATTGAAAGGTTAATTTCAAGTAATGCTAAAGAACTAGAAAAAGCAAGAAATAGCTTAGAAAGATATAAGAAAATTAGCTCGACTAGTCAGGGATAGTATTGTAATATACACAGTGCTAACCGCTTGAAGGCTGTCGGAAAGGATGGATGAAAATGTTTAGACAGTTAAATAAGGTAAATACACATATGGTTAGCACTGGTAATAGAATTACAGCCCTTTACTGCAGACTATCAAGAGATGATGAATTATCTGGTGATAGTAATAGTATTAAAAATCAGAAGGCAATTTTACAAAAGTATGCAGATGATAATGGCTTAAAAAACACAGTATTCTATATAGATGATGGCTTTAGTGGCACTACTTTTGATAGGCCAGACTTTAATCGTATGATTAATGATATAGAAGCTGGGAAAGTAGAAACTGTTATTATTAAAGATATGTCTCGTTTTGGAAGAGATTATCTAAAGGTTGGCTATTATACCGAGATAATTTTTCCCGAAGCTGACGTAAGATTTATAGCCATAAACAATGGGATTGACAGTGCTAATCAAGAGGATAGCGATTTTACTCCCTTTTTGAATATCATTAATGAATGGTATGCAAAAGACACTAGCAAGAAAATAAAAGCCGTATTTAAGGCAAAAGGTGAAGCAGGAAAGCCTCTAGCTACTAACCCTCCCTATGGTTATCTAAAAAGTAGTGAGGATAAGAACAAATGGATAGTTGATGAAGAAGCAGCTGAAGTTATAAAAGAAATATTTAAACTTTGTATGTCTGGCTTTGGACCAACACAAATAGCTAGAAAGCTAGAAGAAAGATCTATCTGCGTTCCTTCAGTTCACATAAGGAACATGGGTTTTAAACACCCAGCTAGACCACCTAAAAACCCTTATGCTTGGAACGCTCGAAGTGTGGCTGATATTCTCTCAAGGATTGAGTATCTAGGGCATACAGCCAATTTTAAGACCAGTAAAAAATCTTATAAAAGCAATGTGACAATTGATAATGACCCAGAGGATTGGCTTATCTTTGAAAATACCCATGAAGCTATTATAGATGAAAGCACATGGAAGATAGTTCAGAAGATTAGAGAAGGCAAACGCAGACCTTCAAGGCTTGGTGAGATGGGTATCTTATCTGGAATGATGTTTTGTGCTGATTGTGGTAAGAAACTCTATCAAGTAAGAGGCAAAACCATACCTAAAGAAAGAGAGCATTTTGTCTGCTCTACCTATCGTAAGGTTAAAGGTGG
>DUTM01000061.1 GCA_012842085.1 Mycobacteriales bacterium | reverse complement strand
TTTTCAAACCGGTTAAAGAAACGGGGGCAAAGTTGGAGGCCAATAGGCCTGAAGGCCATGGTTCATTCATTGGTCAAATACTTCGAAGGCAATTTGGCGCATTACGCCAAGCACATAAGTCGTATCCAAAACATATTGACCCTCAAGGATATCGACAAGAAGGTTAGGAATGTAGCTCGCCAAGTTGCAGGCAAAGCACTTAGAGTAAAACACGCTGCAGTTCCTATGAAAGGTGCCGGTACAACACGATCGGGAGGATTATCAAACCTATTTCTGCAACTTGACCATGGCAATTTGCTAGTCACATAAATCTCTAGCATTTAGGGGGTTGTGGCTCCTGCCCATATCCACTTGACAGACTCATATTGATGAAATCCTGTAGCGGTTACAACATATTTATGCTATAACTAAGGCATAATATTGAAAAAGGAGTTGGTATTATGCCTGAAATTATACCTATTAAGGATTTGAGAGACACAAATCAGATATCTGAACTCTGCCACAGCAAAAAGGAGCCCATCTTTATAACCAAAAACGGTTACGGGGATTTGGTAATTATGAGCATTGATACCTATGAAAAGAAACTGGCCCGGGCAGATCTTTATAATAAACTTGCTGAAGCTGAAAGACAGATTGAAAACGGTGAACCCCTTTTAGACGGAGAAGAAGTTTTTAAGAAATTAAGGGAAAAGTATGTCAAAGCATAGTTATGGCTTAAAACTAACCCCTAAAGCCAACGATGACTTAGATGAAATCTACAGTTATATAACCGGTGAGTTAGATGCCGAAAAAGCGGCTATGAGACTTTTTGAGAAAATAGAAACAAGTATTATGAGGCTAAGGGATTTTCCGTTTTCTTGTAATCACGTAAATGATGAGTTTCTAAAGATGAAAGGCTACCGCAAGCTAATTGTAGACAACTATATTGCTTTTTATGTGGTGGATGAGGAACAAAGACAAGTGGTTGTTATGCGTGTTTTATACGGTCGGCGAAAATATGAAAACATATTATGATGGTTAAAAGTTTATAAAGGGCTAGATTAGTGAGCACTCGTAAAGGGTGCTTTTTTTATGCCCAAAAGGTGGTGAGATAATGGCTAAAGAGATCGGGCAACTGAATGTAAAAATCGGGTTAGATTCTACTGGCTTTCAAAATGGTATCAGCGGTATAAACCGGGAGATGTGCAAAGTCCAATCGGAGTTTAGGCTGGCCAGTGCCGAGATGGGCAAACACGGTAAAGAGCTGGACAGCTTGAAATTAAGATCCGATAGCCTTACTAAACAGACTGAGCTGCAACGTCAAAAGGTTCAGGCTTTGGAAGCAGCCCACCAAAAGTCAGTGGAGACCAAAGGCAAGGACGCAAAAGCTACCCAGGACTTAGAGATAAAGCTGAACCGGGCTAAAACCCAATTGGTCCGCATGGAGCAGGATTTAAAGGATATAAACCGGGAGATTGAAATACAGTCCTCCGGCTGGTATAAACTCTCCCAGCGCTTGGAGCCCATAGGACGTTCTTTGCAAGATGTGGGCAAAAGAATGACCGACATTGGCAAAAATTTGTCTATGAAAGTTACCGCTCCCCTGGTGGGTTTAGGTGCAGTGGTAGCTAAAACCGGGATGGATTTTGAAGCGGCTATGTCAGAGGTAGGTGCCATCTCCGGAGCAGCGGGAAGCGATTTGGCGGCACTTGAGAATATAGCAAAAGAGATGGGTGCTACCACTAAGTTTAGTGCCAGTGAAGCTGCTGAAGGTTTAAAATATATGGCCATGGCCGGCTGGGATACGCAGCAGATGTTAGACGGCCTGCCGGGTGTGCTTAGCTTAGCCGCCGCTTCCGGAGAGGACTTGGGCACGGTATCCGATATCGTAACCGATGCCATGACCGCCTTTGGCATGGAGGCAGTAAGAGCCGGTGAGTTTGCCGATACCCTGGCAGCCGCAGCCTCAAGTTCAAACACAAATGTATCGATGCTCGGGGAATCGTTTAAATACGTTGCGCCTGTGGCCGGCTCCCTTGGGTATGCAGCAAAAGATACCGCTATAGCTCTTGGGCTTATGACTAATGCGGGGATAAAAGGCAGCCAGGCCGGGACAGCCATGCGCACAATTCTCACCCGCCTTGTAAAGCCGACTAAAGAGTCTGGCATAGCTATGGATCAATTAGGAATATCGCTAACAGATACAGACGGCAGTATGAAATCTTTAGCGGAAGTGATGGATGATCTGCGACAAGCTTTCCGGGATTTAGACCCTGAACAGCAGGCCTTCTACGCCGCACAGATCGCCGGACAGCAGGGAATGAGCGGCCTTTTAGCCATAGTAAACACCAGTGAGGAAGAATATAACAAGCTGGCTAGTGCGATCAACAACAGCACCGGTGCTGCCGAGCGTATGTCGAAAGAGATGCAGGACAACTTACAAGGTCGGCTAACGGAACTTAAAAGTGCTATTGAAGGTGCAGCTCTGCAGCTTTACGATGCCATGCTCCCGGCCTTAGAAAAGATAGTGGCCATGGTGCAAAAAGCAGTAGGCTGGTTTGCTGATCTAAGCCCAGAGATAAAAACCGCTATAGTTGTCATTGCCGGTCTCGCTGCTGCTATTGGCCCTTTATTGTTAGTCTTTGGGCCGTTAATCTCTACCCTCGGAACGCTGATAACGGGCCTTGGGGCTATGTCTGCAGCCATGGCCGGCGGAGCCACTGTGGTGGCTGGGCTTTCGGCAGGGTTCCCTGCTTTAGGTGCCGTCGTAACAATCGCCACTGGGCCCATCGGGCTTGCTGTTGCTGCCATAGCGGGGCTGACCGCAGGCGGTATAGCTTTATACAGGCATCTAAAATCTGATGCCATCCCGGCAGTAAACCTGTTTGGAGATGAGATTTCGGAAGCCACTCAGCAAGCGGTAGGCAGCTTTTTAGAACTTAACGATGAAGCTACCATGGCTTTAAATCAACTATCCTGGAGCGGCCAGGAAGTAAGTAAAGAGATGGCGGGTAACATAGCCAGCAATTTTGCTCAGATGGCTAAGCAGATTCAGGCTGGCCTTGATGAACACCACCAAGAGTCTTTAGCCAAAATGCAGAGTTTTTTAAATAGCAGCTCTGCATTATCTAAAAAAGAGCAGGACGAGATCCTAAACAATATGCAGGAGGGCTATGAAAACAGGAGTCAGGCGATTGCAGATGGCGAAGCCCGGATCAAAGAAATCCTGGATACTGCTTCTGCGAAGAAAAGGGCACTCACCAGAGAAGAACAAGAAGAGATAAACACCATTCAACAAGAAATGGTGGATACCGGTATTAAGGTTCTCTCTGAAAACGAAATTGAGGCTAAAGCCATTATGGAGCGCCTGAAAGAACATGCCGGGGAAATGTCTGCCTTACAAGCTGCTGAAGTGGTGGAAAACAGTTTAAAGCAAAAAGAGGGCGCCATTCAGGCAGCGGAAGAACAGTATGATGAAGTGCTAAAAGAGATCATCCGTCAAAGGGATGAAGCCGGGGCCATATCGGAAGAACAGGCAGAGAAGTTAATTGCAGAAGCTGCCCGCCAGAAGGATGAAGCAATTGCAAAGGCTGAAGAGATGCACCAAAAGGTAGTGGAAGAAGCTAAAGCCCAAGCTAAGGAACATGTCAATCAGGTGGATTGGGAAACCGGGGAAATAAAGTCTAAATGGCAGGTCATGAAAGCAGATATTGCCGATAAAGCCAGGTCAATTAAAGAGGATGTTAAAAATAGATGGGAAGAGATAAAGAAAGATTCAGTGGAGAAATGGGAAAACATCCGGACCGATATAAGCGATAGATGGAATGAGATTAAAACTAATACCGCTGAAACAGCGGCCACGATTAAAACCAATGTCAGCACTACCTGGGATGAGGTTAAAGCCAAAACCTTTGAAACCTGGGAAAATCTAAAAAGCAAAACGTCAGAAAGCTGGCAGGCTATGCAGAGTAAAATCGATGAACACGGCGGCGGCATCAAGGGGCTCATCGGTGCTTACACTGAAGAATATAAAACGGTGTGGGACAGTGCTTTGAGCACTATGGAAAGGGTTACTGGTATTAAGTTTAGCGAGATGGCCGATAAGGTAACCGGTGCTTTAGACCGGATTAAAAAAGCTATTAGCAGTGCCATTGATCGGATTAAGGAATGGAACGCCACCAGTGTCAAAGAAAAAGTCTTTAGCATCAAGGAACGCATCACACGGGTGATCAGCACCATTACAGGTGGAGGTGAAGGTGGAGCCTATAGCGGTACCAGCTTCTTTCCGGGAGGGCTTGTTATGGTAGGTGAGTTAGGCCCGGAGCTGGTGGCCCTACCTAGAGGGAGTAGAGTTTACAATGACCAGGAAACCAAGAAGATATTAGGGGATAGCAAAGGGATCACTCAGCACATCACCATCAACAGCCCAACTCCTCTTACCCCGGTGGAGACAGCCCGGAGAATAAAAAACGCCTCCCGACAGCTGGCCCTGGAATGGTAGGAGGGGATACGACATGACGGAGATACAGCTTACTAATCAGCAAGGAGAGAGCATTATCTTGGGTAACCAGGCCCCCTATTTCCTGCAAAGCTTGGATGGGGCTGGTGAGGTGGCGGTGGTTTTAGAAAGCCAAAAGGCACCGGAGCAAGACGGCTCTACTTATTTGGATAATACTCTGGAGAACCGTTTCCTTACCATGGAAGGGATGATCGTGACCAAAGACCGGCCGGAAGCGGTGTTGCAAGCTAGACGCAAACTGCAGCGGGTGTTGAATCCTAAACTGGGGGAAGTGAAAGTCACCTATGAAGGGAAAGAAATCACCGGCATGGCTGAAACTACGCCTGTTTTTCCCGATGACCGGGGAAACAAAGGGCTATATTACCAAAAGTTTCTCCTGCACCTGGTCTGTCACCAGCCCTTTTGGCTAGATCCAGTTCACCAGGACCGGGAGCTTTCCTATTTAATGGGCGGGATCCGGTTTAAACTAACCCTGCCGACAAGCTTTTCCCACCGGGGTTTTCGCCGCAAAGCCGTCAATGAAGGAGATGTGGCCACACCGGTGACCATTGAGTTTCGGGGACCGGCCATTAACCCGACAGTGACCAACGAAACTA
>DUTM01000120.1 GCA_012842085.1 Mycobacteriales bacterium | reverse complement strand
TGAAATATAAAGTAGAATTGACAAGTTTTATTAATATTTTGTGGTATTTCTTGTAAATTCTTATTGTTCAAAACTTGTCAATTCTACTTTATATTTCAAAAAACTATGCTTATAAAACTTGTGTTAGACAATGCTGGATTCTTATGGTATATTTATTATAACAATTTTTCAGGAGTTAGGCGAGAGAATTAACTCTATGACCCTATACCAACCTACTATAATAGTATGGTGGTTCTAGTAATCGATGAGAAGCAGTCATAAATTGGATATAACCTTCTTGTCATAAGATGAGAAGGCCTTTTATTTAAAACCAATAATAATCAAATTAAGTAAAAAATTGATAAAACGTATAAAACGAATTGAGTTAATACAGTATTTAATATATTTAAAATGAAGGGAGAGTATAGAGTGTTTGGTGAGGTATATCCAGAGCGACCAGGAGGGTATCCACAAGGGAAAGAAGAGGCTTTGCTACAAGAGTTTGGAAAGTATTTGAAAGAACGTAGTTCAATAGATATTTACAAAGATAGAAACATAGAAATGCTGTAAGAGATATGATTTATGGATTTTTTACAGCTAAAACAGGAGAGATGACAGTAATTCCAGCAGCAATGAGATTAGGTAAGAGCACTCTTTTGACAGTGTTTTGCAAGTATATGGCTATAACAAACCCTGAATTTGGTTGTATTATTGTTAAAGAACGAGTTGAAGATATGTTTAATTTAGAAGATGAATTAGGATATGTAGATGATACATTTTGTGAACAGAAAATATGCTATGCTTGGGTTGGATATAACAAGGATATTTGTGTCAAAGGACATCCTGAATATGAATATGGATTGTGTTCAAGATGTGAATGTAGTAAATGCAGGGTTAAATCAGCACGGTATGAACAATACAATTACCCTGTAGTTGTAATTACTCATGAGAGATTATTTAGAAATGCTAATACTCAAGAATTTATTGAGAATCTAAAGACATGGAGAAATGAACATGGAGTTATACACAAAAGACAATATATAATCATTGATGAAAGACCAAAGTTTTTTGCTTCATATAAAAAGTCTTGGGGTGAGTTTAGCAAGTTTATTTCAATACTAAGGGGTATTAATAAGAAAATATGTTACAAAATAGATACTACATTGATTGAAAATAGAGGAAATGAAATATTTTTAAATATACCCGATGAAGAAGCACGTATAATTCATGATAATGAAGTAATAGATGAACTTAAAAAGATAAAAAAGTTTTGGTGGAAATATTGTAATGAAGATGATGTAGATTTATTTCCGTTTTTCTGGGATTTCTTTTCTAATGGTGGATTCAGATCAAAAGCAAATTTATCAACTTATCAGTATACGGATTACATTTTTGACAGCTAGAAAACTATAGTATTAGACGGAACAGCAAAAGGAGATATGACATACCCTGATAAAAAAAGAGTGATTGAGATAGACGACTTCAGAACTTATGAGAATGTGACAATTTGGCACTGTAAAGATTTTAATCTTTCTAAAACGAGATTAGCTGATGAAAGTAAGTCTAGAAGGAAATCTAAAAGAGAGAAACTTCAGTTAATAGTACCAGATATTATCGAAGTAAGCCAAAAGGGAAAGACATTGGTGTTATGTGCAAAGGACAGTGAGGAAGAACTCGGAAAACTCTTATCAGAGCACGAAAATAATAATATTATGCTTGCTCATTTTAATGCGATTAAAGGTTCAAATAAGTATGTTGAGTGCACCAATTTATTTTTTGCCGGGACTATGGATTTTGGCGATGATCACTATGTTCTTAAAGCAATTGCTTTAGATAAAGATAAGGTTAAGACATTTGAAACTGCATCTGTAAATAAGACTCATAATAAGTTAGGATAAATGGAAGGAAGATTTTTTGCTCCGCATTAGCAAGGAAGGCATACCAGTCAAAGTTTATGTTGATGACAATAAGTACCGCGTTTGTGGGCTCCCTTTCTTTAACGTCAACCACAGGATGAGTGAATTTGAACAGGCATTAAAAAGCAAGATGCGGTGATCTCATTCGGTAACGTTGAGACAGCGCTGGAAAGTCTTCTGAGATGTTGAATGGTTTGGAGTAAAGAAATCCATCGTGATTATCTCGGCCTTTACTGTAAGTGAAAGGGGGCTGGCAATGTATTGTATCAAGGGAAAAAGAGCAGAGAAAATCGAACCTGTTACTTTTTCTGACTTAGGTATACAGGAAAACGATATTGAAGAAATTTTGAGATGTAATATCGATATGATCTGCGACGAGGAAGAATCTATGTTAATTGTGGGCCGGCAAGTTAGAAATGAAAAGTATGGCCGGAGCGACTTAACTGCTGTTGATAATAACGGGAGCCTAGTTTTAATTGAGATTAAGCGAGATCGCAGAGATGTAGAAAGTAGGAAGGAAGCCTTTGAATTTCAAGCTATTCGCTATGCAGCTAGTTATGCTACTATTGAAAGCCCGGATGAGCTTGTTAAAAAAGTCTATGCTCCTTATGTTGAAAAATACCGCAATGAATTTGAACCGGGAGAACTAACTTCTTATGAACTTGGCACCCGAAAACTAAATGAATTCTTAAAGATCAACGAAGCTGAGAAAAGTTTTAATAAAAAGCAAAAAATTATTCTGGTGGCTTCCGGTTTTGATGAGCAGACACTTTCAGCTGTGGCCTGGCTGAATAGCAATAATGTAGATATAAGCTGTTATAAGCTGACACCATACAAGCTAAATGAAGAGCTCTATTTGCACACGGAAAAAGTACTGCCGCCAACTAGTTACGATGATTACTATGTGAACCTCATGGGTAAGCCATTGGCCGACCTGGCAAAGAAAAATAAGATTACTAGGCGATCATTACCCAGAATTGATGCGATGCTGGAATGGGGAGTAGTAAAGGAAGGGGGTATTATTGTTGCAAAAGACAAAGAAGATGAAGGGACACTCTTAGCAAATGGCAATGTCATGGTAGACGGCGAAGAAAAATCCATTGCGTCATGGTTAAAGGAAGTCTTTGGTTGGTCTAGTGTCCAGACTTATGCTCTTGCAGTTCATAAAGAAAGCGGAAAGACACTGTCGCAGATCCGTGAAGAATATATGGAACAAGAAGAAATAGCTAGTGTTGATTCCACCCAGATTTGACGCTAAAATCCGATGAAAAATGTCGGTACCATAAATTTTCATCGTAAAATTGTCGAGCATGGATTCAGCCTGCGCCCGGCGAGGTTAAGCTGACTTTTCAGTTTAAGAAAGGCGGGCAGGCAGGAGGGGTATGATTTTTTTACGATTGGCTCAAGAAGCCCTCCGAGAAGCTGTATATAAGACAAAATGGGAAATATAAGCCCATCGGGCAGCGTCCTGTCCGCCGCATGCTGAATAAACATATCCGCCCTGGCTTTGTCGCCCATATTCAGATACGCCGTGGCTACTGTAAGCGCCAGCAAGGCATCCAATATGGGCAAAGTCTTGATTCCCTTCGGATAACGCACCTCGGCAAAGCCGATTAAGCGGGCAAACTCTCCCTTGCGGCATAGATATTGGGCATGAACGAAATGGGCGAAGGGTAAAAGCTGCGGCATAGACGCAAGTCTCTCGAAATCGCCTGTTTTCAGCCAGCCCGCAATATCGTCGGGATGGGTTAATTCCAAAAGCAGGATTCCGCGCATGGCGTCGATCATGCTTTGGGTAGAAGCAGAGTTCCTTGAGTTATTATTCGCAAGAGACACGGCGTCAATTGCTCTCTGCCAGCCATCCGCATCGCCCTTGCACAAAGCGATATGCCCCATCAGAAGCGCCGAAGCCAGAACGATGGCGGTCTGTTTCTTTGTCTGCGCTGTATACAGAGCTTTATGCGCAAGTATTTCCGATGTACTTAAATCTCCGCAGTAAAATAACATCTCAGCACGGTATGAAATGTCCGCCCCTGTACCGTGACCGCCCGTGAGCGAGGCATAGAGAGGTATAAATTCATCTAAAAGCCGCGCTTCTTCCTGTGCGTTGCCCGGCTCGGTGTGATAGTTGGAAAATACGCCAAGGCTTGCAAAAGGAAAGAGCGACGAGGGTAAAATCACCCGCGAGCATTTGCCTTGAAAATACGGCGCGGCTTCCTTAAGGACGGCAATCATTTCGCTTAAATGGGGATGATACTTGAAAGAGGATATAAGCAGCCATTCGCCATAAAGCTCCGGCTCGTCCTGCCGCGCTTTTACAAGAGGGAGAAGCTTGTCAAGCAGAGCGTCAAATTCTTTGTCAAAGCCATGAGCTTTAAGCTCCCACGCCTCGCGCAGCATGGATAGCAGATTTCTGTCGCCGGGGCGGGACGAACACGCCCCCTTTACCTTTTCCTTCCTTGGCGTCAAACGTTGGTCTTCCGGCTTCTGCGTGTCCCCCGGGAGCATCCAATTGCGGCCGAAACGCCGCGCGCCCGGCACGCGGCCTTCCTCGCAAAGCTTCTGCACCCGCCGCTCGGAAATGCCCCAATTTTCTGCTGCAGCGCGGACGGATATGTAATCCATCATGATACCTCCCAAAATCTTGCAAAATATATCTTAATTGTATACGCTTAAACGAACAATCGCAAGTACTATTATTGTAAAAGCGCGGAGTGGCAAGCCGGAACTCTATGGCGAATGGCTGCTCTTTATCTTCCTTTTGAAACGCTGAGATTGCCCGGCGGCTCTCCGTTACGGAAAACACCGTGCGATATCATCTGCGCTCGGTGTTTTGCAAGATGGATGTTGACCGGCGATCAAAGCCGGCCGAAAAGCTATCGTAATATGACCTGTCTGAGCTGTTCCCATTCTGTGCAAGCAGGATGGGATTTTTTATGCAAATTTCCGTCTGAAACCCGTCTGTTCGGGTGAGGAAATGAATAAAAGAATATTTTATAATTTATGTAATATGGCTTTTAGCTCCAGAGAAGGATATAAGCCCCTCGCGGGAGAGAGTTTGAAAGAGGGGGGGTAGTATGCTGTTCAACCTGCGGGAATAAAAGGGGGAACCGGATGAATTCCATTTATATCGATATTGAATAAGCTGCTGATTCATTCCAGCTTGCTGTATTGCTTACATAACAGGAATCAACCGGAGTATCTTAATTAAGGCACAATAGGAAGCAAAAAGAACGTCCCCTTGCTTCCCTATTTTTAAAAGGAGCTGATTATATAATGTCTGACAAAAACCAGCCGGTTACCAGAAAGAAAATACGCTGGCTGAGCCTGTGCCTCGCCGCCGTAATCATGCTGGCGGCGCTGCCGCTGCATCCGATGCCCGCCAGGGCGGACACAGCAACGGGTAATATCGCTGTCGGGGTTATGCCCTTTGCAATAGCGGTAAACCCGGTCACCAACAAAATCTATGTCGCCAATTACGACAGCGACAATGTGACGGTAATAGACGGCGCCGACAACTCTACCACTATGGTGGATGCAGGGACAAAACCCCGGGCAGTGGCGGTAAACCCGGCCACCAACAAAATCTATGTCGCCAATGAGAACGGCAACAATGTGACGGTAATAGACGGCGCCGACAACTCTACCGCCACGGTGGCGGCAGGGGCATATCCCTGTGCAGTGGCAGTAAACCCGATCACCAACAAAATCTATGTTGTCAACTATACTGCCAGTGGGCTCAGTGGCACTGTGACGGTGATCGACGGCGCCGACAACTCTACCGCCACCGTGGCGGCAGGGGCATA
>DUTM01000100.1 GCA_012842085.1 Mycobacteriales bacterium | reverse complement strand
TCCAACATCATTATGATTGCCGTCAATGTGGTGGCCATAAATGGGTCGCCTTTTATCGGCCTTACCCTTTCTATGCTCTGCCTTGTGGCAGGTATGGTGTGCATTTGGGTGCTGCCCACCGACACGAAAAAAGCATGGTGTGAGGAAACCCAGAGCAATCCGCATGGCGACATTAAAAAATCGTTGATGCTGCTATGCCTGTTCGTTTTTGTCATTACGATCAATTCCGGCCTTATGTATCAGGTCATAAACCCGGCTTTCGAACATCTTACGAGACTGACAAGCTGGTATTGGGCCGTTCCATATATTATTGCGCTTGCCGTTATGCGGAACTTGCCAATGAAAGCGAAGCGTTCAAGAATTTTATATCTCGGCATGGCAATGATCATAGGGGCGTTCATCAGTTTTATGCTGTTGGGACGAAACGCTTCCGATTATCTTGTTGTGGATACCCTGATGCTCGGCGCATGCGGTATTTTTGATTTGTTTTGGTGGAGCATCATTGGGGAGATGCTGGACTATACTGAAAATCCGGTTAAGGTATTCGGCATTGGGCTTTCTTCAAATGTGTTCGGCGTCCTTTGTGGTGGCGTTGTCGGAATGACCGTAACATCGATTCAGCTTCCCGGCGCAGAGGTGGCGGTTATGGCCCTCACGGTTGTATGCGTCACGCTGGTCATGCTGCCGCCGCTCAATCGTCAGCTTGTTATACTGCTCAAGAAGCACGCCTATCTTGCCGCCTATGACCGTATGAGCGAGACCGAGCAGACGGATATCATCCGGCAGACAAAAACCCTGGAAGAACTGACTGTCAGAGAAAAGGAGGTACTCCAGCACATTTTGTCCGGCGAGGCCAACCGCGAGATTGCTGCCGCGCTGTTTATCAGCGAGAGCACCGTCAAAACCCATGCTAGAAATATCTTTTCTAAATATGACGTGGGTAGCCGAGCGGAGCTAATTAGCACCCTACTCAAAAACCAATCCTATTCATAACTGAAAAGCCTTATATAATATTGGTAAATTTGGCCTCTCATACTTTAGTATGAGGGGCTTTTTTACGCGATTTCGTACTTTAGGTTGATGATTTCCTCCGACTGTTTTCCTAAACTCTATGTATGAAGGTGGCGTGATGCATATGAAGGCGATCCAGAAACGGCGCGATGGCTATGCCGCGCTGCTCATTATTGCCGTAATTCTAGCGGCGTGGATTACCGTGAGGCTTATGCCAAAGACAGCGTGAACAGCCATTGGAGTTAACCCGTGGATCACTAGTCGGTTAAATGATCGGGAGGTGACCATTTCTAGGAAAAGTGGGGGGCGTTTCAGACAATAACCCACCATGATAACTAAATTTAAGGGGGACTAATAATTGACTTATCGATCTCAACGTCTTGTCGCTGCATTGACCGTGTTGGCGTTGGTGCTCACCGTTGTTCCGGCGGTGACGGCACTTGCAGCGCCGGATATTGAGGGCCATTGGGCCCAAGACGCCATTGAACAACTAGTGGAAGTGGGGGCGGTGTCCGGTCTGCCCGACGGCACTTTCAGGCCGGATCTTACTGTCACGCGGTCCGAATTCGTAACCATGGTAAACAAAAGCCTAGGGATTACACCGGCAACAGGAAGCAGCCGCTTCAAGGATGTCAAACCGGACGATTGGTTTGCCGGCCAAGTGGGAGCGGCCGCTATTTATGGTTATGTGGCCGGTAATCCTGATGGTACTTTTGACCCCTATCGTCCCATTACCCGTGAACAAGCGGCAGCTATGTTAGTACGTGCCTTCGGTCTTAGCAAACTAGCCACTGAAGCCCAACAAAATGCCGTCTTAGCATCCTTTATTGATGACGATAAAGTGAGTGTCTGGGCCAAGGCCGATGTGGCTACTGCTGTAAGCTTAGGACTGTTGAGCGGTTACACGCCTACCACTTTGGCACCCCAACCGGCCGACCTCACTACAGCTGGGTGGCAGCGGTGGGAGGGGGCCCACAGTACCGAACAAAGAGAGGCAGTGCTAATGCAGTTAGGGAGCCACGGCCTTATCACCCGGGGTCAGATAGCTGCTGTTCTGGTACGAGCCCTGGCCCTGGAACCGGAAATTGCAGTTAGCGTGTTTGATAAGGCTGGAACCTACGGACCCGAAGAAGGCATAGAAACCATCAGCGGTGACGTTATTGTTAAAGCTGATGGTGTCACCCTTCAGAATTTGATTATCACCGACGATCTTATCATCGATGACAGCGTCGGTGATGGCACCGTCGTACTAGAAAATGTAACTGTCAAGGGTGATACAGAAGTCAAAGGCGGCGGTACCGACAGCGTTATCTTCCGCGACTGCACCTTGCACGGTACCGTTACCGTGAAGAAAGTAGACGGCAAGATTAGGATCGTGGCCGAAGGATCTACCTCCGTACCCAAAGTAGTGCTTCAATCCGGAGCCATCTTAATTAGCCAAGACGATGGATCCTTTGAGCGGGTAGAACTACCCAAGGAGTTAGCGAAAGGCACCGAAGTTGTTTTAACCGGCAGCTTTGCCGAGGTCGAAATAGCAGCCGAAAATGCCAACGTAACAGTAGGCGAAGACTCTACCATAGATGAACTAGTCCTATCTAAAAATGCAACCGGAACCCAGGTAGAGCTGGAGAAAAAAGCCAATGTCAATACATTCACCGCCAATGCCAAAGTAGAAATCACCGGCCAAGGCAGCATCGCTACAGCCGAAATCAACATCGACGGGGTAGTCATCGAGCAAAAGCCAGATAAGATCGTCCTAGAAGAAGGCATCAAAGCCAATGTCGATGGTAAAGACGTCTCCGAACCCCAAAAGTCCACCGGTGGTGGATCGTCCAAGTCACCCAAAGTTCCCGTAAGTGGTATTAGTGTGGACCTGGATATCATGTTACTGTCAGTTGATCAAACTGAAACAATTGCAGTAACCGTAAGCCCCTCGAATGCAACCAATAAGAAAGTTAATTGGACAACCAGTGATGCTAATGTAGCAACTGTTGATGAAAATGGTCAAGTAACAGCAAAGGCGCCTGGAACCGCCACCATCACAGTAACACCTACTGCCGATAGCACCCAAAAAGCAATAAAACAGGTTATTGTTGGGGATTTACTGGTTCCAGCACATGGAAGTATTCAGAAGGTAATTGATGATGCACAAGATGGACAAGTAATAGCGGTGGCACCGGGGGAATATAAAGAGCAGTTGACTATTGATAAGCCATTAACATTACTGGGGCCGAACGCAGCTATTACGGGGGTAGGGGAAAGAAACCCGGAAGCGGTTATCAGTTATCCGGAAGAAAAGGATACTAATGCTAAATCTCTATTAAACGCAATTTCTAATGATGTTGCGATAAAAGGTTTCTCCTTCGAAAACACCTACGCGTATAAGTACAAAGCTGGTGATGCGACTGACGAGTTATACTTCGAAGGAGAAGATATAGTCTTTGAAAATAACAGAGTTAAGGTTTGGGCAGACAAATTGGCGATAAGAATTCGGGGCCCGATTCCTGAAGATAAAGATCCAACTAAATCACCATATAACATTGGACCATATGATGGGGTTGTTGTTAAGAACAACTATGTAGAAGGCTTAAGTAGTACATGGGGTACGGTTTACATCCAAGGAATAGGCGGTACGATCGAAGACAATACGATAATAGCTGGCGTAAATGGCCTCCAAATACAACCATATAGCAATGCAGTTGATGGTTTTGTGAGGAACAACCAGATTGCCGCCTATAAGTATTCAATCTGGCACAACTTTCATAACACTAATGATAGCTCAGAAGTCCGTGGGGAGTGGATTTATGAAGACAATACCCTTACGCCAAATGCCCCTATCGATAAGTCCAAGTATGCAGAAGGTCCGCACAATTGGATTGGCGTCCTCTTTTCAACCGGAGAACCCGAGGTTGAATTTGCGGGGAACACATTTGATGGTTCCAACGCATTTGAAGATATTGAAGGCGAGGTTCTTAAAAATATATGGAAAGGTGCAATCGGGATATGGTTTTGGACTAACATAGATGCAACAAATTCTGTATTTGATATCACTGATAATGTATTTGAGAGTGTCACTGTAGGAATTCAAAAAGATGTTGGTAATGCAGATATGGACCAAATTTTAGAAGATAATACTTTCCCGGAAGGCAGCCAGGTCATCGGCAGCGAAGTTAAAGTATTTGTGCCAGAGGAAAACACAGTATACAACAAGAACACCGGAGCAGAGTATACCATCATTCAGACAGCTATCAATGAAGCTAGTATAGGTGACACTATTTTGGTCGGGCCGGGGGAATATGAAGAGGACATTACACTTGGGTTTAATAATCTTATCCTGAGAGGGCCTAACGCAGGTACTTCCGGTTATAAAGATCGTGAAGATGAAGCGGTTATCGTTGGCACAGTGGAGTTCCAAGCAAATAATATTACATTTGACGGTTTTACGGTAAATCCTAAGCCTAAGGATACTTTAATACTTCAAGGGTGGCCGGAAAAAAATTGGGATGAAATTACAATTCGAAACAATCGCCTTCTGATGGACAAGACACATCGTTTAGCTATCTGGTTACAAAATAATGATAGAGAAAATCTTCGTCAGGTAACGGTGACTGGTAACTATATCGAGGGCCCTGCTCGTCAAGGTGGAATCGATATAATCGGAACCAAAGGTTCTGTAGTTAGCGGTAACCATATTATCAATACAGGAGAAAATGTCGCACAATACGGCATTTGGGTCGTAGGAAACGAAAATGTTGACCTAAACAGCAACCGCATCGAGGGATGGGATGATGGTCTGATATTTGAAGGTAACGTTGGCTCGAGTGTTACTAACAACTTGATTGAGGATAACAATATAGGAGTTTTGCGCGGAGATTGGCGGCAATATAAGTGGGCTTATCCAGAGCCTTGGGAGGAACTGTCCTTCCAGGTTGACGCAACAGGCTGTATAATCGATGGCAATGACTTTGTCGACAACGCCGTCCATCTAAAGGATGAAACCAGAGGACAATATCAGCATGAATCTGTTCCGCCCGTCAATTCGCTGAACCTTGATGAAGTCCTCAAAAACAACACCTTTTCAGAAGGCAGCCAGGTTATCGGCAGCCAAATTAAAGTGTCAACCTGGACGGGTGCCGGCAGCTATGAAGCAGGGGCAGAAATCGCTCTGGAAACAGTACCGTCAGATGGGTATGTGTTTGTCAACTGGACTGGTGGCGAAGGGGAGGCGAGTACCGAAAACCCCTACGCCTTTACCATGGGCTCAGAAGCACTGGAGCTAACGGCTGACTTTACAGAAGAAGAGTCACTGGCAGATGAAGAAGAACTAGGAGAACTCGACATCACACCCCTTGAGACAGTCATCGAAGGAGCGATAGCTGCTAAAGGTGGCATCACAGTTAGCGAAGACGGACAAGACGTTTCGGCAGGTGCCTACTGGGTAACGCAAGCAGACATGGACGCTCTGGATGAAGCTATTGCTGTCGCTGAAGCAGCGAGGGGTACTATGGAAACCCGACAGGATGTTGCTGATGCCGTAGAGAAACTAGAAGCAGCAGTTTCAATCTTCAATGACGCTAAGCAGGAAGCGATAGATGAGCAAGAAGCAGAAGAAGTCGGTGACGAAATCGAAAAAGACATCGAAGAAGAAGATGAAACCAATCCCATTTATAACTGAAAAACCTTATAGATAGTGGTAAATCTAGCCTCTTGTACTAAAGTATGAGGGGCTTTTTTATGTGATTTCGTACTTTAGGTTGATGATTTCCTCCGGATGTTTTCCTAAACTCTATGTGTGAAGGTGGCGTGATGTATATGAAGGCGATTCGGAAACGGCGCGATGGCTATGCCGCGTTGCTCATCATCACCGTAATTTTGGCGGCGTGGTTTACCGTGAGGCTTATGCCAAAGACAGCTTTTGTCTTTGGTAGCGCCAGCGTTGCCTTTTTCATGCTTCTGATCAGACAAAACCGGCTGCTTTTCGACGCCGGGCTTATCCGGGATAATCCCATTCTCTCGGTGCCATCAGCTGTTGTCTATACAACCAACGGCCAAGAAAAAAGGGACGCACAAGAGACTATCGTGTCCACCTTCGGCATCCTGATAGGTAGCAGAATCTACAAATGGAACTGTGACGGGATGTGCGGAGTGCGGCTGAGGGCCATTGAGATTGACCGGGCACGGATCTATCTGACCTTCGGTGATGGGGGCGAAACCATGCGGGTGGAGCTTCTGCATGGTATAACCGATGAGCAGGCGGTGATGGATGTAAAACAAAAACTGTGGCGTGAAACTGGCGTAACAGCTGTGATCCATGGTTGGTAATTGGTCATCGCAAATAAATCAAAGAGGGAGTGATACTGTGAGTAGATTTTGTACCAGCTGCGGTAAACCACTGGGCGAAGGTGCGAAATTCTGCACCGGGTGTGGTGCGGCTGTGGTTTCTGTACCCACTGAAGTCGAAGGAGCTGAGGCTGATATTTCGGCTGAGGCCAAAGTTTCTACGGCAAAACCCACAGAAGTTATTAAGGAAATAAAACCCGAAGAAAAGCAAAAGACCCCACAGCACAAAACCGCCTTGGCCGCAAAAGTTACCGAAAAGATCAAGACCAAAGTAAAAAAAGAGGCACAGGCTTACACAAAAACGGTCTTTTCCGATGGCGTTCCCGCTTATGCGGCTGCGGGAGAGCTAGCGCTACCCATGGAGCATGTGCCAGCTCTCACAGCCATCGGTGATGAAGGGTTATTGTCTGTGCTAAAAAGCGGGTTTACTGGACTGATAGGCGGCTTCAAACGAACGCTGGGCGACAAAAAACGGCTGGCTTTGGTTATCACATTGTCGATTACTTGGTTGCTTGTAAACGTTTTAGCTGCCTTGGGTACCTTTCCCCTTCCGGTCCGTTTGCTTTCCTGGCTCACGGCTGCCCGGGGGAGTCTTATCGGCGGTACC
>DUTM01000130.1 GCA_012842085.1 Mycobacteriales bacterium | reverse complement strand
TTTTGAAAAAATTCTATGACGGCACCGAAATATCAGCCAGGGAAGGCGCCATCATTTCTCGCTCTGATAGCGCGATGTGGAACGAAGTGATGAATTTGCTCCAGGCGAAGTAAATGAAAAAGTGTGGAGGACTCTTACCGGCGCCTTGTCGCCCCGGCCATTGAACGGGAAATTCGCGCCTCGCTCACCGAAAAGGGTGGAGAACAAGCCATCAAGGTCTTCGCCGCCAACCTGCTGCAGCCGCCGGTCCGCGACAAGATCGTCCTCGGCCTTGACCCCGGCTACCGCACCGGTTGCAAGGTGGCGGCGGTTGACGGGACCGGTAAAGTGCTGGCTACAGCCGCGATCTATCCCCATCCTCCGCAGCGGTGCTCAGCCGAAGCCGCCCAGACTATCACTGCCTTAATTGAGCACCATCATGTGGAGATTATCGTAATCGGCAACGGGACGGCCTCCCGGGAAACAGAAGAGTTTATCGCCGCTCTGCTCCCGGCGCTGCCTCATCCGGTATCCTACGCCATAGTTAGCGAAGCCGGGGCCTCGGTTTACTCGGCTTCTCCTCTGGCCCGCGAAGAGCTGCCCGATCTTGATGTGAGCCTGCGCGGTGCGGTCTCCATTGCCCGGCGGATCCAGGATCCGCTGGCTGAGCTGATCAAGATCGAAGCAAAATCAATCGGGGTGGGACAGTATCAACACGATGTCAACCAGGGGCGGCTGGCTGCCGCTCTTGACGATGTGGTAGAGTCCTGTGTGAAACAGCGTCGGGGTCGATCTGAATACCGCTTCTTATGCCCTGCTCTGTCATGTGGCCGGAATCAAGCCTGCCGTGGCCAAAAGCATCGTGGCTTACCGCGATCGTGAAGGAATATTTAAGGCGCGGCGCGAACTTCTCGATGTTCCCCGCCTGGGAAAGGGGACCTATACCCAGTGCGCCGGTTTTTTGCGCATCGTCGGCGGGGAAAACTGGCTCGACAATACCCCGGTGCATCCAGAATCGTACACCCTGGCCGAAAGAATCTATGAACTGGCGGGAGGAGCTCCTGAAGGGCTGTCCTCCCTCGATGCGGCGGCCCTGGCCGCCGAACTGAAAGCGGGGCTGCCCACGGTGCGGGATATCATCGCCGCCCTGCAGCAGCCGGGGCGCGACCCGCGTGATGAGCTGCCGCCGCCGCTCTTCCGGGCCGAGATTGATCCACTTTGATAAACTACCGGAATTTCAAAAAGAACTCAAACGGCTTACTAAGAAATACAGATCACTTCCAGAAGATCTTCAAGAATTCACTACTTGGCCTGGCCGGGTGGTGTTCAATTTAATTTTGTAACGAGCCGATTTCTTCTCCCAGGCCGATGGCCATGACGCCATCGATGTTAGCTAGGCACAGCATTTGCCAGGCGAGGAAAACTTATCTTCGACACCATATCACACAGCCTGGTCTATTAGCGGAAGTTGAAATAACCCCTTGCTCTTGCAGGGGTTGTGTGTTACCCTAGTGTCGAACATATGTTCTGTATTAGGGTGGTTTTTCAAATGTTAAGCGCTTGCCCTGCACCGGAACAGGATGTTTATAGGCCCCGCCGCTCGCATCTCAGCCCATATTATCGATGTATCGAAGCGCACTTCGAACAACTGGAAGGTACCTGGGAAGACATGTATGAAAAGAGTTACGGCTTCTGGCGCCCCTTCGTGATGGACGTCATCTATAGCTACCTGGACTGTGGCGATCTCCATTTTGGATTTGCCCGGGTCAGGTGTGATGGCTGCGGTCATGAATACTTGCTGCCGTTTTCATGCAAGCGCCGTCACTTTTGCCCTTCCTGCCACCAAAAGCGGGTAGTTGAGTTCGGCGAGTGGCTGTACGGGGA
>DUTM01000103.1 GCA_012842085.1 Mycobacteriales bacterium | reverse complement strand
GCGGTCTTCGGCCAATGCACATGCCCCCACACGCTGGAGGGTCTCCAGCCAGGTTGCCGCCAGGCTGGAGGAGGCGGTCTAAATGCCGTGGACCTGCGAATTGCGGTCGTCATTGTAGTTTTCCAGGCCGCAGTATTCGCAGGTCCACGGCATTTAGACCGCCTCCTCCAGCCTGGCGGCAACCTGGCTGGAGACCCTCCAGCGTGTGGGGGCATGTGCATTGGCCGAAGACCGCATCCGGGGCTGTCCGTCGTCGCCGACGATCTCCAGATGGCCCTCGGCGCGCGCCGAGCTCAGCATCATTGGATGGACATCAAGGCCGGCGTCGCAGAGGTCGCGGTAGGTGAATGGGTGACGGCCGAAATGCTCGGCGAGCCTGGCGGCAGTAGAGGCGGCTCGTGTTGGTCGCGCCATCAGCGCCGCCTCCAGGGGTGGTGCCGGTCCGGGGACCGGTAGAAATTGCAGATTGGGCATTGATACCCGTCGTCGACCAAGAGCATCTCCCCGCATCCGTAGCGGCACTGGGGGAGATACTGGACCTGGGCAGCGGGGTTGATCGTGCTGAATGCCTGCGCGCTCATGCCCGCACCCCCGGGGGGGTGGCGGCAGCCGGGGCGGCGGGGGCCTCGACGATGACCTCTCCCTGCTCGATCATAATGTCGAGCAGGGCCGCGTGAGACGGCGTGAACCGGGGATGGGATTTGAGCACCTGCAGGTCAGAGACGCTCAGGGTGATGGAGGTCATGCGGCAATCCCCCGGATGCGGTCTTCGTTCGGCGGTCGGCAGGCGATCGTGCGGGCGAGCAGATCGCCGCCGGGGACGGGGTTAACTTTTTTGCTGTAGACGGTACCTATACCCTTGGCAGCACCACACTTGCTTGACTTGGCGGTCGCGGTGGCGGGGCTGCCGCTTCTTTCTACTGTTCTACCCGACATTGTTCGCCTCGCGGGCACGTGTGATCCTTTTCCGGGGCGGGTGAGACGTCCGCTGGTGTGAAGCCGCGCCGCACCCCGTTAACCTCGATACTTTCTCTGAAAAACTCAGAGGCGTTCCCGTACCGGCCCGAGCGCACCGCCTTGGTGATTATGCCCTGGTGGTGGGGGGGGACCTTGACGGACAACTGTTTTGGACAGGAGTATTCCTCCGCGTGTGCGTCCATGATTGTCAATAGGGCGATGGAGTATATAATATTACCTATATTTGTTCCACTTGTGGAACGTTTTTTGTTCTCTTTTTCTATCCGTAGTTTGATACGCTCATATATTTAATGTAAAACGGTGAGATATGGCAAAACGACCCAATCCATCCATACCTGATGATCTCTATGAGCGAGTTGATGAGATGCGGGTTGCTGAGGGCTTTGGGGGCGGGATAAACCAATATATTGTCAAAATACTGCGTGAACATGTGACGAAACGCGATCTGTCATCAGAACTGAAGGGTGAGATGGAGGCATATGTTCGGGAGTGTATTGATGAGGGGTTCGGCCGCCTACTATCGTCTGGGCATTTCAAAGAGGTGGTGCGCGCGCTTGTGGATGAGATCCTACATGAAGAGATCGGTGACTGAAAGCCAACCGATTGCCTTTTATTTCGAAAAAGAGTGATCTCTGACTAAGGGGATCCAATATCACAGAGTTTTACAGGGCTATACGAAGAGACCGCTTTCTCCGATGTGTGCGCGCGGGGTTTTCAGATGATGCCGGCCATCTGATAGAGGTTCGAGGCGGCCGGAAGGCAGTAGAACGCCACGGCGGAGCAGACAACGCAATCCCCGCCGGCCGGGTGGATCCGGTCGGTCAGCCCTGCCAGGATGGCCACGATGCCGGCGAAGGAGACTTTGAGAACGGTGTGCAGGGCGGGAGCGGTGGCGATCGTCTGCATGACGGGGTTGCCCTCCAGGAACCCGAGGGAGAGCGCCTGCGTGGTGGTCACGACATCGAGCAGGAGCAGGGCCACCAGGGCGACCAGAAAAAAGGTGCGGGGCCGGATCACCGCTTCTTCCTCTTGCTGCTGCTCTTCCGCCTCTTCCGGGGCTTGCTGGTGCCGCCGCCCATGAAATCGTAGTCGCCTATTCCTCCGCCGAAGCCGCCGCCGACGTTCCCGAAGTTTGCGTTGAAGTTCTGCCCCATGTCGCTGAGGCGCCCGAGCAGGGATCCCTGGCTGATCTCAGAGAGTTCGCTCTTTGAGAGCTTCTTGACCGTGGGGGCCGCGTAGTGTTTGTCAAGGGCGCTTCTTGCCGCGTTTATGCTGTCGAAGCTGCGGATGTTGACGTCGATTACCTTGTCGTTGCCGACCAGGTAGCGGCCGGGCGTGCCGGTGCGCTTGAGGTTGTAGTCTTTGATCATGTGCGCTTCTGCGGATCTGAGGGCGGCGTCCTGCTCTTTTCTGGTGTTGCGCTCTTCTTTTCTGGCTTCGCGTTCGCCGAGCGTCTTGCTTGCTCTCGCGTCGTAACCCGCCTTGAGTCCTTTTAACCGGTCAAACATTCCCATATCTACCATACTCCTTCTGTTTTCGTTTCCGTTTCTGCTGGTTTCTCCGTCGTTCTCTATATCGGTCTTTTGACCTATATAGTTCTCCACTTCTACACATAGTTCTCTATACTCTACACTACTTTTCTGAAAATGCTGTACGCCACGCCGAGCACGGCGGCGACCATCAGGCCATACCCGATCTCGGCGAACTCCGGCGCGAGGAGCGGGAGGATGATGCCGATCGTCAGGACGCCGATCTCCAGCGGGATGATGACGTCGCCCGCACGGCCGAAGAGCACGATGAACGCCACGGCACCGATCAGGGAGATGAAGATGATGGTGCCGGTGTCGCCGCCGCCGAAGGTCTCGCCGCCGGTCTCAAGGGTGTAGTCCCACAGGGTGAGGAGCGACATGTTGGATGCCTGGAAGGCGTCGGCCCGGGAGCCGTAGGTGGTGGTCGGGGCGGCGCCAGCGGTGGCCATGGTCCAGGAGACTTCTTCGGTGCTGTAGCCGTTCGGACAGGCGGCCCGGGCGTAGTAGGTCTGCCCGGCGATGAGGGGGTAGGACTCGATGAGGAGGGAGAACGAGCCGCCTGCCGTCGAGAGGTTTGCGGTGCGGTAACTGTAGGATCCGCTGCTGGTGCCGAGGACGAACCAGGCGGTCGGGTCGGTGGCGGAGCTGGTGACGGTGCCGGCGAGGAGGGCGTTTGAGGCGGTGATCTCCGTGGTCCCGGAGATGTGGATGCCGTCGTAGGTCGGGAGGGCGGCTGCTGGCGTGATGAGGAGAGCGAGGGCGATGAGTGCCGGGATGAGGATATGGAGTTTCATGATTCCACCTGCTTGAAGCCGAACCGGAGTAAGATCTGCATGAAGAACGATACCCACGAGAGCACCACGCCGCCCTGCACGAGGGTCGCGACGATCGGCGGCATGTGGAAGACATCGACCATCGTTGGGTAGACCAGGACGACCGAGAGGGCCATCTGGGCGATCATGCCGAAGGCGGTGACGGCTTGCGAGACCAGGAGCGTGAACTGGTCCCACGCGGAGATGTCGCCACCGCCGGTCATGCTTTCGATGTCGGAGAGTTCGAATGTGCTGCTCTCCGGGGCGGTCATGTAGTCGAGGCCCCAGACGCCGAGACCGTTCACGAACCCGATGGCGAGCCCGGCGAACGTCAGAAGATGCCAGATGTCGTAGAATCTGCTCATGCTCTCACCTTCCACTCACTTTTCCGCATGTAGAGGAGGACACCGAGGAACCCGATCGCGGAGATGGTGGCGCCGAGGGTGATCGGGAGCCAGCCGATGAACCAGAAGAGGCCGCCGCCGAAGAGCGGGACGAGGATCGCGCCCTGCTTGACGTTGGTGCCGCTGAAGGCGCCGGCGAAGAGGAAGAGGAGGAGCACGGCAAGCCACTGGTAGAGGGTGCGGTCCTCGAAGCCGAGGTCTACGAGGAGGTTGTCTCCTCTGAGGGTGATGCCCTTGTACTGCGATATCTCGCCGTGGGCGGAGTTCTGGGCGGTGAACCCGAAGCGATACATGGCGCCGTTGGTGTTGCTGACGTCGTAGGACGGGGAGACGGTGCCGGGGAATTTGGAGGCGTCGAAGGTCTGGGTGTGGATGAGGTCGCCGGTGGCGTGGTCATAGACCTGGAAGGCAAGGTGGGTGGTGGCGTTGGTGGTGTCGTTGTAGGTCAGGGCGAGCCGGACGGTGGAGGGGTCGGTCTCGGTCGCGGTGAGGTCGTAGGCCGGCATCGCGGAGAGGTCGGTGCCGGGGCTGGTCTGGAACCGGATCGTGACCTGATCATCCTTCGGGTAGATGTCGAAGGTCTTGGTCATGTTGAGCGGGGCCGGCGCCGTGACGGTGATCCGATACTGGACGGACGACACCATGAGGAAGACGACGCTACCATCCAGGCCGGTAGTGCCTTCCATGGCCGTGTTGTTGACCTTGACCTTCGGGGAGATGCCGAGCCAGTCGGCGAGCCAGTCAACGGGGCTGCTACTCTCCTGGTAGACGGCGTGGATGGTGACGTTCTGGAGCGGGCGGTTGTATTCGTCGATGCAGAGGAACCGGACGCTGTGGGGCGGGTAGTTGGGCATCTCCGGGGGCGGGGGCTCGGGGGTCAGGATGACGGTGGTGTTGGTCTCGCCTACCTTGTCGATGTACTGGTATTGCTGGGTGGGGAGGTAACCCTCTGCCGTGACGGTGATGGTATAGGGGCCGTAATCGACGGGGAATGTGGCGGGGTTCTGGTCGTTTGCCCCCTGGCCGTCGCTGAGGCTGATCACCGTGGCGTTGGTGACGAGCTGGAGGGTCTCGGAGTCTTTGACGGTGATGTTCAGGGTGTAGTGGCCGGTGAGGGCGATGTCGTGCTGGAGGGGGGCGTTGGTGACGGTGATTGTGTCGGAGAGGGGGTCGTGATTCGGGGCGCTGGCGTTGAGGGTGTAGGTGCCGGGGGTGATGTTGTCGAAGCGGTAGAACCCGGCGGAGGTGGTGGTGGTGGTGCCGACGCCGGAGAGGGTGACGGGGACGCCGGGGAGGGGGCGTTGGGCGTCTTTGGTGCTGATGTAGCCGTAGACGGCGTGCGTGGGTTGGTGGGCCAGGAGGACGGTGGCGTTGGTCTCGCCTACCTTGTCGATGTACTGGTACTGCTGGGTGGAGAGGTAGCCCTCGGCGGTAGCGGTGATGGTGTAGGTCCCGTAATCGACGGGGAATGTGGCGGGGTTCTGGTGGTCTGCCTGCTGGCCGTCGCTGAGACTGATCACCGTGGCGTTGGTGACGGGTTGGAGGGTCTCGGAGTCTTTGACGGTGATGTTCAGGGTGTAGTGGCCGGTGAGGGCGATGTCGTGCTGGAGGGGGGCGCTGGTGACGGTGATTGTGTCGGAGGTGGTGGTGTGGGTGGGGGCGCTGGCGCTGAGGGTGTAGGTGCCGGGGGCGACGTTGTCGAAGCGGTAGAACCCGGTGGAGGTGGTGGTGGTGGTGCCGACGCCGGAGAGGGTGACGGTGGCACCGGGGAGGGGGCGCTGGGCGTCTTTGGTGCTGATGTAGCCGTAGACGGTGTATTCGCCGTCTGGGGGGCCGTCTTTGGGCATCATGAGGAGGGGGACGTACCATTCGTCGTAACGGGGCGCGGACTGGAAGTGGATCCCGGTGGGGTGGTAGTTGGGGTGGGTGACGTTGATCGTGGTGGTGTAGTCGCTCTGGACCGGGATGGAACTGCCTGCGGTGGTGTAGACGCCGAGGGAGTTGGACCGGGTTATGACGGTGCGGCCGTTCTGTTTCTGGGTGACGGTGACGTCGGCGCTGCTGATGGGTTCGCCGGTGGCGACGTCGTAGATGTCGCCGTAGACGATGATGGGCATGGCCTCCCAGGTTTGGCCGGGGCCGGAGGGGTCCTGGCCGGGGGCGGGGCCGACCTGGGCGGTGGCGGCGAGGTCGGCTTTGATGCTGGTACCCTGGGCGCTCTCGGGGAGGTTGATGACCGTGCATTCGACGCTGTAGTTGCCGGGCTGGGGGAACTGGCGGGAGACGGTATGGGCGGCGGCAGAGCTGGAGGGGATGTCGTAGTTGTCTGAGGAGGGGTTGTATTTGTGCCAGGCACCGCCTGTGAGGCGGTAACTCTCGAAGGCTCCAGCGATCCACCACGAGATGCAGTCGTAGGGAGGGGGGGCGCCAGCGTCGGGGTTGGCGAAGACCTGGCAGTCTATGGTTTCCCCGACGACGGAGGGGTTGGGGCTGATGGCGAGGAGGAAGGGGGGAGGGGGCGGCTCGTTGCCCACGACTTCGTATGAGTAGATGGAGGCCGGAGCGGCTGAATTGGGATCGCAGCAACACAAATAGTCCGTAACTGTTATGTACCCGGTACCGGGAGAGCTGAAGGTGACGTGATATCCTCCGTAACGGTCAATGAAGTTGCATCCGGGGCCATATGCCGGTCCGTGCCTAGGCGGCGGCCCCTCCCCGGTTTGGTATTGAACGGCAGAGCCAGATCCAAAGTTGGTTTCTCGAAACGGGCAACCGTCGCGCGTATACCACCACCAATCTATCGGGTCCCCATACTGATCAGAGGATACACTGAAATTATATGTTTTGCCGACCTCAAACGTGTAATCGTACGCGCAGGCTTCAGAGACCAGCGCCAGCGTGGCAATCAGGAGTACGAGGGTGAGCCTCCTGACCGTTGTGGCGCGCGGGATCATCGCGTCTACCTCTTCCGGCGCTGGCCGACCGTGATGAATCCCAGGGCGAGGCAGACGACGATGCCGCCCGTGGCGATAGACGGGGCGTTAAGGGGGAGCGCGTGTCCCAGGGGTGTTTCATCGATGACCGTGTAGTAAAACGTCGAACTACCGCCCGTCACGACATTGGTCGCCGTCCAGGAGGCTGATTTGATAGGGTGGTCGAACGTCTTGTTGTACCCATAGAGGTGGCACACCCGGTCGCGACCGGCCGGGCTGTGGGGGGAGCGCCACTGCACCGGGAAGGTGTCCAGCAAGAGACCGTGGTTCCGGGAGTCTCCGAACTCGTTGGTATACCCATACTGCCTACACCCTTCCTCAAACTCCCAGTAGCACCCATAGTTTGTGTTCAGGCCGACGGTATACACGAAGGGGTCATCGGCCGTGCCGAGCCCCCGATTGTATGCGCGAACCGCATCCATAAAGGCATCTTCTGCCCCCGCAGGGGCGACAGACTCGCCCGAAACCGCTGAAACCAGCAGGAGGGCGGTAACTAGAGTTAGGCATATGCGTTTCATTTAAATCACCTCGGATATTGTGACGATGCTGATCAGGTTATGCGCGACGACGAACCCATAATACCCTACCAGCGCTGTGAGGCCGAGGGCGGCGGGGCGGGGGATGCGCCACCGTACCGCGGCGATGGCGAGGAGGGTTGCCGACGCGATGAAGAGCGCTTTGCAGGCGTAGAGTGCGGGGGGGTGGGCGACCACGGGCGCCATGATCGGGTTGAGCTCCACGCCGCCCATGTTGATGATGTGGTACGTGGTGGCGATGTCGGCAACCTGGAGGGCTGCGAGGGCCAGGAGGGCGATGATGCAGAGGATGGTGTACCGCCGGGCGGGC
>DUTM01000029.1 GCA_012842085.1 Mycobacteriales bacterium | reverse complement strand
TAGACATAATGTACTGATAAGCGGGAAATCTGTTTAATGCTTTTAACCCATAAAAATTAGTAATGTTGAAATCCCGATTTTCTGTAATTATTTTATAATCTGTATTAGAAAATACAGGACCGTTAATTCCAAATTCAGCACCTTTAGCATGATTAACTGCAATGGTGTGATAATCAAATTGATCAGGACCAAAACTAAGGTAAATATTGTTGTCGGGGATGTTTGCCGGATTAGAAAAATAAATATAGCTTGTTATAGAAGTTATCAATAATGAAAATAAAATCTGATAAAAAAATGAATTTTTTAAAACATTGAAGAAAATCGATATTTGATTAAATATCTTATACCGTTCCATTATGACATAATATAGAACAAATATTGAACTTGTTATAAGTAAATAAATCCAAAAATTTTTCCTAAAAAATATAAAGTCACAAAGATTTAGTAATCTTTGAAAATAATTATCAGTTTTAATTTTTATTTTTTCCCCGTAAATGAAATCGTCATAAACTAAATTTTTGTTGTTTTTATAAATTTCAGTTTTCGAATAAGAGTCTGTGTTTCTAGCAGTAATTCTGAATTCTTTATAAAACCGAGGATGATTATAGTAATAATAATGTTTATTGTCAATTAAAACATGTTTAAAGTTAAGGTTTTTGTTAAAAGGGCTTTTTGCTTTAACATATATTTCATTTTCAGAAATGATTTTAATAGTGCCGTAAAAATTTGCATTAAAAATATAAAACAAAACAACTGACAAAATAATAATATAAGCAGCTATTGATGATATTATAATTATTTTGTTTTTCAAAATAGTCTTATTTTGAGCAAAATTAGTAAATTTGCATAAAACTAACAATGGTTCTGTTTTTATTTATCATAAATGATTTTTATAAATACATCTACAAATTCAACAGGGCTTTTTAAACCTTTATTTCCAATAAGTATTCCTTATGGCATTGGGATTTTGATATCGGTATTGCGAGAGAATCATATTAAGGCATCTTTTGTTGATCAACAAATTTATAAAAATGTTTTACCGAAGATTTCTGAAATAGTTAGTAAACATTCAAAACCATATATATTTTGTATTTCTACCCTTACCGAGGCTTATTCAGAAGCCGTTAGACTTTCTTATAAATTAAAAAAACTTTACCCGGATTGTATTATTATTTTAGGTGGGATACATCCAACTGTTGTACCGGAAGAAGTTTTAGCTGAAATAGAAGCATGTGATTATGTTTTTATCGGAGAAGGCGAATTACAGATAGTGAATATTTATAATAAATTAAAATCAGGTAATGATATTCAGGATATTCCGGGAATAGCTTACCGAAAAGGTTCTGAAGTTGTAATAAATTTTGCAGATGAAGTTGTAAACAATATAAATTTTTTGCCTGAATTTCCTTATGATATTTTTATCCCTTTTTCTCAGTATAATTTTTCTCATATAATAAGTTCGAGGGGTTGCCCCTATAATTGTACATTTTGCTGTGTAAATTTTGTAGGCAAACGCAGGTATCGTTATAAAAATACAGAAAATACTGTAAAAGAATTAGAATTTTTAGCTAAAGATCTCAAACAAAAACACATTGCGTTTTTTGATGATAACTTATTGGCAAATAAAAAAAGAATAATAGAATTATGTGAATTTATAGGGAAATCAAAAATATTAAAAGATGTAACTTATTCTTTTCAGGCACGTGTTAGAGATATGAATGAAGATGTTTTGAAGTTAATGTTTAATACTGGCTTTAAAACAATATTCCTGGGAATCGAAACCGTATCGCCGGAAATATTAAAAAATATAGGCAAAACAGAAATGCCGGATGAAATATCTCAAGCAATATTCAAATTGAAAGAGATAGGATTCAGGGTAATGGCGAATTTTATATTTTGTTTTCCTGCCGAATCACGAGAAATACGAATGAAATGTGTAGATTTTTCAATTAAGCACGACTTGGATTTAGTAAAATTTAATAATGTTGTACCTTATCCCGGAACAGTTTTATATGAACAAAATAAAGATAAGATCAAAGTAAAAAAATATTATTCAAATTTTAATTCGCAGGAGGTGTTAGTAAGACCATTCTATAAAAAACCGAAATTCCCTCTTATCCCACAAAATACATCAGAATATCAAATTTACAATGATATTCTTTTTTCTTACTTTAAATATTATTTCAGATACAGGCAGATAAAGAAAATTTTCACTCAAAAAGGCTGGGGTGATTTAATTTTAAGTACCGGAGACAGTTTTTTTATAAAAATAAAAAAGAGCCCTGCACTTATTTTTTTAGGAATAGATATTTTTATTAAATTTGTTCTAATGTTTTTAAGTGTTTTTAAAAGAGATGGTGTTAAAATAAAAGAATTATTAATGGTTTTTCGTGAATTTTTCAAATGAAAATATGACTTCTACAGATGTTTTATTTGTTACATCTTCTAGCGGGAAGGCTTTGCAGTTTTCAATATATCCCTATTTGGGGGTAGGATATTTATCTAATTTATTAAAGCAGAATGGTTTTAATACAGCCTTATTTGATACAGATTTAGAAAATAGTAATATCGACAGATTTGAAAAATTTATTTTAAAAACAAAACCTTTAATTGTAGGGTTCAGCATAATGTCGATATCATTACCTTTTTTTTACAGAATCGTTCCTATCATCAGAAAATTATTCCCGGGATCCTTAATTGTTGCAGGTGGTCCTCATGTAACAAATAATCCTGAGATAATATCGGAGCTGTCTATTGATTATGGCTTTATTGGGCAATCTGAAGAATGTTTTATTGAATTTGTAAAAAAAATTAAAAATGGTGATTGGGATTTTTCAAAAATTAACGGAATGATTATCCCTTCAATAAATAGAATAGATAAACCAAGTAGTATTGATGTATCAAAATTTGAAAGTTTGCCGGATTATACTTTATACGATATTGGAAGTTATCGGAATATATTTTATGGTAAGAATTGGTTTACTATTATTACGAGTAGAGGATGTCCATTTAATTGTAAGTTCTGTAAAGACCCCGGTAAAAACAAATATAAGGAATATCCATTAACTCAAGTACAAAAGCAAATTTTATTTCTAGTAAAAGAAAAAAAATGTCAATGGATTAGTTTTGTTGATGATACTTTTACATTTAATAGACAGAGAGTAATAGAATTATGTAATTGGATAATAACAAACGATTTGAAATTTAAATGGACATGTTGTACCCGAGCAGATACATTAGATGAAGATTTAATAGACATAATGCAAAAGGCCGGATTAAGTTATGTAATAATAGGTGTTGAAGCTGGTAGTGAAAAAGTAAGAGAACAAATTAACAAAAATATTTCTACCAGTAAATATATTTCTGTAATAAATTTTTTGAAAGCAAAAAAAATTAGAGTTTTGTGTTCTTACATTTTAGGTAATCCTGGTGAAACATATTTTGATATCAAAAAAACCATTAATTTTAGTTTAAATCTTAAGGCTGATTATGCACAATTTTATTTAATGACAGCTCTACCAAATTCACCTATTTTTTTCAAAGGACTAAATGAAAATGTTTTTGATAAAAATGTTTGGACAGAATATATGAGAGGAAATCATGAATTACCTTATTATTATGGAGATTTAGATTTAAAAAAACTTAAAAAAATCCAAAAAAAGGCTTTTTTAAAATTTTATTTAAGACCTAAATATTTTTTTGATTTACTATTCAGATTATTTAATTTCTTTGTTGATACCAAATTTTTACATTTTTTTTCTAAAAAGAATAAAATTTAAAACATAAAAGAAAGCTTTAACAGTATTTATAAATTCGGTAAAGCTATTTATTCGTTTAATCCTTCTTATGAAGTAAGGTAAATTGTAGTAGTAATCAGAATAAATTTTGCGATACTGTTTGATTACATCTTCCTGGCTGAGATAATCTAATTTCATAACTGAATTATTGCCTGCAAATTTGCTCCAATCGGTTGTCAATAAACGATTATTTTGTTTTGCCCATTCATACAATTTACTTCCCGGTATGGGTGTGAAAATACTCGATACAAGAATGTCGGGTTTTAATTTCTTTAATGCTTTAATGTTGTTTTTATATGTGTCCCAAGTATCTATAGTATTACCGACCATAACCGAAACTCGAGTTACAATTCCGGCTTTTCTAGTTGCCGAAATAACTTCTTCAATTTTTTCTACTTTTATCCCTTTTGCTAAATTGTCAAGAATTTCTTGGTTAAAATTTTCAACACCATACATAATCTGATAGCATCCAGCCTTTTTCATTTTTTTTAGAATTTGTTCATTCATCGTGTCTATCCTTGCAAAGCATGTCCATTCAAGATCAAGGTTTTCAGTTATAAGCCTTTCGCAAAAATCTATTACTCTTTGCTTTTTTAAAGTGAATGTGTCGTCGTAAATATTGATGTGTTTAATTTTATAGTTTGATTTTAAAAACTTTATTTCTTCAATTATTTTATCAACAGATTTGTAGCTGACTTTTTGACCGAAAGTTTTACAACAAAAATTGCACTGTCCGGGACAGCCTCTACTTGTAATGATGTTAGCTGCAGGTAATTTGCGATACGAACCTAAAATAGGTTTGTATTTATTCATTTTTACTTGTTTGTATTCAGGTATAGGTAGGATATCAAGATCTTTGATTCTTTCTCTTTCTGGATTTTTAATGATTTGTCCTTCTTTTATGTAACTAATACCATTGATTTCATTAAGACTTTTGCCGGAAATAATTTCAAAAAGAGTGAGTTCTCCTTCACCATGAACTACAATATCAACAAACTTAGAATTAAGAACTTCTTCCGCCATAAATGTTGCATGTGCTCCTCCTGCTATAATTAAATTATTAGGAAATAGTTTACGAAGTTCTTCGGCAATTTTATATGACGCGTAAACATATGGAGTTAAAAATGATATTCCAAAAATTGTTTTTGAAAGTACATATTTTAATTTTAGTTCAGAAAGGAAATTATTGATTTCTGTATTTGACTTTATTTCAACATTTAAGTCAAAAACAAGAGTTTTTAAATTTCTTTCGTTTAAGTATGCCGACATGCAAATTAATCCGAGAGGTGGGTCCAAATTGCTCACCTCTCTGTAAATACTACCCTTTACATATTCGAAATGGGGGCTAAATAATATGCAAGATATACTTTCTTTCACTTTTTGCTGCTTGCCAAAAAAATATTTTTGAAAATAATCGGGAAAATAGATAAAAACCCAATAATCAGGACTTTTATTTTCGTTAATGAATTAATTTTAAAAATTGACCTTATGATAAATGAAGGTCTTAAATAGAACTTTAAATATGTTTTTCTGTAATATTTCTGTAATGTTTTAAAATCCAAAGTTTCGTGTTCAACAATCTGGTAATTACCTTCATATTTATCCCAATCATATGTTAATATTTTTCCTTTAATGTGAGCATCTTTAAACATTTGAGATCCGGGTATTGCAGTAGTAATAGTAACTTGAATCATGTCGGGGTTAAGTTTTTTCAATAATCTTATATTTTCATTTAAAATTGACTCTGTGTCTCCTGGATTACCCAACATAATGGCAGCTCTAGCTTCTATGCCGGCTTTTTTTGTTTCTCTGATAGCATAAAAAATATCTTCAGGTTTAGTTTTTTTATTTATATTTTTGAGTACAACTTCATTAAAACTTTCAATCCCGAACATTATTTGATAACATCCTGCTTTTTTCATTTTTTTTAGCAATTCGGGATAAACCCTGTCAACTCGAGAAGAACATGTCCAACTAATCTTAATTTTATTTTCAATTATTAAATCACAGAATTTTTCAATGCGATTTTTATCGGAAATAAAAGTGTCATCGTAAAAAATAATTTGATTTATTCCGTATTTATAATGCAAAATCTTTACTTCCTCAAGCATTCTTTCCGGAGACATAACGCTTAAATAGTTTCCTGTTACTCTGCTGCAAAAAGTACATCTGCCCGGACAACCTCTTGCAGTTACCATTATTGTTGCCGGAAGTCTTTTGTATGTCCCTATTAGTGGTTTGCTTTTATGGATTGGGATAATGCTATAATCGGGGAAAGGAAGCGAATCCAAGTTTTTTATTCTCTCTCTCGGTGGATTGATTATAATATTATTTTCTTTTCTGTAAGCAAGTCCTTTAATTTCACTTGGATTAGGGCTTTGCAACAATTCTAATAAAGTAATTTCTCCTTCACCAACTGCAACATAATCAATATGGCTGTGTTTTAAAACGTCTTCAGGAAGAGCTGTTGGATGTGCTCCTCCAAAGACAATTTTAGAATGCGGAAATTTTTTCTTTATTTTTTCAGATATTCGGTAGGTAGTATTAACGGTTTGAGTGGTACAAGAGAATCCGAAAAATAATGCCTCTATGTTGCTAAATCTTTTTTCAAATTCTATTTCGAAAGATTCTTCCGGTATTTGTTCAAGATTACAATCAAATATTGAAGTCTTGAAGCCGTGATAATTTAGAAATCCTGCAAGAGAAAGCACTCCCGGACTGTGAAATCTGTATTCTATAGCCTTCCAAATAAACCCTTCTGTTGGTTGATATCTTGGAATTATAAATATAATATCATATTTTAGAATTTTAAAGTTCATGAGGAAACGATTTTAACAAATCCCTTAAGCCCTCTCAAAGCATTCTTTATAGCGTTCCATGAATTGATACTTTTTATAGTATTAAAAATAATTTTTGGTCTTAAGTAAAATTTAAGATACAATTTTCTTTGGATGGCAAATAACTCTTTTTCAGTAAATATTTTATGTTTATAAAGAACTTTGCTGAGGTTGTAATCTGCCCAGTTTTCGTTAATCACTCTTCCTTCGTTTTTTGCTTCGATATAAAACTGAGAACCAGGCATTGGAACTGCAATAAATACTTGAAAAAAATCGGTGTCAAGTTTTAAAAGTTTTTTCCCGGTTTTTTCTAAACTTTCTCTTGTCTCGGTTGGCGTTCCAATAATTAGAGAAATCCGGGATTCGATCCCAGCTTTTCTGGTTAATATTAGTGCTTTCTGAATTTGTTCGACGGTTATGCCTTTTTTTACATCTAATAGAATTTTTTCATCAAGACTTTCTGCTCCATACATAATAACAAAACATCCAGCTTTTTTCATCAAGCCTAAGATTTCTTCGTCAACGGTATCAACTCTTGCAAAGCAACTCCAATGTAGATTTAAATTTTCATCAATGAACCTGTTGCATAAGGTTTTAATGAAATTTTTGTTGCATGTTATTGTGTCGTCATAAAAATGGAATTGTTTTATTTGAAATTTTTCTTTTAAATATTTGATTTCATCTATTATTTGATCAATTGTTTTAAATCTTAATTTATGTCCTGTGATTCTTGCACAAAAGGTACATTTGTATGGGCATCCTCTGGATGTTATAATTCCAATTGCCGGACGTTTGCTGTTAAGCGAAGCTGGTGGCGGAACATATTTCTCAAATTCCAATAAATCGTATGCCGGCATTGGTAATTTTGAAATTTCAATTTCCTTGGCAGGAATTTTTATAATATTTGGGACTGGATTTTTTTCAATTAAATTATCCGGACATAAATCATTATTTTTAATTAGTTCGCAAAGTGTATATTCACCTTCTCCGGTGATTAAAAAATCGGCATTTGGACATTCATCAAAAATCCTTCTTCCTAGAACTGTTATGTGTGGTCCACCTAAAACAATTTTTATTTCCGGAAAGTTAGATTTTATAATTTCCGCAATTTTATATGCATTGTATGCCACAGGTGTACAAACCGATATTCCAACCCATTGAGGAAAATTAAAATCTTTGATTTTTTTTATTAAAAAAGATTCTAAGTTCGAATGTTTTAGTTTTGATTGTATCGTTAAATCGAGAATGTTTGTTTTTATGCCATTCTCACGTAAGTACCCCGAAATTGAAAGAAGACCTACAGGAGGCATGGAATAAGAAAAGGAATTTAATATACTTCCTTTACCAGAAATAAAATACGGAACTATCAGTAAACAAGAATTATCTTGCATCCTCAAAAATTTATTGTAAAAATACAAAAAAAATCAGTTTTTTATTTTGTTTTCATTAAGGGGACGTATTTTTTCAAAAATAATTTATGCACAAATTTTATCTCCATCACATGTCAGATGACAATCATCGGCGTAAAATTAACAATTGTGATATTTATCAGCAATTTGCTTGTTCATTACAATTAAATAAAAATCATTTATTGAGTGAAAGGCTATCTGTTTTAATTCTCAGGTAATAATAAAAAAAATATTTTAAAACTTTATTTACGTAG
>DUTM01000116.1 GCA_012842085.1 Mycobacteriales bacterium | reverse complement strand
TTATTTTTTTTATTTTAATCATTACCCTTCTTTTATCAAGCCCTATACTATTTAATCCACGAATAACTCTGGTATATTGTATTTAATATCTTCAACTTCTTCGGATTGTGGGAATGTCAGTGTCCAAAAAGAAGTTGAAGATATTAAATACAATATACCAGAGTTATTCGTGGATTAAATAGTATAGGGCTTGATAAAAGAAGGGTAATGATTAAAATAAAAAAATAAATAAATTTGAATAGAAGGAGAATATAGAAAATGAAAAATATTTTTGAAATAGTACAAGAGGTACTTTTAAGTGCTGATAAGTACCAATCAGAAGATAACAATTTGTTAAAAGCTAAAGTGTACTCAGACATAATGATGATGGATGAAGAGTTGTTATCTCTTTTGTTAAGCAATGAAAGAATAAAGGAAGAATTTTTTACGAAAGTAAAAGATACTCTAGTTTTTGACAAACAAAAATTTGCATGGCTTATTGAATCGAAAGAATTTCTTCCAGACAGCTATACAAGATATTCAAATAAAATAGGTTTAACATCAAATGGGAACTTCATTTCTCAGAAGAACGACGTGGTTCTAGATTTTCCTTATAAAGATTGTTATTTGCAGGGCGGTCAAGATAAGGAAGATCAGAAAAGAGAAGAAATCTTCTACCACGAGACTATTGCGAGTGATGAAGTAACTAGAATGCTTGCACCTAAAGTTTTTACAAATGCAAAACGTTATACAAAGGAAGGTATCGAAGAAAATATTGAGTTTAAAGATGATGACAATTTAATTATAAAAGGTAATAATTTGATCGCACTATCAAGCTTATTAAAAAGATACGAAGGTAAGGTAAAATTAATATATATCGATCCACCATACAATACAGGTAGTGATAGCTTCGGATATAACGACTCTTTTAATCACTCGACCTGGTTAACATTTATGAAAAATAGATTAGATATATCAAAAGATCTACTTTCTGACAATGGTCTGATTTTTATTCAGTGTGATGATAATGAGGAAGCATATTTGAAAGTTTTATGTGATTCTATTTTTGGAAATGACAATTTTATAAACATCATAACTATTAAAACAAAAATTGGTGGAGTGTCGGGAAGTTCTGAAGGGAAAAGCTTAAAAGACACAACAGAGTTTATTCTTGTATATGCAAAAAACAAGCAGCAAATTGAGCTGAATCCTGTATACGTAAAAACGCCTTTATATGACTATATTCAAGAGTATAAGGACTCAGGTAAGAGCTGGAAATACACCTCTATAATTACAAAATTGGAAGGGAAAAAACTAATAAAAAGCAATGGGGAATATGAGATATATTCCTACGATTCTTTTCAATCTATGTCTGTTTTAGAGTATGCAAGAAAAGAAGGAATATCTGAAAAAGAAGTTTATGAACAATATGCCGATAGGATATTTAGAACAACAAATGCTCAATCAAGCATAAGACAAAAAGTTATGGATGAAACTAGCAATGTTAAAAATGAGATAGTTAGTATAGAGTATGTTCCGATTAAAGGCAAGAACAAAGATAAAAAAATTGAGGTTTTATATAAAGGTAGTAAAAGAAATATGTTTATGTTTTTATCTGATATGGTAACAAGCGATAATGGGACATTCTCATACCTAGAAAAAATAACAACATTATGGGAAGACATACAATATAATAATTTAGCAAAGGAAGGAGAAGTGGATTTTACTAATGGTAAAAAACCAGAGCTTATACTTCAAAGAATAATTGAATTATCAACTAATGAGGATGATATTGTTCTTGATTACTTTGCAGGTTCAGGAACTACAGCGGCTGTAGCTCATAAAATGGACCGCCAATATATTGGAATTGAACAAATGGACTATATTAATGATTTAACGCTAACGCGTTTAAATAAGGTTTTACATGGTGATAGCTCAGGTGTTTCAAAAATTGTTAACTGGCAAGGTGGGGGATCTTTTGTTTATTGCGAACTCCTAGAAAACTCCAAAGAGCTTATTGATGAAATTCAAAATGCAACGGATGCAACAATTACTGATATAAAAGAAAAAATATATAGAGATGAAAGAATAGTTCCATATATTACGAGAGATGAATTAGAGGCGGTTGATGTAGAGTTTGAAAAGTTGACCCTCGAGGAGAAAAAGATGGCTTTATGTGCATTGGTAGATAAAAATAAGCTGTATGTTAATTTATCTGATATTGACGATAAAGCATACAATATTAGTGATAAAGATAGAAAATTTACAGAATCCTTTTATAAAAGGGAGGTTTAATTAATGGAACAAAGGTTTTTATATGAAAAATTAAATGTTGTAAAAGAACTAGGTCAGTTAAAAGATATACCTGAAATAATTGAAAAAGGATTAGCACCCCATATTCATCTTCGTGAGTATCAAGAAGAGGCTTTTCGCTATTTTATTACCTATTTTGAGGAAGAAAACTTAAGGAAAAATAAGCAAATACATAATCTTTTTCACATGGCTACAGGTAGCGGAAAGACAGTGATTATGGCGGGCTTAATTCTTTATTTGTATACTAAAGGGTATCGTAATTTCATGTTCTTTGTTAATCAAACTAATATATTGGAAAAAACAAAAGAAAACTTTACTAATCCTCTATCGTCAAAGTATCTTTTCAATGATGTAATTGAATATTTAGGAAATAAAATTAATATTAAAATGGTGGATAATTTTAGTGGAAATGATTTAGAGGAAGATATACAAATTTGCTTTACTACAACACAGAAGCTTCATATGGATTTATTCACACCGAAAGAAAACTCTTTAACATATGAAGATTTTGAAAATAATAAAATTGTATTTATATCAGATGAAAGTCATCATGTAAATACTCTTACCAAAAGGGCATCAAAAGCGGAAAAAGAAGCTAAAAATAGCTGGGAGTATTCTGTTACTAATGCTTTTTACAGAAATAGAGACAATATAATGCTCGAATTTACTGCTACAGCAGATTTAAAAGATACAAATGTTAAAAATAAATACCTAGATAAAATAATCTACAACTATCCACTCATTAACTTTAGGTCTAGTGGATACACTAAGGATTTTCAAAATTTTGGAACAGACAGTGAACCATGGGAGAGAACTTTGATAGCTCTTATTATGAGTGAATATCGTAAGTATCTTTTTGCAGACTGTAAGCTAAATATTAAACCCGTTATTATGCTTAAATCCCAAAAAATTAAAGAATCGGAGGACTTTTACGAGGAGTTCTTCTCTAAAATAGATTCTTTAACAGGCTCAGAAATACAAGAACTTTATTCCGCAAAGATAGATATACTTACACAAGCATTAGATTACTTTAAAGCTAAAGACTCAAGCTTTCAACTGTTAGAGCATAGTTTAAAAAGTAGTTTTACTAAGGATAACTCAATTATTATTAATGGAGCTGCAGATAATAGCAGAGAAAATCAATTGCTTGTTAACTCCCTAGAGGACCAGCTCCATTAATAATAATTGAGTTATCCTTAGTAAAACTACTTTTTAAACTATGCTCTAACAGTTGAAAGCTTGAGTCTTTAGCTTTAAAGTAATCTAAT
>DUTM01000040.1 GCA_012842085.1 Mycobacteriales bacterium | reverse complement strand
GCACAGCAGCGATGATGAACATCGGAATAGGGGCACGGGCGCTTGGAATGGGAGGCGCTCATATAGCAGTGGCAGATGACGCCTCTGTCATATACTATAATCCGGCCGGCCTGGCTATATGAGCGCCTCCCATTCCGAGCGCCCGTGCCCCCATTCCGATGTTCATCATCGCTGCTGTGCCCGTAAGATCACTCGCCGCGAATGCCGATGACACGGGAAGCAGGGCACAGATTAGCGCGAGCACAAGCACTGATTTCCTGATTCGCATTTTTCGCCCCTCCTTAAGGTCAAGAGAGTGTATGGAAGAATGTTTCCTTGGAATAGCCCTGCACCGGGTCTACCTGTTCACCACAAGCCGTCCGACTTCAGATTTCTCGTTGCCCGCTACTACGAAGTAGAGGTAGATTCCATTGGCAACCGGCTTGCCTCCTGAATAGAGGTTCCAGTCGTGCGAATGTACTGCTGCTGAGAGCTCTTCTGTGTGTACGAGGCGCCCTACGATGTCGTAGACATAGAGCGTCCCGTCTGTTGCAATGTCGTAGTAGAATGTGACCGAGTCAGAAGTGGGATTTGGAGCAGCTACCACAGCTTGAGCCAGTACGATTACTGTGAACACATTGCTTATGGCCTCTCCGCGTGCTCCATCCGGGTCAACTGCAGTGATTCTCACTACATACAAGCCCCCGCGCTCGAGCTGGGAGGTAACCCAGACGAACTCGCCTGTGTTCGCAAGGTCAGATGCAATGGTCTGCCAATCCTCACTTGTTGCAAGTCTGCACTCAAGCGTAATCTTGAGTTCATCTGCGTTGTTATCAGGATCGACAGCCTGCCACCGGATGGCTTCCGCGCCTGCTAGGACCTGGCCCGCTACAGGCTTGATGATCTCAACTTCCGGTGGGAGGTTACGGACTATGACTTCTATATCATGCTCTACGAAATCGGCTGCATAGTCGTCGTCTATGACTGTGAGCTTGACTGTGAATATGCCTGCGGAGCTATACCGGTGTTCAGATGCCCACGCAGCGCTTGTGGCGCCGTCGCCGTACTCCCAGAAGCATGCAACTATCTCGCCATCATCGGTGGACTCGTTGGTGAATTTCACGACTTCGTCTACATCAGGAGACTCCGGAGTGAAGCTGAATGCCGCGATTGGCGCTGCGTTCACCACCTGGATGCTCTTCTCCACGGTTCCTGTGAGTCCACCATTGTCGGTGACGGTGAGCGCGATTGTAAACTCGCCCTTCTCAGTGTACTGATGCTCCGGGTTCTCTTCGTCGCTCTCTGCGCCGTCTCCGAACTCCCAGTGCCACGCCACTATCCATCCGTCGTCAGTCGACTCGTCGACGCACTTCACAACGTCTCGCCTTGTGGCGGGGGACGGGGTGAAGCTGAACGCGGCGGCGGGGGCGAGATTGATGATGGTGAATTCACCTGTTGTGAACTCGTGGTGCGCACCTTCAGGGTCAGTGGCTCTTGCTCGCAGCTGGAAGGTCTCGCCTGCTTCGCCCACTTCGATGGTGTTCCATTCGAAGGAGCCGGTATTGGCAAGTCCGGTTCCAAGTTCATGCCACTCGCTGCCGTCGCGGGTCCAGGCAAGGTCGATCAGGAGGTCATCTGTATCATCATCAGGATCCGTTGCCGTCCACGTGATGTCGGCCATCCCGTGTAGCTCGTCTCCGCTCCTAGGCGCCGTGATTTCGACGACAGGGGCTGCGTTGAGCTTCAGCGTTACGGGGATGGTTGCAAACGGTCTATACGGGTCATTGGCAGACACGTACAGGTAGAGCGAGTATGTGCCGTATGGTGCGTCAGGATGTCCGAAGGTGAGCACAACGTCCTGATGTCCTCCGGGCACAAGGTATCCTGAGGTCGGATTGATTCTGAGGATCGAACCAATCGGCGCGAAACCTATTGCAAGTTCATTTTCGATGTAAGAGGCGTTGTAGACTACCTGGAGGCCATCGGTTCCTGCGGAATCCTCGATTCCAACCGTGGCTGAATCAACGGCCCCCACTATGTTGAGATACTGGTAGATTATCGTTCCATTGGGCTTTAAGATCACTTGGAACGTGTAGCTTGCCGACGCGCCCCATCTGGGTATGTTCTTGTACTCCACGATGAAGCGTTCATTGTCGGCGTCATTGTAGTAGTAGACTTCTCCGCCGCCGCCTGGGTTGAGGTCATCCCAGAAGACTGCGAGCATGTCATTGGGCTTTGCCGACGTGGGAATTGGCGCGTTCGTCCAGTAGTAGTCGATAGAATCGGCATCGAAGCTGAGGTAGCCGTTGGCGCTAATACCGATTCTCGTCTTCATCCCGCCGTAGAACGGGAAGGTGAAGGGCAGGGGAACCATCACGCCGTCGTCATCGCCCAAGTATACGCGTGTTCCGAGTCCGCTGATTTCCACCCAATCGAAGGCAGGTCCACCGGGGTTATTGCTGTCGATCCAGACGTAGCCATATTCATCAGGGCCGCCGGCGCCAGCTCCTGCATAGCCCCTGGGTTCCGAAGCGTAGTCGCCCTTTATCGGCTCTGAAGCAGCGTACGCTTTCCACTCAGGGCTTTCGGCGAAGCTGGGAGAGACTGCGATCTGGAAATCCATCGGCGCAACGCCGGTGTTGCTCACTGTCAAGACGGCCTGCTCTTCCTCTCCGACTTGGATGGCCTCATCGAACTCCTCAGGTTCAACCCCCAACACAGGCAGCCACTTGACTGTCACTGTCAGCTCGGCAGTTGCCTCAACTTCGTTCTCGTCTACTGCGTGGAAGATCGCTTTGTATACTCCAAGATCAGTGTAGACATGTGTTGCCTCTGCTTCATGGATCGGTTCGCTTCCATCTCCGAACTCCCACCACATATCAGTTATCGGCTTGGCGCCCGGCTCAACCGTGGCAGCGAAGACCACTGTGAGCGGAGGTTGGCCGATTTCAGGGGTGGCGGTGGCTTCGACTATGCCAGGCCCTGCCTCGATGTGGACGACGAGATCCACAAAGAGCGCTGGGCTGATCGGGTCGTTCGTCAGGATCTCGAGGTACTTGCGCACGTCCTGACCGGGTTTGCCGAGCTCGGCGGCTTTGATCGTCACAGTGAGGTCTGCGGTTTGCCCTGTGGGCACAGTCCCGCTTGTAGGTTGGACGACTATGCCGGTGCTTAGCGGCATCTCGGTGTCGATCAGGTAGACGTAGTTGTCTGTTTGGGATGCGACCCAGAGGTTGCCGTCATCGTTGAGCGCCAGACCCGCGCCGGAGTAGTCTCCGTGGTACGGGTGCTGGAACTGATGGATCACGGCTAGAGATTCCATGTCGATCCCGTAGAGCATGTCAGGAGCGGAGTTGGTGGATACCCACAGCACGCCATCGGGGTGATATTCCAGTCCTGCAACGCTCACAGGGAAGGAGTATGCCGCGATTACCGCGCCAGGAGTAGCCCAGCTCGGCCCCATGATGTGGTAGATGATATCCTCGTTCCATCCGCCGATGTAGAAGGTGTCGGTGTCGGCGTCGTACCCCAGGCCGCGCTGGGAGGTGTAAGTCCATGCGCCGCCAGAGGTTATGTTGGTCACGACCTCTCCTGTCGCGGGGTTGAGACCGTAGATTCCGTTGTCGCCGCCGACGTTTACCTGCCACATCAGGTTTCGATTAGAGTCATATGCCATGTCGCCGGGCCATGACCCTGCCCACGGCATGTTAAAGACCGTGCCTGTGAAAACGCCTTCAGGTGTAATGATGTAGTCCTTCTTGGGCAGCGGATCGGCAAGCCATACGTTTGAAGCGTCGAATCCAAGGCCCCAGGCAATCTCCACTGCACTCGGCGCCGGCCACGATTTGACTATGTCGCCCACGCCGCCGGGGTGGATGTTGGCAGCGATCTTTTCAACTATGGTTGGATCGAATGGCAGGTACAGGCCTTCTGCGGTGGCCGCGCCGGGATCGATCACTGTACCGATGCGCTCAGGCATGGCTACGTAAGGAGCGCTGCCACCCTTCACCTTTATGCTGAAGGTGAGAGGCGCATTGCCATCCACGTTTCCGACTGTGACAGCCTCGATCGCTTCGCCCTTGGGAGGCAAGGTGATTTCGATCAGTGTGGGATCCACCGTTGCGTGGGGCAAATGTTTCACCACAATGTCGAAGCTTGCCTCTGCAGTCGCACCGAGCTGGTCGACTACTGTGAATATAGCCGTGTAGTTGCCAGGTGATGTGTAAGTGTGGACTACGTCCAGTTCTGTGGAGGATGTTCCGTCACCGAAGTTCCAGCCGTAGCTTACGACAGGAATTTCAGGTGCAACGAATGCTGCGTGTAACGTAACCTCCAGGGGAGGTTCGCCAAATGTAGGTTCAGCGCGAGCTTCCGTTATCACGGGAGGTTGTGCAACTTGCAGAGTCACCGGCACAACGACGAGCGGGTTATTGATGTCATTTGTTGTTAGCACTACATTGCCTTCGTACAGTCCAGGGTTGAGTTTCTCACTTTTGGCTGTGACCGTGATCGGCACCGAACCTCCTGCCGGCACGCTGCCTTCTGCAGGTTGCCAGCTCAGCCAATCGCCGGAGCCGATCGGTCCGAGCCCGGTCTCCACCAAATACATGGTGTTGTTGTCTTGAGATGCGACCCAGAGGTTTCCATCGGGGCCGAACTCGCATCCCGCGCCTGCGTAGTCACCGTTGTATGGATGCGTGAACTGCGCGATAATAGCATGACTTCCAGGATCGATGAAGTAGATCATGTCAGGCGATGAGTTTGCGGTTACTACGAGTATATCGGCGACCGGGTGGTATGCAAGGCCGGCGATTCCCGCCGTCATGGACCACTGCTCGAGGATCTGGCCAGGTGCATCCCATGATTCGCCCTTGATCTTGTAGATTATGTCATCGTTCCATCCACCGATGTAGAACGTATCGTCATTGGCGTTGTAGGCCAAGCCGCGCTGGGAGACGCCTGTCCAGCCGGACCCGGATATCCATCCTAGCACTGTGCCGTTGGCAGGATCCAGTTTGTAGATGGCATTGTCGCCGCCGACGTTCACCTGCCAGATGTAGGATCCATCGAAGGCCATGTCGCCTGCCCAGGATCCGCCGAAATCGGCGGCCCAGCTCGTTCCTGTGTGAGCCCCCTCAGGTGTGACGACGTGGTCTACTGTGGGTGTGGGATCGGGATCAGCTATCACCAGGTTGCCTGTGTCGAGCAGTACGCCCACACCCCAACCTAAGGAGATAGGGCTCGGGCATGGCCAGCTCGTTACCACAGAACCCACGGCTTCGGGAAGCCATTCCGACCTCTCGGGGTGCGGGATTGATGCGTACAGCCCGAACGCCGTCTTGGCCTCAGTGTCCTTGATATCCTCAGGAAGCACCAGTCTCTCAGGCATCTGGACCAGGCTTGGGAACTCTCCGATCCCAAAGAGGAGAGTTCCAGGCCCTGAATTGGAGAGAGTCAGTATTCCTGTTGCCGTTTGGCCTCCGCCAACTGTGAAGTCGAACTGTCCCGGGGTCCAGCTTGCTGAGGCCGCTTCGGCGACAGTCACTTTCACTGTGGCGGTGACTTCGTAGCCATCATTATCTACCGCTGTGAAGGTTGCTGTATACACGCCTGCAGTTGCGTAGATGTGATCCGCCACGAAGCTATGGACATCGGGCGATCCATCGCCGAACGACCAGTACTTGTCTGCTATTGAACCGTCGGGATCATATGCTGCTGCGACGAACTGGAATGATGTTCCCGGAGGCCCTTGCTGAGGATTGACAGCGCACGCTGTAATTACAGGCGGGCTGTTCGGGATCACCTGGATGTGGATAGGGACTATCGTCCTAGGTTCTCGTATATCGTTGGTGTCGAGTACAATTGCGCCGTCCAATGTTCCCCCACGGATTAGCGCCAGGTTAAATGTGACGTCAAGATCCGTGCTCTCGCCGGGTGCCAGCTCGCCTTCGGTGGGCGTAACCGACATCCAGCTAATAGGCTTGATCCTAATCGCCAAGTTGTTGTGCATATAACCTGCTGTGTTGTAGAGCACCTCAAGTCCATCAGTGCCTGTGGCGTTTTCGACGCCGATGGTGCCGTCCCTTTCATAGGTAGCACTGGCAAACTGCATGTTGAGGTACTGATACACAATTCCGCCATCAGGATACAGGATGGCCTGGAACGTGTACTGGCCGTTGTTGTAGTACCTGGGCAACTTGCACCATTCTACTACGAAGCGATTGTTGACTGCATCGTAGTAGTAGAAAACACCACCGTCTGCCGGTGCCTGCGGCGGGTTGAGGTCGTCCCAATAGACAGCCATCATGTCATTTGGCTCAGCCGGATTGGGGATCGCTACGTTGGTGTATGCATTCCCCTTTGTGCCAAATGTCAGATAACCGTCGGAGCAGATCCGGATCTCTGTCTTGATGTCTCCGTAGAACGGGAAGTCAAACGGTAGCGCAACTACCCTGGAGTCATCGCCTGAAACAGGTACTTTCGCACCAATCGTACTAATTTCAACCCAGTCGAACGCAGGTCCGCCCAGCTCGTCTGAATCACGCCACATGTATCCGAAATCGTCGGGGCCGCCTGCGCCGAACGGATGGAATTCGCTGGTTTCAGAGGGGATCCCAGCGGTATAGGCTGTTGCCTCAAACTCGAGTGTCACAAGTCCCGTGTTGGCCACAGTCAGTGTATCTGTGAGTTCTCGGTGTGCTCGAATCACTCGATTGAATGAAGCAGGATCTACAGTCGCCTCAGGCAGATCAGCTACGACTACGGCTATATCTCGCGAGGTCTCGAACCCGTCGTCGTCGACAACCGTCACTGTGGCGGTGTAGTTGCCCTCTGCCACGTAGGTATGGACAGGGTTGAACGTCCCGTTCACGGTTGGGCTGCCGTCGCCGAAGTCCCAAATAGCATCGACGACCATCCCGTCCTGGTCGTAAGCATCCACTGAGAAGTGGACTTCCAGCGGGGCGCTTCCAGCCCACGGGTTGGCAGTGGCAGACCGAATCGTCGGGTTGATACGCGACCTTACGAACATGAAAGTGTCCACATCAATTCTAGGGTTCGCCGGGTCATTGCTTTCAATCTCGACTACAGCTTTCCAGGTGCCTTTCGGCAAGTGGTCAGCGAAGAACATCAGGTCGAATGTGTCCGTTTCTCCGGG
>DUTM01000041.1 GCA_012842085.1 Mycobacteriales bacterium | reverse complement strand
TCCCACCGCAGCCTCTGCTCTCGCCCTGAGCATCTCCTCCCGGCCCGCTGCGGCTGCCGTCATGGCGGTATCCTGCCACTCCGTATGGACCAACTCCTCCAGCTTCCTGGCAATCTCCCGCTGCCCCATATCCCTGTAACTATCCTCTACATCACAAACCGCCCCGAGGAGCATCTCCGCATCAGGTTGGGCCTCTAGAGATACGAATATCTTCCTGTGCTTCGTGGCTATTGCAGCTTCATCTGAGGTCAAAATTTCCTCAAATAGCTTCTCCCCAGGCCTTATCCCCGTGTAAACAATCTCAATATCCTTGCCCGGCTCGTACCCCGAAAGCCTTATGATCTCCTCTGCCAGGTCCACAATCTTCACCGGCTCCCCCATGTCGAGCACGAACACCTCTCCGCCCTGGCCCATGGCCCCTGCCTGTATCACAAGCTGCACAGCCTCGGGGATAGTCATAAAGTACCTCGTCATATCAGGGTGAGTCACAGTAACAGGCCCGCCCTCGGCTATCTGCTTCCGGAAGAGGGGAACCACACTGCCCCGGCTCCCGAGTACATTTCCGAACCTTACAGCCATGAACTTAGTACTGCTTTCAGCCCCTACAGCCTGCACCACCATCTCAGCTATGCGCTTGCTCATCCCCATGATACTCACAGGGTTCACAGCCTTGTCAGTGGATATCATCACAAACCGCTTGACCTTGTACTTGTCAGCAGCCTGTGCAACATTGCGAGTGCCGAACACATTGTTCGTCAAAGCCTCTTCAGGGTTTGCCTCCATGAGTGGAACATGCTTGTGGGCCGCAGCATGAAACACAACATCAGGCCTGTACTTCTGGAATACCTTCTCTATCCTCTCAGCATCCCGCACATCCGCGATCACAGCATGAGTCGTCAGCGTCGGGAACCGCCTCGAAAGGTCATTCTGTATCTCGAATATGCTGTTCTCACCATGCCCCAGTAGAACTATGCACTTGGGCTCAAAGAGAGCCACCTGCCTGCATATCTCCGACCCGATAGAGCCCCCCGCACCGGTTATGAGCACCTTGCGGCCGGCCAGGTACGCCCCGATCTCCTTCATATCCATGCGGACAGGCTCCCGCCCCAAAAGGTCTTCTATCTGAATATCCCGGAGCTGCTTCAGGCTGACCTTGCCATCCACAATCTCATACATCCCCGGGAGAGTCTGAATCTTCACATCAAGCTGCCTGCATGTGGCCACAACTTCACGGATAGCTTGTCCACCAGCAGAAGGCATGGCTATGATAACTTCATCAACCCGCCTGGCCTCCACTATTCCCGGGATATCCCTTGCAGAACCCAGCACCGGCAGGCCCATCACAATCCCGCCTGTCTTTGACGGATCATCATCTACGTATCCTACAGCAACTTTGCCCATCTCGGGATGTGCCGCTATCTCCTTCGCCACCATGACCCCTGCCGACCCCGCACCAACAATGAGCACCCGAGTAGAGTTGCCATTAACCATGCCATTTAGTTCACTTGAATTCGCCTGCCTGCGCATCCTTGCAAGCTCAGCCTTGATTCTCAAGTAGAACCTGCTCAACCCCACAAAGCACATGGCAAGCAAGTAAGATACAAGCATCGCCCCTCGCGACCATGCCATCCCGGGAACAT
>DUTM01000030.1 GCA_012842085.1 Mycobacteriales bacterium | reverse complement strand
GCCCCTCGCCCCTAGTCTCGCCCCTCGCCCCTAGTCTCGCCCCTCGCCCCTATTTTTTGGCTGGTGGCGGAGTGCTATTGGCCAGGCTTTCCAGAACCTTGGAACTGGCAATGCCGACTTCGTGCTTGGTGGCGACCTCTTCGCCGTTGTCTTTCAGGAACTGCTCAATTTCATTCTTGAACAGCTCCTTGACTTTGAAGCGACGCACCTTGAGGGTCGCCGTCAAAGTGCCTTCGTCCATATTGAAGTCCGGCAGGATCAGGACATCTTTAGGCTTCTGAAAGGCAGCCAGATGCGCCGTTGTTTTCGAAACTTCGCTTTTGATGAGCTTCTTCAACTCAGCAGCATCCGGATTTTTCCGACGGACGTCATCATGGACGTTGACGCAGGCATAGACGTTTTTGCATTTTTCGCCGATGACCATGACTTCGGAGATAATCGGAGAGGTGCGGATCGCGTCTTCAACGTGCTCGGGATGGAGTTTTTCACCGCCGATGAGCACGATCATGTTGCCCTTGCGGCCTTCGATGAACAGGAATCCATCAGCATCGCAGTAGCCGACGTCGCCGGTGTTCAGCCAGCCGTCCTCAAAGCTTTTGGCTGAGGCGTCGGTATGGCGCCAGTAGCCTTTCATGACGCAATCGCCCTTGAGCAACAGCTGGCCGCGCAAGTCTTTGCCAAGGTTGCCGTCGTCGTCCTTGAAGGTGTAGTCGCCGCCATGTTCGGGCAGGAGCCAGGGGAGAACCTTGCCGGAGCTGCCGAGGCGGTGGTCTTCGGGAATATTGGCGCTGACGACTGGCGAGGTCTCGGTCAAGCCATAACCAGTCATGACCAGGACGCCGATGTATTTGAAGAAAATCTGCAATTCGAGATCAAGGGGTGCGCCGCCGCAGACAACGCAGCGGAGCTTGCCGCCAAAAGCTTGGCGGAATTTGCGGAACACCATCGGGTCGTAGAAAGTGTGGTGGGTCAGCATCCTGAGGATGCCGCCGTCAAGGCGGGGGCCAGCGGTGAAAATGCGGGAGGCGTTGTAGATCGCCTTGTCAATCAGAGCCTTGACTTTGGGCGGCTTGCTCTCAATCTGCCTGTCGATGCCGAGTTTGATCGTTTCCACGATGCGGGGGACCGCCGGCATGAAGCTCGTCTCAAATAAGGCCAGATTTTTCTTGAAGTCTCGGATATCCTTGGCAATGGCGCAGGACGCTCCGGCCATCATGGGGCAGAGAAGCTCGCAAACGAGAGCGTAGCTGTGCCAGTATGGGAGCAGGGAGGTGACCCGTTCATGGTCATCCATGCCGTAGACGTCAAGGGCCCAGTAGGCATTGACCCACAGGTTCTTATGCGTCAACATGACGCCTTTGGGCATGCCAGTGGAGCCGCTGGTGTAGATGATGACTGCGACGTCGTCAAGGTCACACTCCACTACTGGTAGATCAATCGGGGCTTGGGCGTCGCCACGCGGCAGGGCGTCAATGTCGATGACAGGGATGTTGCCAGAGTTGGCAGTGACTTTTTTCACCAGGCTTTTTTCGACGATCACCAGCGCGGGGTCGCTGTCCCGTAGGATAAAGCCCATCTCCAAGTCG
>DUTM01000145.1 GCA_012842085.1 Mycobacteriales bacterium | reverse complement strand
TGGCACGCTTCCGCAGTTATATCGATACATTCCCCGCATGATAACCGGCTCCAACTGTAGCATGAGCGCCCAGTGGATGATCTGGTCCGGGTAGAAGGAACGGACCATCCATAAGCCGCGATACTACCCGGACCAGATCATCCACTGGGCGCTCATGCTACAGTTGGAGCCGGTTATCATGCGGGGAATGTATCGATATAACTGCGGAAGCGTGCCAGGACGCGGAACAAGCCTCGGGCAAAAGATGCTGCGGAAATGGCTTGACACCGACAGCAAAGGCACAAAATATTGCCTTCAGATGGATGTATCGAAATTCTACCCGAGCGTAGATAACGAGACCCTCAAAGAGATGTTTCGGTGCAAGATCAAAGACAAGGACTGCTTGTGGCTCATTGACACGATTATTGATAGTGCGGAGGGTTTGCCAATAGGCAACTACACGAGTCAATGGTTTGCGAATTTCTATCTTGAAGGATTGGATCACTTTATCAAACAGGAGTTGGGTATCCGCTATTACATCCGATACGTGGATGACCTGGTGTTATTGGGTCCGAACAAGAAGAAGCTGCACGCAGCCAGGCGAGAAATCGACCGATACCTGCAGAACATTAGGTTACAGCTCAAGGGCAATTGGCAGGTGTTCCGTGTGGACGACAGGGGCATAGATTTTCTCGGATTCAGATTCTTTCGCGACCGAACAATTCTGCGCAAACGCAATGCCCTGAGAATCAGGCGACGGCTCAGGAAGATCCAGAAGAAAGGCCACTTGAGCTACAAAGACGCTTGCGCGGTCGTGTCTTACTGGGGATGGATCAAGCGTAGCGATAGTTATGGGTTTTACCAGAAATATGTTGAACCAATTTGCAGTATTGGCGAAGCCAAAAGGACGGTGAGCAAGTATGCAAAAATACGGAATAGTCAGGGACGGGAAACTGCTTCTGGTGCCGAAGGGGACGCCGGATGCGAAGCTTGTAGTATTCGGGGAGATCCCGGAGTTTGACCAGGAGACTCAGGCTGTATATCAGATCGGCCCTGTGGAACGAGAAGACGACATCTATGTGGGCGTGGAGATTCGGTATGTGGAGCTAGATGAGGGCGAGCTTGAGGGGTTCGAGGAGTTGAACTAACGAGCAATTAGGCACAACTTTTCGGAGGGGTGTAACATGGCGCAGATGGAGTTCAAGATACCTTCTCTGAAGGATATTGCGGCGGGAGCTGCAGTCAAAGAAGCCCTGGAAGAGTTGGCATCCGATTTGGCTTGGTTGTGGGATGAGTATGTGTTGGCACCTCCGGATGAGCTGTCGCAGGATGCGAAGGAACTTGCAGAAAAGCTACGCATCGTGTTTGAACGCCACGGCTTGAGTGCATAACACAGACGGGGTAGCATAGAGCAATTCATTGCAACTTTTTATATTCAAGTTGGGAATGAGCGCATATGTTTATAACATTGTTGCTAGGGAATAAGTTGTTTTGGGTTACTGTTGGTTGTATTCTTTGTGAACTCGTTCATTATTGCTATGAGCAATGGTATCAGTGGCATATGCGCTGGTGGGGTGAGCTTATTGTTGAGTGTGCCAATGAAGCATATGCTTCGGTTGAGAAGGATTGTGATGAGAGTCGGTACTACAAATTAGGGACGTTTATGCATAGGTTTGCCTTACTATGGCGTATGCGTGCTAATTATGCGCCAGGTCCTGAGGAGCAAGCTGCTGCTGCTATGGTTGCCGCTTTGCTGGCAGAAGATAAAGATTAGATTGGCGGGAGCAATTATGTCATGCTGATGCCTAATAACCGATATATGTTGACGATATGTGCCAATGGCGACACTTTTTGCTTTGAATTTAACTCTGATCTTATGCCCATATATATCGACCCTCTAACTCTGGATAATATCATGTCCGGCATTGTTGGGGCGTCTTTTGAGTCTGATCAGATTTATGTAGAGATATTACGTGCTAGTTTGGCAGCGGATAAATATTTGGGCTTACAGGCGACGGATGCGGAACGATATGAATATGTTGCTGCTAAGACAGAGTATCAATTATTAAACAGAATGCTTTGTATGCTGGTTGGTAGACCGGCTAAAATAAGACTTGGCGATTTGACGCTTGATTATGGTAACAATGCGATGCTCTTGTCTAGACTCAATGCCCTTGGAGCGAAGCTTGCTCTCTATGAGGGGACAGGCAGCATGGCTGTGGCTTCAAAGGCATCGGGGAGGGAGACCTGGGTTGAAGCTAGGTGGTAGCAAATTTGTTGCAATGGAAGTATCTCAAACATTAAGCGAGCATGGTTATCCAATATATCTGGTATGTCTTGATAAGAGGTCGCATTGTTGTTGCTATGACCGAGCTAGCACATCGGCTGATCCGGCATGTGTTAAGTGTTTTGGCACTGGTTATGTGATTAGCTTAATTAAGACTCGTGCCTATTCTCGTTCTCAGGTGCCTCCGGCATGGGGTAATTTTGGTGCTTCTTATACGGAATCATTGGGATCGGTTGTTGTTGGAGGAAGATACTATTATCTTGACAACTGTAGTATGGCGACCGCGATGATTGGATCTGGCGATTTAGTCCTGGAACCATTATACAATGAAGCTGGTTGTATTACAGGTGTATCACATGCATATCGCGTGAGCGCTATTGATGCATACAGGTTTAATGGGCAAATTGTATATAAGCGTATTGCATGCAGTCTGTTGTCTACAGGCTTAGACGCGTTGCAACAAGCTTTTATTTATAACTTACAAAAGGTCTGATGTCTTATGTATTGCGGGAGCAAGAGTTATGGGTAATGTTGCAATAGTTGGATATGCAGACCGTGGCTTGTTTTTTGATCCAGTGTTGCTGCACAGTGAATATGATGGACGATTGCGATTTGGTGGTGAACTTGCTGAGGCTGCATCGTTAGCATTGCGGGCTGGAGCAGATGGTATTGTTGTGGTGCGTATTCCTTTCTGCGATGCGTGGCATGAACTCTATTTGAGTTTGGGTATGGCTTATGATTTGTTGGAAGCTGCGCATTTTGACATCATTACTGTATTACCTATACGATATGGGCATCTGTCAACGCCTTTATATACGTACGAGCAGCTGTCCGGCATACAGAGAACAGTGCCATGTAGACTGTCGCAGCGTTTGTGTGATTTGAGCATGTATTATGATGCTGGTATTCCGGCGCCATCGCACAATCCGTTTTTATGGCAATTGATCGAGTTCTTGGTTGTTCGTGGCGCTCACAATGAGCCTGCACATGCAGTTGTGTCGATAGATATGGATATGTTTGGCGATGATATAACGTCGTGGACTGTTGCCAATCAACCGGATTTTGCTATAACGGTTGCGGGTCAGTTGCTTGATGTTGGTGCATATTTGTCGATTGTAGCTAATGCGATTCTGTATTCTGTGGACGATCGATTGCTTTCGTTTTCGGCAGCACCTTCCTATGCAGGACTTATAGCCTCCCTGCCCTATTCTGTGACGCCGACCAACAAGACTATTCATGGCATCAATGCCATATACCCCGCCCCATATAGTCATGATGCGTTGAGAATATCTGCGAGTGGCTTCGTCATACTTGTGGATGATGTTCACAATGGGTTTGTGCCATTTTCTGCGGTAACTGCAGCACACCAAGTAAATGCGGGACGTCATGTTATTAATTCGAGACTAGTAGCAGGTATTAAGCGTTCGCTTATTGACGCGCTACATTCATATACTCGGGGGCATGGGGTTAATGTTAATATGGATACGTTGGTGGAGAGTGCAGTAGCACAGGCACTTGCTCCGTATATTGAGAGTGGCGCTATATATCATTATATTTACGATTACCAACGACAAGGTCCGATCATTGATTTATCTATTGATGCATATCGTCATGGTGAATTGCAGGGAATGCGTATTTATGTTTCCGAAAGCGTGATATAGCTGTGACAAATGGTGATTGTTGGCTGATACCTGATGATGATAAATATATTGCTACCATTTATGATTTGTGTCGTGCTATCGGCACGTTACTGATAAGGGTTTGGGGTGATGAGTGGAAGGATTGTTTTACTCCGGAATATCCAAAGGGCACTGCCACTACTCGTAGGATTACATATAGAGTGGTAAGGCGCGTGCCTAGTCGTAATCGCAATGAACTTGTTCATCGTCATTTACATGAAATAAGCGCAGGCACCAAGAATGTTACGCAGGTTTATGGTCGCACTTATGAAGTAATACTGCAGTTTGATATCTGGTCTAAGTCAGCAAGTGAGGCTGATAGCCTGGTTGTTCGTTTTGATGATTTTATGGCGACTTATTCGGATTATTTCCGCCAGCATGGTGTTATTTTGATTGCGTTTATGGAGCAGCTTGAAGATGAGCACTTGGATCGCTGGCGTGAAGATTGGTATATTCGTTCGTTGCGTTTTTTAGTGCTGATCGAAGATATAAAGATCGATGTATCGTTACCCTTGACACATGTCGAAGCAGATGTGTCTAATGCAGATGACATGCAGGTCATGTTGCGTGGTCAATATTACGATATGATGTAGCCGATTGACCAGCAATGATTGAAGGAGGTTAATGTGCCAGATGCCAGATTTTTATCCTAATTTGCCTGGTGTAGTGGTTGATCTGGTTGAGCAGAAGAAAACGATTCCTGTCGCACAGCCTGGCGGCTTAACACAAAGCTTGCTTATCTTAGGGACTGCAACTGACGGTCCACTATATACTCCCATCAGTTATGCAAATCCTAATGACGCTGAGGCTGTTTTCGGCAAGATAGAGCCTGATGGTTCTGGTAAGCCGACGCTTACGAGAAGTGCCTACGAGGCATATTTGGCGGGTGCACGCGATATTCGCCTCATGAAGGTGACTGGTGCGTATGCGAGGTCTGATGCCTTATCGTGTGGACCTGTGCCCAGAATGCGAAGGGTCAATTGCACTGAGGACTTGGGACTTTGTAGCGGCAATGCAGAAACGGTTGTCCAGTGTGTTGTGACGGCGGCGCAGGATCAGGTTGAGTCTGTCGAAGTAACAGCTGGAGGACGTCCAGTATCTAAGGCTTTTTATGAACAAAGTGCAGTTGCTCAGCAGGCTGATACTCCAGATGTGTATGCTTTTACCGTGACCATCGGGGAAGGCGCAACTGATCGTGGAGTTAATATCGTTGTGTCGTATGTATATAAAACTGCTGGTCAGGCTGCATCGATAACTCAGTCTATTGTATGTGTGGCGGCTGGCGGATCTCAGGAGTTTACTCTTACCCATCAGCCCATTGGGTATACGTTTGCGCTTTATGCTGATGGTAGACCCGTTGCGGCTGACGCGTATAGCTTTGACACTACCACTCCGACAAAAATGATCCTGAAGCCTGGTTACTGTGTTCGTGGCAGTCAGATGAGTTGTACTTATAGCTATGAAGAGCAGGCTGATTATACGGCATCCATAAAGCTGCGCAGTACTGGCGCTGCAGCTTTGTATAACGATGTCACTATCAAGGTAGATGGAATATACCAATCTGGACTTGATGTGCCTATTGCCAAAAAGCTAATTATAACTAAGCCTGCGTCTAAGCAGCTTTTTACAAATGAACCGCCCCTGGAATACAATACGATAGATTATCCTACATTTGCCGCTATTGTGAATGCGATTAACAATGATCCTCGCAACAATATAGTGGTTGCAGATACAGATGATCCTGCGGAACTATCGTATGACCTGCCCTTAATACCGAGCGCTGTTAATTTGCAAGGCGGCGATGATGGCTTGCATTATTCTAGGGCACAGATATATGAGGCTCTAGGTGGCATTCGAGATAGTGATGGTGTTGTAGTCAAAGAAGGCGCCTACACGTTGCTTGAGAACTATGCAGTTGATCATGTGGTCTTGACAGGCGTATATGCAGATGATATTGAGAATGATACGGATTCACATAATTTTGCCGAGCAGCTTGCTCAATTCTGCGCCGTTTCCAGTATGCTGAACAATAATGTGTTGGGCTATATTGGTGTACGACCTATCATGAACCCTACGTTGAGTGAAATATCTGGACGAGTGCGTTCACTCATCAATATGCCTCACCAATATTATATGCGCAATATCAAGGGCGAATACATGCGTGATAATGATGGCAACTTGATTCCTATCGGCAAATATATTTCTATTTGTTCGTATCCCGACTTCATTATAGAACATCCGCGCATTGGGCGATATGTTGCTGATCCTGCTGTATATTATGCGGCACTTGCCGCTGCTTTGCCTGGCGACGCAGGCACCACATATGTGCAGCTGCCTAACATTACTCTTCGCTATGAGTTATCTAGTCCTCTCAGGGATAAGTTGGTCGGAGCACAATATGTCACATTTGAGAATAGCTCTAAGAGACCGATAGTAACTGTCGGATGTACTGCTGCTGAAGCGGGCTCCGATTACGATTCGCTCATGACCATGAAGATTGTTAATACTGTAACGCAACTCATTCGTGCTGTAAGTGAGCCATATATCGGCAGAGCATACAGCGCGCCGGTTAGGGCTGCCCATACGCAGGCGGTTCAGAATGCTTTATCTGGCCTCGTGTCCAGAGGTACCCTGGCAGACTTCGAATTCAATATCGCACTGGATAGGAGCAGTCGCAATACGAAGCGAGCTATCGTTAATTTGATGCTTGTAACTGCAGTAGAATTGCGCAAGGTTCATTTGTTTGTGAATCTTACTCCTGACTTAACCTAACTTTTAGCCATAGGGTTGCAGTGATAGCTGTGGTTAGATGACCTGCAAGCCTTTGATCATATAGATTGGGGGCTCAGATACTGTGAGTGATAATGAACGAGCGACTAATATAGTTGAATCATATACTCGTAAATTTACGTCCTTTTCCGGCGCTGATATTCAGGCTGTGTTTAATGGTCGCGTGATTGGTGAGTTGCAGCAAATAACGGTATCAGTGCGTCGTGAGAAGGGTCCGATATATACGATGGGCAGCGCTAACCCTAGATGTTTTGCCCGCGGTAAGCGCGGCGTTGCTGGTACGTTGGTTTTTACTCAGTTTCATCGTGATGCCTTGATAGAAGAGATGGCAAAAGTGCAAAAGAAGTATTATGCGCAGCCTGACCTTTATGCATGGCGTGCGGAAATGACTAGCGATCAGACACAACAGCGTTTGCTCTATGAATATGAGGCCGCCGACTTGAGTCGTTGGAATGAGACAATGACTGATGCCTTGGGTGCAGATTTCCTCGATGAAACCGGCGTTATTTCTGATAGGGCTTTGGGCAATCTGGTAAGCACGGTTGAGGATCACGACATCGAATACGTAGACCAGTTGTTCCCGTTTGATGTAACCATTCTGTTAAAGAATGATTATGGTGTCACTTCGTCATTCCACGTTCTCGGGGTTGAACTGCTTAATGAGGCGTTCAGCCTTGGCATCGATGATTTAGCCCTTGAGCGTGTGTATACTTATATTGCGCTTGGTTTGCGGCGCATGAGACCATTTCAGATGAGTGGCAGGAGTACTGGCACTGAGGATCCGGAGCCGTAGCGAGAATTATTGGCATATGGATTTGGGGCAAGCTCATGGATTATTGCGATAATATGCCAGAATAATTGGTTGGATTTGGTATTGGCTAATTGTATTGGACTGTCAATTGATATGTTGCTGTGTTGCCGTATAGTTGCGCAGGCAGGCATTGCGCTGCCTGCCTGCGTTTCAATTTTGTTAGGCTCTGGAGTGTGATGTTTAGTGTCGTATGGTGGATATGCGCGTAATAGCCTGCCACCTCATGGTATATTTGCAAGTTATTCTGGTGCAGAGATTGTTCCTGTTATCGATATGCCTGGTAGGCTGCAAAATCCAATCGTGATCGGCAATATTCACACCATTACCTATTCAACACACAGCGAGATAATCCAGATGCGTAAACTTGGTTCCCGTCGCGTCGGGGGGTTTGCCCGCGGACCACGCACCGTTGCTGGTACCCTCATATTTACAGTTTTTGAGCGCGATATTGTTCGCCAGTTGGCGCCAGAGTATATGGATGGTATTTTGCTTGATGAAATGCCTCCCTTTAATATTAACGTGATATGTCGTAATGATGGGGGCCGTATTTCAAGATATGCCATACTTGGTGTGCGTCTAGTTGATAGTGGCATGGTCATGTCTATTGATGACATTATTACAGAGAATACTGTTTCTTATATAGCCGAGGATATAGTGCCGTTGTTACATGTGCGGGATTTTACTGGCTCGGTTAATGTTATCCGGGAGCATGATGTCGCTAGCCGATCGGATGAGACGACGCAAATCGATCTTACCGGCAAACATGTTGCTATAGCAAATGAACTAAAACAAAGCGAAGTAGGTCCAGCGTTATGGTCAGATGTGATATCGAACACTGTTATTGTTGAAGAAAGCAAGCCGGAGGTGAAGTCAGGAGTCGTTATATTGCCGCCCAGTGGGCAGGTCAGTATGCCAGTTGTGCCGGAATGTTCTTTTTATGTTCGGCTAAACGTTAAAAAACTTGTCATGCATGTTGGTCCTGATGGTTTGACACAAGTTGTGCGTGAATCCGTGCCGTCTCATATTGTAAGGGTTTACGAGGGCGAACATGCCGATTGGACTAGCACGGTTGGTCCGGTCGGTGTCGATGAAACAATGCAGGTTTTGTCTGCTGCTACGAATCATGAAGGCATGGTGGAGTTTTATATTGATAACGTTACGGATACAACTACCATGCCCATTACAGTAGTAGTTCAGTGGTATGAGCGTTATTTTATTAGGAGTTTCGTCCTTAACAGTGGCGAAAGGTTTTCGTATACTGTTGAGCTGCCTATTGCTACTACTGTTGGCGGCAGCCCGGAGCAGGCATGGCAGACTGGCACTATGCCGCCAAGCGATTTGCCGGCAAACTATGTGCCTCCTAAGTATGTATGGATACACAATGATGATGGATCTATGACATATGTGGCTGTTACTGATAGCAGTATTAGCCCGTTTTGGCCATGTTATGGCAAAGAGTATTTGGTTCGAGTTTCTGCGCGTTGTTTTTATGCGACTGAGGACGATAATGGCGAGATTGTACATGTGCCAATTGATGGTGAACAGCTGCAGGCTTCATTGCTTCTTATGGTGACGCGTGATGATAAGACGCCGTATTGTTTTGGCTATCCCGTGCCAATATCGCAAGATGGGACTGCTATAGCTGATTTATACGTGGTGGGTTATTTGCGGTGTGTGGAGCTAGAATATGTGCCAGTGGGTCATGTGCATACCCTTTGGGATTATGCTAAGCCAGGATATTATTTCAAAGCATTTCATGTTCCTTGTTATTTAGAGCCTCGCGATATGTACGGGACACATAATGAGCCTGCAGTTTTGGAGCTCGGCGATATCGTATTCAATGGAGTTGTGCCCGCAAGGGATGAGCATAGCGTTCATATCATGGGTGTTGCTGAAATGACTGGTGGTGGTTGCCCGCCTGGTGCTGAGGTTGGTGTACAGTTCCGCTGGGGCGATACAAGTAACGATAAATGCTTTGCTTCTACGACTATACCGATTGATGGGGTATGGTATTTAGCCATTACAGTGCCTGCCCGCATAGCACAGATTAAGAGAGTGTATATCGAATATAAGGCACCGCCAGGCTTTAAGGCTAGGAGTCCATACTTGGTCGATGGTTTGGGCATGATACCCAGCGATACGCAGCCCGAATCGCCGTTTAATGTCATGTCGTTGCTGTCTGGCTACGATAACGCGAACGTTGTTTTTTCTCCCGTATTGCCTGACGAGTACGCAGATGGAGTGCCTGCATCGGAGGAATGTTCCGTTCCGGCTACTGTTCAAATTGGTGGATTTATCTATAGTGGAGCCGATAGGCAGGCAGTACCCGTGGCTGTTGTGGGGGTATCTTTTATGGCTATGACTCCTGCAGTTAATGGCAAGCAGGAAATGAGAATGTTTAGCCGTTACGCTGTAACTGATGCCATGACCGGTCGATTTCAGCTGATGATTCCGGAAGGCAAGCAGATATGTGCGATTAACGTATGTGCTGCTGGCTACTTGCCCTATAACGTGCAGTGGCCCTATATCGAACCGAGCAGAAAGGTTGCCACGTATACTCCAAATGAGGCTGAGCTTATTGAAGAGCGTCGTCGAGCTGTCGCGAAGCTAAAAAGTGGCATATATGAAGTAGTGTTGATGCCTGCATGATGATTGGTGGTGATGAGAGTGCCGACAGGTTTTACTACTGATCAGCGAAAGATCATAACTAACAAATACTATTACGCGCCGGAGTACTTTTCCGGATGTGATGTTCGTATTTACATTAACGGGCAATATGTCGATGAAGCTATAACAATTGCTTTTGAGTTGCAGGAAAAGGTGGCGCCAATATATGGGTATGCAAGTGTAACATATGATGCTTTAGCGCAGGGGACCAAGATTGTTCAGGGCTATCTTGATATTGCTTTTCGGCGTGCAGGTTATCTGTATTATCTTTTGGATAAGATCCGTACGTCTGATGCTTCGACATACAATACAGCTGCAGCTAAGCCGCTTAGCTCGAGTGTTAAGTTGCCTCAGGCGGCGAGCGTTTCGTCTGATGCCGCTTTTCAGTCGTGGTGTCAGGCATATGAGGAGGCTATTTGGGGCAAGAGTTTGACGCGTGTCAATATGAGGGCCGCTGGTAATTCTTATAAACAGGAGGTTGTTGATTCGGGCGCATATGGTAGTAAACAGCGCGTATCGGAGATGTTGCAATCTGAGACCACGTTTAGCGTTGGAGCGTTTGATATTCTTATAACTTATGGTGAGTTTAACGGCGTGACTCAGCTCGGCAATACTGTAGGCAATCTTGCCAACAAGGTAAATGGCACTCGCCCCAATCTTGCGCAAGCCCCTTATACTGTTAACAGCATCAATGAAGTATCCTTGGTTGGATTGAGCAAAACCATTGAGCCGTCAGGTGCGCCAATTATTGAGCGATATCCCTTTATAGCAAAAGACATCAATCGCCCGATAGCGCGTGCTTAATGGTTTTGAATTCATATTATAAAGGAGTTATGACTGTAATGGCTATTGACAACATTAGTGTGAGTCGTGAACAGATCGATGAGTGGAAGGCTAAGTATGGCAAAGTTTATGCTGTTGAAATCAATGACATCATGTTTTATTTTTACCCCATTTCTCGTCCTCAATATCGTGAGATCATGAACAATTTGTCTGGTGGTCCGAGCGAGCGTGAGGAGCAGCTGTGCCAGATGTTAGTGCTCCATCCTGCCGCTTTTGATTACAGTTCACCTGCTGCTCCTGCTGGTATAGCAACTGTGCTATCCGAAATAATCTTAGACAAATCTGGGTTCGCCGTTAAGGGAGAGCCCAAGGAGTTGTAACAAGTGCCGAATGCTGTTTCGCCCACCGCATTGGAGGCGCAACTTGCCACATGGCGTGAACAATATGGCGAGTTATATTGCACGGAGTTTGAGGGCAGCGAGGGCGTCATGTTTATATGGCGCCCTCTCAACGAAATGGAATTTCATGAAATTGCTAATGCATCATATGGCAACGAGATAAAAGAAGAAGCTATATGTATGGTTTGTGTTCTCTATCCGGTTTCCTTCGACTATCACAACTGTGCAATGGCTGGGTATGCTACCGTTTTGGCCAGACAGATTTTGCAGGCATCATATTATGATTCGGCTGATAGAGCTCTAGCATTACTTGATGCTTATCGGCATGAAATGGTTGTAGATTTTGGTGCTCAGCTTGATTGCATAGTTGCTGAGGCTTTCCCTCAATATCCCGTTGAAACTATACGACATATGCATATGAAGCGCCGGTTGTGGTTGTTGTCGCGTGCTGAATGGACTTTGATTAATTTACGCGGAGTGCCATTGGTTCATACTGTTGGCAATACTGCGCGAGGTCCAGGAGCGCAATATGCACAGCTCAATAATGATATGTCGCCCTTTCATGCTGAGCAGCCAAGTATTCCAGGCCTAGAAGAAGCCGTCGAAACAGTGTTCCGGGACGAGCATTATCGTGGATCTGATCCCGCCTGGATATTTGATGATGATGATGACGATTGCGATATTCTTGGTAGCTGATATTACACAGGCGGGAGGCGATACATGTGGCCTCGCGATATCCGTATAACCGTTATATCGGCTATCTCGACAATGAAAGCGAAGAGCAACGTAAGAAGAAAAAGATCTTAGGGCGCACGTTGACAATAGCTGGTGTTGGGGCTGCCAGCATTGCGACAGGGCGCTATCTAATTCAATCGGGGACTGCTCAAACATTTTTGGACGAATGGGTTCCCAAGCTGCATGCCGGGGCGTTGACGTTAGGGCGCGCGCCGGCTTCTCGGCGTTCGGATGAAACATGGGCGGAAGCATTTAGGCGTTCTTATGAAGAAGAATTAAGCTATACATCTACGCAGCCTCGATATGATATTGAAAAGATTTTAGAGCAAAGAACGCAATACCATCATGACTTGACTACTACTACCAGGCGTCGTCATATTGTCGGGCGTATTAAAGGAATTTACGGTCCCGAAACAGCTGATGCCTTTAGCGAGTTCTTGACCCAGCAGCAGCTGGATATGCCTACTTACCTTGAATCTGTTTCCGGCGCTGTAATACGCAGAGATTTGACGTCTCTGTTCGGAGAAAATAAGGCTGCCATTATAACTAATGTGATTATGTCGGGTCGCCAATATGCTGGGGCACATCCTGAGACTTTGGCACAGCTTGACAAGGTGATGGCTGCCGAGCTGGCTAGGCGCAAGCCTAGTCCCCCTGTGTCAACATTGCATCGTGCTCTTGGTATTCGTCCTATGACAATACGAGACTACCTGCAACATGTACCCGATTCCCCGTATGCTGAAGACTTAAGATCTCTCAGCAAAACCCATTCCTCCATGCGCGATGCTGTTGTTGATCCTAGCGTGTTTATAACGACGGGCGGCGAGCTTTATGATAGGCGTCGCCTATCTCGCTTCTTCATGGGGTTGCTCGATGATGTCAGCCAAACCATGCCAGGCAAGATTTTGCAGACGCGTCTTATACACGACTACCTGGAACGTCCTTTTTTATATAGAATTGAGTCCGGTCAAGAACAGCCTTTTGTATTAGAGGGTCGGCACAGGGCGGGTCAAGATTACATGGTTGTTGGCGGACGCCTTGTCTTGGCTGATAGGCCTAATGTTACGGTAGCGGATAACGTAACATTGATGCCTGGTGTCAGTTCTTTTGCACGTATGGCGCGGCATATGGTCGGGACAACGCCCAAGAATGCAGAATTGTCTGTTATTGGCAAAGGGGCCGACAAGCTGAAGATACGACAGCCTTTGGACCTTGGCAATCAAGATCAGCCTTCTGTGTGGGATAAGCTTGTTTCGGCATATGATAAGTATGAGGATGATGTATCCACCCCCAATGTGATGCAAAAAGCCTTGACTGGTGTTCAGTTGACGGATGCTGAGGCCAAGGTTTTTCTCCAGACGGTAAGACGAATTACGCCATCAGGTTTCTCCGAACAAGTGTTGCATCAAATAGAAGCGTCTTTGCCTGAAGAGTGGAGCTTTTTGCGCGGTAATTTGCGCCTTCGAACTGATGCAGATGTCGAAAATGTGCTGCGGTTATTTGATAAATATGATGAGTCGAAGACTATTATAGAGCGTATGCATGGGGATACGCTTGAGACCGCTGCCGTTAGAAAAGTGCTTAGGCGCGGTGAATATATCAACCTCGATTATGGTCAGCAGCGAATTAGTGGTGCCTTGGTTGAAAAGATTGGTGCGCAGCAGCTGCGTGCTATTATAGGTGAAGCGCAAAAAAGTGGCAAGCTTACGTTATCGCAAGCACGTCAGGCATATGATGTTATAAATCGAAGCGTCGTAGAGGCTGCGAAGCCAACCTACGCTGTCGATAGTATTGGCGAGACCATGACGCAACTGATGGCGGATAAGACGCCTCAGGGCGAACTGTTAAGGACCGAATTAGCCAGGTTATCACGTGAACATGTTGGAACGTTTACTGCGGGCGACACAGTATTGCCCCAGAACCTTGATTCAGGACGTTATATTGCAGTTCGCAAAGGTACATCCCTTGCCGATGTGTTTGCTTTAACTAAGGCTGGCAATATGGGTGTTAGGGCCAAACAATATATCAAACAGTATGGTGCTGGGCGGCAAAACCTGCAGGATGTTACGTTAAGAACATTTCTACCATACTATTTCCCGGAGCGTGTCAACGAAGCCCTTTCAACAATCGGTTTGGCTCTTGGTCCCCAGTCCCTAGGGTCAACTCCTGAGCTGTATAAGAACTTATTGCTTAAACGCTTTCTTCCTGCGTATGCCGGGGCTAAATATGCATCATATTTTGGCTGGGAGCTTGGCAAGTTTACTGGTTTAACGGCTGACCAGCGTTTTTATCGCGCGCGAGCTGCCCGTATGGTGGATAGAGCTAAATGGCAAGATCGCCTGGGTATTACCCAGTATAAAAAAGGCTTGCATCGTTCGATGCCCGGGCTTGACGTCGCGGGCGACATACCTGTTGTTGGCGCTTCCTTCCGGACTCCTCGTTCGAAAGAAGAGACCATTGATTGGCTTAGATATGGAGAAGAGCCTGTGCGCGAAGGTGCTCATTGGCTATTATCCAGTCAGCCGTGGCGTGGAGGGCGCATTAGTTATTGGAAGCCCAATTGGTATCGTCTCGGCGTAAGCACATACAAGATGACGGATACATTGTATGGCAGTGCTGAGGAATATTGGGCGCATCAGTTCATTCCCACACCTCGCTATCCATTTGCACCATTGCATGCCATCATGGATCCTTATTGGCTTGAAAGCAAGCATAAGAAGGATCGTCCATATCCGATGTCTGGTCCCCTTGTTTCTGATGAGTTTTTGTTTGGACCTGCCATCAATGCAACTTTGGGGTTGGCAATAAAGCCACGTCGTCGTTATCACGAGGCAGAGATGCGCAAGGCTAAGCGTGATGCTGGACATGGAATGCGCGAACAGCGTTCGTTCAGGCAAGATATCGATGTCTATGAGCATATGGGTGGCTACAATTTGGTGTTCCAGCCATCTCCGTGGTATGGGGCAGATGCAGCCGCTGGTGCTAAGATGCTGGCGCGCACAGGAGAAAAACGAGCCCGCAGTTTATCAACACAATATCTTGAGGGTTCTACTGTGGTGCGTGCTACGCCAGCCTATAGTAGCATGCATTCCACGTGGGCTGCATCTATACAGGCAGACATGGAGCGTGCTGAGCATTATGCGCGTATAGCGCGACGTCGTAGCGAGCGATATCGGAAGGCCATTGACGCCCAAATTCATTCTTCGATGCGCGCTATGCCTTCTGGCAAATACAGTGCACGCAAGCTGGTTGTGGAATCTAATAAGATCGTTAAGTCGCAGGCTGCAAGAAAGCGTATAGCAAGGCGAACCGGACGTAAGACGATTCCAGGGCTATATATTACTCGTCCTGCTGGTGCTGCGCGAAGAGCGCGGACCACCCAACCTGTATATGCGTATACGCAGACGCCAACTCGTTATTTGACTCAAAGCCGCCGGCGAGCTGCCTTGCCGTCTTTACGTCTTAGTGCTCCGAAATATGGACGCCCATTGCGTATACGGAAGGTTACTTCTAAGTATCTTGATCTTGCTGAGCTTGATGCTGCATTTGAGCAGACACATGTTGTTGGTCCGCTTGTGCCTGTTCGGGCCACTACTGCCCTCCAACCCCTCCCTGCCCCACGGCATAGCAGTGCCGCAGAAGCACAAGCACGCAACATAAGGCATTTTATGGGTGCGTGGGGCTGGGGGCTGGATATTCTTGGTGGCGAGAAAAGTCCCCAACTTGTTTATGCTGATGCTGGCAGTATGGTAAGTTATGGACGCGCATATGCGGAGTCTGGCATTGGTGGCGGCTTAACGCAGCTAGATTTTGGGATGCTTGGCTTGAGTCAGGCGTATAGGACTGCACGACGGTTTTATACCAAGCGACCTGGCAATGTTGTAGAATATAATCCTCTTCGCAACGCCATGCCTGAGTGGCTGCCTGGTCAATCATATATGCTTGACTTACAGCACGGCGACCCGTTTGCGCAATTGCCTTTCGGAGAAGCCCGACTGCCTGGAGAAGGATATAAGAAAGTTCATCCGCTTTATCCGGATGTTGACGATCCTCGCTATGGTTGGTTTACGCGGTATGCCATTTTAGCCGATGTAGCGCCATGGTCGGATGAGTATAGGTTGTATTCGAAAATAGCTGCTCAGCAACGTGAATTTCTCCCTGATGATCTGCAAAAGCGGTTAGCCGATATACGCAAACAGGTGGCAGAACGCAAGAAAAAATATGATTTGCATCCGTATCAGTTTGTTGGTGCTGAGCAAAAAACGCGCACCATGAAGGCTACTATAGCTGATTTTGTAGATCCGTCTGCCTTTATGATTGTCGAACGTCCTGGCGAAGTGTTTAGGACGGCTGGCGTCAGGATGCTTGCCGAACGACCTCTAGCTAAACATTTGTCTGTTGGTCAGCAAGTTGAGATAGCTATTCCTGATGATGTCTTCAGTAGCGGACGTAGCCGCAATAAGGATATGTATCGTTCTATTCCTGCAACCATTTATACAGATGCTGGCTTTAGACGACGGAATCTCAACTATGAACTCCTGCAAAAGCAACTGGGAACTGAGCGTGAGGATGATTGGTCTGGTCCCGGTATACGCGCGCGGTTCTCTGGGCGAGAAAGAGCACGTGGTCAGCGATGGGAGCGGTTTGCGCATCTCAATATTCCAGGTTTGCACAGAAAATTCTTGCCTATAGATTCGCCGCATGAATATTTTGAGCGACGCATAATTTATGGTAAAGAATATACATCGTGGAATAAACCGATTAGTGACTTACTTGGTCCCACTCTCGAATCCTATGCTCAAAAACCCCTCTTGTCTTCTGCTGCCTTGTCTGCTGGCACTGGTGCCATGATTGGTGGTGTAATGCTTGGCAGTCCTGTTGCTGCGGCTTATGGCGCGATAGCCACTGGTGCTCTTGGTGGCACCATGTCATTAACGCGTAGCGCAGCAGAAACTGCAACACGCCGCACATGGGTGCCTGCTCGAATCAAAAAGAAATGGCGTGTAAGCGATTATTTTGATGCACTCAAATATGTTAAGTATAAGGGTGTTTATGAATATGCTGCTCGTCAGGCAAAGCGGCATGAAGGCGTTGATGTTCAGCAGGCATATGCGCGTTCAGCAAAGAGATATAAGGGGCAAAGACATGCTGCACGTATAGCTACCAGAATGAAGCGGCAGGCTGCTATAGTTGATGACAAGGCAAGTGTTGAGACTGCTAATATGCATCTTAAGCGTATACAGGCGGATAAGCAGATATTAGCACGTGGTGGTCCATGGACCCAGATGGCTGTGACGGCTCGCCGGCAATATGAAACTACCTTGTATGGTGTTGACCTTTCTAATCCTCAAGCAGTTATAGCTGCTTTGCCGCCAGAGAATCGTCAGTTTTATAAACACTTTGTTGATGAGCGCGATAAGAAAAAGCGCAAACGCATATTGGGTCAAGTATCTCCGCTTGAGCGTCGTGTATACCAGCATGCCTGGGGCATGAAGGTTGACCCCCTCCCTACCCTTCCACAGTTTTTCTCCAAGAATAAGATACCCGGTCCAGGTTGGGCTGGTTGGCATCCGGCTGTTGATCTTGATCTTGTAAAAGCCAATGTTGTTCGTAACGAAGGACTGGATATGCATGATTTCGGTATATATGCAACGGATGTAATCCAATCACAAATGGCTCCTGGAATCAGCCGTCCGTTTAAGCCTCGTCAAAATGTGGCGTCAATTAGAAGTAACATTACAAAAGCCCTCAGTGGTGCAGGGCTGCGCAATGTTCGTGTGGAGGATATGCCGATTGTGGCGCCCAGGCTTGATATGGATTTTGATATAAACCTGGATTACGAAGATGAGGTTGAGCAGCGCATTAAGGCTGGTTTGTGGTTCTAAAATATATAGGTTTTATAAATGTGACGAAGGGAGGTGGATTGTATGGATAGCGCTTTGAGTCATCTAGATTCAACGTTGTCACGGCATCTCGTAGAGAATTCATTGCTTGATTCAGAAATAAAGATAGCTGCAAGGCCGGTTGCAGGGGGAGTACAAAGTCTTAGTGCCTTGTTGCAGCAAAAACTCATAAGCGTCGATGATAAGCGCATTCAGGCTAAGGCATGGCAGGGTGCTGAACATATTTGGAGTCATAGTCTTGATTTTATGATGAGTGAGTCCAAGCATCATGGTATAGCTGTATTGTCTGGGGCGCAGAATATTCGTGACCTTATGGCTGGCACTAAGGGGCTCGGAGATATTTCAGTATCTGCTGAGGGTGAATATCTTTCTGGCGTAGGGTATTTATTCCGTGGCAAGCCTCGTGCTGTATTTAAGCAAGACATATTTAGTTTTATAGATGCTGAAAGTCGACAACATGTGGCAGTTGATTTCTTAGACGATCTTGTTGGTAGTCCGCAGGAATTGATGCATGCTCATGATACACCTTCTGAGGAGTTACCGTTTACGGAGGCGATATTGCGCCTATCAAATGCAGATGGCGACAAGGTTGCTCTTGAAGGTGCATGGTATAAACGTAGCGCAGCTGAGCGCTCGTTACCTATCGCTGCTTATCTGGCGCGCGATGCTGGTGTTTCATTATATATTGTTGATCAATCTGATCCTTTTAGTGGTGGGCAGCGTACTTCTGTTGATGTGGGCTCATTGGCAAAACATACAAGACGTCTCTTTCGTGACCCACAAGAAGCATTGGATGAAGCTCAGTTTGACGTAACCTATGCTACATTTCTTGATGCCTATCAGCCCCATGATGATGCGAAGGATATTTCTGTATTTGAGGCGGGCGCACGACAGGCTGCGCAAATAGCTGATCGTTATACTACGTCTATAACAAGCGATTTATCTCCTGGCTCATACAAGGTCGTGTTTGATGAAACAGCGTACTTCGATGATGGGCCTATCCAATTTAGGGAGTTTGAAGACAACAAGTATCAGCTTGTAATTCAGCCAATTGCTGCTCTTCATGCCCAGATCCGGAAGTCATCGGAGGAGGGAGAACTGGAAGCCCACAGTTATGTTCGCTCCATGCTCAGGGAGATTATTATTGGTGTTGAGCGTGTGCGGCAGATTCAGGCTGGAATTGTTGGGGCGGAACCGGGAGTTGGGCATGAGGACTATCTTGGTTCTGAGGCTGGTCGGGTTGCCACTATGTATGCCGAGCAGCTAACGCAGGAGATATTTGACCTTGAAGCTGCTATTGGTGCGTTGCATGGTTCTGAGGCGATGCAATCGTTGAGCGAAAAATTACAGCCTGGCATGGCGCAATACCTGGTTCCCAGCAAAAAGCTTATGCCCAAGTTGGCAGGCTGGATTCAAAAGTTGTTTGGCGATAAGAAGACGCAGGTTGGCGAGGTGCCATCTTCTCCAGACGTTGTAAAAAAGAGTTGGTCAACATCTCCTTATAAACTTCGTCATTTATATAGATCGTTTAAATCCGCTCGGGCTTCGCGCGATGCTCTGTCGCCGGATGATGTGCGCACCATGCCCTTGACGGAACTACTTGGCACTACACTGCGATTGGGACCCAAAGAAATACTGAAGACAACTTTCCCTGCGATCTGGGGCGATGAGACGCATCAATATGCGGAAGGTCGTCAGCCATTTATGCGCATGCCGACGAAGACGCCAAGGTCGCCTGGCGAGAAGCATGCGGCCCTTATTAAAGAGGCTGCCAGGACTGTTGTGCAGGAAGCTATGCCCGGCATAATGGATGATTTGGGGCTTCAGGGTGCAGTCGATATCGGCGTTGTTGGCACGCCTGTGAGTCGCAGGACGCTGGGTGCTATTTCAAAAACTGCAACCGATTATCGTACGTCACATGAGCGCTTGCAGTATTTCAAAGAACAAGCCGTGATGTTGCGGGCTCTGGGGGTAAGTTTTCCGGACAATTACAATCGTATAGAATTGTATCCCCTCAATATGATTTTATACGGTTCTCGCTGGCCGGAAGCTTCCTTGGAGTCCGTATTGTATGACACGCTAGCCCATGAATTGATGCACCGATGGCAGGATGAATGGCCGATTGGGTATGAAAGCGAACTATCCTATTGGCAGAGATCGTCTGAGCGAGTGGCCAAATATTTTGGGGGGCGTTATGCAGCGTGGGCTCTGGATGAGCAACGTCATGGGCGCCTGTTTGATGCGATTCCTCTTAGTCGTCAAGCAAATACCTATCTGTTGACGGAAGCCGCGCAGCGAAATCGGGCGATTTTGAGTGATACGTTTGGCTGGGCCAAAGCTGATGTGAGCGAGCCTGTTAAAGCCATGTTCGGGGCAGATTTTGCTCCTGGTCATCGGTTGCTTGATGAGATGCAAGAGCTAGCTAGTGGTCTTATAGGAGCATACAGGGCTGATATTGCGGAAACTTTGGGATTGGACACTGATACCGAGATAACCTTCTTATTCGAAGGTCACGCCGGTAATGAGGGCACCATGGTGCGTCCATCGGCTGGCGGCAGTGGATATACGGTGTCTATGGATTTGGTTCGTATTATGCACGATGCTGCTGGACGTGATGATCTGCCGCTTGCCTGGAGAGAGGATTTACCATCAGTGTTTGGTGCTCAAGTTGTGCAGGATGTGGCTACTGCCATGCATATTATGAAGCATGGCATCGGCAGCGCGATGCCTACGGCGTTGGATGATGGTACTGAAAGACCGAGTGCAGCAGCGCAATGGGGTGCTGAGTTTGTGGTACATAGGTTGGAAGGTGCTGGGTATCAGCGATGGGTGCCTTCTGAGGCGGCCAAGCAACGTCCAAAGTTGCTCCATAAGATTAGGGCTTTATTTGAACGTGGTCGACATAAAGATATCGCTTTGCGTGCAGCCAATAGCGTGACCTCTGATATACTAGAGCCTTCTCCCCCATCTTACAGCCCGCTCATATCCGATAGTGCCAGGTCAACGGTTGTTAGGGCTATAAGCGATACTGGCGAGCAGCTCGCTGAGTTTGCTATAGATGACGCTGGGCAGGCTGCCTCCGTTATAGAGCAGATAGCAGATAGACCGATGTTAGCTCAGGCAGTGGGGGCTATGACCGCACAGCTTGATAAGATTGTAGAGAAGCCACCAGTCTTAAGAGATAGGAGCAAATTAACATCGCGTATGGTGGGAGCCGATATAGCCTCAACACTGGCATCGTATGCGCTGGGCAAATTGCAAGGGCAAATTGTGGGGTCGCTGCTTGGCACATTGACCGATGCTGCGAGTCCGGATAATGCACAATTCATCGAAGAGGATGGCATTATATTGCGAGCGTGTACTCCTGGAGTGCGAGTTGGGCTGCGCAATGAAGGGTGGCAAAGACGCAGGCATTCTGCATTGATGGAGAAGATGCGACAACAAACTTACGATCAGAGTATAGGTACGATTGCCGTCCAGGAGACTGGGGTGGACACGAATATTACCATCAACATAAATGGCAATCCTGATCATATAGCGGTTCATCAGCTTGATTCGATGATCGCTAAAACCCTAGAATAAAAAGATTTTATAAAAGGGGGTGTATACCATGGATAACGATAACAATTCGCTGGATGATATAATTCCACGCTTATCGAGATATCTGGGTTACAATATGCCTGACACTGCTTTAGGTGATATGGCGCAGGCGCCGAGGGACTCTGATCCTGCCCTGGATGAAGTATATCAACACTATAGCACTACTATCAATTACTTATATAGGTTGTTTCCCGATCAACATCTGGACAGCACACAGCGTAATACCTTTGAGTGGATTCTAAGTGCTACGGAACGAGCAATGAACCTGGATGTGCGTCCAGCCTTAACCCCAAAAACTATACCATTCGATATGGGCGACACGACATATGATGCATTGGAAATTTTGCAAGCCAGGTTGGATTTGCGCAACAAACTGATAACATTTGGGGTTGCCTTACGTGAACACGAGTTCACTAAACTTTATCAGGATGGAACAGGAATAATACCACGGCTTAAAACATTGCTCGATAATGATGCATTGATGGATAAGCAGCGTTCAGATTATGAGGCGATATTGTGTCATTTTCGGCGGCGTAGTGAAGCGCTTACCAAATTATCGGTGGCAACATGGGCATCGGCTAGTGTTATTGCCGAGCATCGCGATACACCAGTAGTACGTAAGGCACATCAGCTTATGGAGGAAGCTCAGGAGCAAACTGCATTGGGTGTCGAGCAGTTTGGTATGTTTCAGCAAGAACTATTTCCGCTTCGGGTTGAGTTATTGCGCACACAGCGTAGGCTGAAGCCTAGTTGGCCCACTGCATATCGCTATGAAGAAAGATCGTTATCTCAGGTATTCAGGAGGCTGGGCGTTGAGGGTGACAGCCACACTTTGTCCGAATCATTGCGCAGGCTAGGCCTGGATGCCACGACTTTAAGCACCAATGAGTTTGCTTTGGCGGCGAGTAGGCAATTAGGTCTGTATGGGTTTCAACCCCCAGATGATATGAATATCGAATGGTCTAGCCCCGTTAATTATCAACCACAGTTATATAGTCATTTGAAGGCAATCGCTGAATTTAGTCAATTGCCTGATGATGCATATGGCAGGCGTGTAGCAGGACTGTTAACTAATGTATCCGATTCGCTTCAGTTGCTGGAATTTGTGTACAGCAGTCCAGTGAATAGGTTTATAGATATATATGATAAGACCGTTGGCTCGGGTGATGAGGCAACAGCCAGACATTTTATGCGCTATTTCGAGCTAGAAACGCCTGACCAGGTTAGCGCATGGCAGGATGAGACGGCGCGACTGTATGGTGACGATATTGGTGGAATGTTTGCCACTATGGTACGCTCGGGACAGGGAGCTAGTGATTCAATTTTTGATGCTTTGCATGATATGACGTCAGAGCAACGTGCTCTCTTTGGAGTATCGGAAGAGCGCTATGATAGGATTCGGCTCATGCTCGAAGGCGTAATCCCAGAGACCATTGCTGGCCGTGAGGCAGTGCAAGAATCGACCGACCTGTATCATTGGTACTGGGAGAATGGGCAGATAAGGTTCATTCATATTCCGCGCTGGAATCCAATGGAGTCGGAGGGGCCCCAAGATCAGATCGATGACGAGATACGTATGCCTGATGACGAGACTGGTGACATCATGGATGCTGATACTGCTTCTCCTCGCTTTATGGCATTGTGTGAGTTATATCAGGGCATGCGCGAGCATTTGCTGGAAACTATAGGGTTATCATCAGTGCCCACACATGTCAAGGAAGATCGGTATGGTACCGGGGATGAAGGTAGCAGGCAGACATTGATGGATCGGCGAGAAGCATGGCGCAAAGATATGGAGCAAGCCGCCGTCCACCGTGCCTTGACATTGGATCGAGATCAATATGATACTCCGCTTGATAGCCATGATATAGTGACCGGTATCGGTGAGATAATTGCTGCAGCAGATCGGCTGGGTGCAACCGTTACATATCGGCAGTTACAGAGTGCTGCTGATGAAATGACTGGTGCCATGTATCCTATTACCGCTAAAGAGCAGCTTGTGGCACAGGGTATAGATAATTTCGATGAAACCCGTCAGATTGAGCTATATGCAGAGTCAGAGAAGCGCCTGATGGAAATAGAAGGGCGACTTCTGCGGTTGCATGGTGCACCTGCTCCTTATTATGGCGGCTATACTCCAGAGCAGCTCCTTACGCGAAGCTTGCTTGATCAGATTCATAGTGGTGACCTTGTAGCTTATATGCCGCAAGATGGCAAGTTATGTGGACCATCAAGTGCGGCTATGGAAGAAGTCTTGGTCGCCAACGAGAATGTTAAGCGTACAGCACGTGAGCAATTTGTTCGTAAATATGCTCCTGGGCGCTATATACAGCTGCAAGATGCGTTTTACAAAATACGAGATGTTGGCTACGCCAGCACACCATTGGAGTACAGGCAAAACTATATATTTGGTCACAGTGCATTTGATCCAAGGACGCAGGGACTATCTATGGAGGCACTTAGGCAGGCGCATACAGCTCTGGCCAATGTATCGGGATATTTGGACTATCGCGACAAGGCTGCCTGTGCATTGACAACGTTTCTGGATAGCGTTACACAATTGGAGCAAGATTTATCGTCAGCCGATGTGACTGATGCTATGCGTAACGTGATTGCACGAAGGGCTATCGATATTAGCTCGTTTTTTACTACTCGGAACACGGCTTTGCCTCGGTTCTTGCTGGACCAGATGGGTATTGAGTGGTTGTCGGATGCGGAGTTCATGCCCGCTATAGCAGACGCCTTTGCTCCCGAGCGAATAACGCATACGTTAATTGATACGCGTGGCAAAGCAGTAACTGAATTGGCATTGGGTGATGCAAGGTATGCGCGCCAGATATCTCTGGACGATGTGAAGTTGGCTATTGGTGCGTTGCGCGATATGACTGCTTCTGGGTTGGAGTATTTTGAGCCTAATGCGGATGGTGTTGATGTAGCGTTGAGGTCACGTGCTACATTGGGGGCCATCAATGCTCATTTGTCGCAGCCTTATACTGTCTTTAGCGCTATATGGCCACGTTATGATGTGTCGCAGATCGGGAGTAGTATGTCGACGGTTATGGAACTGCTGGGAGATAGATTTACTGATGAAGGTATTACGGCCGACTATATCATGGATATTTTGGCGCGCGAACAACAGCAGCGCCTTGCAGCTTTCATTGCTTCTGAAGATGAATATGACTTAACATTGACGCCTATCTCAAACGTGTCAGAGCATAGGCGCAACATGATAACCATTGCTGTTCAGTGGGAGCAGGAGAGGGCTGCAGAGGTGCAGGAGTTTGTCGAAAGTGCTCTGCAGTCTACTAGTTTTCGCGATACAGTTGCTACTGCAAGTGGTACGCGAATGGATATCGTCATGAAGCGCGCTGGGTATGACTTCACGAGTGGCATGTCATCCGACGACATTCGTCGTTTTGCTGTGCTCAATGAAGCTGTACATGTGCAAGCAACGTTGAATAGGGGCAAGAAGTCGACTCCGGAAGTACAGCCGTCGCCGTCTGACATTAAGATCGTATTGCCTTTTGGCTTGTATGCGTCAAGCGATATTAGTGCATCTGCATTGTGGAAGAAATCAACGGTGCAAGAAGCCTTATCCGATATGCTGCATGAAAGCACTGAGGTACATCGGGCGGTTATGCAGGCAGAGGAGACTATGCTGGCTCGGATATTTGGTAGCGGCAACTTGCAAGGCTCAATAGATACTGAAGGTTCCGTGTTTGATTTTGATATGTCCGGCGCGATGGGCATGCATGCAGCAATGCTTATTCGGGCCTTTGGTATAGATATTTTCACTAGCGCAGCTGGCTTAGGTAGCGCTCAAGATGTTATCCAGTCGAGCCTTACCGCGCTGTTAAGCGCCATTAATCGTCCAATTTGGGAGGGTGGCTTTAACCCTGCAGATTTCGGTCTGGACGCTAGTAGTGGTCGCACATATGCATATAGCGAATTATATGCTGCTCTGATCGAATACATGAAGGTTAGTGATATCTATCTGAAAGAGTTTTGGGACAATATGGGCTCTGTGGGCGATGGCGGTAGGCGTGATTCGACATGGCGTGATGCCATTGACTTACGTCGCATGGCAAAACAGATACAGGAAATAACGGGCGAAACTTTGCAGGATATTAGCACAGAAAAGCTGGAAGAAGTTATTATGACGATGGCGCTGGAGGGGCGCAATGTAGGCAGAGATTTACCATTGTTGCGCAATCTTCTCAAAGCCATGCATGAGGGACGTTTAGCTACTGTGCATGCGCAAGCCATTCAATCAGTTCTTGAAACCTCGCGTTATGTTGGCATAGAACAACCCACCATAGACATCTATGATATTGAGCAGCCGATGGGAGCAATGGAAGACGTTGAGCCGGTAGACGAATATGAGGCGGCAGTCGATGAAATATGGTTGTCTGACGAAGACCTGGATGAGCAGCAAGTCAGTTATAAGATAGACGAAATGAGTTCTCAGTTGCCTTCTATCGAGTCCGCCGAGGATGCGTTCATGGCATCGAAACGCTTATCAGCAGCGCGCATTCGTTACAAAAAGAAAGAAGCGAAATCGTATCGGGTATCACGACGCAGCAGGACACGTCGTCCAGATCGAATAGATGCAGATATTCAAGTGACCACGATCAGGGGTGATGGTGGAAGTGTCACGGGATTCGAGTTGCATATCCCTGTATCTACGCCAGATTTGCGAGCAGTATTACGTGGCGTACATGAGGGATATATAGCCAATTATGCGCAGTTCGATCTGTTTGGTGTAACCCAGTACATTGGAGACCGTGAGATTGAGATTACTGAGGCTGGCACCATAGTTTATAAAGACACTGGCGATGTTATGACTGACCGTATACATGATGTAAAAGTATCGCTCAAGCCTTCACTTGTTGGTGGCTATCCAGTGGTTACCAGTGATCCGGGCGAAATGCGTCAATCTCGTTTTATAGCCCATCAACATCCTGCGTTGGGCACCGAATTGCCGATAATGCGTCAAGTAGGTGTTACGCCCGGTCTAATTAGATCTACTGGTCATGATGATATACTGGGCTCCGTCTTCGAATATGTTGAGCCTGAAATGCTTATACGAACTGCGCTTCGCTATGCTGGACCCGAGGGCGAAACAGTCAGCATGTTAGTGCTGGATACAGAGACTCTGGGTTTGGCTACGGATGTTGTAATGGGTCGCACTATTGGGCAGGGCGTGCCGCCTGAGGCTTTTAGTTTATTGCAGTTTGCTATGGTGGAGCAAGTTGGTTTGTCTGGTAGCCCTGACGTGTCGTCATATATAGTTGAAATGTCTGATGAAGCGGCGCAATATATGCGTTCTGTTATAGAGCTTGTTGAGGCTGGGAATATTCAGGAGCTGTCGGAGCAACAAATCATCATGCTGGCTTCGCTTGCGCAATATGCACGACGTTATGACCTGGTTAGCGGAGATGCGGCCAGACCTTTTACGCGAGAAGGCGGTAATATTGAGGCGGTAAAGGCAGGCTTACAGATCTTCGATCCTTCTGATATAGAGCATGCGAAGATACGGCGCATAATTGAAGAAAGCACGAGGGGAGTAGAATTACCCAGTGGTGACACAATATCCGTAAAGGATAAGGTTGTATCTGCCAAACAAGCTGCTCGTATCCTGCTGGATGCTGTAGAGCGTAATCAACTGATTGCTGGGCAACGCTTTGCATATGAGGCCATTGTGTTGGATGAATTGTTTCGTCGGGCTAAGCTGCCAACAGATATACGGAAACTATTACGTGGTAAAAGTCTGCTTGACACATTGACCTTGGCGAGATTGATGTGCCCCGACGCAGATGCATATCGCTTGATAGATTTGGCCAAGCTCTATGATATCGATATCAGTGATCCTGATCAATTGCATTTCGCTGAAGTAGACACCGTTTTAACGGCCAATGTTCTGGGCAAACAATTGGCGGGCATAGATGCTTTGCTTGAAGATGAAGCCTATATTTATTCCGATAGCATACAACTGCCGAATTTGCATGCAGGCGATATAGTGATGGCAAAGATTGGCTCCAGGAGTCCAACCCATGAAAACAGAATATATGCGAAATCCATGTATCGCTTGGTTAATATAGGTTTTGGCAAGCCTGGCGAAAAGGATTTGGCGCTTGAAAACAAGCTGGGGTTGGGTAGTCAGATTACCATTCGCCTGGAGCGGCTTGATGCTCATGGGGAGCCTATGGACGAATATGTTGATCTAGAAACTGCCTCTTATGGAGCTGCCACGCAATTCTTTCATGAGCATTTTAGTGTAGTGCGATATCAAGCTGAACCTGGCGTGTTTGAGGGTTTGACTGAAGAACAGGTAAGCGAACTTGCTCATAGGAACTTTATTGATCGTGCTAGGCGAACTTATGAGAAGGCCGCATATGAAAATGTATTATCATCGACGGTTACCATGAAATCTATCGATAGCCGAGGGTTCAGGACAACTAGATATTTGCCTGGATGGGATATCCAAGAGGTTGCTGTTGCCTTGGCACAACAGGCAGCAGGACAGCCTATTGATGAAAGCATGCAGCAGCGCATAGATGAAATTGGGTTGTTACCGCATGAAATTGAACAATTGATTGCGCTATCTCCCCGCTTGGCTCAGGAACAACGGCTTTATGGATTTCTTAAAAGGTTGTTTGTTCAATATACGGATTGTGGTTTTGTAAGTGCTAAAACTGCAGAACGCAAAATGCACGATTTGAGGGCGTTTTTGGAGCAGGAAGTTTCGACACGTGAGACCGTCATGTTGCCGGAGCAAGATTATCGTGTCAAACTCGATATTGATGTTGCACTGCCTGGTAGTAATATGCAGGCTTGGGATGCATTCAACATTGCTATCTATGATCCTGTAGATATAGATCGTACGGTGCAGATATCCTTATGGCATCTCGCATCGGAGTTGCAAGAGAAAGCCAACATGACTCCTGATGCTGCGAGACAAGAAGCGTTGAGGCGAATGCAAGATGCCATGCGTACTAAGGGCATACTTGATGAAGAGTACGACCAACGTGTTGCCGAACGTGCACAAAAGGCGGTTGATGAGCAGCGTTTTGATTCGTTCGAAGCGGCTAGTCATTATTATGCTGGCAAGGAAATGAACGCGACGTTACGACAGATATCAAAGGATTTCTATCGCTTATACAGGGCTCGAGGTAAAGGACAGGTACTATCTGAAGAGGAGGAAGCTCGTCTTACCAGATATGAACAGATAGTTACCGTTGCTGAAGAGATGGAGACTATGCGTCCATATACGCCTGAAGAGATGCAAAGACTAGTTGAGGCTGCCGATCAGTTCATTCGGGGAACAGCCACTGAATATGAGACTCGTGCTGCCGTTATTACTGAGCTTGAAGAGACTGTAAAGAATCCCTCGGACCTCGATTCATTGATGCAGACTTTTGCGCTTGCCTTGCGTGACCTATATGCGGCAAGCGATATCAGTACGTTGACTGAAGACCAGCAACAGTTGGTATTGCAGTTTTTTGGTAGTCGAGCAAATCTTGATGCGGAAGTTGTTAAGCAGATGGAGGAGTTTGACAAGCTGCTTGGCATAGATCGTCAACAATTGCTGGAGGCGCTTGGCATTTATGATGCTGGCAAGCCAATGTCAGCCGAACAGTTGCCGGTAAATCGTTCGGCTTGGGGCAAGATACGACATGTTGGCAGAACGGTCAAGAATATTGCCAGTCCTTTTATTATTAGGGGAGCCCTTCATGCTATGGGTGCTTTTATAAACAATGCTCAGCTGCCATACGATAGGCGTGGTGGCGATATGGCACCTGCAACTGATGGTGTATTTGATCCAGCGTTGCCCAGACCTGCTTATCATCAGATGCTACCACGTTCCTATATGGCTTCGCAACAGGGTGCAGGTTACTCAGGGGTCCAGCTTAAAATACGAGGTACTGCTAACAGCACAATGAGTAAGGAACAGCTTGAAGCCATTATTCAGTCTGCCATTGGCAGATCTGTGCCTGGTCCTATTAATATCAATTTAAATGTTAGGGATACGTCTTACAAAATAGATGCCGATTGGCTGGACAAACGTACTGCCGAGTTGCTTCAATAAGCCGGTGTTTGCGTTAAAGGAGGTACCTGGCATCATTGGCAGATTTTCTTGATACTATTACGAATATTGCAAGTATTGAGCCCTTGGTTATCTTTATTGACTCGATGATGGCACATCCTACGGACAAGCGCTATATGCTCGTCAAATTTAGGTATGTGCATCCCGATTATGGTGTGGTGGTTGTATACGGCGGAGAGAAGCCTAAGGCAGCCAAGGCTAACCTGCTCGATATCAGTTATGAGATCCAGTCTGCTTATCGTATCAATCCGGTCTCGGTGATTGGCATGCAAGCTATAGCGCGTTGGACATCTTCTGGTTTATCCAAGGTTAGGATCACTGAGGCAGGTCGCGCTCATTTGGCTGCAACGCTTGATGACAAGAAGGCAATGGGCACCATTAAGCGTGCTTGTTTGCGTAAGATGACTCGCTTTAGTTATCGGATGACTATTCCGCCATATGCGGACAAGAGTAATGAAAAAGCCTATGGCTATAAGCTTGATATGCTATCTGAAGATGGTCGAGAGTTTGCATGTTGTGCGGACATTACCGATATTGATTTCGACTTAATTGGTTATGGTGCGCCTAAGACTATCGAACATGCTAAAATGCATGATGCTTACGGAGAGCAAATTACCATCAATACCTGGGTTTATTATATTCAGTTATCGAGCAGCAAATTTAAATCAGCCACCATTATTGACATTGCCGATGCACAGATGCATGTTCTGACCAGTCTGCCACAAGTTGTTGGAGTACGCCCAGAGGGCACATCGATAATTTCGAGAGATTATTTTAGACGCCTACAGGCAGGACAAGTCAAGCAACCTACAACTGTTTGGCCACTGGTATCATTGCCTACTCGGGATGCAAAGAACAGACCTGTCAAATGCGTCGCCATGCAAGCTGTTCGCGCCATAGATGGTGACACGATAGCTACCACCCAGCTGTTTACGGAATGTTATGCTGCATCGGCTGCTGAAAAAGAAGCATTGCTGCAGTCCTTGCGTAGCGTTTATCCCGACGCGCAAGAAAGCAATAGCATACGCATTGCCGGCATTAACGCTCCCGAGTATAAGGTATACGATCGAGATTATACCAAGTGGGAAAATCAAGAAGGTGCTCAGCAGGCATATAATTTGGTTCAAAGTATGCTTGATATGAGCGACGGTCATTTTTACTTTGCTCTTGATAAAGGGCTTGGCTATAATGGTTTTGATAAATATGGCAGACCGTTGGGTGAAGTTTTTATTCCGCAGGTTGATGAGACTGGCAGGAAGACAGGTCAATATTATAATCTTGGCCTGATGCTTTTGGCGATGGGCATGGCTGATCCCATGCTGTTTACGCAAGGTGGGAAATGGACTGCATTGGTTGCGTGTCAATCGGAGTATGAGAGATACGCCAAACAAGGCAAGCGACTGTATGAGCAGCACGCTCATCCATGGCAATCTGATATGTGGGAGCCTAAATTCATTGAGGCTGAACCATTTGAGTGGTATGATCTGGATGATGTCCATGGTGAATTGCCTGAAAACGGAATGCGTATTGGAGATGTGCAGTTTATTGTGCCCCCAACTGCTATTAGGGTGCAACGCGTATCTGAGACTACTAGATTGCCGCTGATGCGTTCTCGCAGTACTGTTAAGAAAACTACCGGGCATGTTAAGACTGTAATCGAGATTGATTTGTATTTTCACGATGTGGAGAGCATTAATGGTAGGGTATATGAGGAGACAAGATATAAGGGCAATAGCAACATTAATCGTTTTTATCATATCGATGGCCTCAGAGCATTAATTGCTCAGTTTAAGCGAACGCCCTTTGTGCCCATAGAAAACACACTGCTCAATGCAGGTTATGATATATGGGCTGTGACGTTTTTGTCGTTGCAGGTTGGCACAGTTCCAGGCTTTCCGGGCTCTTTGCACGCCGAGTTGACATTACTCCCATTCAACCATAATGTGTTTTTATATGATTCGATCTTTTTCAGTGAATCTATTATATGGCCTTTGTTCCGCGACTATTATCAGAGAGCCATTGTTGATGGCACAGCTGACATGTGGTCTCGTCTGCCTGCTGATAGCAAGTTGCGTCTATGTGCTGTGCCATCAACTGGTGTCAGAAATGAATGTACATTTTATGCAGCCACGGAGCAGAATGCCAGGAATATTGCGGCTTCAAAATCCCTGAAGGCGCAGATCAGCTATTTGCTTGCAGGCAATTCGCCTAATACGGATTTTCAGCGGCAATTTGCAGCTTCCCTGGGCATGAAGAAAGCCATGGACAATTATGCCTTTTATCAGCGGACAAGGGGCACGAAAGAAGAATGCCTTGAGCAGTATTGGCAGTATATAAAAGATAAGGCAACGGGATTGGCGTTAAAGGATGCGACGCTATACAACATGATGCGTAGAGATGATATGCAACTTGCCAAGGGCTCTAGCATGTCTGGTCTATCTAGCAGCATCGATAATATTGAGCAGATTTATGATTATTATCGGACTATCGGCTATTTTCCTTGGTATCGTCCTCGCGTTTTTTCTCAGCTTCGGAAAAAAGTTCAGTATCTGGATAGCCCATATCTTGATGGTAAGCTGTTATGCGATGTATTTATTCTGGAGCTAGAGGGGACGTCTTATGCGCATGTCCCCGGTATTGTTCGTTTGTATTTGTACAATGAACAAACGAAACAATACGTTCCTAGCCCGTTTTATCTAGTGCCAGCGCAACGCATGAAAGAGGTTGCTGCTTATTATCGAGATCCCCGAGAATGGAGTACACAGATTAGCGAGCAGGTCGCCAGAGCAGAGCAGGAATTGATCTTTGATATGAGTTTTATACCGCATCAAGAGGATTTGGTCATGACGTCCTTCGTTATAGCCATGAACAATGTTGTGGTTGATATGCCTGCTAGCAGCGAAGAGTATGGCGCGCATCAATACTTGGGTTCTATGGATACGGTGATTCGGATCGTGTTTGAAACTACTAGTTTTCAGGCTGTGAGAGAGCTAGATAGTCTTGTAACGCACGTTAACAATCTATCGCGACAATATCGATATGGTATGGAGTCTGGATTTATGTTGATCCGCAACGATTTGGCTCAGCTCTTTGGCGTTAACAGTGTAATCGTTGACTCTATTACCATCCATACGGTGGACGGGCAACCCGGTTTATACCGTATCGAAATGGTTTTGACTGCATTTGAGCGGGCACAGCGCGATATTGAAGAATTAGATGCGTTGCTCGACTCCCCGGAAGAGCTGACCACCCTTCAGCATCGTGGGTCGCCTGAAGAATATGCAAGGTTTAAGGTTTTCGAAGATCGCATGCGCGAGCGTAGTGCTTATCCCGATCTGGAATTGCCTACATATGATGAAGTCAACACATTGATGGCTGAACTCGTTAAATCGAAATCATATTATAATGAAATCGATAAATGGTCTATACGGGGGCCTCGTCCTGATGTTGTATATAGCAAAGCTCATGTTGATCCCGATTTTTATGTGTGTCATGGCACATCTTTTAAGCAGAGATTGAAGAGCACATTGGATGGCAAGGTCAATCTTGATTTGTATAGCTTAACTACGGGCGAGGCGGTGCGGCTCAAAGATGCTACGCTAAACTACAAGAATCTAGTGCCATTAGTGCCGACTGCGAACGAATTACAGCAGATTCAGCCGACAAGCAAGGTTAAGCACTTTGCCTATGGACCGGTACCGCTTGATACAAGCCCGCCTATCGCAGGATGTACTGATAGCAAATGCAATCATACCCTCAGGAAACTATATCAAGATCCTGATACCAACTTATCAACTACAGATGAAAAATTCATTCCGCTTAGGATCAGTGGTGCTGATGTGGACGCCATTGTATATGAGGGTTTGGAGGATTACACTAGTGCTGTTTGGTATTCAACGAATGCAAGCAAAACTGCGCCACTGCAGGCCTATATATATCTGTATACTGCTTCTACTTCGGAAGCCAATCCAGAAGGCTTAACGCAAGAAAACCAGGCAATACCAAATGGGAAGCTATACAAGTCAATGCATACTGCCAAGGCAGCTAGCAAGTATTTGCCCCTCGGCACAATCTTTAGGATTTGTGACCCCCACTATATGGCACAGCCAAATGGCGGATATTATGTGGTGGAGGAGACGATCGAATCTGGTGATAATTTGCAGGCAAATATCGATGGCATACCAGTTGTCGGTTTGTTTGTTGTTTCTCTGGATTCTGTAGAATCCGTTATCTATAGGGAGCCACTAGAGATTGCAATATTGGGCAGGGTTCGTTTTGACGCTACAAGACGCGATCATGAAGATTGTCGTCAAGCTTTTAATGCGATAATGCCATGTGCCCGCAAACAATTTCTTGATGAAGTTGCTCAAAGTGGCGATGAAGCTTTAGCATTCACCGGTGCTGGTCGTTATTATGGCTTGCCATCGAATCCGGCTGAGGCTGCACTCGTCGATATGTGCAGATATGATTGTCGCGGACGACTAGTACGAGCATTTCCAACATATCGGCTGTTTTTCATTGATGAGGGGCCATGGGTTAAAAATTGGCGCCTGGTCGATAATTACTATGGTCTCAATGCAGTGCTTGCTATCGATCTTTATAGCAGTCGTAAGGCTGTGGCCTCTACTTGTATTTTGCATTTGGGCAATACTTATGGGCATTTAACCACTATGCAATATAAGGATGCGTTGCCGGTTAACGCGCCTGCAATGTTATGGAAATACTTGACTTTAAATCCTGAGGACATCGAATTTCAATCCCTTTTGGCTTATAGGGCGCAAAGCGTAGAGACTATCTTCATGCGTCCTGGCGCCCGCATTCAGTTGCGCATGGGATATGGCTCAGATATTTCCGCGCTTCCTGTAGTCTTTAACGGCACCATAACCGAGTTTACACCCGGCGATATTGTGAAGATCGTTGCACAAAGTGATGGCTTGGAATTGACTAACCCGACCAAAGGCGGAGTCATTAAAGCTGAATCGAGTAAGCGTATACGCCAGATCATGATGGGCGATATGACTGGTCTCGAAAAAACTACGTATGGCATATCTAAAGGGTGGATAGATCCACGTGCAAATCCCATCAAGCATTTTGGCGAACCGACATTTTATCAGGACAATCCCTTTTATGCTACTGGCGAAATGACTCACAATGTGTATATTGGTGCTGGTGTAGCTAAGTTGAGGGAGGCTCCTGATGGATGGGCGGAATGGGTCGGTGCGCTGTCGTCCTATGTATCGATAATTTTCGCGGGTGCAATACCGGGACTTGAAGATTATTATGATGAGCTTAATATAGGCATTAATGAGACTGGCAAAACTGCTTGGGATGTGTTTCAGTCGCATGCGGCATGCATGCCTGATTATATTGCAGCCGTTGTGCCGTTTGAGCAGCGTTCCACTCTGTTTTTTGGTCGTCCTAGCTGGCTGTTACGTTATGAGTATACGGAACGTGGCACGTTGCGTCAAAAGACTTTTTGGCAAATGCGTTTCTATCATTCTGCTACAGATATACTCAGCAACGGGATTTATGTGTCAGCCGATGGCGTCTACAATAATGTGCAGCTCCGTTACAACACTAAGTCGCAAAACGAAAAACAGACGACCGGTTCATCCGTTACTGTGCATGCCGATACGGATATCGCTCCTGAAGAGCAGCGAACTGCTGTGATCGTTTCTGATTTAATGACCAAGGTGCCTATATTCAGTAATGTTCCTGGCCTTAAGGCACTTTGGGAAGCACCGGCATATAATTATGCTACCACTGTGTTAGTTAACTTTATGAAGGATATGTACAAAGGACCTTTGCTAGTAATAGGGGACCCAACAGTAAAGCCACATGATCCATGTTATATATTTGATCAGTATAACCAGATGCATGGTCTCTTCCAGGTTAAAGAGGTTGCTCATCATATGAGCCAGGAAATGGGGTTTGTGACTAGTATCGTTCCCGATTGTTGTGTTGCAGCCACCAACGGTGAGATGGCGCAATGGTGGACGATGCTTGGCGCAGTTGGTGCTAGCACGATGACGACGTTGACAGCTATTACGACTCTTAGCATTGCTGCAACCGCTTCGAAAAGGGCCATCGTTGCTAGGCAGGCAGGTAAGTTGGCTAAAGCTGCTGCTAAGCCGGCAGTTGAGGGTGCCTTAGGTGCCCTCAAACATAACATAGTCGCATTGCGGTCTAAAATATGGCAAGCTACCAATACATGGTTTACTGTTGGGGCAGGTACTGCGCTTTGGGTTAGTACCATTATTAACTTGGCAATTACGGCGGTAGTCATAATAGTGGTCGAAGGTATCGTCAGGGATATCGGCTACAAGGCCAGGGCTCGTCAGGCAGTTGTTGTAGCACCGCTTCGGCAACATAATAGCAATTTGACCGTGCTATTGAAGGGCAGCAAGGGAGCAGTAGTTGGCTCGTTGCAAAGCTCTCGTGACACAAAATGGGCTACTGCCGTTCGTTGGCTGGGTCAGGATGTTCAGTATCAGTTTAAGTCGGATATGCCGTACATGGATTGGGTTGATATGGCAGACGTTAGCTGGGCTGCTGATCATGACATGTTATATAACGTTTTCGCCGGCACCAGTTCGTCCTTGGAAGAACTACAAATTACCGATCTGTCTTCTTTCGGCAAGAAGAAAACCTATAAACCAAGCCAACAGAGAAATATAGCGCCTGATTTTTATGGCACACCAGACTCTTCTGAAGCCCAGGCGTTCTCGCCGGTATCCGGCGGAATTACATATACTGACTCGTTGCCGTTCAGCGACCGTGTGCAGGTCGATAACCTACTGCTCATCGATGATATAGCTAAGTATTCTGATAATAGTACTGTTTTTGGATATAGCAAGATAGCGGCGATACAAAGACCGGCGTTGTCGAATATCGAGCAGTATAGGGCAGATATGGCTTTTATAAAGAAAAAGCTTAGCAATAAGCCAGAGTGGTTGGCTGCATTAGATCATTGGCAGGGATTCTGGTATTTGGCTGGTTACACGCATAATCAGAAGGCTGGGCATTATGTGGCATGGCATGTGACTATTGAGGATATCGTAACGCTTATTGCAGTAATGTATGCTGAATGTCGTGGTGAGCCTTATCCCGGTCAAATTTTAGTTGCTAGCGTGATTTTGAATAGGGTGTTTAACAACTTCGCAAAGTTCTCTACGCAGGAAATGCGTTTTATGGCCTATACTCCCGGCTATTCTCCACTTGCCCTCACCATATATCAGCCTGGACAATTCGATCCTGTAAGGCAATCGAATTGGCAAAAACATCTGGAGAGTGCCATCGCCATAGCGCAAAGTACTTCACACGAACTTATGAAGGCTATTGCCGCTGCATTCTACAAAGAGGCGTTACAGCCTATCGGTAGTGCACCGTATCCCGGTATCATCGACGCTACTTTCTTCCTCAATCCTGCTACTTCTTCTCCAAGAGGAGTTGCTGAACATTTCGGGCGATGGATCTATGGTCCAAACGGCAAACGTATCAGCACGCCAGCGCAAGTGCCGGCAGAATATACTCGGTTTTTTGGGGCACATTGTTTTGGTCGCGAATTAACACCTGGCTCTGTTCGCCCTACCCTAACCGAATTATTGCGAGCGGACAACAACCGATTGCGTAGATCGGTTTGGGCTCCAGTCTATTGGGTTAAACTGCCGCCAATGCACGATCGAATGTCTCCCTACCCATACCGCTTGCCTATCAATAAGAGTGATTTTATCGGGTATGGTACGCCCGGCAAAGAAGAATATTGGGCACAGTCTCAATGGAAGCACATTCGCTCCACAGGAAGCAGCGGGAGTGGCGCGCAACAACGAAGATATCATAAAGGCTTTGATGTTCGCGGGCGCCTTGGAGCCAACATTTATCCGATGCTGGATGGTATTGTAGTGCAGGTTGGCACTGAAACGAATAGTGCTGGCGAAATGGCTGGATATGGTCACTATGTTATAGTGAAGCACGAAATCCTTGATCAATCCTTTGGGATATACTTGGCTCCGCATTGGACCTTGGGCACCTGGTATTCCCTGTATGCGCACTGCGACAAGCTACATGTTACTGCTGGAGTACCGGTTACCGTCAACCAACCTATAGCACAATTAGGTGTAACAGGGCATGGCAATAAGAGCAATCCTCACGTTCATTGGGAGGTATTCTTTGTGCCACATAATGTTGGCTCGACTTATCGGCTATGCCCTGACAGTAAGTATAGGTATTATGTTGATCCGATACTCTTTTTGGCCGCTATTCAACATAATCTAGCGAATCCTCAAGGCTTGGGTGGGCTTTGCTATATGAGAGCCGAGCAATTACATCAAGTTTATTTCTAGTGTAAGTCTGACTTCATGGTTTGGAGGCATTTGCATGAGCCAAACACGACGAGCGTTAACGCAACTCATGAAAGAGGTCGCTATACCACAAATAACGACAGCCGTCATTGAGGCTGTTAACAATGAAGAGCGAACGTATGACATCAGCTATATGGGCGGAACTGGCAATTGGGTAGTTGCATCTGCTGCCAAAAGATCATGGTGGAATCAGCCTTTTACCCCTACCTATAAGGTGGGAGATACTGTTTTGGTCAATGTAGCTGAAGACATGGATCCTGTAATAGTCTCCAGGTATGCCGACGAAAGCCAAGCCGTAAAGGATGCTTCCAATACATTGGAGGCCACAGTCAGCGATCCAACCAATGCTCTTGCAATACGCTGGTAATTAAGTCGGTTAAGCGAAAGGAGGAACCCAGCAAATCCCGCCGGTCGACTTGGCGTTGAGATTTGTTGTGCGGATTATATGACGTCTTATGCCGAGCAATCTGAAAGAATCACTGAGATCAAAGATCAGCTCAATAAGTCCGCTGAAGAACTTGTTGAAGAAGCGTGCTATGCGGGACCAGATGAATGGGCTAACAAGGTGGGTGAGCTTATTATTCGGATGCGCCCCGGCATTGCCCTGAGCCTATTTGCAGGCTCAGGATGCGGTACTACATATTTAGAGGGACAAAAAGCCATTGTCAATAACAGTAGCCTTGCAATCTTTACTGGTTCAACACATTTTTTAGATGATATTGTATGGCATACCAGTGCACTTAATCCCGGCTTGCTATCCTATAACGCCGATTTTTTACTGGCTACACATGCATTCATCGAAGCCCTAAATGTATTGTTCGTTAAGAATGGCATGTCGCCGCCGCCCATCAAGACCCAACGGGTTTTTGATGATGCCGGTTTGCGCAATGTGCTTGGAGCACGACCTGATCGCGTCATTGAGGCTCTGAAGCAGGCAAATATAGAAGTGTCGGAGTGTTTTTTGCCATGAGTGACCTGCAGTTTTTCAGAGATGTACAGGTAAACTTCGTAACAAATAACATGGTGATACCTAAGTGTATTGATTGTGGACAGCCAATCGGTCCGGGAGAGCTGTGCATAACAGTGATGGGTGCCACAGAACAGTATTGTGTGAAGTGTTTTCGTCTTGATTTGGCAGGAGGTGATTTGGTTATCGATAGCGTGACTGGCGACTTGAAGCTTGTTGATGATACTCGCTTTGAATCTGTTGCCAAGGTTGCGCTGACGGATACAACCGATTGGAAGCACTATGCTGATTTGGGCGCCAATCTGTCTGACGCTCGTGGTATGTTCAATACTCGCGCAAATGCGGATAGAATAGCCAGTCAATTACAACAAGCGATTGGTCTGATCGATTCTGCTCTGCTTGCATCGGCAACTATTCGCATGGTACCTCTTACCACAACACTGTTGGCGGCGTTTGTCATATATCCGGATGGACCTGTAGTGCCTATACCGATTAATATTTAATGCATGGGAGGACGCGGTTATCGCATTCGTATGATTGGAAAATCTCGCAATGAATTGTTAAGTGATATGGAGAGACGGCTGAAGGAGAGTATCCCTGAGCTAGAATTTGGTCCCGGTTCGGTGGTTAGGGCTATTATCACCGATTTGTCGGAAGAATTAGCGATGTCATATGATATGCTTAGCTATACCTTAATGATGACAGATTTATCGGTTGCTTCTGGCATCTACTTGGATATGCTTGGTCAGTTGGTTGGGGTTCGGCGTAATGATGGCGAAGCTGATACTGCATATCGTGCACGTGTTGCTGCCAGTGAACTGTTGCGAGCTCAGTCCAATGAGCTGGCGATCAGGCTGGAATGCCTGGCTCAGCCTTTTATACGTGATATCGTCATCCATCAATGGTCGCATGGACCAGGTAGCTGCACAATTTATGTTATATCAACAGGACGCGAATTCGATGCCGTGGCCGTGCAAAACGTGCAAAACGTTCTCGCCAGGCAGGGTGCAGCTGGTATTCGGTTCGATGTTGTGTTGCCCAGGGATATAGAAATTGACCTGGCGTTGCTGTTGATTTTCGCCGATGGAGTTCCGCGGCACAGAAAGAACAGTATTATCAGTGATGTTCGTAACGCGATTACATGGTATATTGTCAATTTGCTGCCAGGCAATACGATACGGGATACAGATATCATAAAAGTGGTGCGTAATGCGTCATCGGAAATCATCGACATGGATGTTATAGATTTTGCAGTTAACGATGTTAAGCGTAATTTTGGCGATGTTGTGTCGGGATGGAATGAACGGTTTACCGTAGGCAAGCTGCAGGTTAAGTAATGGTTGACTGCTGGCTAGGGAGGATGATGTGTTATGCCAATGCCTGATACGACACCGCGTGTCTTTCAAGTTACGTCAGATGGTGCATATTTGAAGGCATCGTTTTCTTTTGGCACGGTAATTATTGAAGTGCCTTGCGGGGCATTCGATGATCAGGTCGATATAGCCATCAAAGCAACTTCTGTGCAGGATTATCTTGTGCGCGAGCTGTATTATCATCCATACATCGTAGGTATGCCTTTGTCTATTGACATCAATTCCTCCCCATCGCAGCCTATTCACGTTTCTTTCTCTGCCCCTGCCCTGTTTGACTGCAAGGCAGTCCATATCATGCAAGCTCATATCGATGGGTCTGATGTGGCTTGGACGCAGCATGCTAACGTAGACAGCCTATTTTATACCGTATCGTTTCAGATAGACGATAGCGGTATATATGGTTTTTTTTATAATGACTTCCCTCTTACATCATCTGCTGAAATAGCCAGCCTAAGATGGCCACAATGGTCGCGTGTGCGCCAACAACCTGGCAGCGTTGTCCAGCGTCTGGAAAATGCCGTCATGCTTGAAACCGATCAGCTGAATAAACAGTCCGATCGAGCTGCATCGAAGTTATTTTTATCAACTTGTCCGACGGATATGTTGGATATCGTATATAGGGTTGACTTGCCGCTTAGCATAAAGTCTGGCTTCATGCTGACCTTTGTTAATCCTGCTGATGAATATATGCTGGAAGTTACTGATCCAGATATGCTTGCCCAGAGTTTGGACATGGATTTGGTTTACGTTAATTATGAAACTAAGGTCGCATACTTTTCTATAATGCATGAGCATGTTATTGTTAGCGGTAAAATGGAGGGCCCTGAAGGGCTGGAGATCTTATTACCTGCCAAGTTGTATCCAGAAGTACATTATGTATGGAATAAACTAGATGAATATGGCTTATTGTTGGGCTTGCCTCGGTTGCCCGATGAGCGCAACCAGGAATATAAGGAAAGATTGCTGAGCAGTGTTGATTACCCGGCTGATGCTACCATGCTGGGTTTAGTGCATGGCATAGCAAAACAGCTTGGCTTTATTAAGATGATCCGATGGACCGAAAGCACGCAGCCACTTATCATCTATGACAATGTGATGGAGGGCAGTATACGGATTGATGGACGTCAACCAACAGACGATCTTGTCTCGATTACTGATGGTAAATGTATTATACAGCCTATAGCCAGTGGTTATAGTGATATGCCTGTTGTGACTTACATTCAGGATGTGATACACCTATATAATCTGGCTGGTCCAGATGCGGAAATGTTTAGGTTAAAGTGGGATAGTGCTGGTGGTCCTACGGCAGAGCACAAAAAATTAGCCGAACATATCAATCGGAAAGCTCCTATTATGTGGGGCTATCTGAGGTGCGATCATGCCTGGTGGGATCCGGTTGATTTGCAGGCAAGTGGTTTAGCCTGTGTGCCTCCTATCAGTGATGCGTCGATAATGGATTACGCCCGACTTCAAGTAGAACATTAGTGTTATAGTGTATGGAGGTTAGTTTGTGACTGATATAAAGATACAACCTATACGCATGGCTCATCTTTTGTTGACCGATGAATGTAATTTTCGGTGTGTGTATTGCTTTCATACAAAACATCCGCAAAAAATGACTGCCCAAACTATAACGCGAGCAATCGATTGGTGTCTGTCAGCATGTGGAAGCAATATGCATTTCGAATTTTTCGGTGGAGAACCGCTTTTGAATTGGTCTGTAATGCAGATGGGCGTACAGTATAGCCGTATGCGTGCCAGAGAAGTAGGTAAGTCAGTTGGCTTTGGCGTGGTCACTAACGCATCTTTGCTGACTATGGAGCGTGCCACATGGTGCAGAGAGAATAACATTGGTGCCCTGCTATCTTATGATGGTCCATACACAAACGAAGCTACTCGCGGTCATACCCGCGATGTAGAAGCGGGCTTGCATAATGCGTTGGCCACTGACATGCGTGTAAGCGTCGCGATGCAGTTGCCTGCCGGTTATACTCGGCATTTATATGAAAATTTTGTAGCTATTGAGCAAATGGGTTTCAATACTATAGCAATTAATCCTGTCACACATTGTTACGATCCTTACTCCGAGGAAGATTGGCGCAATATCGACATTGGGATGAGGCGCATCGCAGAACATCAGTATGACCGCTATGTTACTGGCAAGGGTGCTACTTACAGTCAGCTCAGCAATCAAATTCGTACCATGCAGAGTATAACCAAAATGAAGGATTGGACACCACACACTCGTGATGCATCATGTGGCGCCTGCAAGGGCTCTGTGGCTATTGACGCTCTGGGCAACATTGTCCCGTGCCAGCAAATGCCAGCAGGTTCCGGATTCGACCACTATATAATGGGCAACGTCAATGACGGAACGTATGATCAAGAAGTACGGCAACGAGTTTTGGAGACGAGGCATGTTGATATGTGCAGGGAATGCCCGGTTGTACGTTGTGGCTCGTGCCGCACGATAAACTATTGGGCAACCGGCAACGAACATGAGCCATGTTTGGAGAGTTGTCTCTTCCAACTTAAAATGTTAGATATTAACAAGGATTTGTATAACCGATTGGTGGTTGATGATGTTATAGAAGGTCAGCTGTTTAAGTTGTATCGTCCTATAAACGAGGCTATAGCCGATTTGCGTAATCATTATGCAGCCTTAGGTCTCAATGCATCTGGTGTAGCAGGGCAGGGGGACATGGATGACTGAGAATGTAACGGAAGGCATTGTCTTGCAAGCGCATAAAAAACCGTCTATTGCCTCGGCGCATCTTTTGCTGACCGATGAGTGTAATCTCAGATGTGTATATTGCTTTCACACCAAAAAACCTCAATCCATGGATGGCAAAACGGCAACGCGAGCGCTTGATTGGTGCGCAAGCATGGCTGATAAGCGTATACATTTCGAGTTGTTTGGCGGCGAACCATTGTTGAACTGGGATGTAATATTGATATTGCTGGACTATAGTCGGTTGCGTGCTACAGAATTGAGCAAGAAGATTACGCTTGGCTGTGTGACGAATGCATCCCTCCTGACATCCGAACGAGCTCGGATCCTGGCTGAATATGCGGTGCCGTTGTTGCTATCTTATGATGGTCCGTACACAAACGAAGCTACTCGCGGTCATACCCGCGATGTAGAAGCGGGCTTGCGTAATGCACTGGCTGCTAGGCTGAAATGCACTGTTGCCATGCAGGCATGTGCAAACCATACAAAACATTTGTATGAGAATTTTATAAGTATTGAGGGTATGGGTTTCAACACCATAGCCATTAACCCAGTTACTCATTGCTATGAGCCTTATGGGGAGCAAGATTGGGTGCATATCCGCGCAGCATTGCAGCAATTGGCGGAACATCAATTCGACCGATATGTTACTGGTAAAGGCGCCGTCTATACGCAGCTGAACAAGCATGTTAAGACCATTAAGGCGTTTATGGCGCGACCATATGACCTGACGACAAAAAATCGCTCATGTGGTGCATGTAAATATTCGATAGCAATTGATCCGGCTGGTAATATTTTGCCATGTCATCAAATGCAACCTGGTTCCGGATTCGACCACTATATAATGGGTAATGTGAACGATGGAACATATGATTCGGAGATTCGTGATCGCATGTTGATGCGACAACAAATAGATATGTGCATATCTTGTCCTGTGATAGTATGCAGCCCATGTAGGGTTATTAATTATCAGATTAACCATAATGAGATGATGCCTGGTCATGATGCGTGTATGTATCAGCGTCTTATGTTTGATGTTGCGGTAAATCTATATAACAAGCTAATAGACAGTGAGATCTGGGATGGACCTAAGTATCCTGCCGGGAGGGAATGCAGTGTCTGATACCAATGGCGATAATGAGGCACTAGGATGTACCAATTGCATGGAAGGCGGTACATGTGTTACTAACTGCCAATTAGGCTCTGCATGCATGGAGACATGTCAGACATCCTGCCAGGATTGCGGCGAGGACGCTGGTCCCTGTGAACTTACGTGCGTAGGAACAAGTTGCCAATCTGCATGCGAAGAAGGCTGGGCATGCGAGGCTGCTTGCGT
>DUTM01000058.1 GCA_012842085.1 Mycobacteriales bacterium | reverse complement strand
GACGATTTCTGGGTTCTCATTATGCCCTGCGGCTTGCAAGAGGGGGGTCGAGCCGGACGCAGTTTCCGCATTCACATCGGCCCCTGCTGCGATGAGCATGTTGATGATTTCAAGATTGTCGCAAGTTTCTATGGCATACATGAGCACGCTGGATTTGCGCAAGTCATCCTTTGCGTTTACATCGGCCCCTGCTGCGATTAGGTCTCGCACTTCAGAGGCAGTCCATTCGGGGTTGAACGGCAGCAAAGAGGGCTTGGCTACTGCCAAACCCGGAATAGAGATAAGGACAATGATCGCCAGACTAAGCGTCAGAACCTGCTTCAACGTAATCATCCTCCTGATGAGCCGGTAAAAAATGTTGAGTATTCAGAGTGCACAAGCTATTACTCTTCCTTCGAGATACGGTGGCCGACAGACAACGCAGTGGTTCTTGTGGAAAAGCAGACAGGGTGCGCCCAACAATTACATTCATTTACTATTCGTCTTGGGGGAGGATTTGTCCTCCCGCCAGTAAGCGCAAGGCAGGAGCGCTGGGTCGCATTCAGCCCTGGCCGCCGCCCCGCAGTGTGCCCCTGGGTTTTCGCCGAAAGCCATACAACCAACGACTGGATGATTGTGTAGCGACTTATCGAAGCTTGCCCTGCGTGTAGGGGTAGGGGGCGCTTTTAGAAAAGCAGGTGTTGCGGGCTTCTCAGTGTCCTTGCCGAATAATGGTGCATAGTTGGAGTGACGCTTCTACGGAGGTGCTTTCGAATGGGGGATCTGGATGCATCAGTGTCTTATTGGGTTGACATCGCTGAATACGACCTGAAGGCCGCAGAAGCTATGCTTGCGACTGAGAGGTATTTATATGTGGGGTTCATGTGCCGTCAAACGATAGAGAGGTTTCTCAAAGCGTAATATGTACGATCAGGGATACACCGCCCTACACCCATAACCTGTCTCGACTGGCTGGCCTTTCTGGCATCTACAAAAGGTTGAATGAAAGCCAAAGGGAGTTTCTAGATATCCTAGAAGCCCTTAACATCGAAGTCCGATACCCTACGAACAAGGATGCGATACTGAAGTCTGTGACCGGAGAAAAATGCGAGCTCTTGGTTGGCCAGACAAAGGAGTTGTCAGAATGGATAAAGAGTCAGCTATAAACTTAGCCAAACAGTATTCTGAATTAGTCAGTCAACACATGTCAGCCAGACTTGTGGTTCTATACGGCTCATATGCCAAAGGGATAGCAACGCCTGATTCTGACATTGATATAGCTGTTATTGTAGATAAGCTAGACGGTGACTATCTGGATCAACAGGCTAGGCTATTTAAACTTAGGCGCTCGGTTGATTTGCGTATTGAACCAGTGCTAATCGAATACGGACAGGACCCAAGTGGGTTTCTTAAAGAAATCATGGATACAGGGCATGTAATATATCCACCGCCAGCTCAGCAACGAAATCTCTGAAAAGCCTATTGCCTTTGGAGGTCCGGACGGGAGTTTTGGCGTATTGTGTATCGATTCATACTAGGTATCCCTAGCCCTTCAGCCAACCGCTCCAAAAGGTGTGATAGGACGCACGGGAACATGTGGTTTTGATCCGGTCATCTTCGTGGTGAAACAAAGGTGCCACATCATGCGAAGGCTCCTTTTTGCCCGACCCGGTTCGACTCATTTTCTCGCCTGCCAGCATTCCCCTGTCATACTACCCTGATGGACCGTGAATTCACGATGCCTGTGACTGAAGATATTGCCTGGAAAATGGCAAGCATGATGGGGGCTAACCCATTTGAACACGTCACGACTGATAATCCTTCCGGAGGATGCCGTTACGGCCAATAGCCAATCCTGCCGCCAATGCGAGTTATCTACTGGCCGTAAGAAGACGTCCCGTACCCTGTAAGTATTTCGTTCAGGACTGGGAGCTGGTAGTTAGTCAATTATGAGGGCTTTGTAAATGGCCTGGTAAGGAAGGCGGGGATGCACCCTTAGGCCATAGCATTTACGATCTGATCGATGACAAGCTCGGTCTGACACCTTCGGGCCGCAAGGGGCAGACTTGTGGGGGTGGGTCAACGTCTGTTTGTCCCTAATTAAGGCTGTAGCAACATGCGAAATGGGGCAAAATAATATCGAACGAGATCATGTAAACGAAATCCCAACGTCTACGTGGCGGGAGCGTGATTTGGCATGAGAGAGTACTCCGACGAGGTAGCACAGGAAATAGAGGATAAGGTCTCTTCATGGGCAGATGAATTCCAGAAAAGTGAGGAATACCTGGGCCTTTCAGCCGGCGAGCGAGGACAGAGTCGGTTTGTCACAGGTGTATTCGCTGATTTGATGTACGGCTATCATCTGGAAAGGCCCGAAGACTGGAGCACAGGCTCATTGTGGGATTGTTGTCTCATTTTACTCCCGGAAAAAGTATTGGCAGGCCCCGAATTCTGCGAAGCAGTGGAACCCGTTCTCACGGCTTTCTTTGCCTTTCTCGGCCGGGAAGGCCATATTAGGAACCCCACAGAGCTCACGAATAAACTCAAAGGAATTGCCGGCAGAATGGTGGAGAAGTCACGCAAGTCTGAGAATTGGGGGATGGCGAAAACCCTTTTCGCCCAGGCGCTCGAAGATGGGGTTGACCTGGAGGACGACGAGGAGATGCAGGATTTTTTCGATAAGCTGAACGAGGAGATGTAGCGGAGGATTTCCGGTTTGGAAGGGGGCAATGGGCCATTCTCCGAGGGATAAAGCGTCACTAAACCGGCGCTCGCGGGTTAGGTAACGACGCCCGCTGTTTCAGGCATGCCGGCGGGCGAGCCCGCGGAATGTTTACAATCGGCGATGCCCTCCTGAAGCTCATTGATTTCGCAAGAGGGGCCTTTATGGATGGGGCCAAAAAGAATGGTTTATCGGTATTCTGGCAATTCCGAAACCCGGATATCACGTTGGCCGAGGGAAAGGCTCGCCTGCTTTGAGAACCTGGAATAGGGCTCTAGCATCCCCTCTTGCTATGGAGGATTCACAGACCGAATCTGAAGCTAATGCTCAAGTACGGAGGAAGCCGTCGCCATATCCGTGAGGAAGAGATAAACCTCTTTCAATCGGGCGCAAACGGTAGCCCCTATCTACTTACAGCAGCATATCTCGTGTTCTTGCCCCCGCCAAGTTTCAAGATCAGTTCTTTATCGACAAGAGCATTGAGTACACGAATGGTCGTACTCTGTGAAAGCCCGATTGCGGCTTCTATCTCCCGTCTTGAAGAGGTGTCGCACCGTGCCAGGTATCTCATGACTTTGCGCTCATTATCCGAAAGGCCGTCATCTTCATCTTCAACTTCAACAGAGACTTCACGGAGGAAATTCGTGTTGGGCAGCGTCACCTTGAACGCATTGTCTGAGACCTCGATGGTTGGCTGTGCCTTTTGGTTATGATAGCACTCCAGGATTTTTGGGATTCCTGTGCCGAACGCCTCTATCAAGCGCAGGCGATAGAATACATGAGCAAGCCCGTTATTGCGCAGGACGGAAACGCCCAGCATCAGGTCGCTGTAATCTATGCCTTTTGGAAGCCCGCCAAGCGAGACGAATTCGATGCGGTCATCGAAAATGCTGATGAGGATGCTGCTGCTGTATGAGTAGTCACGATGGACAATGGCGTTTAGCAGTGCCTCGCGAATGGCTTCCGGTGGATAGTCACGCATGTCAATGCGCTTCAATCCTGAAAACTCCGCTCTTGTTCGATTGTGCTCATCGATGTATTCATAGACATCATTGAGCTGCTCTAGCAGTGAACCCGAGAACTCCGCTCTGTCCTTGAAGACTGTCTTGGTGCTGCCCTCAAAAACAGCGACCTTTATGGTATGTACG
>DUTM01000005.1 GCA_012842085.1 Mycobacteriales bacterium | reverse complement strand
TTGGGAGAATGTCCGCTTCACGGTGCGCTATGCCACTGTTCAGGGAAACCCAACGGCTGCGGGCGACGCTCAACACATCGCGTTCAGCCGCCGAATTCCTTCCCGTAATGAGCCCGATATTGCGTGGCAGGAAGGGAAGTGGACGTTTAAGTTCGGGAGCGAAGAGCCCTTCCGCTGCTAACTGTTGGCGGAGCCGTTCAATGCGAGCGAGCAGTTCACCTAACCCTGCTTGGCGGACACTTTTGGCCATCAGAGAAAGCGAGCCACTGCCTTTATAGAAGGTGAAGGAGCCGTTGACGATGACCCGTCCACCTTCTTGGATGAGGTCATCCTGTAGGAGTCGGGACGGACACGTGACTTGGAGCGATACTTTTTCTTCCAGGTCACGTAGCGAAAAATATGAGTAATAGGCTTGTGGTCGCCGTTTGAGCTGCGTTATCTCGCCCTCCACCCAGGCTTCCCCAAGCCGGTCGATCCACTGCCCAACTAATCGACCTACTTCTCGCACGGGGTAGGGGTGTTCGGCAGACATGGGTTGTGACTGCATCTGTTCACCTCTTCCGACGAGTGTTGAAAGGTCTTCGTTTCTCAATTGTAGAGATTGCAAGTAACAAAGATCGCAGACACCCCGTAGGCTATAAGCATGAGGAAAGTATTGCTAGCTTCGCCACGCGGTTATTGTGCCGGCGTGGATCGTGCCGTCGAGACAGTGGAATTGGCCCTTAAGCATTACGGAGCCCCGATTTATGTGCGCAAAGAAATCGTACATAACCGCCACGTTGTTGATACGTTGACGGAAGCGGGAGCAATTTTTGTCAACGAGGTGGACGAAGTTCCGGAGGGTTCAGTTCTGGTTTTTTCTGCCCACGGTATTGCCCCCTCGGTTTTGGAAGCGGCTAAGGAACGCAAACTCAGAACCATTGACGCGACCTGCCCACTGGTGAAGAAGGTGCATGGGGAAGCCCGACGGTTTGCCAAGCACGGCAAAGAAATCATCCTTATTGGTCATCGTGGCCATGAGGAGGTTGAGGGCACGGCTGGGGAGGCCCCAGAACAGACTTATGTCGTGGAAGGCCGCGAAGACGTCGAGAAGCTGCAGGTGAAGGATCCTTCGCAACTTGTGTGGCTGTCCCAGACTACGCTCAGCGTGGATGAAACTCAGGACACGGTAGCTTTCCTGAAGGAGAAGTTCCCAGAGATTGAGGATCCGCCTTCGGATGACATTTGTTACGCCACCCAGAACCGCCAAGGTGCGGTGAAAGAGATCGCCCAACGGTGTGACGTGGTGCTGGTTGTGGGGTCGCGTAACTCGTCTAACTCTGTGCGTTTGCGCGAGGTTGCGGAACAGGCCGGCGTCAAGAAGGCCTACTTGATCGACTTTTCCCATGAGATCGATCCCGAATGGATCGCTGATGCGGAGACAGTGGGTGTAACTTCCGGCGCGTCCGTTCCCGAAATTCTGGTGCGCGATGTCGTTGATTATTTGCTCGATAATGGTTTCGACACGGTGGAGGAAGTTACCACTGTTGACGAGAAAATGAGCTTTCAGCTGCCTCCCGAGATTCGGAAAGCGATGAAAACGGCTCAGTAGTTAGTCGTCTTCTCTTCTTCTCCGGTACCGCGGCTCTTTTCCCTGTAAATAGGGATTGCGCTGGTAGGGATTCTGGGGTTGACGGGGGTCCTGCCGACCGCGGCTATATTTCGGCGGTGTTTGGGCATAGGGATTCTGGCGACGTTCCCCCTCCGCCGATGGACGCTGTGGGCGACGTGCGTGTGGTGGCATGGGACGTTGTCCTTGCATACCTTGCCTGCGTGGATCCGGTCCCATCCGTCCGCGGGCGGCGGCTTGGCGGGGATCCATATAGGGGCGCCTTCCTCCACTTGGGGGCATTTGCCGGGGAGGAATCCGGCCACCTGGAGGTGGCATGCGTCGACCTTGCTGGGGTGGCGGCATACGTCCGCCTTGTTGTGCCCGTGCCCGCTGTACCCGGAGGGCTAGTTCGCGCCGGCGACGACGCAGATCTTCCATTTGTTCGGGGGTAAGGCGTCGGGCAGTTGGGGGTTGTTGACGGCCCCGCGCGTCGGACGTGGCGCGACTGGGCTGCTGTCCTGGATAGCGACCGAATGGGGCGGGGGTTTCCCGGGAGGGGTGAGCAATGCGTGGAATGTCCGTGGAGGGGCGTGCTCCCACAGGGCGTGGCCGCGGAGTGGTCGCTGTTCTACGGTTGGAGGGCTGGGGTGCTGTTGGTGCCGTGGTAGGGGCTTTGCGGCGTTTTTCGGCGGGTTTGCGAGGTTCGGCAGGTTTTGTCCCGGCAGCCATCTGGGTTTTGTTGAAGAGGGATACGATCCAGAGCTGGTCCCAGCCTTGTTTGGCGCCGAATGCACCTATACGGACGAGACCGATTATGAACGCTCCCACAAAGCCGGTCAACATTACTGGCACGCCGCGAACGAAGGGAATACCGATGTTGAGAATGGCGGTTTTGGTCCCCGTCATGTCGTTTATCGACATTTGGATGAGATAGAAGATGGGGATGCTGAAGGTGTACGCCAATACTGGCATAACGATGCTGGTGAAGAGGGCGTCGAACTCTGCAGCGAGGACGCCGAAGAGGGAGCATGCAACAAAGAATATGTAGAAGAAGATCCCTATGTCTTTGGTGATTGCGCTGAGAGCCATTCCGATTCCGCAGGCAACAACATAAAGCGCAATTACTCCCCACCAGGGTATACCGCGGTAGGACCGGAGGGCTGACCTCTTCCGGTCCGGTGTCGACGAATCGGCGCGGTAGTTGATGTGCACACGTCAACTGTACCGGGAAGCCACCTATATATCGGAAATCGCACGCGGGTGGCTATCTATTTCTTGCGTTTCTATGTCTTTTTCGGTGCCTCTAATGCCGTGTTGGCGAAGTTTCCGGGCAGTCACGACTAGCCGCGAATCAATTGAGCTCAGCGCCGAGTTGTAGGAATCGACCGCTTTACCCAGTTGGGTACCTACTCCACGGAGATGTGTCGTAACTACATCTATACGGTCATAAAGTTCTTGCCCAAGGCGTTGAATATCGCGAGCATCTTCCGTCAAACGATCGTGCTGCCACGTCAGCGCAACTGTTCGCAGGAGGGCTATGAGGGTGGTGGGGGTTGCTAGCACGACATTCTTTTTGAATGCATAGTCCAGCAATTCTGGTGCTGCCTGCAAGACCGTGTCTAGAAAGGCATCTCCAGGAACAAACATGACGACAAATTCTGGACTCGAAACAAACGACGTCCAGTAGGATTTCTTCGCCAAAATGTCGATGTGTGATTTTACTGACTTCACACAGTTGCGCAGGGCTGCTTCCGCCTCCGCATCTGACTGGGCATTAATGGCAGTGAGGTAGGAATCGAACGGCACTTTGGCATCAATGACTATTGTCCGCCCACGGGAAAGTTTCACTACCAAATCGGGGCGTTGTTGTTGGGATCCAATTTTAACGTAGTGCTGGGTGTCAAAATCGCAATGTTTAGCCATTCCGGAAAGCTCTACCACCCGCTCCAACTGCATTTCTCCCCATTGTCCACGAATATTGGGGGATCGCAGTGCTGATGCTAAACGGTTGGTTTCTTCCGACAACAGACGAGAAGTGCGCTGCATATTAAGAACACTCTCGGTAAGTTGTGAAAACTCTTTGAGTCTTTGTCGCTCCAATTGCTCCATATGAGAGTTAAGCCCATGCAGACTTTCTGTCAGGGGATGGATGACTGGCATGACGGCATCAGAGACCGAGTCAGCCTGATGTTGCAGCAATTCTCCAGAAAGCGAGGTTTGGCGCATGATGTCGCGCTGGGTTGCCCACGCATTTCCCCGAGCAAGCCAGCCGATGAGTCCTCCGAGGAGGAAGAACAGAATAGAACACCCAACTGTTAAAAGAACCATAAGTCACTTATAACAGTTGGGTGTATCAAAAAACCGATGTGAAACTAGTTAGCTAGTCTTTGCGTCAGATTTTTTGCTGAATTTCGACTGCAGAGTGTGGGTCTTTTCTTTGACCCATTCGGTGAACTTGTTGTCCTCGTCCTCATCGTCTTCCTTGTGGGGTGGGGTAGCAGAGGGTATCTCTGCCCGCTTATCCCACTGTTCACTCCAGTAGCGGAATACCACTGCAATAACCGCAGTAATCGGCACTGCCAGGAAGGCGCCCACGATTCCGTAGAGAGTACCGCCAGCTGAGACCACGAGCAGCACAATCACTGGATGCAGGTTCATGGCGTTGGACTGCAGGAGCGGGGACAGGACGTTTCCTTCCAGCTGCTGCACCACCAGCACGATGATGAAGAGGATCAAACCGGTCTTGAAGTTGACGCCCACAATGGCCACCGCAATAGCGAGGAAACCAGAAACAAAGGCACCGACAATCGGAATGAATCCGCCCAGGAAGGTAATAATCGCTAAGGGGCCTGCCAACGGAACACCCAAGACGACCATACCGATACCGATGAAGGTGGCGTCGATGAGCGAAACAATTCCCTGGGTACGAATGAATCCACCCAAGGTAGTCCAACTGCGGTTCAGGATGTTACCGATGTGGTCCATGGCGGGGTAGCCAATGACGCGGTTCATCCAGGGCATCAGTTTGGATCCGTCCTTAAGGAAGAAGAAGCAGAGTACCAAGGTGATAAGCAGCGTGACGATAGCTGAGCCCATTGCCCCCACTCCGCTGATTGCCAGCGTTGCGATCTGGGAGGCGGAGGACTGGATCTTGTCAATAATGTAGTTGACGGCGTCATCCAACTGGTTCTGGTTGACGTTGAATGGAGGCTCCATCAAACGAGCTTCAACGGAGCGCACCCACACCACGGCTTGGTTGGAGAGGGGGCCGATTTCTTTCGCAACGCGCGGGGCAATTGCAGAGAGAATTCCTGCCACTATGCCCAAACACAGCAGCAGGATTCCCGCGGATGCAAGCCAGCTGGGAACCTTGTGTTTGATCAACCAGTTAACAGGGGGCCAGAGCGCGGAACATACCAAGATCGCAAGCAGCGTGGGAAGAATACCAACCCACAGGAACCCGATAAGTTTGTAGATCAGGAATGCCGCGATAGCGACAAAGATGATCCGTAGTGCCCATTTGGAAACCTGTTTGAGGTCTTGTGCAATGTAATCCGAGCGGTTTTTGTTCTCCAACTTTTTGCCTTCATCAGTGGTGATGATGGTTTTTTCGGATTCAAGCACCTTTTGCTCTTTTTTATGAATGACCTTCTCGGCTTCGGACATGTCTGCAGGATTTTTCTCTACAGACTTCTCCTCCGGCGAGTTGGAAGGCGTGTTAGCCATATATTCGTTCTCCCAAAGAGTGAGGGCGGTTATTCCTATTCAGTGTAATTGGAATAGAAACCAAAAAGGCGTTGTGAACCTCTTGTTCGCCGCTAGCGCAACGAAATTGATGGTTTCTTATTCTTCGTTATCTAAACTGCCGTCGGGCGTGCGCATCAGGTGGATGGCGCTGGCCAAAAGCCCGCCCCAGATAACAGTGAGGAACACCACCATCATGATGATTGATTCAACACTCATTTAGCTGTCCTTTTCTTCGTTGATGTGGTCAGCGGGGTCTGCTCCCACTTTCGCCAAATGACGTTTGTAGGATTGGGTTTGGTATTCGGGCATAGTTTCGGGCGTAAACATGGGGCCATGCAGCTGCAGAATGCGGTCGCTCCAGCGCACTACACTCATAATGATGCCGCCGATGGCGCACACCACTAGACAGCCCCATCCGAACACTCCCACAAACCATCCGGGATAGCCGCCATAACCGTTAACGATAAGGTCCCCGAATTCGGTCAGAATCATCCACAGCAAAGCCAATGGCGTGATGACCGAGATACATACCTTCCACCAGGTGCCGACCCAGAGGGTGGAGACGGCGTTCAAGTGAATCTGCAGTTCGTTGAAGCGGCGGAGTACCCAGACGATAAGCACCAACATGACGAGTGCGTTGAGGGCGATCGTGTTGTTGATGAACTTGTCGACGACATCCAATACGCTAATGCCCGATTTAGTGGCGAAGAGAACCATCGACACAATCATCATGGGGATACCGACTAGCAGCACCGCGGGAACACGCTGCAGTCCCAGTTTGTCCTGGAACGCAGCCGTCACCACCTCCACCAAACTGACCAGCGAGGTGAGGCCCGCCAGAACAAGAGAGAAGAAGAACAGGAATCCGAAGAGGCTGCCACCCGTCATTTGCGAGATAACGGAGGGGAAAGCAATAAACGCGAGCCCAATTCCGTTGGTCGCAACATCATCAACACTCACACCCTGTTGTACTGCAAGGAAACCGAGAGCGGCGAAAACGCAGATACCAGCCAGCACCTGGAAGGAGGATGTTGCGAATGCTACCACCAGGCTGGAGCCGGCCAGGTCGCTGCGACGCTTCAGGTAGGAACTGTAGGTGACCATAATGCCGTAGCCGACGGAAAGGGAGAAGAATATCTGGCTGTATGCGGCAATCCACACTTTGCCGTTTGCCAGCAGGGACCAGTCCGCAGTGAAGAACACCTCCAGTCCTTCGGTTGCACCCTCCAAGAAGAGGGAGCGCACAACCAGGATGCAGAACAGGACGGCGAGGAGCGGAACAAAGAATTTGCTGGCAGCACCCACGCCGTTTTGCACACCGAGGGCGATGACGGCAATGGTAATGATCCAAATGACCGCGAGGGGGATGGCGACTGCCGGCACAAAACTGGTGCTTAATTCCGTTTGCGACTGCAGGAAACTGTGGTTGAAGAAGGCATCGGGATCATTTCCCCACTCTTGGCGCAGACTGTAGAACATGTATGCGCCGGACCAGGCAATAATCACTGCGTAGTAGCAAGCAATGATGAAACAGATAACTACCTGGAACCAGCCCAACCATTCCATTCGCTTATTGATGCGCCGGAAGGTGAGGGGAGCACCACCGCGGAAACGGTGCCCCATGGCGTAGTCCAGAAAAAGCATGGGGATACCGGCGGTGAGTAGTGCCACCAGGAAGGGAATGAGAAAGGCGCCACCCCCGTTCTCATAGGCTACGTACGGGAAACGCCAAATACTTCCCAAGCCGATGGCTGATCCGATAGCCGCCAGGATGAATACCGAGCGCCTAGAAAAGGTCGCTCGAGGTGCGGCTTTGGACTCTGCGCTCATAATCACTGTCCTGTCTAAATTTGTTGTAACGGCTTACTATTGTGCCTCATTTTCAGGAGGCGACGGCGGTTCAGTGGAAAGAATCTGTGAACCACTATCAGGGGTGCTGTTGAGAGTGGGTTTTGGCAGCGACAGTTCTTCCAGGGGAGTGCTGGAACTCCATGGCATGAGAGTAAAAACAATGGCGCCAATAAGCACAATCAGGATGGGGATCCAGCCGAAGGCAAGCAAAGACCAGGTGGGATAATCCCCATAGCCGCCCGTCACAATGGAGTGGATTTCGGTGCCCAGGATGGTCAGCAGAATTGCGGGGGTCACCACCGCGACACACAACTTCCACAGGAAACCCACGTGGCGGGATGACACCGCATTGAGGTGCGTGGAAAGTGCTGGTAGTGCCCTCAGTACCCAACTAATGACGAGCATAGCAATGATCGCGGCCGAGACGATTCCAATGCTGCACACGAATTTGTCGAAAATATCTAGTGTGTGGGAGCCCGTTGTGGTGGGGAAGAGCAGCATTGACCCCACAAGTAGCGGGACGATGACGGCGATGGTGGCAGCCCAGCGGGCCAGCCCAAACTCGTCGCGAATGGCAGAGATGCACACCTCCACCACTGAAATTTCGGATGTTAAACCGGCGATGGTGAGGCAGGTGAAAAAGATGACACCAAAAATGGTGCCGCCGGGCATGGTGGAAATAATTGTGGGAAACGCAATGAAAGCAAGCCCAATTCCGCCCCCTGCGACCTCCGACACCGACTGCCCGGTAGACGTGGCCAAAAAACCTAGTGTCGCAAAAACACCGATGCCAGCCAACGCTTCAAAAGAAGCATTAGAGAAGGCGACGACGTAGCCCGAACCCACCAGGTTGGTTTTGCGTTTCAAATAGGAGCTGTAGGTGATCATCACCGCAAAGCCCACATTGAGGGAAAAGAAGATCTGCCCATAGGCTGCGATCCACACCCCACCGTGTCGCAAGGCCTCCCAATCTGGGGTGAAGAAGACTTCCAATCCTTGTGCTGCGCCGGGCAGGAAAAGGGCGCGGATGACGAGGGCCCCAAAGAGGATGACGAGGAGAGGTACGAAAAAGCGGTTCAGCCGCCCAATTCCATTCTCCACCCCGAGCACCACCACCAGCACAATAATTCCCCAGACCACCAGCATGGGGAGAGCAACTTGGGCGACGAGGTCCACACTGAAGCCGGAAGCTTCCTGCAGAAAGTGGTTGTTGAAGAACGCTGCCGGGTCGGAGCCCCATTCTTGGCCAAAACTGTAGATCGCGTATCGAAGTGCCCACGCAATAATCACGGGATAGTAGAGGGCTATGAGGAAAGCGATCCCCACCTGGAACCAGCCGGCAAATTCGCCACGTTTGTGGAGGCGACGGAAAGCGAGGGGGCCGGAACCCCGGAACTTGTGGCCCAGTCCGTATTCCATCAATAGCAGTGGAATACCTGCCGTCATGAGCGCCACTACATAGGGGATAAGGAAGGCGCCACCGCCGTTTGTGTAGGACACGTAGGGGAAGCGCCAAATATTGCCGAGGCCAATAGCAGAGCCAATGGCAGCCAAAATGAACACGGAGCGACGGCTGAAAGTTTCGCGTGGTACAGACTCTCGGGAAGTAGTGTTCACTGTTGTTACTTTACTTGGAGTCCCTCACTCGTAGGAAGCTTTGGGAGAGACATCTGCAGGCAAGGCGGGTGACGGCGCCTTATCTCGGCTCTCTTAGCTAAATGCCTGTTGAACGGGGTAGAGTGGGGATCCGTGAGCTTAACACTTGGAATTGTGGGTCTGCCTAACGTAGGCAAATCGACCCTTTTTAATGCACTGACGAAGAACGATGTCCTGGCGGCCAACTACCCGTTTGCCACTATCGAACCAAACGTGGGTGTGGTGGAGCTTGCCGATAGCCGGCTCAACAAACTGCAGGAGATTGTTAACGCACAACGCATCCTGCCAGCCACCGTGTCTTTTGTGGACATTGCAGGCATCGTGAAAGGCGCCTCTGAAGGCGAAGGCTTGGGCAATAAGTTCCTTGCCAACATTCGCGACTGTGATGCGATTTGCCAGGTTGTGCGTGTGTTCTCGGACCCCGACGTGGTGCATGTTGCGGGCCAAGTGAACCCCCTCGACGACATTGAGGTCATCGAGACCGAGCTCATTATTGCGGATCTGCAAACTGTTGAAAAAGCTTTGCCGCGTCTAACCAAGCAGGCCAAGCAGGATAAGTCGCTTCTGAAACAGGTCGCCGAAGTTGAGAAGGCACAGGCGATTCTGGAAGATGGCGACACCATCTTCTCGCGTGCGGATGAAGTTGATGGTGAGGCTCTCTACGAGTTGCACCTGCTTACCACCAAGCCCTTCCTGTACGTCTTTAACGCTGACGAAGGTGTGCTCACGGACGACGCGAAGAAGGATGAACTCTGCAAACAGGTCGCTCCGGCGGAGGCCATTTTCCTGGACGCAAAAGCTGAAGCCGAATTGGTGGAGCTTGACGAAGATGAGCGCATGGAGCTGCTGGAGTCCATTGGCCAGGATGAGCCCGGGCTCGTGCAGCTGGCTCGTGCTGGTTTCGAAACCTTAGGACTGCAAACCTACCTCACCGCTGGTGAGAAGGAAGTTCGCGCCTGGACCATCCACCAGGGAGATACTGCTCCCACCGCGGCAGGTGTCATCCACAGTGACTTCGAAAAGGGCTTCATTAAAGCCGAGATTGTTTCCTACGACGATCTAGTCGAATACGGCTCCATGGCGGAGTGCCGCGCCGCCGGCAAGGTGCGCATGGAGGGTAAAGACTACGTCATGCAAGACGGTGACGTAGTGGAGTTTCGTTTTAACGTTTAACCTCCTGTGCCAGCCCGACCTATGCAGTAGTTTTAAAGGAGTACCAAAGAAACATTCAGGAAGGTCTCCTCATGCTGAAGGGCTTTAAAGATTTTATTCTGCGTGGGAATGTCATTGAGCTGGCTGTCGGTGTCATTATCGGTGCCGCTTTTACCTCGATCGTCACCGCTTTAACAGAGCACCTGATCGAGCCACTAATCAACGCTATGGGAGGCGCAGAGGTAACTGGGCTAGGTTTCCGGATTATTTCTGATAACTCCAGCACCTATATGGATTTCGCGGCAGTGATCACTGCCATTATTAACTTCTTGCTAGTGGCGGCAGTAGTGTACTTCGCCATTGTGGTGCCTATGAATAAACTGCATGCGGTTATCGACAAGCAGACTGGCGATAAGGATGCCGACGATTCTGCTGATGAAACCACCGAGAAGGAACTGCTGGAGGATATTCGCGATCTTTTAGCCCAGCAGCAAGACAGTTAAGACTGTCCGCGCAATAGCTCCCCGCCAGCGACTAATTAATATCCCTATAGCCGGGTTGCTGCCCGAGCTTCTAGAAGTATGGGCAGCGCTTCGGTGGCGGACATGCGGAGGCTCACATCGCACAGTGAGCTTTCGGGTGTCCGCTTGGGGTTAATTTCGATGACTTTGGCCCCACTTTGTTGAGCAATACGGGGGAGGGTGGCGGCCGGTTGTACGACTGCTGAAGTTCCTACCACTAGGTAAATGTCGCAGGTTTGGGCTGCAATTACGCCGTTGTTCCAGGGCTCTTTGGGAAGCTGTTCGCCAAACCACACAATGTCAGGGCGAATAGGGGAGCCGCAATGGGGGCAGGCGGGCGGTTCTGCGCGGAGTACCTCTTCGGTTGGTAATTCCACTTGTTCCGGATATTGCTTGCGGCAGCGGGAACAGATGAAGTTGAAAAGTGTCCCGTGTACGTGTTGCACAGCAGTGGATCCGCCACGTTCGTGTAGGTCGTCCACATTTTGGGTGGTGACGGCGACGTGGGCGTATTTTTCCCAGTCTCCGAGTGCTTTATGTGCTTCGTTGGGGGCTACGTCCCGTACAAGCGAGTTGCGCCACAAGTACCATGCCCACACCATTTGGTGGTCTTTCTCCCAGGCTTGTGGCGTTGCAAGTGTTTCGGGGTCGAATTGTTCCCAGAGCCCACTTTGGGAGGTGCGGAAGGTGGGGAGTCCGGATTCTGCGGAGATCCCGGCGCCGGACAATACCGCTACTCGTTCGGCTCGGGCAGCTAGATCTTTTGCTTGGTCGAGAAGATTATCCTGGTCGCTCATACTTTCAATGGTAGTGCCTCTTTGTTTTCTATGGGCGAAAAATAAAGACTTGAGTCGATCAGTATCAATGTGTATAGTCTTAATTGTCGTGGTTGAGCGATATAGACTCAACTACAGTAAATAAGCAATAAATATTACGTCGCCATTGGAAAATATGACGCCAAAGGAGGTTTTCACCATGGCTACCACTGCTTTTGATCCGTTCCGCGAGTTCGAACGTTTTATTACCGGACTGGGAGGCAATACCTCACAGGCAACTGCTTTGCCGATGGACCTCTACAAGAAGGGGGACATCTTCGTAGCAGAGATTGAGATGCCTGGGGTTGACCCGCAGAGCATTGATATCGATGTAGACGACCGCACCCTCACCGTGCGCGCTGAGCGCAGCACCAAGAAATCCGAAGGTGTTGAGTGGGTAAGCCGCGAACGCCGTGTCGGCGCCTTTGCCCGCCAGCTGAATCTGGGACGCGGCCTCGCTACCGACAAGATCACAGCTGAATACGAAGACGGTGTTCTGAAGCTCGCCATTCCGGTTGCGGAAGAGGCCAAGCCTCGCAAGATTTCCGTTAATCATGTCCTAGGCTCCAGCTCGCAAGGCGAGGTGGAAGGTTCCGCCGACGAGTCTGAGGAATAATTCACGAATTAATCACTAAAACTACATAGAATCACAGGGACTTTGCGACACGCCGGAGTCCCTGTGATTTTAATCACTTAGGGCAGGCTTATTTTTTGTTTTTGGTTATTTTCGGGCAGTAAATCTTACTAGGTGGAGAGAATTTTTCAGTAGGTAGAAATATCTAAAAAGTCCGTTATAACCTGCAGCAATGGCGAGCACTAGGTGTTTGAATTTAGTTTCTTAACCGATAAACTGAAGACAAAGCTGAAAGACCATATTCGGCGAGTGTTTTTTTAGGTGATAACCCTCACCTCTAGGGAAAATACGAGGTAACTAAATGACTATGACTGTTGTCACACCAACTGTCGAAAATAAGGCGGCTTGGCGTGGTTTCAGAACGGGGCTTTGGTCGGACCAGATCAATGTACGTGATTTTATTCAGTGCAACTACACCCCCTACGACGGTGACGCATCCTTCCTAGCCGGAGTCACCGATCGCACAACTGGTATTTGGCAGAAACTTCTGGAGATGTTCCCAGAAGAGCGTGCCAAAGGTGTTTACGACGTGGATTTCGAGACTCCATCCACGATCACTTCCCATGCTCCGGGCTACATAGACCGCGACAACGAACTTATTGTCGGCCTCCAAACAGACGCTCCCCTCAAACGTGCCATCATGCCTAACGGCGGCTGGCGCATGGTTGAGAAGTCCCTCAAAACCTATGGTTACCCGGTTTCCGAACAGCTGAAGGAAGTTTTCACCAAGCACCGTAAGACCCACAACGATGGTGTCTTCGACGTGTACCCGCCTTCTGTGCGCGCTGCTCGCCATAGCCACATCATTACTGGCCTTCCCGATGCTTACGGTCGTGGCCGCATCATTGGCGACTACCGCCGCGTTGCGCTCTACGGTGTGGACGCTCTTATCAAGGCTAAGCAAACCGATCGCTCCGGCCTCGACATGGATTGGGCTAACGAGAACGTCATCCGCGATCGCGAGGAGCTAGCCGAGCAGATCCGCGCCCTCCAAGAACTCAAAGAGATGGCTGCCTCCTACGGCTACGACATTTCCGGCCCGGCCACCAACGCTCGGGAAGCCATCCAGTGGCTCTACTTCGCCTACCTGGCCGCCGTCAAAGAACAAAACGGTGCTGCCATGTCCATTGGTCGCAACGCCACCTTCTTAGACATCTACATTGAGCGCGATCTGGCTGAAGGTGTCCTCACCGAAGAGGAAGCACAGGAGCTCATCGACGACCTCGTCATCAAACTCCGTATCGTCCGCTTCCTGCGTACCCCGGAGTACGATGAACTCTTCTCCGGCGACCCCACGTGGGTTACCGAATCCATCGGCGGGGTGGGTGAGGACGGCCGCTCCCTCGTCACCAAAAACTCCTTCCGCTACCTGCAGACCCTCTACAACATTGGGCCTGCCCCGGAACCCAACCTCACCGTGCTCTGGTCGCACGACCTGCCCGAAGGATTCAAGCGCTTCTGTGCCCAGGTATCCATCGACACTTCCGCCATCCAGTACGAGTCGGACGAACTTATTCGCAACAACTGTGGCGATGACGGCGCTATTGCGTGCTGTGTTTCCCCCATGGCAGTGGGCAAACAGATGCAGTTCTTCGGTGCACGCGTCAACGTCGCCAAAGCCCTCCTCTACGCCATTAACGGTGGTCGGGATGAGATTACCGGGGAGCAGGTGGGACCCGAGTACGCACCCCTCGATGAGGAAGTCCTCGACTTTGACAAAACCTGGGGAGCCTACCAGAACTTCCTGTCCTGGTTGGCGCGCACCTATGTGGAAGCCCTCAACTGCATCCACTACATGCACGACAAGTACGCCTACGAGCGTATTGAGATGGCTCTCCACGACTCCTTCGTGAAGCGCACCATGGCCTGTGGCATTGCGGGACTCTCCGTGGCTGCAGACTCCCTGGCTGCCATCAAATACGCGAAGGTGCGCCCAGTGCGGGACGAGTCCGGACTCGCCGTCGACTACGAGGTTGAGGGAGACTTCCCCTGCTTCGGCAACGACGACGACCGTGTCGACGAAATCGCCTCCATGATTGTGGAAACCTTCATGGACATGATTCGCCAGCACCCCACCTACCGCGACTCCATCCACACCCAGTCCGTGCTCACCATCACCTCCAACGTGGTGTACGGCAAGCACACCGGAAACACCCCGGATGGACGCCGCAAAGGCGCACCGTTCGCCCCCGGCGCCAACCCCATGAACGGCCGCGACACTCACGGAATGTTGGCCTCCGCGCTGTCCGTCGCCAAGCTCCCCTTCGAGGAAGCACAAGACGGAATCTCGCTCACCAACACCGTCGTGCCCTCCGGATTGGGACGCACCAAGGATGAGCAGGTCACCAACCTGGTGGGCCTCCTGGACGCCTACAACCTCTCCGACGGTTACCACGTGAACATTAACGTGCTCAACAAGGAGACGCTGGAAGACGCCATGGAGCACCCGGAGAAGTACCCGCAGCTCACCATCCGTGTTTCCGGCTATGCTGTCAACTTCGTTCGCCTCACCCGCGAACAGCAGTTGGACGTTATTAGCCGCACCTTCCACCAGAGCGTCTAAAAGCGCTTCCTGGTGGCTCCACTAGGATAGAACCCATGACTACCCCAGAGCGCCGTCCCCACCAACCGCAGGTGGCGGACGGCGTTTCTGGTGCTGTCTCCGTTCCCCGGCAAGAAGGGGTCCAACGCCAACGTGGCACCGCAGCTGGTATCGGCACTGCGCTACCGTTCTCCGCCAATGACCCCGCATCTGCCGCTGATCTGACCGCCGAACAGCGCAAACAGTTAGCAGACCGACGCGCCGGAAAAATCGGCTCCGTGCACTCCTGGGAACTTGTTACCGCAGTTGACGGCCCCGGCACCCGCCTCACAGTCTTCCTCAACGGGTGCCCACTGCGCTGCCAGTACTGCCACAATCCCGACACCTTCAAAATTCGGGACGGCCAATTCCAAACCGTAGATGACGTGCTGGAGCGCGTCGCCCGCTACCGCACCGTCTTCGCCGCCACTGGGGGAGGGCTCACCCTCTCAGGTGGGGAGCCGCTCTTCCAATCCGAATTCGCCCGCCGCATCCTCCGCGGTGCCAAAGAACTCGGCGTGCACACCTGCATCGACACCTCCGGTTACCTAGGCAGGCGCTGCGACGACGACATGCTTGCAGACATTGACCTGGTCCTCTTGGATATTAAAAGCGGACTGCCGGACACCTACCGCACCGTCACCAGCCGCGAACTCCAGCCCACCATAGACTTCGGCAACCGCCTGGCAGCAGCCGGGAAACCCGTGTGGGTGCGTTTCGTGCTCGTGCCGGGGCTTACCGACGCCCCAGAGAATGTGGAGGCTATAGCGGAGCTAGTGGCGCAGTGGCCCAATGTGGAGCGTGTCGAAGTGCTGCCCTTCCACAACATGGGTGCCGACAAGTGGCGCGAGTTAGGGCGCGACTATCAACTTGGCGACATTGAACCGCCCTCCAAGGAACTCCTGGAAGACACTCGCGAGCGCTTCCGTCGGCATGGGCTCACGGTGTATTAGCGCCTGTTCAGAGCGCTGGTGCGCGAAGAATAAAGAACCACAAATAGAAAGTAGCGGACGTTGAAGAATCTCAACGTCCGCTACTTTTAGGCGTTAATTGTAGCTACCGCAACTGTTTTACAGTCCCGGGCGCTTGCCAATGGTGAGGGTGCATTTCTGGGTGTCGGCGAAGAAGTCGTTGCCCTTGTCGTCCACGACAATGAACGCAGGGAAGTCCTCCACCTCAATCTTCCAGACAGCTTCCATACCCAGCTCGGGGTACTCGAGCACCTCCACCTTCTTGATGCAATCCTTGGCGAGGACTGCCGCCGGGCCACCAATGGAGCCCAGGTAGAAGCCACCGTATTTTTCACAAGCGTCGGTAACCTGCTTGGAGCGGTTGCCCTTCGCCACCATTACCATGGAACCGCCTTTAGCCTGGAAGGGGCCAACGTAGGGGTCCATGCGGCCAGCAGTGGTCGGCCCGAAGGAACCGGAGGCCATGCCTTCCGGAGTCTTGGCGGGGCCGGCGTAGTAGACCGGGTGGTTCTTCATGTATTCGGGCATCTCCTCGCCCGCATCAATGCGTTCCTTAATCTTGGCGTGTGCAATGTCGCGAGCCACGATCATGGTGCCGGTCATGGAGACACGAGTCTTGACGGGATGCTTGCTCAAGGTTGCGAGGATCTCATCCATCGGCTGGGAGAGATCAACCTTGACGGCAGTATCGTCGCCACCCTCGTGGTCAATATCCGCATCGCTCAACTCCGGCAGGTACTTGCCAGGATCGGTTTCCAGCTTCTCCAGGAAGACACCTTCTGGGGTGATCTTCGCCTTGGCCTGGCGGTCAGCGGAGCAGGAGACTGCAATGGCGACCGGCAGGGAAGCACCGTGGCGGGGGAGACGGATGACACGCACATCGTGGCAGAAGTACTTGCCGCCGAACTGGGCACCAATGCCCATCTTGCGGGTCATGTCGAGGACCTCTTCCTCCATCTTCAGGTCACGGAAGCCGCGGCCGGTTTCGCTGCCTTCGGCCGGAAGAGTGTCGAGGTAACGTGCAGTGGCGTATTTGGCTGTCTTCAGTGCGTACTCCGCAGAAGTACCACCAACAACAATGCCCAGGTGGTAGGGCGGGCATGCGGCGGTTCCCAGGCTGCGGATCTTCTCCTCCAGGAAGTGCATCATGGAGTCGGGGTTGAGCAGCGCTTTGGTTTCTTGGAAGAGGTAGCTCTTGTTAGCGGAGCCACCACCTTTCGCCATGAAGAGGAAACTGTAGCTGTTGTCTGATTCGGGCTTAGTGTCGGCGTAGAGTTCGATCTGCGCCGGCAGGTTGCAGCCGGTGTTGGTCTCTTCGTACATGCTCAGCGGAGCGTTCTGAGAGTACCGGAGATTGCCCTGGGTGTAGGCGTTGTAGACACCGCGGGAGAGGGCACGCTCGTCGGTGCCTTCGGTTAGCACGTACTGTCCACGCTCGCCCTTGATAATGCCGGTGCCAGTGTCCTGACACATCGGGAGGGTTCCCTGGGCAGAAATGACGGCGTTCTGTAGCAGGTTGTAGGCAACGAATTTGTCGTTGTCGCTGGCTTCCGGGTCGTCGTAGATTTTGCGAAGTTGAGCCAGGTGGCTGCTGCGCAGGTAGTGGGCAATGTCGTGCATTGCGGTCTCTGACAGCAGGGTGAGGGCTTCGTCGCTAACTTTAAGGAAGGTTTTTCCGTCTGGGCCTTCCACCGTCTCCACCCCGTCTTTGGTAAGAAGTCGGTATTCGGTGGGGTCGGACTGGAGGGGCAGCATATCTTCGTAGAAGAATTCGGGCATCATCAATCCTGTTCGGGGCAGTTTAATAGTTCATCTACCAGCCTAAAGGCAGGTACCCTTTTTAGCTTGTAAGGCGACCCTAAGTAATTCCGCAAAAGAGTGTCGTAGCTGCGGTTTACCTGCAGCTACGACAACTCTATTTATGAAAACGTGGTGAAGATTACTTTCCTAACAGCAAGCAATTGCCGGCTTAACTCTCCTGCGGGTGCGTCATGTCGGCAACATTGAGTGCTTCATCGAGGTCTGTTTCGCTAATGTCGCCGCGTTCCACATAGCCCAAATCGTGGACAGCTTCCCGAATGGTGATGTTTTCTTTCACCGAATGTTTAGCGACTTTCGCAGCATCCTCGTAGCCGATGTAGCGGTTCAAGGGGGTGACGACGGACGGGCTGGACTCCGCCAATTCGAGGCAGCGCTCCACATTGGCAGTAATACCGTCGATGGTGCGATCTGCCAGGATTTCGGAGACGTTGCCCAGAATGGTGATGGATTCAAGCAGGTTAATGGCCATGACGGGCAGCATGACCAGCAAATCGAAGTTGCCTTGGGCGCCAGCGAAAGAGATAGCTGCATCGTTACCAATAACTTGTGCTGCTACCTGCACAGTTGCTTCCGGCACTACCGGATTCACTTTGCCGGGCATGATGGACGAACCGGGCTGCAAATCGGGAAGTGCAATCTCCCCAATTCCGGCGCGCGGTCCAGATCCCATCCAGCGCAAATCGTTGGCGATCTTCACTTCACTGACCGCAATGGTGCGCAGCATTCCCGACATTTCAACGAGTGAATCCTGCGCAGCCTGCGCCTCAAAATGGTTGGGCGCTTCCTTGAGTGGCAGCTGGGTGTGCTCGGCAATAAGTTCGATGACGCGCTGCGAAAAACCCGTAGGCGTGTTGATACCGGTACCAACAGCGGTGCCACCAAGCGGAAGTTCGCACAGCCGTGGGAACGCGGCATTCACGCGGTCAATTCCGTTGCGGATCTGTTGGGCATATCCGGAAAATTCTTGCCCCAGCATAATGGGGGTCGCATCCATGAGGTGGGTGCGGCCAGCCTTCACTACATCCTTGAATTCTTCCGCTTTCTTCTCGAGCGATACCGCCAGTTTGTCGAGTTTGGGAAGCAGAGAGGTGGTGACGGCCTCCACTGCTGCAATGTGGATGCTGGACGGGAAAACGTCGTTGGAGGATTGGGAGGCGTTGACGTGGTCATTGGGGTGCACAGGCTGGAAATCATCTGGATCCTTACCTGCCTCTTCCCACGCCTTCTTTTTGTTGCGGGTGGAGAGTGTCGCAATGACCTCATTGGTGTTCATGTTGGACGAGGTGCCGGAGCCGGTCTGGAAAATGTCGATAGGGAACTGGTCGTTGTGTTTGCCAGCGATAACCTCTTCGGCAGCAGTGACAATGGCGTCCCGGTTAGCCTCGTCAATTACCCCCAGTTCACAGTTCGCGATGGCAGCGGCACGTTTGATCTGCCCCAGAGCTGCAATGTGGTTGTCGGTGAGGGTACGGCCGCTAATAGGGAAGTTCTCTACAGCACGTTGTGTTTGCGCAGCGTAGAGAGCATTTTTGGGAACTTTTACTTCCCCCATAGTGTCGTGTTCGATGCGGTATTCTGGCTCTACTGGCATGTAGTTCACTCCAATTACACAAATTAAGTTAGGTAAGCCTTACTTATATTGTGTGCGGAAGTGAGCCAGTTGTAAACCCTTCTTCACTGAAAGCTAAAAGAAAACCACAGAAGGGAAAACCGGAAACTCGAAGACCTTAGACCTCTTCGGCCGAGTCCTTAGATCCGGCTACTGCAGCGTCAAACTCTTCCGCTATCTGCTCCTGTTGAGAATCGCTCTGTGGGGTCAACAAGCTCACCACAATAGCCACCACTAAGTTGGCGAAGAACCCCGGAATGATTTCGTAGAGGCTATTGGACAATGCCGGAACGAATCCCCAAATAGCTACCACAATCGCACCTGTCAGCACACCAGCAGCCGCGCCGGGTGCCGTCAGCCGCTTCCAGTAAAGCGACAGCAACACTACGGGGCCGAAGGAAGCACCAAACCCCGCCCACGCGAAGGCCACCAACGCCAAAATAGTGTCGTAACGTGGGATCGCGAGCAACGCCGCCACAATAGCTACCGTCAACACCGCAAACCGCGACATCAGCACTAGCTTCCGCTGGCTCACATCCTTCTTAAAAACACCGCGATAAAGGTCCTCCACCAAAGCAGAAGAAGTAACCAACAACTGGGAGGAGACAGTCGACATAATGGCGGCCAACACTGCGGCCAGCACCAAACCAGCAACAAAGGGGTGGAAAAGCATCTGCCCCATCACCAAGAAAACGGTTTCCGCAGCCTGCTTAGAGCCAGTCAATTCGACGCCATTTTTGTGCAGATAGGCGACACCCACCAAGCCGGTTCCAATAGCACCCAACACCGAAAGTGCCATCCAACTAATGCCGACACGGCGACCATAAGTGGCCTCTTTGGGGGAACGGATCGCCATGAAACGAACAATAATATGGGGCTGCCCCACGTAGCCCAAGCCCCAGCCCAACGCAGAAATAATGGCTAGCGCAGAAACACCCGTCACCATATTGAACTGATCCGGGTTCACCTGGTTTATCAGATCCACGGTATTCTCCACGCCACCCAGCGCCCGGATACCATCGATCGTGACTGCCCCCAGTGCAAGCATCATCATGATGCCCTGCACAACATCCGTGTAGGACACCGCTAAAAAGCCACCCACCAGAGTGTACAGCACTACAATGCCGGAAACGATGAGCATCCCCGTCAAATAGCTAGTGCCGAAAGTCGCCTGGAAGAACGTGCCGCCCGCGACCATTCCAGAAGACACATAGAAGGTAAAAAAGAAGAGAATCACTAACCCGGACGCAATCCTCAGAATGTGTTTCTTATCGTGCAGCCGGTTTTCAAAAAATGTGGGGATGGTGATGGAATCGTTCGCAACCTTCGTGTAGCTGCGCAGCCGTGGCGCCACAAACTTCCAATTCAGCCAGGCACCCACCGTCAACCCCACTGCGATCCAGCCTTCTGCCAGGCCGGTGACGTAGATGGCGCCGGGCAAGCCCATCAGCAGCCAGCCCGACATGTCGGACGCGCCCGCTGAAAGAGCGGCGGTAAAGGGATGCAGTTGGCGGTCAGCCAGCATGTAGCCTGCATGGCTGGTGGTGCGTTTATAGGCGTAGAAGCCAATAAAAATCATGGCCGCGAAGTACAGCACCAGGGCAGCAATAGTCCAGGCGTTAGTGCTCACGAGGGCGACTCCTTACTCGTTGACGACGTGGGAAGTGCTCTCACACCTCTTCCACTGTAAAGAATTTTTGCACCAGACGAAAATAGTCCGCTAACTGGAGGAATCACGGCAGGTAGGTGTAAAGTTTGCTCCGTTAGTTGCCTGAAAACTAGAGGAGAAACTTTGCCGCAGACCCACGAATTTCGTAACGTCGCCATTATCGCCCACGTTGATCATGGCAAAACCACTCTGGTGGACGCATTGCTGCAACAGTCCGGAGCATTCTCGGAACATCACAATGTGGCTGAGCGCGTTATGGACTCCGGGGACCTGGAACGTGAAAAAGGCATAACCATCCTCGCCAAAAACACTGCAGTGCACCGACCTGGACAGGCCAAAAACGGCGGAGATCTGGTCCTTAATATTATTGATACTCCCGGCCACGCCGATTTTGGTGGCGAAGTGGAGCGCGGGCTCAGCATGGTGGACGGCGTTATCCTGCTGGTGGATGCCTCCGAAGGGCCCCTTCCGCAGACTCGCTTCGTGCTGCGCAAAGCACTGGAAGCTTGCTTACCAGTGATAATCGTGGTCAATAAGACTGACCGCCCCGATGCTCGCATTCCGGAAGTGGTCGAAGAATGCCAAGACCTGCTTTTGGATCTTGCGTCAGAGCTGTCCAGTGAAGAAGCCATCGCGGCGGCGGAAGCCATTCTGGACACACCCATTGTTTATGCCTCCGGCCGAGCTGGCGTCGCCTCCCTCGACATGCCCCCAAATGGGGAACTGCCGGACTCCGACAACCTGGAGTGTCTCTTCGATCTCATTACCAAAATCATTCCGGAGCCGACCGGCGACGTGGACGCACCACTGCAGGCGCACGTCACCAACCTGGATGCGTCCAGCTTCCTGGGTCGTATTGGTCTGGTACGTATCCACCACGGCACCCTTCGGAAAGGCCAGCAGGTGGCCTGGATTCACCAGGGTGACGACGGGGAACAAAAAGTCCAGCAGGTAAAAATCACCGAACTGCTGAAAACCTTCGGGGTGGAGCGGAAACCGGCAGAATATGCGGTCGCTGGAGATATTGTCGCCATCGCAGGTATTCCCGACCTGATGATTGGGGACACCCTCGCTGCCCCGGACAACCCGGTGGCACTCCCCACCATTCACGTTGATGAACCAGCAATCTCTATGACCATTGGCGTCAACACGTCACCTATGGCCGGCCGCAACGGTGGCACCAAACTGACGGCACGCCTGGTGAAGGACCGTCTTGACAGGGAACTCGTGGGTAACGTTTCGCTGCGGGTACTTCCCACCGAGCTGCCCGACTCCTGGGAAGTGCAGGGACGTGGCGAAATGGCGCTGTCCGTATTGGTAGAAACTATGCGCCGGGAAGGTTTCGAACTTACCGTCGGAAAACCCAACGTCGTCACCAAGAAAATTGACGGCAAAGTGCACGAACCCTACGAAAACACCACCATTGACGTCCCCGAAGAACACCTGGGGGCGGTGACCCAACTCATGGCTGCCCGCAAAGGCCAGCTCGACAAGATGAGCAACCACGGCACCGGGTGGGTGCGGATGGAATACACCATTCCCGCCCGTGGCCTCATCGGGTTCCGCACCATTTTCCTCACCGAAACTCGAGGTACTGGGATCGCCAACTCTGTTTCTGCCGGATACAAACCGTGGGCCGGCGATATTCGTGGCCGCAACTCGGGCTCACTGGTAGCGGACCGTACCGGCAACGTCACCGCCTATGCTTTGCTGCAACTTGCGGACCGGGGCGAATTTTTCGTCACGCCCGGCGATGAAGTTTATGAGGGTGTCGTGGTGGGTGAGAATCCGCGTCCGGAAGACATGGATGTCAACATCACTAAAGAGAAAAAACTCACGAATATGCGGGCAGCTTCGGCCGATACGACGGAAGTTCTCCAAAAAGCACGTACGCTTACTTTGGAAGAGGCAATGGAGTTCTGTTCCAACGATGAGTGCGTGGAAGTAGCACCTGAAGCTATTCGAGTGCGGAAAGTCCTGCTCTCTGCGGCAGCTCGTGGCCGTGCGCGCGGGCATTTGAAGCACATGCATTAGTAGACTAGAGGCTAACTACACATAGGAGAGGGAATGCGACGGCGAGCTGTTAAAGGAGCATTAGCGCTCGGTGCCATAATTCTCTTGACCGGCTGCATGGCCAAGGCACCTAATGCACAAGTCAACGAAATGCGCCGTGAACCTACCTACGGCAATGCCGTATTGGGGTTGGTGACGGATCAAATGGGCGTGGGAATGAATCCCCACAAACCCAGCGACCGCACCATGACGACAGACATTTTGGCAAACCTCACACTACCCAGTGTGTTCAACCCGCCCGCCACCAAAGACCCCACATCGCTGGCCGGCTACGACTCCACTCAATGGCAGTTGAATGAAACACTTATGAAATCTGCCGAAGTCACCAGCCAGAAACCTTTCCAAGTGACTTACCGTATTAACCCTGCCGCCCAGTGGGGTGGCAGCCCACCGGTACCCGTGGAAGCCAGAGATTTTAGATATCTCTGGAAAGTGATGATGCGGGCGCCTGGAATTGCTGCAAATACGGGCTATGACCTCATCACCGATATTGAAAGCCGTGCTGGGGGCAAAACCGCAGTAGTTACTTTTAAACGCCCCTATGCTCAGTGGCGGGGCCTTTTCCAAAATATTTTGCCCTCCCAGTTCCTAAACGACATTGATGGTTTGAGCCAGCTGGATTCCGGAATCCCGTATTCGGCAGGCCCGGCAACGGTTCGGTCAGCAGATTTAGACCGTGGTGTCATTACATTGATGCCCAACGACAAATATGTGGTGGGCAGCCGTATGGCCACCGATGCTATCCGCATCCAACGGCAATCCACCTCCGACCAGATTGCGGAGGCGCTGCGCTCCGATTCAGTACAGGCAGGCTATATCCGGGGAGACTCCCTCGCAGCGACGCGACTTAACGCAGTGCCCAAGATTAGTGCGCACTATGTGTGGCGGCCCCGGCAGCTCAGCCTGGTCGTGAACCAAGCCTCCTCCATGGTGGGAGGGAAACCAGAACTCACCCGGGCGCTTCTTAGCCTCATCAACGTTCCGCTGGTGGCACAGCTTGCCGCCAACCGACTCAGCAGTGTGGGTAGTGGCGACGTGCCAGCAATATCGGTACCACGGCACATTACTGTGTCTCCGCAGCTGAGCGATCAGATCCCGGTGAAAAGCGACGGCCAATTAGCCCGGGCGGACGCTCGCGAGATAGTGCAAAACTCTGGCTGGCTGCAAAGCGATGACCGCATCAAAACTGTTTCCGGGCAGAATCGGGCACTTGTCATCGGGGTAGTGCGCGGGGATCTTGCCGCCATGGTGGCAGCCTCCACCATTGCCGACCAACTTACCCAAGAAGGACTGCCGGCAATTGTACAAACAGCTCGCCACAAGGACCTTTACGGTGGGCTGCTGCCAGAGGGACGCGTAGATATGGTGGTGGCGTGGCACGTCACGGATGTCTCTCCCGTGGCAGGAATAGCCTCCCGTTTCAAATGTGAAGCTGGGCATGCGCAACGGCCCAAGCCGTCCTTCCTGGACACCCCAACTGTGGATAGCCGGGGATCATCCGCTGCTGGTAATGAGAAGCTCCGAAAACAAGTCGAAAGTGCTATTCGGCTGGCGGAAAAGAATGATGGGGTGGACCCCGACACCGGTAAAACTGTTGAAACTCTACAAAGTGAGCTCAAGAGTTTAGCGACCTCAGATGATGGCACAGCAGCTGACAAACCGCGCACCGAGGGCGTGGGGGAGGGGTCTCGGGGCCCCAACGTCTCAGGTATCTGCGACACAAACCTCAGCAAGGTGTTGGACGATATGCGGGAAGCTACCGACCCCATCGTCGACTTTGGTGAACAAATGCAGGTGGCACGGCCTTACCTGCAAGAGATTGAGAACATGCTGTGGTCCCTAGGGGTGGTGTTGCCACTGTGGCAAGAAACTCTCCTGGAAGCCCGCAGCAACTCCATCGTCAACCCCATCCCCGAATTTTTGGGAACACTCAAAACCGGCATCTTTTTCAATGTTGCAGACTGGCGTACAGATGAGATGCTCAAACTACCCGAAGAAGAGACTAAAGAGTGACGTCTGAACCACTCCGTATATTGGCGATCCATGCCCACCCCGACGACGAGACGCTCTACACTGGCGGCACCTTAGCCTTCTATGCGCAGGGCGGGGCCGACGTTTCGGTGCTGACCTGCACACTTGGCGAAGAGGGGGAGGTCATTGGTGACAAATACGCCAAGTTGGTGGCGGCAGATGGGGGAGCAGACCAACTAGGTGGGTATCGGATCCACGAACTCACCAACGCCTTGGCAGCACTAGGTGCGGGGGAGCCCCAGTTTCTGGGAGGTGCGGGCTGCTACCGCGACTCCGGCATGCTGGGAACTGCTGCCAATGAACATCCGCGTGCCTTTTTGAAAGCAGATGCAGAGACTGTCGCAGAGCAGATGGCTTGCTGGATCAGAAGAATCCGACCCCACGCAGTGCTGGTATACGACGAGGGTGGCACCTATGGGCACCCCGACCATGTGAAAGCCCATAAATGTGGGGTGCGAGCAGTCGAGTTAGCCGCAGACCATGCAGACCCAAATGACGATGTGATCGGGAGCAGTGGGGTAGCACTGTCTTCTCATATTGAAGAAGGTAGTTCGCTGCAGATAGCTCCAGCCTGGGACACTCCGCGCGTTTATTGCATTATGCAAAGTGAGCGCCGTTTGGCTGCCGGTTTGGATGCTATAGCCGACCATATTCCCGAAGCATGGAAGCTGCCGTCAACTGCTGAACTATTTTGTACTGCAGACGATGACACTACCGCGGTTGTTGAACTTGACGAGCCCGCATACCTTAGTAAGCTGGCGGCGTTGCGTGCCCATGCTACCCAGGCCACTGTGCACGTCCCCGAGGATGGCCCAGTGTCTTTCGCGCTATCGAATAATATTGCTCAGCCGCTTCTACACACTGAGGAGTTTCGGCTCATCCGAAATTCTCACTAAAAACTAAACCGGACTACACTAATGAGAGTGCAACCAACAAAACGCCGCACACTCGTCGAAAAAGGATCTGAAAGGACAGCATCGTGACGTATGTAATTGCTCAACCATGTGTCGATGTACTCGACCGGAGTTGTGTTGATGAATGTCCGGTGGACTGCATCTACGAGGGTGAACGCATGCTGTATATTCACCCCGACGAGTGCGTAGACTGCGGCGCTTGCGAACCTGCTTGCCCAGAGGAAGCCATTTTCTACGAGGACGACGTGCCGGAAGAATGGTCAGCTTTCACTGACGCCAATGTTGATTTCTTCGATGAACTTGGTTCTCCGGGTGGTGCTGCCAGCGTGGGTGCGACTGGCTACGACGTGCCACTCGTGGCGAACTTGCCGCCCCAAAACCAAGACTAGGTCACTTTTTCTGGGTAGCTCACACTTCTGGGGAGTTCCCCGCTGGTTGGTTTCCCGCTAGTTGGTTAGTCGGTAGTCTCTTCTGTTTTCACAACCGTACTGCCCGTCACCGGGTGTTTCTTCCGCCATGCTTTATTAATGAGGCCGAGCAGGGTCAGAATGACAACCACTGCGAGCGTACCCAACACCTGCATGCGTGCCGTCGGATCAGTAAGCATGAGGACGGTAAGTGCAATCAGCATGATGATGGCTGCCCAACTGAGGTAGGGGTAGAGCCACATCTTGACGGTCAGTGGACCTTCTTTCTCCAGCTGGGGACGGAGTTTAATCTGCGATGCAGCAATAGAGCCCCAGACCACCAGCAGAATTGCTCCCACTGAGTTCAAGAGGAATACCAAAAATCCAGGCAGTTCCAGGTAGTTAAGTCCGACTGCAACAAAGCCAAAGAAGACCGAGATAAGGAGTGTCCGACGTGGCACCTTGTTGACCGAAAGTTTGGTCAAGAATTGCGGACCGTGGCCTCGTTTGGCCAGCGAATACATCATCCGGGAGCTGGAATAGATCTGTGCGTTGAAGGCGGAAAGTAGGGACAGCACAATCACAATTTCCATGAAGAGCGGAGCGCCCGTCAGATTGGCTTGTTCCAGGACTTTCGTAAAGGGGCTTTCGGAGGCGTCACTGGCGCCGTGCAAACTATCCCAGGGGAGCAGGAAAGTAATGACGAGAACAGAGCCAATGTAGAAGATGAAGATGCGGAAAATTACTGAGCGCACAGCTTTGGACACGGACTGTGCGGGGCGTTCTGATTCTGCCGCTGCGATGGTGACGATTTCGATTCCGCCGAAGGCGAAAGCTACTGCCAGGAGGCCAGCCGCAACACCGCTCCATCCTTTGGGCATGAAGCCGCCGCGGCCCAGGAAGTTGCTGAAACCAACTGGCTCAGACCCGGGAAGCAGACCAAAGATGAGTAGTGCGCCCAGACCCAAAAAGAGAATGATGACCACTACTTTGATGGCGGCAAACCAGAATTCGAATTCTCCGAAGCCCTGCACTTGCGCCAAGTTCACAATGGTGAAGAAGATCATGCAGACAAGGCCAGGAATCCAGGGAGCTACTCCGAACCACTTGCCCATAATCGCTGCAGCGCCAGTCATTTCGGCGCCAAGTACAAGGATGAGCATGAACCAATAAAGCCAGCCCATCACGAAACCACTGGTACGGCCGAAAGCCATTTCGGTGTATTCAGAAAATGATCCGGAAGCGGGTCGTGCGGCGCTTAGTTCGCCCAGCATTTGCATGACGAGCACGACGATAGTGCCGGCCATCAGGTAAGACAGCAGGACTGCAGGTCCGGCGGCCTGAATCGCCTGTCCGGTGCCGAGGAAAAGTCCGGCTCCAATTGCTGAACCGAGGCCCATCATGGTGAGGTGACGGACTTTTAATCCGCTACCTAGCTTGATACCAGACTTCTTTTCTTCTGCAGAGGCAGATACCGGGATCGGATCAGAGGACATAGAGTAGTTCCATTCAGTGGCGATTAGGTAAGCACAGACAGTTTCTAATTTAGCTTGTTATCCACTTTGCCATAAGGAACTGCTTCTACCGCCCCTGTTATGGAATTTCGTCGAAACAGAATATTGTCCCGGCCACCCAACTCGACCGCGTGGATGGTGCTTGGTTCGTCGTTTAGGAGATTGAGTATTTTGGTGCCCGGAGTGATGTAGAGGCCGGCTTCTACGACGCAGTCGTTTCCGAGGGGAATGCCGAGCCCCGAATTAGCGCCCAGGAGGCAGCGTTCCCCAATTTTTACGGGAACCCCTTCGGCTCCCGCGTGTGGCCCCATTACGCTAGCGCCGCCACCAATATCGGAGTTGTCACCCACGGTGACGCCTTGGGAGATACGGCCTTCGACACTGGATACTCCCAGCGTACCGGCGTTGTAGTCGACGAAACCAGATGCTGTGACGGTGGTTCCTTCAGCTAGGTAAGCACCGAGGCGGACGCCTGCGGGATCAGCAATACGGACTCCGGAGGGCATCACAAAGTCGAGCATCTGGGGAATGTGATCGATGCTGTGGATGATGACGGGGCCGCGAATGCGCAGCTTCATACGAATTTTTTCGAAGTTGTTTATGGGGCAAGCACCGTAGTTTGTCCAAACCACCTTGGGCATAATTTGGGTGAGATTGTTAAGGTTGATGGTGTTGGGTTTTACTATCCGGTGCGATAGTAGATGCAGACGCAGATAGGCGTCGTAGGTATCTACGGGGGGTTGATCAAGGTCACCGATAACGGTTTCAACAGGAACTTTTTCTACTTCCCGGACGCTATCCAGTCCGATCAGATCTTCCCAGCTGGAATTGAGATCGTCGGGAGTGAGTTTGTGGGTATAGGATCCACCGGATTGGGATTCCTGTGCGACGGGATCGGCGAACCAGGTGTCGAGAACGGTACCATCTTCAGTAATTGTGGCAATGCCACGGGCAGATGCGCCATATTTCGTCATGGTTTTAGGGTACCGAAATAATAGAAATATGTGGCGTAGAACACTTTTTGTACAAAGCTTTCACCTAGCCTTAACCTTGGCGAATACGAGATATCTAGGAGATAGACGTAAACTGAGGACTGTGAAATCGGCCTTATCTCAACCTGACAAGCGACTCTCACGTTTTTGGGGGGGCCGTTCGTCCCTTGGGGGAGGGACTATCCAAACAATATTGTTTCTAATTTTGCCGAGCTGCATTCCCGCAGCTCATTTCAAGGAGAACCTATGAAAGTTCAAAAATCTAACAGTGAGGCATTAGACCATTCAGCTGCCTCATACATGCGTGGCCCAGTTTTGGCGCGACGCCACCAAGTTCAGCGTGGCGGATCCACTACGGACAGCCGCCTGCTCCAGCCACAACCGGATGTGGACTGGCTCCACACCGATCCGTGGCGAGTCATGCGGATCCAATCCGAGTTTGTTGACGGGTTTGGTGCACTTGCAAAGATGCCACCAGCCGTCAGCGTGTTTGGCTCTGCCCGCACCAAACCGGGAAGCAAGTGGTATGAAGCTGCTCGTGAGATGGGCAAACAACTGACCCTTTCTGGCTACGCCGTCGTGACCGGCGGTGGCCCCGGCGAGATGGAAGGTGCTAACCGTGGTGCTGTGGAAGCAGATGGCTTCTCAGTGGGCCTCGGTATTGAGTTGCCCTATGAGCAAGTCCTCAACCAATGGGTAGACCTCGGAATGAACTTCCGCTACTTCTTCGTCCGCAAAACCATGTTTGTGAAGTATTCGCAGGCATTCGTGTGTATGCCTGGTGGCTTCGGTACCCTCGACGAGCTCTATGAAGCGCTCACCTTGGTGCAGACCGAGAAAATTTGGAAATTCCCGATTGTCCTCTTCGGAAGCGAGTTCTGGGGACCGTTGGTGGACTGGATGCAGGAAACCTTGGTCAGCGAAGGCATGATCAATTCAGAGGATATGGACCTCATCTTCGTCACCGACTCCGCGGAAGAGGCTGTTGCGCATATCATTGATGTACACCAACATCAGGTTGATCGGGAGATCGACCGCAAAAATGGCACATCCGATGAGGAGGATGCCGACTAGCAGCACCAACACAGGTGGGATGAACCATGAATAACACGCGTGAACTCTGGGAAAAGAACACTATCATGCGCCCTACCTGGACTCTTGAAGAGCTGCGTCGCGCAAAAGAGGGACACACCGTCTCCGTTGTTATTCCTACCCTCAATGAGCAACAGCGGATAGGCACCGTCATCGACTCTATCCACCCACACGTGGGCAGTTTGATTGACGAAATTATTGTGGTGGACTCACACTCCACCGACGACACTGCCCGCGTAGCGGAGGCTGCGGGGGCAACAGTGTTCCAGTTGGATGCCATCCTTCCGGATATTCCTGTGTGCATCGGCAAAGGGGAGTCTCTGTGGCGCGGCATGATGGCGTCCCGGGGCGACATTGTGATGTTCATGGATGGGGATCTGAAGAACCCGGACAGTATGTTTGTCCCCAATACTATTGCCCCGCTCCTTCTCAACCCCGACATAGACCTGGTGAAGGGTTTCTATCGGAGACCTTTAAAAGACTCCCCATCCGGTGGAGGGCGCGTGACGGAGCTCGTGGGACGACCCCTGTTGGCTTCTTTCTGCCCAGAGGCAAGTTTCCTGGTGCAGCCGTTGGGAGGCGAGTACGCGATCCGCAGGAAAATAGCGGAACGGCTACCGTTCGCATCCGGCTACGGGGTTGAAATCGGCCTGGTTATGGATATTGTGCGGTGGTGGGGCGCGGAACGTATCTGTCAGGTGAACCTGGGTGTTCGCCAGCACCGGAACCGGCCACTGTCGGATCTGGGGCAAATGGCTCGGGAGGTGTCCGACACGGTGCTGCGCCGCGCCAACGTTACGCCAGCAGATGCTCCTTTGGTGCAATTCGATTCTTTAGGCGACGCTGACGGCAGCTATTCGCACTATATTTTGAAAGAATCAGAAGCAGAAGTGTTTGACCGACCACCACTTGTCACGATTCCGGAATACCGGCAGTTGTGGAGTGAGGTCGAGGTGGAGAAAGAGCGTCACTAATGTCAACCGGTGTATGGGTAGCGATTTGTATTGTTGTGGCCGTAGTCGCTGCGGTTCTCGTATTTCTCCTCACCAACTGGGGATTCTTACCCAAAGAGCGCAGTTTGCCAGAACTTCCTCCGACCGCCGAAACTTTTTTGCCGGCCCGTGAAATTAAAGCAGAAGATGTTGAAGGGCTGCGGTTCCACACCGAACGGCGTGGCTACAACCGCCAGGAGGTGGACTGGGCTCTCGCCCAAATTGCCGCCGATTATGCAGCTAGAGAAGGCATATCCGTTTATCCCTTGAGCTCAAAACTGCCACCAACCATTGGCGAACATGGCATAAATGAGGGATAATGGGATTTGTCACACATAAAGAAACAGGAGGTAGCGCGGTATGGCGGCAATGAAACCCCGCACCGGAGATGGACCTATGGAAGCTGTTAAGGAAGGTCGCATGGTTATTATGCGAGTTCCTCTACAGGGAGGTGGCCGTCTCGTAGTTGAGCTGACCCCGGATGAAGCTGCTGAACTTGGCAGCGCCCTTTCCAACGTAGAGGCGTAAGCTCACTCAAGCGCACCTGTGTCCGTCGGAGATCCGGCGGACATTGTGCTATTTAGGGGGTATGGGAGCCGGCAGGAGTGGTTCCCGTCCGTGCTACATCAGCGATTCGTACAGTTCACAGGTCTGACGGGCAATTTCCTCCCATGAGAAGTTGTTGACTGCCCGCTCTCGGCCTGCATCACCATAGGCTTTCGCCTTCTCCGGATCAGCCACAATATCGTTCACGGCCTCCGCAAGATCATGTTCGAAGGAGAGCGGATCAGACTCCTCGTAGTGCACTAGCGTTCCGGTGAAGTCGTTCACCACAACCTCTGGAATACCGCCCACATCGGAGGCCACCACCGCAGTGTTGCATGCCATGGCTTCCAAGTTCACAATGCCCAGTGGTTCATAAACTGACGGACACACAAATACGGATGCGGCACTCAGCACTTCCACAACCTGGTGGTGGGGGAGCATATCCTGCGCCCAGAACACTCCCTCGCGCTTTTCTTGCAGCTCCCTGACGGCAGCCTCCGTCTCGGCTTTTATTTCTGGGGTGTCTGGGGCGCCGGCACACAGCACAAGCTGTATCTCCGGGTCGAAGTCATGTGCGGCTGCCAATAGGTGTTTAACACCCTTTTGGCGGGTAATACGACCCACAAATGCGGCAATGGGAGCATCTTTGCGAACACCCAGTTTGGTCAGCAAAGAATCTTCACCGGCGTCTTCAAAAGTGGGTGACGGTTGCCAAGCTTGGGTGTCGATTCCGTTCAAGATGACGTGAACCTTCTCGGGATCGACGCGCGGGTAGGTGCGCAAAATCTCTTCCCGCATCTTCGAACTCACACCAATAACGGCATCAGCGTTTTCGATAGCGTTCTTTTCAGACCAGGAGGAAATGCGATATCCGCCGCCCAGCTGTTCTTCCTTCCATGGGCGGGAGGGTTCCAGAGAATGCGCCGTAACAACATGCGGAATCTTGTTGAGCTGTGATGTTAGGTGCCCTGCGAAGCCGGTATACCAGGTGTGGGTGTGGACGACGTCGGGCATGGATGCCGCAGCGCTATTTGCCATTCGCAACTGGGTGGAGAGCATTTGGATGGATTGGTTCGCATCCGCAAGCTCCGGATCCGGTCCATAGACTTTGGCGGTTTCTCTCGGCACCCCCATGCAATGGACATCAACTGCCGCGAATTTCCTCAAATTCTTGGCTAGTTCGGTGACGTGCACACCAGCACCACCATAAACTTCGGGCGGGAATTCTCTTGTCATTAAAGCCACTCGCATAGTTAAAACGGTAGTCGATGAGTGACACTTAGGCGACCGAGATGAAGCATGTCAGTAGAGAATCTTTAATATGTTTCCACGGTTGTCATTGGGTTGATATTTGAGCTGGATTTCTCGCGTATTAACACAATATGTGTACCAGTTTTCTAAGAAGTGGGAAGTTGTTGGCTTCTAGCTAAATAACTGGCAACTGGAGAAAAATCATTACATTAGCGGTAATTCTCATATACGTTTAAATATGTGATTGAGCAGCCCCATGTCTTATGTATTGTCCTTGCAGGTGGAGAAGGCAAACGCCTTTATCCTTTGACCGCTGACCGTGCGAAGCCGGCAGTACCCTTCGGAGGTAACTACCGCCTTATTGACTTCGTGCTGTCTAACCTCGTTAATGCCGGCTATGACCGTATCTGTGTGCTGACCCAGTACAAATCGCATTCACTGGACCGGCACATCGCCCAAACGTGGCGGATGACGGGCATCACCGGTGGCTATATTGCCCCAGTGCCAGCCCAGCAGCGTCTGGGACCACGCTGGTACACCGGTTCTGCAGATGCGATCGCACAGTCTCTCAACCTCATCTACGATGAGCAACCGGACTACATCATCGTTTTCGGTGCAGACCATGTTTACCGCATGGATCCCCAACAAATGGTGGATGCCCACATCAAATCCGGTGCAGGCGTGACGGTAGCCGGCATCCGTGTCCCGCGCAGTGATGCTACTGCCTTCGGCTGTATCGAATCCGACGACGACAACAAGATCACGGAATTCTTGGAGAAACCCGCAGATCCTCCGTCAACCCCGGACGACCCCGACATGACCTTCGCGTCCATGGGTAACTACGTCTTTAGCACCGACGTATTGCTTGATGCGATTCATGAAGACGCCAAAAATGATGACTCCGACCACGACATGGGGGGAGACATCATCCCTGCACTGGTGGAGGAGGGCAAGGCATACGTCTATGACTTCTCCCAAAACAGTGTGCCCGGCGAGACCCCCCGAGATAAGGCCTACTGGCGAGACGTCGGCACCATTGATGCCTTCTACGAAGCTCATATGGACTTGGTTTCGGTCTACCCGATCTTCAACCTGTACAACCAGAAATGGCCGATTCGCTGTGCCCGCGAAAGCCTAGCACCTGCCAAATTCGTTAACGGCGGCATTGCTCAGGAATCTATTGTGGGTGCCGGCAGCATCATCTCGGAGGCGACTGTACGCAACTCAGTGCTGTGTACTAACGTCCGGGTTGATGAAGGCGCCATGGTTGATGGCGCAGTTCTGATGCCAGGCGTGCACGTTGGTAAAGGCGCAGTCGTTAAACACTGCATTCTGGACAAGAACGTGGAAGTTGCGCCGGGCGAGACCATTGGTGTTGACCCCGAGGCAGACGCGGAACGTTTCGATGTTTCGGCAGGCGGAGTTGTGACAGTGGGTAAGAACGAAGTTGTTGGTTCGCTACCCGCCGAAGACGACTAAAAGATAAGCAGATTTAGTTTCGTATCGCGATCGTCATTCCCATATCAATGGGAAGGCGGTAGGCGGTGAAATCGGTTGACTCTGCGAGCATGTCGGCAAGCGTAGCAGCAGTGATTGCTGCGTCGTCTGCTGCGCTCTGTGCTTCCGATGGGTCCTTCAGTTCTAAAAAGTTGCCGTCTGCCAGAGAGTTCGGGAGGACAAGTAGTCCGCCCTTCCGCAACAGTCGAGCGGATTCTTCCACGAAGATCCCGATCTTGTCGTACATGTCTTCGACAAGCACCAGATCGTAAGAATCATCCGCGAGACGCCCAAAGACTTCCAGAGGGAGACCAGTGATGGGACGCAACTGCACACCAGAGGGTTGTTCCTCTTTGAAGGTAACGCGCGCATGCTCGACGATCTCGGGTTGGGCGTTGATGAGGGTGACGACGCCCCCTTCCGATACGCCCGAGCCGATTGCAAGGCTCGCCACCGCTGCTGAATCCGATATGACGACAGCGTTGGAAACCTGCGCCAACGATGTCACCATGGTCACGAGATTGGCGGCGATGGCCGAAAGTGGGGTTAAGTCATTATGGAGAGCGGTATCGCGAGCTGCGACCAGCCCGGGACTTTCTTCCAGTTGAGAAACGATTGCAGCATTTAACTCAGTCACGATTATAACAATAACTGGAAGTTGTGAAATCCCTGTTAGATACACGTCTTTAGAGCTAATTGGCTACTAAAAAACCCAGGTAGAAGAGGTTTTGAAAAGAATTTCAAGAAAAAGTTGTGATTCACAGTCTGTTCACAGTTTAATTCCAGCGCAATTCAACCACGGAACGAGACACTGTAAACATCAAATCGGCAAGAGTACCACCACTGGGAGGTCATCGGATGATTAATCCGCTGCGAAAGAGGTCAAAAGACCAGTCTTCAGCGCAGTCTTCTGATGCCAAGATTAATGACGAACCAGACCTAAGCTCCTGGGACGCCATCGTGCGTGACTACTCAGACTCCGTATATCGGCTTGCCTACCGTCTTACCGGTAACCCGCAAGATGCGGAAGACCTCACTCAGGAAACTTTTATTCGAGTATTTCGATCCTTGGACCGGTTTAAACCAGGTTCCTTTAAAGCCTGGATCAACCGCATCACCACAAACATCTTTTTGGACAATGTGCGCCGAGCCAACCTGATTCGGATGGAGGCGCTCCCAGAAGACACCGATCGCGTCCCCAGCGACAGTCCCGCTCCTGCAGCACTCTATGATGCCCAACTACTCCATCCCGAACTGCAAAAAGCGTTAGATAATCTGAGCCCCGAATACCGCGTTGCCGTTGTTTTACGCGATATTGAAGGCCTTACCTACGAAGAAATATCGGATGTCCTGAACGTGAAAGTGGGTACTGTTCGATCCCGCATTCATCGTGGGCGGCAACAGATTCGAGCAGCACTTAATGATCGTCCACCAGTTTTTGCGGAATGATCCCTGCGCATAAATACAAATCCTGGCACTATAGAAGTACGGAGATTGAGGTTTTGTAGTGCTCAGGGAGGTTCTTGCGGTGTCGTCACAGTCGCAAGCTGGAAATCCTTTGATGGATCCAGATTTTTTCTCTACTGACCACCTATCTGCGGACGCCGTAGTGGCTTTCGTAGATGATGCTTTGCCCCGTCACGTTCGGATCCGGGTGGAGCGCCACATTACGGAATGCCCGGAATGTTGCGCACTCGTTAATGCCCAACGGGAAATTCGAGAAACCATCCAATCAGCCGAAACGATTGGCACTCCGGGAAGCTTGCGGGAAAAGTTAGCCCGCATCCCCAATGAGACTGCATTACTGGAGAAAATTATTGCTGAAGAGGGGGAAGAGGCAGCCCTCCGCTACGCACAAGAACACAATCTATCCGTCACGAGCTATCTTTTTGATGAGCCCTCCCCAATACGTTCAGAGATACAAATGTTTGTGGTACGTTTTCGTCGTACGACACGCGGCTTCTTGCACAAGTGGCTGGAACTGTGGCGTCGCGGAATGTAGACAGTGAGTGTAGGAATTTAGGCCGTCATGTTTAGCAATATTGGCTGGGGTGAAATACTCGTACTGCTGGTGATCGCAGTGGTACTGCTCGGCCCCGAACGTTTGCCCGACGCTGCGGAAGCTTTCGCAAAAGGGATTCGCAAATTCCGCAACTGGATAAACGACGCACAAGACCAGTTCAAAGACACCGTTGACGAAGACTTCGGGGAGGACATTAAAGCCCTCCAAAAACCAGTCAAAGAAATTACCAAGATTCGGACCATGGGGCCGAAGGCCGCGGCAGTACACTACCTGCTTGACGATGATGAATCTTTGCTGGATGTGGACCTTGGGTTGGAAGACGTCAAACTCGACCTCAATGAACTCACTGGACTCAATGAGCTCGACGAGAGTGGTTTTGCAGGGATGGAGAGCGCTGAGCAGGTTTCTGCGGCCAGCGCGGTACTAGGCACCGACTCCGTCACCGAATACAAGAAGATGACCCATATTGAAAGCGCAGTTGCTACCGACACCAGCGCCGGCCCTAGTGCCGATACGAAAACGCCCCCTCCGGCTCCCGATTCCCCCATCACCGTAGGTGACTCTTGGGAAGAAGGATCCGAAGAGGACGTTGAAATTTCGTTTGACGAGGATTAAACCGACTAGTCTACGTTCAGGCCAAGCGGCTTTCCGACCAGACTCTCTTTCTGCTCGATGAGGCTATCGGCAATTTCGTTGAAAGTCTTGGCTGCAGGACTATCGGGGTGGGCGGTGACGATCGGTTTGCCTTCATCGCCGCCTTCGCGAAGACGCACATCCATCGGCACCTGGCCCAAGACACCAATGTGGTAGCCCAACGCACGAGTGAGATCCATAGCTACGGACAGCCCACCGCCGGAGCCAAACATTTCCACTTTGGAGCCGTCTGGCATATCCATCCAGGACATGTTTTCGATGACACCAGCAACCTTCTGCTTGGTTTGCACTGCCATCATGCCTGCGCGTTCTGCAACCTCGGCTGCCGCTGCCTGCGGAGTAGTGACAATCAGAAGCTCCGACTCGGGAAGCAGCTGCGGGATGGAGAGGGCAATATCACCTGTTCCCGGAGGGAGATCAAGGAGCAGATAATCCAGATCTCCCCAGTACACATCCGTCAAGAACTGCTGCAGTGCCCGGTGGAGCAACGGTCCACGCCACACTACCGGGGCATTACCAGCGGTGAATTGTTTAATGGAGATCACCTTCACGCCGTGTGCCTGCGGCGGCATGATCATATCTTCGACCTTGGTCGGAGGGTTGGTAGATCCCAACATGGGAGGAATGGAGTGGCCATAAATATCTGCGTCCAAAACACCCACTTTGAAACCGCGTTCGGCGAGCGCCACCGCCAGGTTCACGGTGACAGACGACTTACCAACCCCGCCTTTACCGGAGGTAACAGCATAAACAGTGGTGGTGTTGGTCGGCTGGTTGAACGGGATCGGGCGCTCCTGGCTCGCTCCCTGCAGTTTTTGTCGCAATGCCTGACGTTGCTCATCCGTCATGGTGCCCAGTTCAACATCAACCGAAGTGACGCCTTCCACCTTGCTCACGGCGTCTTCCACCGATTTTCTAATCGTGGTTTTCATCGGGCAGCCAGCTACCGTCAAAAGAATAAGTACCTTTACGGCACCCTCGGGGGAGATCTCAACGTCTCCCACCATTCCTAGGTCGGTAATGGGGCGGTGGATTTCGGGGTCATCAACTGTTGCGAGGGCAGCATTTACTGCTTCTAAGCTTGGTGCGGTCATAGCGTCTAGTCTAGCTAGACTTCGATCGAGTTTCCCACCTGGCTTAGTGCGGGTCGCTTATAGCGTCTGCGGGGTCCTCCGCAACCTCCGAAGAATCCAGGTTATCCAGGCGCTGCGCTATCTGGGTGAGCATTTCCCGAATTTCGTCCAGCTCGTGACGGACATAGTCTCTACTTGCGGTTTCTCCCACAGATATGCGTACACCAGCAAGTTCGCGAGCCAGAAATTCGGTGTCTGCTTTTGTCTGGGCAGCCCTTTCCCGATCCTCTTGGATCGACACTCGGTCTCGGTTCTCTTGGCGGTTTTGCGCCAACAAGATAAGTGGTGCGGCATATGCAGCCTGTGTCGAAAACGCCAGGTTCAACAGAATGAACGGATAGGGGTCGAAGGCATGCTGCATGAGGAGAATATTGAGCGCAATCCACACGGTGACGAACACCGTTTGGTAGGCCAAGTATTTCCCAGTGCCTAGAAAACGCGCCACGGTTTCGGCACCGCGGCCAACAGACTCACTATCGAAACTGAACCAGCGTGATCGGGTTGTCGTTAACGGGGTGTCAAGGCCAGGACGATTATCCGACATTGTCTTTCACCTCCATGCGGGAACCGAAGAGTTCCTGTTCTCGCCAATCCTCGGGAAGTAGGTGGTCCAAAAGGTCGTCAACACTTACCGCCCCAATAAGGTGCCCACCGTCATCCACTACCGGTGCACACACCAGGTTGTAAGTGGCGAGGAAGCGGGCTACTCCCTCGGTGGTGGCATTGGGGGTGAGGACGGACAGGTTGTTGTCGACATAATCCCCAATAAGGGTTGATGGCGGCTCGCGTAACAAACGCTGGGCGTGGACACTCCCCAAATATTTTCCAGTGGGGGTTTGGGTAGGTGGGCGAACCACGAAAACGAGGCTCGCTAGCGCCGCGGACAGGTCTGGGTTTCGCACATGCGCGAGCGCTTCCGCAACAGTGGTGTGCGCAGGCAAAATAACCGGTTCTGGGGTCATTATGCCACCCGCAGTATCGGGGCTGAATCGCAGCAGCCGCCGCACCATGCCCGCTTCCTGCTTATGCATCAACTTCAGCAGTGCTTCTGCTTCTGCTTTGGGTAGTTCACCGAGCAAGTCGGCCGCATCATCCGGGTCCATAGCCTCCAATACATCGGCGGCACGCGGCGCAGGCAGGCTAGTCAACAGACCCGCCTGATCGTCACCCGGCAGCTCCTGCACAATATCGGCTAGACGTTCGTCGTCAAGCACGCGTGCAAGCTCCATCCGGCGTTTCTCCGGAAGGTTGCGGATCGCTGAAGCAGCATCTGCCGGCCGAAGATCTTCATAACGGTGTGCCAAGGAGGCGGCATCTTGGTCAGCCTTGGTAAGAGTCTGGGGGCTTACCCCTTTCACAAACTCCCAATTGACAATGTGCACTGCACCGCGCCGCGAAAATGGACCGGTGCGGCGACGTACCGCCACCCGGGAAACAATCCAATCTCGGAGTCGGGTCTCCTCCAGTTCAACATCCGTGATGACGGCATCCACGTTCTGCAGCTCGTGAATCGAAGGATCCGTAATTCGGACGGTGGAATCCACTATTTCGCCCAGCACCTGCATCTCCAAAGGCTGCCGTTTGAATGAGCGCACAGTCAGGTTTCCGGTGACCAAAGTGATTGAACTCGGTTCGATACTGGCGATCCGCAGCATCGGCACAAAAATGCGCCTTCGGTTGAGGAGCTGCACCACTAAACCAACTGCCCGGGGTGCGGTTGGTATTTGCATATTGAGAACAACGTCACGTACGCGGCCAACGGATTCACCGTCAGGACCCAACACCACTAGATTGTCGAGTCGGCCAGCATAAACTCGATGCGGGGCTTTCATAGTGTTTAGGCTACTTGTTCTTATGCCAATAAGAGGTATCTAACAAAAAAATTCGTGACAAAGCATCTCCACAGCTAGCACCCCAGAAAGCAACTATAATGTGAGCAAGCACCACCAAATTCTGGACTACGGTGGTCAGCAGGTTCTATTGAGCGAGGTGAATCGTCAATGAGCGATATCTCTGCCAATTCGTTTTACCGCAAAAAATTGGAGGAGAAGGCGTTGACGAGAAGAAGCTTTTTAAGAATATTCGGTTTCCTCGGACTCGCCGGTGGAGCAGGTGCTACCGCAGCAGGGTGCGGGCTGACGGACACCCCCGACAAAACAGTTATTCGGGGAACCACCATGGGGACTTATTTCGCCGTCACCTACATCCCGGGAGATAACACCCCTGCTGAGAATGATGTTCGACAGCGCATTGAAAAACGCTTCGCAAACATCAACAAGTGCATGTCCACCTTCGACGAGAGTTCCGAGCTCAGCAAATTCAACCGATTCCGGCGCACCGACACCCCCTTCCCAGTATCCGCAGAGCTCCTGAAAGTAATTAAGGAAGCTATTCGGCTCAACAAATTCACTAACGGGGCACTCGATGTGACGGTGGGGCCGCTGGTCAACCTGTGGGGATTCGGACCCGATGGGCGACCCAATAAGATTCCATCCGCTAAGGCAGTGCGGGAAGCTAAAGAACGCTGCGGAATCCACAACCTAGTGGTGAAAGATGGAGCGCTCATCAAAAAGACCCCGGAGCTTTACGTGGATCTTTCCGCGATCGCCAAAGGTTTCGGGGTGGACGCCATTGCCCAATTGCTAGAAAGCCTCGACATTAAGCGTTATTTGATAGATGTTGGGGGAGAGGTTCGCGGCAACGGTGCTGGCACCCGGGGTGGCCCCTGGCGTGTAGCGGTCGAAAGACCAGTCCCAGAAGGGGACGCGGCAATGGATAGGGTTATCCATTTGGTGGACACTTCCGTGGCCACTTCTGGGGACTATCGGAACTATTACGAAGAAAACGGTCGCCGCTACTCCCACACCATTGATCCCACCACCGGCCGCCCTATTCGCCACAATCTCGCATCCGTGACTGTTATGGATGAATCCTGTATGACGGCTGACGGCCTAGCAACGGGACTGGATGTGATGGGGCCTAAGAAAGCCCAAGCCCTCGCCGAGAAACACAATCTTCCTATTGTCCTGATTGTGAAGGAAGGGAATACTTTCCGCGAGATTCCCAGCACTGCTTGGAAAAAGGCGATGCGGTAAAGAACAGTACCGCTAGAGCCAACCCTTTTTCTTAAACAGTACAAACATGGTGACCATCCAGAGCACCATAATGCCAAGCACCAGGTAGAAGAATCCGTGAATCTCTAGCGTCGGCATAAATTCGAAGTTCATACCGTAGATACTGGCAATCAACGTCGGGCCGGCAATGACGGCGACCAATGCTGACAGTTGGCGGCTAATGAGGTGCTGACGCACTCCCACTTTCGCCACGGCAGCATCAATAAGGGAACTAAGTACTTCATCGAAGCTGTGAATATCTGCTGTGGCACGCAGCAAGTGGTCTTCGACGTCGCGGAAATAGTTGCAAATTTCGTTGGGGATGAGGGGATGCGTGCCGAGGCTGAGCTGCCGCAAGGGGCCCGCCAGGGGAGTGATGATGTGTTTGATCTCGAGCACTTCGCGCTTAACCGCATAGGTCTCATCAATATCGATGGTGGTGCCGGGTTCGAAGACTGCGTCCTCCAGGTCATCCACATCTTCATCAATAAGTTCGGTGACCTCCAAATAGGTGTCCACCACGTGGTCAGCGATGGCGTACATGCACATGGCGGGGCCGCGGCTTAAGTCCTCCGGGTCGGCCTCCAGTTTGCGACGCACAATATCGAGGTCATCGGAAGTGATGCCGCCGTGCTGGATTGAAATGAAGTAGTTGGGGCCGGCCACCAAAATAATTTCGCCAGTCTCAACGGACCCCGCAGGGTTGTCCACTTCATCGTGGTCTACATAGCGCAGGGTGCGTAACACGAGTGCGAGGGAGTCATCAAAGCGTTCCAATTTGGGGCGCTGATGGTCTGTGGAGCAGTCCTCAACAAGGAGTTCGTGCAGATCGTAGACGCGGCCAACATGCGACATTTGGCGAGGATTGGGGTCTTTCAGACTCAGCCACACAAAGTGCCCCGGATGGCTGTCAATCCAGGAAAATCCGCTGCGGTAATCAAACTCACGATCCACGCGGTGGCCATTTTCGTCATAAACATTACAAATGGTGGTGACGGCTGCGGTCGGGATGTGTGGTTGTTCGTAAATATCGGTGGGATCATCTGCAGGTTTCTGGAATAACTTTTCGAACCATGCCATGGTTTTCTCCTCTCAGAAGTCCCTAATCCTGGGGTACGTTTTCAGAACGCGACCGTCATGTGGGGCAGATGAAAACTTTTGCTTAATTTTTCAAGCTTGTTTCGTATGCGACACAATCATCGTAGCTGGGAAGCGCGTCCAATTGCGCTACCTTTGCAAGATTAGGTGCGCTCCTATCCTTTTGCGAAATTATGAGATCCTCAACCGCACCTAAATCATATTTTGCGCACCAATCAGACAGCGGTAGCTGCAGATCCGGATCGAGTGGATTAATGCCGTGTTCTGCGGGTGGGTTATAGGCTTCAGAACACAGATAGCTGAGTGCCGCATCGGAGCTCAGCCCAATCGCCATATGGCCGACACCAATAGGGATGTAGAGACCACGGCCGCTTTCCGGGGAAAGCTCCACACAGTAGTGCTGCAGATAGGTGGGGGAACCCACGCGAATATCCACTATGACATCTAGTATTTTGCCGCTAGCCGCATACACATATTTTGCTTGGCCAGGGGGGACATCGGCGTAGTGCAATCCTCGCACTGCGCCTTTTTTGGTTGGACTAAGATTGGTTTGGCTGACGGAAAGTTCGAAACCCAACTCTTCACGAAAGGTTGGTCCATGGAACGGGGCAGAAAAGAAGCCCCTGTCGTCGGGGAAAATGGGAGCCTCGAAAAGATAACTGCCTGAAATATCTAGATGTTCTACCCGCATGGTTTTAAAGTTTACCGTTAGCTAGGAGAAATTACCTGACCGAATGTATACTAGGTCACTTAGTGACCTGCTTTATTATCTATCCGAGGTTAAGTTGACCCAGATTACTGACAAAGAAAAAATGCACGACAGAGTCGAATCTGCCGCAGACGGGGATGACATTCATTCTCTCACTGAGCAGGAGATTTTTGACTATCACCATGATGGAAAGCTAGATGTCAGCCTCAAAGCTCCGTTAGACAACCAACGTGCACTATCTGTCGCTTACACCCCGGGCGTGGCAATCGCGTGCAAGAAAATTTATGACGAGCCGGAAACGGTTCGCGACTACACGTGGGCAGGTCGGTTAGTCGCAGTCGTGTCAGACGGCACCGCGGTGCTTGGTTTAGGAAATATTGGCCCCGAAGCTGCACTTCCTGTCATGGAAGGAAAATGCGCGCTTTTCAAGGAGTTCGCGGGGCTGAACGCCATCCCGATCGTTCTCGACACCACTGATATTGACGAGATCGTGGAGACATGCATCCGTCTGCGCCCCAGCTTGGGAGCCATCAACTTAGAGGATATTTCAGCACCACGCTGCTTCGAGGTGGAAGACCGCCTGGTGGAAGCACTGGATATTCCCGTGATGCACGACGATCAACACGGAACAGCGGTCGTTGTACTAGCCGGTATTACTAACGCCTGTCGCCTCACTGGCCGTAAACTCGAAGACTTGAAGGTCGTGATTTCGGGCGCTGGCGCAGCAGGTGTCGCCATCACAAAAATCATTATGAATGCCGGCATTAAAGACGTGGTCGTGCTGGATAGCCGCGGTATTGTTTCGAAAGGCCGCGACAACTTGAACCCGGTGAAGGAAGAACTTGCGGACATCACCAACCCGGATAATTTGATGGGCGGCCAGGCTGAAGCACTGGAAGGTGCGGACCTGTTCATTGGTGTTTCCGCAGGACACGTTCCGGAAGAGATCGTCCGGACAATGGCTGACGACGCATTCATCTTCAGTCTTTCCAATCCCGACCCGGAGATTCCGGTCGACATTGCGAAACGTCACGCGGCCATTGTTGCGACTGGTCGCTCCGACTATCCCAACCAGCTGAACAATGTTTTGGCATTCCCCGGCATTTTCAAGGGTGCACTCGACGCGAACGCAAAAGGCATCACCGATGAGATGCTGCTTGCCGCGGCTGACGCCATTGCGGGTGTTATCGACTTGGACGAGTTGACGCCCGAATACATTGTTCCTTCCCCGCTAGATCCGCGTGTTTGTCCAGCAGTATCTGCGGCAGTGAAAGCGGCAGCGCTCGGCGACCAGTAAACTAGTGGGTATGCGTGGACTTCGCCTCATCGCCCTAGTGTGTGCAGGACTATTTGTCCTCACCAGCTGTGGCCGTTCGGACAGTGTGCTTGTGCCAGATCCGGTATCCGATATCGTGCGGGTTGGGTACACCGATTCAGCACCCGACTATGTGCTAGCTAAACTTTTCGAGCGCGCCCTCAAATCCCGCGGAGTGCCGGCACGGCTGGATCGTATCGAAAGCTCGTCACTTGAATCCGGAGCCCGCAACGTTGGCCCAACGGTTACGCGCACTGGTTCAGCGGGGCATCGCGCAAAATTAACTGCCGTCGCCACGGGGGTGGTTGACGTTGTTCCGGAATACTCCGGCCAGTTGCTTCTTGCCATGAATCCGGACGCCAATATTGTGCGACCTGGTGTAAGCCCCCGGGAATCTGTGGTGGACAGTGAATTCGACGCAGTTTTCACCGAGATGACGCGCTCTCTTCCGCAGCAAGTTCGGTCGCTTAAGCCCGCCCCCGCTGATCGAGCCGTAGTTCTCGCCGTCAGAACCAAAGATGATCGAGTGCGTCAGTATCAGACCATATCCCAGCTGTCAGACAGGTGCGGCAGATTCAACATGGTGGTACATGCCTATCCCAGTGATGCTGTGGAACTAGAAAAATACGCCAAGGTACTGCGAGACAACTATCGGTGCAGTCCGAAGAATGTTCGAACCTCCGCCACTGCGTCGCGGGATGCGGACATCATGGTTGCTTTCGGTACTGATCCGGCACTGCTGTCCGGGGATTGGCGGATATTGAAAGACGACCAAGCAATAATTCCCACAGCGCTTATGTTCCCTTTGGTTGCTAAAAGCGCGGTGAACCGACCCCGCCAATTGATTCTGGAAGAATTAGCCGAGCTCATTACCACTGGCGATGTGCAAGAAATGCAACGTGTGGAGTACCAAACCCCTACTGAACTTGACGCCTTTCTAAAAAACTGGCTACGTAAAAAGGCTACGTTGGCCTGGGGAATTAGTAAAAAATCGGACTTTTTGTGGCTGTTGTGAGGCAAGGCTCTTTGAGGACATATTCACCCACCGCTATACTTTTGAGATAGCTCTTCGCAGAAAACCAAGTGCTGCTCTCTTCGTACGAGATGCGGAGATAGAGCTGGATGGGTAGTAAGGAATTCCCAGCTGGGGCACGCGCAGGATCTGCCTGTTGGAAGTAGCTACGTTTTTGACTGCATAGAAGCAGTTGATGATAACTTGCCTTTGCTTTTAAGGGCGACGCATCACCACACTTCTTAGACAAGAAAGTACCTCCTCTTTTTTAGGTGCTGTGGCATGGTGCTCGTAGTCCAAAGGTGACTTCTGTTCATCAGTTTTGGAGATTACACATGTCTACTTTTTCTACGACCGTCTTGGGCACTCCTCGGATCGGCCCCAACCGTGAACTCAAATTCGCCACCGAAAAATATTGGCGGGGCGAAATTGATGCCGCTGAATTGCAAGAAGTTCGCAGCGGTCTCCGCGCCGAGTCCTGGAAGAGGCTACAAGAAGCCGGCATAGATTCCATCCCCACCAACGTCTTCTCCCTCTACGACCAGATGTTGGACACCACTGTGCTTGTGGGAGCTCTCCCCAAACAGTACCTCGCAGCCAGCAACAACCCCCTGGACCAGTATTTTGCTGCCGCACGTGGCACCGCTGAAATTCCTCCCCTCGAGATGACCAAGTGGTTCGACACCAACTACCACTACTTGGTTCCCGAACTCACCGCAGACGTGGAGTTCTCACTCAACCCCACCGAACTGCTCGCCGACCTGGAAGCAGCACAGCAGGCTGAGGTCAATGCCCGCCCCGTCATTGTTGGGCCATTCACCTACCTCAAACTGTCAAAGATGGCAGAAGGGGAAGAAACCAAGAACCCGCTAGACCTCATTGACCGCCTTGTCCCGGTCTATGAAGGAGTGCTGGAACTACTCGCCCACGAAGGTGTCGAATGGGTGCAGCTAGATGAGCCTAGCGCCGTCACCACCCTTACTGCAGAGGAACAGAAAGTGCTGCAGGAGGTATACACCAAACTGGCCGGCGTGAAGAACCGCCCCCAGATTCTGGTCGCCACCTACTTCGGCGACACTGGTGCCAACCTTGCTGCCCTCACCAGCACCGATATTGATGGCATTAGCCTGGACTTGGTAGCTGGCGAACTTCCCGACATTGACACCCCGGGACTCTCCGACAAACTACTCGTCGCTGGTGTAGTGGACGGGCGCAACGTCTGGGCCACCGCTATTGACGGTGCTGTGGAACTACTGTCCCGCTGTGACGAGCGCGCCTCCAAGGTTGCTGTTTCGTCTTCCTGTTCACTGCTGCATGTGCCATACAGCCTGGAGCCAGAGAACCTTCCCACCATCGCTGAACGCAACGAAGACGGCAGCGACGGACTGTGCAAGGAATGGCTGGCCTTCGGCACGGAAAAATTGGCTGAGATCGCTCTGCTCAGCAAGGTCCACAACGGCGCCATTGATCCGAACGGTCCGGAAGTTCTCGCAGCTCGCGACGTAATTAACCACCGTCGTGAAAGCTCCGTCACCAATGACCAGGCAGTACGGACCCGCATCGCCGAACTGACCGAGGACGACTACCAGCGTGTGCCCTATGAGGAGCGGGTAACCGCTCAGGAAGACCTGGATCTGCCGCTCTTCCCGACCACCACTATTGGTTCCTTCCCGCAGACCTCCGAGATTCGTGTTGCTCGACGCAAATTCCGCAAGGGCGAAATTACTGCCGACGAGTACAAGAAGGCCATGCAGGGCGAAGTGGCCCACGTTATCAAGAACCAGGAAGAACTGGGCATTGACGTTCTTGTGCACGGCGAGCCCGAGCGCAACGACATGGTGCAGTACTTTGCTGAACAACTTGTCGGATACTGGGCCTCCGAACATGGCTGGGTCCAGTCCTACGGCACCCGCTGTGTCCGCCCGCCGGTGCTCTTCGGCGACGTGAGCCGCCCAGAGCCCATGTCCGTGGAGTGGACCACCTATGCTGCCAGCCTCACCGACAAGCCGGTGAAGGGCATGCTGACCGGACCGCTCACTATGCTGTCCTGGTCGTTCGTGCGTGATGACCAGTCCTTGGAGGACACTGCCAAGCAGGTCGCTTTGGCTATCCGGGATGAATGCGTAGACCTCGAAGCTGCAGGTATCCGCGTGATCCAGGTGGATGAGCCGGCATTGCGCGAACTGCTGCCGCTCCGCGACGAAGACAAAGCCGATTATGCCCGCTGGGCCGTGGCCACCTTCCGCCTCACCACCAGTGGCGTCAAACCAGAAACCCAGATCCACACCCACATGTGCTACTCCGAATTCGGAGAGATGGTTGGTGTGATTGGTGAGTTGGATGCAGACGTCACCAGTGTGGAATCCGCACGTTCCCAGATGGAAATTGTGGAGGATCTGGAAGAGCACGGATATCACCAAGGCATTGGGCCGGGCATCTACGACATTCACTCACCACGCGTACCGAGTGTGGAAGAAATGTCCAAGGCACTTCGCCTCGCTTTGGGTGCTGTGCCGGCAGAACGCCTCTGGGTGAACCCGGACTGTGGTCTCAAGACCCGTCGTTCCGACGAGTGCTACCCCTCGTTGAAGAACATGGTTGAGGCCGCTCGCGAACTTCGCGAAAGCGTCCAAAACTAGTAACTAACAAGTCACGACGTCAATAACTGAAAAGCTGGTGGGCCATCCTGTGTGGGTGGCCCACCAGCTATTTGTCTGGCTCCAGTGGTGGCGCTAATTAGAACTCGAAGAGCTGTTCAATCAAAAGTTCTTGTTCGGCGCGGCTCACACTGGGCACTCCCGTTGCCGGTGCCGACATACTGCGTCGCGATACTGACTCAAAAGGAGGCAGGTTGGGCACCAAATCCGGCAATCTGATTGTCAAGAAGGGGAGGGCACCCTGATTCGCAGGTTCCTCCTGAACCCATACCAAGCGCTCCACCTGCGGGTAGCGATCAATTAATTCGCTAATTCTCCGGAAGGGAACCGGATAGATCTGTTCTAGGCGCGCGATCGCCATATCGAAGCGCCCCTGCGCGTCCCGATGCTCCGCCAATTCGTAATAGACTTTGCCAGAACACAGAACCAAAGTTTTCACATCTGCGGCAGCATGCTCTGCGTCATCACCAAAGAAGGCAGGATCGTCAATAACAGAGCGGAACTTGGCGTTAGTAAATTCCTCAAGCTGGCTGATGGCCTTTTTGTGGCGCAGCATGGACTTCGGTGTGGCCACAATGAGTGGCCGCACAATACTGCTCAACGCATGGCGACGCAGCAAGTGGAAATAGTTTGCGGGCGTCGTGGGTTGCGCAATAGTCATATTGGACTCAGCGCACAGTTGCAGGAAACGCTCCAACCGTGCAGACGAATGGTCGGGACCAGCACCCTCCTGCCCATGTGGCAGAAGCAGAACCACGTCCGAGCGTTGGTTCCACTTGGCCTCTGCCGAACTGATATATTCGTCGATTATGGTTTGGCCACCATTCGCAAAGTCCCCATATTGGGCTTCCCAGCACACTAGCGAGCCTGGGGCGCCAAGTGTGTAGCCATACTCAAATCCCATGCCCGCATATTCAGACAAGCTGGAATTGTAGATTTCGAATTTTCCACCATGCGCATTGGCGATGGCGCGGAGCGGACTGTATTCGTCACTGTTGTTTTGGTCGACCAGAATGGCATGCCTTTGGGTGAAAGTGCCGCGGCAGCTATCTTCACCCGCGACCCGCACAGTACGCCCTTCCTGTACTAAAGAACCCCAGGCCAGCAATTCGGCCATTGCCCAGTCCACATCACCCTCGTGGGTCATATGGTGGCGTTGGGTGAGTATGCGCTGCACTCGACGATGGACAGAGAAGTCCTCCGGTACGGCATTGAAAGCGTCCCCGATTTCTTCGATGCGTTCCCGCGTAATCGCGGTTTGAAGATTAAACGGAACGCGCTGTTGAGTAGCCACAGACTCGGAAGGAGCTTGCGGAGTTTTCTCAATCTCACGGACTTCCTGGAACACCTTCTCGAGCGCACCACGGTAGTCGGTTTCTGCTGTTTCAGCGTCTTGTGGGGTGATATCTCCGCGCCCCACCAGTACTTTTGTGTAGCTTTCGCGTACTGAGGGCTTGTTGCGGATGATGCTGTACATGGCGGGCTGCGTCATGGACGGATCATCTGCTTCGTTGTGTCCGCGACGGCGGTAACAGACCAGGTCAATGACGACATCTTTGGCAAAACGTTGTTGGAAGTCAACCGCCGCGCGAGCGACACGCACACAAGCCTCCGGGTCATCGCCATTTACATGGAATACCGGTACTCCGAACGCTTTCGCCACATCCGTGCAGTACTCACTGGAACGGGCTTGTGAAGGAGCAGTGGTGAAACCTATTTGGTTGTTGACGACGATATGGATGGTGCCACCCACACCATAGCCTTCCAGCAGCGCCATATTGAGGGTCTCGAAAACGACCCCTTGTCCCGAGAAAGCGGCATCGCCGTGCAGCATTAAGGGCATCACGGGATACTTGGGATCCTCGGGTGTGGAGTCCTTCTGCAAAACATCTTGTTTCGCGCGCACGATGCCTACCAGTACGGGGTCAACAGCTTCCAGATGTGAAGGGTTGGCGGTGAGAGTGACATCAATGTCGTTGTCACCAAACATCTGGTAGTGCACACCGGATGCGCCCAAATGGTATTTGACGTCGCCAGAGCCTTGTTGTTCGTGGGGTCGCATATTGCCCTCGAACTCGTTGAAGATCTGGCTATACGGTTTGCCGACAATATTCGCCAACACATTAAGGCGCCCACGGTGGGGCATCCCGATGACAACCTCTTTGAGGTTGTGGTTGGCAGCTGTTTCGATGACGGAATCCATCATCGGAATAAGGGACTCCGCGCCTTCCAAGGGGAAGCGTTTTTGTCCGACGTACTTGGCCTGCAGAAACGTCTCAAAAGACTCAGCGGCGATAAGGTTGGTAAGCGCTAGCTTGTGTTCCGCACTAGACAGTGGATCGCCCTTAGTTTCGACGTAGTCGCGAATCCATTCGCGCTGTTCAGAATCAAGAATATAGCTATATTCGACGCCGATCTTTTCGCAGTAGGAGCTGCGCAGTAAAGACAGAATATCGCGCAACTTCATGCGCTTTTGGCCAGCCAGGTCGCCAGCCGCAAACTTCCGATCCAGATCCCAAATAGTGAGGCCGTAGGTGGACATATCTAGTTCTGGATAACTTTCCCGTTTTTGGCCCGGTTCCACAAAATTCAGCGGATTAGTGTCCGCAATCAGATGTCCGCGCTCGCGGAACGCATTAATCAGCTGGAGCACACAAGCATTTTTGTCGATGCCGCGTGTTGCCGGGACATCCTGCCGCCAACGGAAAGGCTCGAAGGGCAGCTGCAGGCTGGTGAAAATTTCATCCCAAAAGTCATCCGAGAGCAGCAGTTTGTGAATGGTTCCCAGCCATTCACCAGATTCGGCTCCCTGGATAATGCGGCGGTCGTAGGTAGACGTGATCGTCATGACTTTACCGACACCCAGTTCAGCAAGTGCCTCTTCACTCATCCCGGCGTATTCGGCGGGATATTGTAAAGCACCCACACCCATAATGGTGCCCTGGCCAGTCATCAGGCGCGGTACCGAATGCACGGTGCCAATGCCGCCGGGGTTGGTAAGGGAGATGGTGACGTTGGCGAAATCGTCAGGCGTGAGTTTACCGAGTCGCGCGCGTTTCACGATGTCTTCATAAGCGTCCACAAACTCGGTGAAAGACATCCCTTCAGTTTCTTTAATTCCAGCAACCACGAGATTGCGGGAACCATCTTTGCCCCGCAGATCAACAGCCAAACCGAGGTTAATGTGCGGAGGTTGAACCCGAATAAATTTGCCATCCTGTTCCTCCATCCGGCAGTTCATATCCGGATAGGACTTGACGGCTTGAATCATGGCGTAGCCGATGAGATGAGTGAAGGAGATTTTTCCGCCGCGCGTGCGCTGCAGATAATTGTTGATGAGCATCCGGTTTTCGAAAAGGAGCTTCACCGGAATGGTGCGCACTGACGTCGCCATCGGGATGTCGCGGGATGCATTCATATTTCTGGCGATTGCGCGCTGTGCGCCCCGCAACACCTGTGAGTCGTCTTCCTCCAGCTCGGGGTAGGTAGGTTTATCGTCCACCTCCACTGTATACATCCTGGTGAGGGCATCTTTGGCAGCCGAGTGGACCTTCTCTCGGGATGCGCGTTGAACATTAACTGGACGGGCAGCTTGCTCGCTGTAGTCGTATTCGGCGAGGGCTTCACCACTCAGGTGCGCAGTCGGGTTGGAAGGCCCGAATGGCTCGGACACGACTTGTTTTGAAGGACGCTCCGCAGATGTGGTGGAGGGGGTGGGAATTTTTTGATCGGTGAAGAATGCCCGCCACGATTCATCAACACTGTTGGGATCTGCTTTAAATTTGCGGTACATCTCGTTCACCAGCCATTGGTTTTGGCCGAAACTGTCTTGATGTATATCCACGATGAAACCTCTAGCCACCTAAAAATTGTTTACTATGCCTATCGTACCCGCATCTCCCACCCATAGCGATGTAGGTAACAACTGGAATAAGAATCTTTTATTTTTGGACGCTGTTGGCGAAAATCACTTTTTCTGTCTTTAAAAATTGTTTCTCGATAAGCTCAAATTACTGCGTTTATGTAATAGTTAAAGTAACAGTTAATCCGGTGCATACACATGGCGCCGAACGTTTAAACTGCCGGGTTTTACCCACTCTTCCGACTTGTAGAAAGGCTTCCCTTCAACCATGCGAATGACGCGAGACGACCGCCGGGCACACATCGTTAATGCGGCTTTACGGGTAGCTAGTCGTGAAGGGTATTCCGAGGTCACCATCCGCGATGTAGCCAAAGAAGCAGAAATATCGTTGGGCGTAGTGCACTACTGCTTCGAGGACAAGCTCGAGCTACAGCGAGAGATGTCAGTGAAGCTCGTCAACGATGTCGTCGATGTTTATGTTGAAAACCTTATCCGGGAACCCACTCGGGAAGGCATTGAAGGTTTTCGCGAAGACTTCTATGAACGCACCTTAGAAGTGATGGAAGAATTTCTTCCCGGACGCAACTACTCGGTGCTGTTCTTTGAAGTGTTGATCAGCAGCTTCCGGGAACAGGCACAATCCTCCACCACCCGCAGCGTTGACCATTTCTTTGATGCACTGGACGACATGATTCGTAAAGTGTTCCAAAATGCGGCAGAGAAATACCACATCAACTGGACCGTCTCGCCCGATCAGTTCGTGCATCTCATCACTGACGCCTGCTTGGGAATGGTCTTCCGGATACTCTCCGTGGGGCAGCTTGCGACCGCGGATGGAGAACGGCGCATGTCTCCCCAACAGCGCAGCTATGTTCAAAACTTGGTTCGCGCAATCGTCGATGTTAGCTGCTTGTACCTGGAAGAAGGACAACAGAACTAACCCTTTACGTACCGCACTTCTGCCATAGACTGGAGCTATGTTAGCGAAGCGTGGCACCCGTCAATGGGAGGATTGGGAAACTTTAGCTGCCGAAGCAGTTACTTTTACCCAGCAACTTATTCAAATACCGTCTCCTAATAATGGCGACCCGGATATCGGTGGTACGGAAGATACCGTCATCGACTTCATTCGGAACAAGCTTTCTGAAGTGGGGCTCACCGGCGAGTACGTGGCAGCGCGGGAGGGGCGCGGCAACTATAAAGTCACTATCCCTGGTCGTAACCCCCACGCACTCCTTATCCATTCCCACGTCGACGTGGTGCCCGCAGATGCTGAACAATGGCGCCACCCTCCATTCGGTGGGGTCATAGAGGACGGCTACATCTGGGGTAGGGGTGCCGTCGATATGAAAGATTTTGGTGGCATGATGCTGGCCGTCGCCCGCCACTACGCCTTGACCGAGCGAACCCCCGAACGAACCCTCGTTTTTGCGTGGCTATCGGATGAGGAGAATGACGGCAAATGGGGCTCCCAGTGGCTGGTACAGAACAAACCAGAATGGTTCGACGGTATCGAACTGGCCCTTAGTGAAGGGGGCGGCTTTTCGATCACCATCCCGGAGCACGACAAAAGGTTTTACCCGCTTGCGGTCGGAGAAAAAGGCGTATCGTGGTTGAAGCTCACTGCCCAGGGACGTGCCGGGCATGGCTCGCGCCCCGCTGGAGTCAACGCAGTCACAGTACTGTCCCGTGCCGTAGCAGCTATCGCAAGCACAGAGTTCCCCATCGTCCACACCCCTCCTTTAGACGCACTACTGGATACCATCCGCACAGTTACCGGCGAAACCATCACCGACGACAATGTTGAAGCATTATCCAAAAAATGGGGATTTTGGGAACCCATCGTCAAAGCCAGCATTCGCAACACCGCTGCTCCCACACAGCTCAAGGCGGGATACATGGTCAATGTGATTCCCGAAGAAGCTACCGCCACCATTGACTGCCGGGTACTGCCAGGACAAGAAAAAAGCTTCCGCGAAGACATTGAGAACCTGTTGGAGAAAGAATTCGGCTCCGAGTGGACTGAATACTTGAGCCTAGACTGGACTGCACCCAACGCCTACAGTGTGGACCCCGACCATCCGTTTGTAGAAAGCATTCGACGAGTCGTTGAACAACAAGACCCGGACGGCGTCGTCACCCCCTACCTGTTGCCAGCTGGAACAGACAACAAACACCTCCAACATTTAGGGATCAAATGTTTCGGTTTTGTCCCCTTAAAACTCCCCGCAGATTTCGACTGTTTCGGACTTTTCCATGCAGTTGACGAGCGGGTGCCAGTGGCTGCGGTGGAATTCGGGTCGCGCGTCTTGGCAGAAATTGCCGATAGCGCCTAAAGTGAAGGCGCAATGCGGAAATCCAAGGAAACAACTCAGCCTTCGGCGGAAAAGCTACCGCGAGGAATCTGGGTATTAGTCGGCGCTGCCTTCGTCATCGCCATCGGCTACGGCATTATTACGCCAGTGCTGCCACAATATGCCCACAGCTTTAACGTCAGCATTATGGCGGCCTCGGCCATCGTCTCCGTATTCGGTATTGCCCGTTTGGTTTTCGCCCCCGCATCAGGTGCTCTCATCAACCGCTTAGGCGAGCGGCGCATGTACATGACGGGAGTCTTTATTGTGGCGCTCTCCACCCTCGCCACCGCTTTCGCCAGCAACTATTGGCTATTGTTGCTCTACCGCGGGTTGGGCGGTATCGGGTCAACACTTTTTACCGTGTCCGCAACCGGCATGATCGTAAGGATGGCTCCCGCTCACATACGCGGTCGCGCCTCCTCTGCCTACGGTGGCGCATTCCTGGTCGGCAACATTAGCGGCCCAATTCTGGGAGGCCCCCTTGGGAACATCAGTCTGCGACTGCCCTTCTTCGTGTACACCGCATCACTCTTGGTGGCCATTGTCGTCATTTGGTTCCTATTGCCTCCCTCAGCACTTACCAGTGCTGGTGATGCGCACAACAGGAAAGAAACTACAGATGGAGACATCTCTGCAGAAAAAGAACTTCGCATCCGAGATGTCATAAAAGACTCGGCCTACCGTGCCTGCTTGGTGACGAACTTTTCCAATGGTTGGGGAAACTTCGGAGTACGCGTCGCCTTGCTACCCCTCTTTGTAGCGGCTCTCCTCAATACCAATGGCGCCGCTGAAGCAGGCATAGCAATGGCTATCTTTGCGGTCGGAAACGCTATTGCTCTCTACACCACCAGGCATTGGTCTGATCGCTGGGGACGGCGCCCCATGATCATTAGTGGACTTATTATTTGTGGCATTATGACGGCCGCCTTAGGACAAGGTACGACCATTGGCATGGTGTACGTCTTGTCCTTCTTCGCTGGCCTCGGCGGTGGTGTCATCAACCCTGCACAGCAGGCTGCTATTGGAGACGTGGTGGCCGGCTACAAGGGTGGCACCGTTCTCGCATCAGTCCAGATGGCAGCCGACTTGGGGTCCATCGTAGGAACTTTGGCTGCGGGAGCCATCGTTGACCATCTCAGCTTCGCCTGGGCCTTCGCCACCACTGGCATCATCCTTGCGGCAAGTTCTCTCGCATGGGTTCCCGCCCGCGAGACTTTACCTTCCACCGCTCGTGAACGCCGATAGGGGTTTAGGTTTCCGCAGGTTATAGGGGGTAGGCTAGAGGGGATGCCAATCATCGATACATTTTCTCAATTAGATCTCCCAGCCCCTTTGCTAGCAGCAATCGACGACCTGGGATTTGAATCTCCAAGCCATATCCAAGCAGCCACTATTCCACTACTGAGAGCTGGAAAAGACGTTGTGGGAATGGCCCAAACTGGCACCGGGAAGACGGCCGCATTCGGCCTTCCAATGGTGGCCGCTATAGATCCCGCTCTCAAAGCCCCCCAAGCGCTAGTCCTTGCGCCCACCCGTGAGCTTGCTCTCCAGGTGTCAGAAGCCGTCACAGCGTTTGCCCGCCATCTGCCACAAGTCCGTGTCCTACCAATCTATGGGGGCCAATCCTACGGGGTGCAAATTGCTGGTTTGAAGCGCGGAGCCCAAATTATTGTGGGCACACCAGGCCGAATTATCGACCATCTTCACAAAGGCAAACTAGACCTATCCCAACTGCGCTACCTGGTTCTCGACGAAGCAGACGAAATGCTCAAAATGGGGTTTCAGGAAGATGTGGAAGAGATTCTCTCCCAAACCCCAGAAGACAAACAATCGGCACTGTTCTCCGCGACCATTCCACCTGCAATCCGGAAGATTTCAGAAAAATATCTGCGCGACCCGGAACAGATCGAGATTGAAACCAAGACCACCACAAACGCCAATATTGAACAGCGGTATGTGGTCGTCAGTCCCCGCACCAAAATTGATGCCCTCACCCGCATTCTCGAAGTAGAAACCTTCGAAGCCATGATCCTTTTCGTTCGCACTAAACAGCAGACCGAAGAGATGGCCGACAAACTGCGCGCCCGTGGCTTCGGTGCTGCCGCAATCAACGGAGACATGGTGCAGGCCCAGCGGGAGCGCACCATCAACCAACTTAAAGAGGGGCAACTAGATATTCTGGTCGCCACTGATGTGGCAGCTCGTGGCTTGGACGTTGACCGTATTACCCACGTCCTCAACTACGACATGCCGCACGACCCGGAATCTTACGTGCACCGCATTGGCCGCACCGGTCGCGCTGGTCGCGCCGGGCAGGCGTTACTATTTGTTACCCCGCGTGAGCGACGCATGATTCGCCAAATTGAGCGAGTTACCGGACAACCCCTGTCCGAAATTAATCTGCCGTCGGTGGATGACGTCAACGACACTCGGGTGCGACGCTTCAACGATTCCATTACCGAAGCGCTCGCTAGTGAACACTTGGATCTTTTCCGTGGGTTTGTGCAGCTTTACGCGGCCGACAACGATATCGACATGGTTGATATTGCGGCTGCCCTGGCGGTGCAGTCGGTGGAAGACGCCGACGAGTTCCTGCTCACTGAAGAAATAGTGGTGGAGGAATTTACCGGTCGCCAAAAGTCGTTTTCGAAAGGTGGGCGACGGGGCGATGACCGCGGCAAGTCCCGCTCTGGGAAAGACCTCGTGCCGTATCGCATTGCCGTCGGTAAACGGCACCGTGCAAAACCATCTTCAATCGTTGGGGCTATCGCCAATGAAGGTGGAATTAGCAGCGCCGATATTGGACACATTTCGATTCGGGGAGACCATTCACTGGTTGATCTGCCAGCTGATCTGTCTGCGGACTTTTTCGAGAAGTTAGAAAAGACTCGCATATCTGGGCAGCTTATCCATATAGAGCCGGATCCGGGACCACCCGCTGACCATCCTGCCGCTCATAAACGTCGGAAAAACAACCAACATTCCCCACGGATGCGAGACTCCTTCGATCATAAACGAGGACGCGACAAGAAAAAGCGCGACAAGAATAAGCGCAAAGGAAGTGGCGGCAAAGGTTACCCGAAGGGGAAGAAAAAATCGTTCCGGGATTCCCGCGACAACCATCGTGGCCAACGAGGTAAACGCTACTAGACCCCCTCTAAGGTGACTTTTGCGCCCGCGGACAAGTATGGATTGCGCGGTGCAGGGCACGCCTATCTGCTTCGCTAACTGGTAAAGCGTAATGCACAGCCACCTGCATATAGCGGTAGGCGTACCAGCAACGAGCTGGCTTCCACGGGGGTAACCATTCGGAGGGAGTGGCGTCACCTTTTTCCATATTGACTCGGCCACTGACCACCACCAGGTTGAGCTGCGTATCGTTCGCAAACAGTTCACGCTGCGACGCTGGCCACTGCCAGGCCCCGAAATCCCAGGCGGCAGCAAGCGGATAAAGATGATCCACATGTTGCTGGCTGCGCTGTTTCGGGAGGGGACTTCCGGTATACATGTCGAGGGAAGATGTGACGCCTAGCAGCATATCTGTGCGTGTATCTCTACCATTGTGTCCCAACGGATCTGGTGTGTTATCCGACCATGGAGGGCCGAAAGAACACGCCTTATTTTTAGCACAACTGCGTTCATATCCGAGGCGGGTAATGCGCAGTGGCACAACGTCTAGCTGGTCATACAGCAAACGCGCTTGCTGGCGAGCAGGAGTGTCAGCCGGATGGGGACCCACACTAACCCAGGGCTGCCACCAGACGATGCCAGCAATGATTAACGGCAATAGTACGGTTCCGAGCCACAATATTTTTCGGGAGTAGCGAATTTTCCATACCGCTGATTCGGGGGAGTGGGGTGGTGCCAACGGGTGTTCCATCCTTAGTCAGTCCGTGCACTGCGATCTGACTGTAATGGAGGTTGGTGCTGAGAAGATGTGCTACTTTTCCACCTAACGCTCGAAAAGTTACAGGGAACTGGTTTGATAGATACATGACCTCGTCTCCGATAGATACAGCTACCGAAATACGGTATGAACTACGTGGCCGGTGGATAGCCGGGCGTGGCTTAATGCTGTGGATTCGAGATTTAACCGGCGGGGAGCCGCCACAGTCCGTGCAGGGATTACCTCCCCATGTTTTTTCTCCTGTAATCCAACAACTAGTTGACCGGGTTCCCACTTTTCGCTACCGACTTCCCTTCACTACAGTGTCGGAGGAACACCAGCCACGTTCTCGCAATGTTCCATGCATGGTTATTAGCGCCGGTGCAGCCTGGGAGTTTCTTTCCGAAGTGGCAATAGTCGAACAGCGGGAAGGTCGTCTGAGCGACCTGGGTGCAGATCTCCACTATTTTGCGCATTGTGTGCAAGGAGTCCAACTGTGGGTCGAAAGTGGCAGAATAGTTCCCCGGCTTTTTCACGAAAAAAACTTGTGGCAAGCTCGCTGGCAGTTGTTAGGGGGCGGAGCGCAACGTGTGTGGTTGACCGAACTGCTCCATGTCATGCCCCCGGAACTGGCACACAACGGTGGATTCGCCAGTATTGAGGCGTTTATCGACACCATGGTTGCGGTATGTGCCCGCCAAAAGCTAACGACACTGGAGAACCGGCCCCGGCATCCGTTTGTGGAAGCGCTCATTACGGGGGAACCCTACCGGGAAGGCTCTTTCACTACTGCAGAGCGGCTGCGGGAATGGCAGGAAGGTGCCATTGATACTGATACGGAACTAGTTTTCCGGGTACATGAGCCGGACGAGACAACCCCAGACTGGTGGGGGCTGGAAGTGTCGGTACGGATTGTCGGGGGAGCTCCGGAACCACTAGACCCAACATCGGTAGATGCTGCCTCTTTTACTAGCGCCCAACAATTGTGGGGACGCGCCACGGATGCTTATCCAGAACTGCACTCCATGGCTACTGCCGGTTGTGGCGAGGACCGGCTAATGACCACTGCCCAAGTTCAGGATTTTGTGACGCGGGGAGTGGATTTGGTGCGGGCACAGGGAGTCGTGGTGATGCTACCCCGCGCCTGGGTGAAGGCACCCGTCACCATGAAGCTCAAAGCCCAGCCTCAAGACGATGTGAAAGATGCATCTTCCGCAGTCAGTGGGCCTAAAGCGGGACTGGACGCCATTATGGATTATCAGTGGCAAGTGGCCCTGGGCGACACTGTGTTAAGCCCAACTGAGTTGTTCGATATCGTGCAGCAACAGTCCGGTTTGGTGCAGCTACGAGATGGTTGGGTACAAGCTGACCCGGGACTCTTGCGCCGGGCAGCAGAATTTATTGCTAATAAAACCAGGAAAAAGAAAAAAGCACCGCTCAAATTGGCGGACTTGGAGGCAACCCAGCAGGGTGATGCGGGTGACGTGCTACGTGAGCTGCTCGGTAATGATGCCCCCGCCCCGATTGATTCATTAAGCGGAACGGAACTCGTGCAAAGGATCGCCGCAGAGGATGCTGTAGTGGAGGTTCCTCCACTGTCTTCTGTGCAGGCCACATTGCGGCCCTATCAGCAGCGGGGTGTGGACTGGATGGCCACTCTAGATCAGTGCGGAGTTGGCGGCATTCTGGCTGATGACATGGGCTTGGGTAAAACGTTGCAAGTTTTATCAGTGGTTGCCTATGACCAGCAGAGGGGAGCAGTTCCAGAAGATTCTGCGGTACTAGTAGTTTGCCCCATGTCACTAGTGGCTAACTGGTGCCACGAAACGAAAAAGTTTGTTCCGGGACTGTCGGTGGCTATTCACCATGGAGCGGATCGCGTATCTGAAATCGACGAATTCCGACAACTCGTAGCGAATAATGACATTGTCATTACTACCTACACCCTCTTGCACCGCGACCACGAATTACTCACCAGTGTGGAGTGGTGGCGGCTGGTCTGCGATGAAGCCCAACATGTAAAAAACGCTGCCACTAAGCAATCCCGCGCGGTGCGGAAAATCCCAGCACGACACAGGTGGGCATTGACTGGTACCCCGGTCGAGAACAACCTGGAAGAATTTAGATCCATTATGGATGTCGTCAATCCCGGCGTGCTAGGAACTCAACATTCATTTCGGCACAAATATGCGTTACCGATTGAACGCGACCAAGACGAAGCGATGGCGAAGCAGTTGCGTACCATTACCGCCCCCTTTGTTTTGCGGCGCGTAAAAAGCGATCCCCGAGTTATTAGTGATCTTCCAGAAAAGATCGAAATGACAGTGCACGCTAACCTGACTCCCGAACAAGCGGGTCTATATCAGGCAGTCGTGGACGACATGATGCAACGCATTTCGCAGGCAAAAGGCATGAAACGCAAAGGGGCGGTGCTTTCTGCCTTGACGAAGCTGAAACAGGTGTGCAATCACCCTGCGCATTATTTGGGTGATGGTTCTGCAGTGTTGCGACACGGCCAACACCGTTCCGGAAAAGTCGCCATCATTGAAGAACTCCTGGCGACCATTCTGGCGGAGGAAGAAAAAGCACTCATCTTTACCCAGTACAAAGAATTTGGTGACTATTTGCAGTCCTACCTTGCACAACGCTTCGACTGTGAAGTGCCCTTCCTACATGGCTCATTGGGCCGCGAGGCGCGCAGCGAGATGGTGCAAGATTTCCAATCTCCCGACGGCCCGTCCATTATGGTGCTTTCCCTCAAAGCAGGTGGGACGGGACTCACCCTTACTGCAGCGAATCACGTCATCCATTGTGACCGTTGGTGGAATCCGGCGGTAGAAGACCAAGCTACAGATCGCGCTTACCGTATTGGACAAACAAAAGACGTGCAGGTTCGAAAATTAGTATGCGAAGGCACCATTGAGGAACGCATCGACGAAATAATCAACCAGAAAGCAGCTGTTTCCGAACTGGTCGTGTCCGAAGGGGAAAGCTGGCTGACGGAACTTGATGATGAGGAACTGGCGACACTCTTTCGGTTGGAGGGGGCTAACTGATGGTCGGGCTGTTAGCACAACGTAAATCGGGGCACTTTGGACGAACCTGGTGGGGTAAGCAGGTTGAAAGAATTCTTGAACAACCGCTTCGCGAAGGGAATAAAACAGTTCGCCATCCTGTCATCGCCCGCGCCCGTGCATTAGCTCGCAATGGGGCGGTACTGGCTTTGGAAATGCAAGGTGGTGCTGTTGCGGGGGAGGTAAGTGGGAGCCAGTTAGAACCGTTCAGCCCGCTTATTACATTCCCCCCAATCTCCGAGGATGTGCAGCAACAGTTGCGCGAGGTGATCGCCCGTCACCCCGGAAGTGCAGAACAGATTATTAGCGGCATCCTGCCAGAGTTTCTGGAACCAATTCTCGAGTTTGCGGCCGACCAACTGCATTGCGAGTGCTCGTGTCCGCGAACCCAAGGCCGGTGTGCCCATGTGTTGGCTTTGGGATGCCTGCTGGTGGAGCGGTTGGATCGGGATCCGCACAGCTACCTTACGGTGCGGGGTGTAGATCTTTCAGAAATCCTCGTGGACAAAAGCACAGATCCGATAGCCCCAAATTCGGATGTTTCCGAAAACCTTCAGCCACCAGAACACACACCGTGGCGGAACAAGAATTCTGAAAACCACACCGAGGACAGCACCAAGACTGCCAAAACAACAGGGAAAAGAGGCCTTGACCCGATTGCCTATTGGGAGCTCTCGGGAGAGCTGCCTCCCTTGCCGACGCCCACCCCTGAACCTGCATACCAGCAGTTAGATGCGGTCCAGTGGATGACGGTGGCAAGCAGTATTAGCCCTGATCCGGTGGAGAAACTCACCCTCGAATCGGATCTGCGCGATGCTTGGCAGCACCTCTGTAAACAACAGCCGGGGTCACAGAGTATGGACACACAGCAGTCAGAACCTTCAGCGGACAGCGCACATCAGGATAATAGAGGAGAGGAGGAATAGTGACTGCACCACTACGGCTCTTACACACCAGCGATTGGCACATTGGGATGACCCGGAGGCACCTTACAGACACTAGTCGTGCCATTTTCCTCAACAGCCGACTCGATGCCGTCGAAAAACTGTGCGATATTGCCACCACCGAAGAAGTCGATGGGATTGTCGTCGCCGGTGATATTTTTGACAGCCCACAACTCGCTCCCTCTGTAGTACTGCCACTACTGGAACTCCTAGGCGACGTTCCTTGCCCGGTAGTACTGGTTCCGGGAAACCATGATCCCTACCATTATGAAAGCGTTTACCGGAGTACCGCATTTTTGGAACACCAGCCCGACAATGTGCATGTCGCAGAGCAGTCGGCTGTCATGGATGCGATCCCGCACTGTGAACTCGTAGTGGGGCCATTCACTGACCGCTTCCCAACCGAAAACCCGATTTTTACGAGCACCAGAAACCTTCCAGATGAATCTGCAACACCGTACCGAGTCGTCGTGGGGCACGGGAGTGTGAACACCTTCGCGCCCGAGATGAATGAGGTGGATAATGCGGAGGTTGTGGATGTCGCTGCGCTTGAGAATTTATTGACCACCAAAAATGTTGATTATGTTGCTTTAGGCGACCGCCATTCCACCACTTCGGTAGGTGACAGTGGACGCATCTGGTATTCCGGATCACCAGAAACCACCGATTTTGATGATGTTGAGAAAGCTTCCGGAAACGCATTGCTGGTGGAGCTGGACGGTGACAGTTGTGAAGTAACCCAGGTAAAGACTGGGGAGTGGCGCTTCACCACCCTCCACGGAGAGGTTCGCAGTCTGGAGGACCTGCACGCTCTTGATGCACAACTGCAAAAGCTTCCCAAAAAACATAAACACGCTGTGAGACTCGGACTCAAAGCATATGTGCCAGTGTCTGTCATGGCTGAGGTGGAAAACTACGTGCACAAATGGGGCACCATGTTTGCAGGTTTCCACCTGTGGGAACGACACAGCGAACAACGCACTCTTCCCGACGAGCAAGATCTTGACGACTATGTGAGTGGGTATGCCAAAACAGCAGCTGAAAAACTGCTTGAGCAGGCGGAAGCAGGCGACGAAACTGCTACGAATGCGCTCACCTTGCTCTATCGGCTAGCTACCGAAAGGGGTGCCGCATCATGAAAATTCACGGTGTAGAGCTGGTCGACTATCGGGGAATCGCCAATAAGAAAATAACTTTCCAGGACACAGGAATAACTGTTGTTTCTGGGCCGAACCAGTCCGGAAAATCCTCTGTTATTGAGGCCATTGGCCTGGTGCTGAACGAACAGGCCACCTCCAAAAAACAGAAAGTACGGCGAGTCCTCAAAAGAGACAGTGATCGCCCCGCAACAGTCGCCATTGATGTCACCATTGGCCCAGAGCGGCTGCACTTAGAAAAGAAATTCGGCGCGGGTCGCGGCAGCGAAACCGTACTCACATTCCCGGCAGGAACCAAAGAGGCATTAACCGGCAGCCCAGCCCACAACTATGTGCAACAACTTCTGGCAGAACACGAAGACACAGCACTGTTTGAAGCACTGCGGTTCTTACAGGAAGAAGAACTCGACAGTTTTCAACTCACCACCCAACAATCAGCTTTGCAAGAAGCACTCGATGCTGCCGCAAACCGACACCACGAAGGCGATGAAGCGGATCTGCTGAGTGCCGTAGATACGGAATTCGCCAAATATTTCACTCCCACCGGCCGCGAAAACAAGAACTTCACCACCCAGCGGGAGCAGGTAGCCAAGCTGTCCAAGCGGGTTGAATCCGTGCAGGATCAGGTTGCGCGGGTAAAGGAAGAATCCCAGACAGTGGAGCAACTTGTTCGGGATACTCAGCAGCTTGAAAAACAGTTCGAAGTGTCATCCACCGAAATGGGTGCAGTGCAAAAAATTGTTGAAAAACAATCCGAGGCCGCTGCACAGATACAATCCCTCACTGCTAAAAAAGACACTATTTCTCAACAAATTAACGCTGTGCAACTCGTTATTAAGGCAGAAACTGAAAAACAGCAGCGTATTGAAAAACTGCGTGAAAGAAAAACGCGTTTGGAGGATGAGCTTGCGCAGCTCGTGCCACTTAGCGAAGAAGAACTATCACATCGCAGAAAAGAATTAACACTCAAAGAAGAAGAACTCCAGCGGGAATCAGATTTTGTCGCAGCAGCTCAGGTGCTGGAACGTAAAGAACATTTAGAAAAACAACTCAGCAAACTGGAAAACTACCGAAACCAGATCACCGCTGTAGAAGAGCAGCTAGGAGAGAGCTCTTACGATCCAGATATCTATCAACACACGCGGGACTTATTTGAACGGATTTCCCAGTTAGCCGCTGCTCGGACATTAGCCGCAACATCTGCACGCATCGAACCATTGAACGATCAGGTGCTTGTGCAAGGGGAAAAGATTACTGCAGAAACCAGCCTGCAGATAAGTGAAGAAACCACAATTGAAGTTCCCGAAGCGGTAAAAATTGTGCTGTCTCCGGGGGAGGAAGCCGCACAATTACATGCAGAACACAACGAGCTCACCCAGCAGTTCGACAACAGTATTGCGAAATTGGGGGTGACGAAATGGGAGGAAGCAGAAAAACAAAAAGCCGAGTGGGAAGTTCAACAAGAAAAACTCAACCAGCTAGAAGTCGAATATCGGGCATACGTGCAGCAGGGAACAATAGCTGAGCTGACTCGCGAACTGGCGACATGTGAAGAAACCCTAGACACCTATGGCGAGAAAATTGTGCAGGAAGCACAGCAGAGTGGACTAGAGCTTTCGTCGGAAGCTGACCTGCAAGCTAAGCGGACAGAGCTCACCAGGACACAGAGTGATCTGCAAGAAGAGGAGCATAATGCGTCAGTGCTGAAAGAGCGCCGCAGTGCCAACCTTGCTGCTTTGTCGGACATTTCCACCGAACTGAAAACGTTGGATGTGGACGTTTCTGCGCTTCACAATAATGAGGAGCACTACTCGAAGCTGAAGCTCAGTGAAACGGAACTTACGAAACGTTTGAAACTGCTTAAAGAAGATTTGGAGTCCACCGAAGAAGCTCAAAAGAACTTTGAGCAACTTCAGGAAACAACTGCGCAACTTAAAGAGCAATTAGCTACTAGCGAGCAGGAGACAATTCGCGCCAAAGCACAACTCGAAGTTCGACTCTCGGAGGGGTATGCGGGGCAACTCCAAGAAGCGCAAAGAGAGTACGATGTTGCCAAATCGGAACTTGATGATGTGGAAAAACATGCTGCGGCTATTGCGTTATTGCGTGAAACCCTGGAAGTGGCACGCAGCGAATCGGCACAGCATTATCAGCAGCCCTACCTCCGCACCCTCCAAAAGTTGGGCCAGAAAGTGTGGGGAGAGTCCTTCCAAGTAACAATTGATGAAAATCTTCAAATCACAAGCGCCATAACAAAAACGGGTGCTAATCCTATCGCTTTTGAGGATCTTTCTGCAGGTACCAAAGAACAGTTGGCGGTGCTTTCACGGCTCGCCTGTTTCTATCTAGTAGATAAGGGAGCAGTGCCCGTCATACTGGACGACGTGTTGGGTTACTCCGATCCAGAGCGATTGGATTTAATGGTGGAAACACTCGCTCTTGTTGCCGGATCTCAAACAAATGAAGCAGACGGACCAGTTAAAAACGGCGGCCAAATATTTATCTTTACCTGTGCTCCGGAACGCTTCGCGGACATTCCGGCACGCCGCGAGAAGATGTAAATGAAACTAATTTCCAGTGTTGTAAATAGGTCACAAATACTGATTTAGATTAGATAACTGAGGGTGTGCTAAAAAACCTAGCCGCACACCACACCTTTAATTGTCTCTAGAAGGAGAACTTTCATGGCCAGAGTCCTCGTACTCGGTGCTGGTATCTCCGGGCATACAGTTGCAATGAACCTACGTCGGTTGCTTAAGAAAAAAGAGCACGACGTTATTGTGGTTTCCCCGCAACCAGAATGGAACTGGGTCCCGTCCAATATTTGGGTAGGAACCGGAAAAATGGCACGCAAGAAAGTCGTTTTTCCGTTAGCGCCGTTCTACAAAAAGAAGGGTATTGAATGGCACCAGGCCTATGGCCGGGTCATTCATCCTGAAGGTACCGCCGATGACCCCACTCCTTTCGTTGAAATTGAATATTCAGACGACGAAAACGCAGGGAAAACAGCGAAAGTTGAATACGATTACCTAGTCAACGCGACTGGTCCGCTGCTTAACTTTGCTGCTACACCGGGACTTGGGCCTGCCGAAGGGCACAGCTACTCGGTGTGCACGGCAGACCATGCCCACGAAGCTGGTGAAGTTTTCCAGAAGCATATTGAGGAGATGAAGCAAGGCGCAAAGAAGAAGTTCGTGGTCGGTACCGGCCATGGAACTTGCACCTGCCAAGGTGCCGCCTTCGAGTATCTTTTCAACATCGACGGGGACCTTCGCGAAAATGGACTCCGTGATCAAGCGGAATTAATTTGGATCACCAACGAAGCCGAGTTGGGTGACTTTGGTGTCGGCGGCATGATCTTCGATGAAGATGGCTACCGCACCAATAGCCGACTCTGGACAGAGTCACTCTTCCGCGAACGCGGCATCAAGGCAGTAGTGGGAGCCGCTGTCACCGAGGTGCGTGACGGCGAGTGCTCATATGTGGACCTTGACGGCAACAAGGGCACCATTGACTTCGACTACGCGATGCTTCTGCCGCCGTTTGCGGGCGTGAAACTAGGCGCCGTCGGCCCCAATGGAGAAGACCTCTACGACAAGGTGTTTGCCCCCAACAACATGATGAAGGTAGACGCCAAATACGGTGTAGAACGGAAAGATTGGCATGCCTCGGACTGGCCTGTCACTTACCAAAGCCCCGCCTACGACAATATTTATGCAGTAGGTATCGCATTTGCTCCGCCACACCCGATCTCTGAGCCTCGTACTGCCCCCGACGGAACGAACATCACACCGGCGCCTCCACGCACCGGTATGCCGTCGGGAGATATGGCGACCATGGTTGCCAAAACGATCGCGGAACGCGTTAAAGGCAAGAAAGTCAAGGAGCGCAATGGCTCCATGGCATATCTGGGTGCAGCCTGTGTGGCTTCCACCGGTACCGGTTTCCTAGCTGGTTCCGCCGCTTCCATGGTGATGGACCCAGTGGTTCCGAACAAGGAAGAATTCCCAGAGACGGGACGCTCGAAATACACTGTTGGAAAGATTGGGCTTTTCGGTCACTGGACCAAGCTCATGCTCCATTACCTGTTCATTTACAAAGCCAAGGGCCATCCGTTCTGGTGGCTAATTCCAGGATAAGGAGAAACCAATGGCTGATCTGAATGATGCTATCCAGCACAGGATTGATAACGCGCCTCTACCCACTAAGCAGACCCTGCGGGCACGGCAGAACCCCTTCACACAGTTCTTCCGTTTTATCTTCTTTAACCTGAAGATGCTGCGGGTTGTCTTCAAGTAGACTGGGTTGCGCTGCAACACAAAAATTCCATAAAAAAGGGGCCTCCACAAAGCTGTGGAGGCCCCTTCTTAGTTGTTGTGCCCCCGACACGAATCGAACGTGCGACCCTTGGTACCGGAAACCAATGCTCTATCCGCTGAGCTACGGAGGCGAACCGTTTTAAAGTGTAGCAGTCTCTTTTCTTAGGTACCACTTGCCCCACATGCAAGCTGGACCAAGTCGGTAAGCTGCACAGGTAACACTTTATGCACGTAAACCCTTAGAATGGGGAATTGTGACACCAGTAGAACTAGGAAAAGTAGTACACGCCGCCCTTACCCGGGTTGTGCAGGCAAATGGGCTCGACTCCACAGAACTTCCCGCGGAAGTTGCCGTCGAGCGCCCACGAAACCCAGAACACGGTGATTATGCAACCACCGTCGCCCTCCAATGCGCCAAAAAATTCGGCACCAACCCTCGCCAACTGGGGGAGAAGCTAGCTGCTGAACTGGCTGCAGATCCGGCAATTGCCGAAGCAACTGTGGCAGGACCGGGATTCGTGAACATGCGTCTTGCGGCAGCCGCCCAAGGCGCCCTGGTGTCAAACATTTTGCAGCAAGGCAAGAAGTTCGGAACAGGCGAACTATATGCCGGCAAAAAGATCAACCTTGAATTCGTGTCGGCTAACCCGACCGGCCCCATCCACCTTGGGGGTACTCGCTGGGCTGCCGTCGGTGACGCACTCGGCCGAGTAATGGAAGCACAAGGTGCGGAAGTTACTCGCGAATACTACTTCAATGATCACGGCAACCAGATCGACCGCTTTGCCCGCTCCCTAGTCGCCGCCGCACTGGGAGAAGACACCCCGGAAGATGGCTACGCGGGCGCATACATCAATGAAATTGCCTCACAGGTTGTAATAGATGATCCGGCAGTGGTCGAAATGCCTGCGGAAGAACGACAAGAAAAATTCCGCGCAGCTGGTGTTGAGATGATGTTCGACCACATCAAAAAGACCCTCGGGGATTTCGGAACCCACTTCGATGTCTACTTCCACGAAAATTCGTTATTCGAAAAAGGCAAAGTAGATGAAGCCATTGAGATCCTCAAAGATTCTGGAAACCTCTATTTTGAAGATGGCGCCTGGTGGCTGCGTTCCTCCGCCTTCGGTGATGACAAGGACCGTGTGGTTCTTAAATCCGATGGCAATGCCGCCTATATTGCTGGCGACATCGCCTATGTGAAAGACAAATTCGACCGCGGCCACGACCTGTGCATCTACATGCTGGGTGCGGATCACCACGGTTACATCGCGCGTCTCAAAGCTGCTGCCCAAGCAATGGGGTACGACCCCGATGGTGTGGAAGTGCTCATCGGCCAAATGGTCAATTTGGTGCGCGACGGTAAGGCCGTCAAAATGTCCAAGCGCGCCGGCACCGTCATCACCCTTGATGACCTCGTAGAAGCAATTGGGGTTGATGCTGCACGATACTCGATGATCCGCAGCTCCGTGGACTCCACTCTGGATATCGACCTCGATTTGTGGGCATCTCAGTCCAATGACAACCCCGTGTTCTATGTGCAGTACGCACATGCACGCCTCTGCTCGTTGCAGCGGAAAGCTGACGAACTTGGTGTGGATACTGAAGCCGCGGATCTTGCTTTGCTGACCCACGAGAAGGAAGGCAAACTTATTCGCAACCTGGGTGAATTCCCGGCAGTCGTGGCTAGTGCCGCCGAATTGCGAGAACCACACCGTGTTGCCCGCTACTTAGAGGATCTGGCTGGGGACTACCACCGCTTCTATGACTCCTGCCAGGTACTTCCGAAAGCTGATGCCGTCGACAACGACACAGAAGCTTCCCTACATTCTGCCCGCCTAGCCCTGTGTGCTGCTGCGCGCCAGACTCTTGAGAATGGCCTCCAGCTCCTGGGCGTGACCGCACCGGAGCGCATGTGACTGTAAATCCTGCTGGTAGCTGCCACGAATCCCACGAGGTAGCAGACGTTATGGGAATTTCTCTCCCGCCGAACGATCTGGATGTTTTGCCAGAAAAAGTATGGCCTCGAAACACTACACGCGGTAGTGACGGGGAAGTGCGGATCGCGGGTGTGTCCGTCAACGACATTGTGGAAGAGTACGGCACCCCAGTTTTTGTTGTGGACGAAGATGACTTCCGTAGCCGCGCTCGCGACATGGCTGAAGCATTCGGCGGCGCAGAAAAAGTTCACTACGCGGCCAAGGCTTTCCTATCCGCCGAAATTGCTCGCTGGGTGGACCAAGAGGGACTTAGCATGGATGTCTCCTCCGGCGGCGAAATGGCGGTGGCGTTACACGCTGGATTCCCGGCAGCGCGCATGACCATGCATGGCAATAACAAATCCGAGGAAGAGATCCGCGCCGCTATTAAAGCCGGTGTTGCCCACATCGTGTTGGACTCGCTCCAAGAAATTGAGCGGGTGGACCGGATCGCCGGTGAAGAAAACGTTGTGCAAGACGTGTTTATCCGCGTTACCTGCGGGGTCGAAGCCCATACACACGACTTCATTGCCACCGCGCATGAGGATCAAAAGTTTGGTTTCTCCCTCGCCTCCGGAAAAGCAGATGAGGCCGTAGCTAAAACCTTGAACTGTGAAAACATGCGGTTGACGGGTCTGCACAGCCATATTGGTTCCCAAATTTTTGATGCCGACGGTTTCGAAGTAGCAGCCCAACGCATCATCAAATTTTATGCGGAGGTCATCCATAAATATGGTGCGGAAGCTACCCAGGATCTCACCATTGTGGACCTGGGGGGTGGATTCGGGATTGCTTATCTGGAAACCGATGAACCTCTGACTGCGGCCGAAATCGGCGCCGATATTCGCAACATTGTGGCGACTGAAGCAGTCGCAAACGATATCCCTGAACCCTACTTGATGGTGGAGCCCGGTCGCTCCATTGTGGGACCGAGTATGGTCACCCTTTACACTGTAGGTACTCTTAAAGATGTACACCTTCCGGGAGATGTTACTCGCCGGTATGTGTCGGTTGACGGCGGGATGAGCGACAACATTCGCACAGCCCTCTACGACGCTGAATATGACTGTCGGTTGGTAAGCCGCAGCAGCGATGCTTGCCCAGCCCTTTCCCGCATCGTTGGGAAACACTGCGAAAGCGGTGACGTTGTAGTCCGCGATACGTGGCAGCCGGCAGATATTGTGGCAGGGGATATCCTTGGAATTGCCGCCACTGGCGCCTATTGCTACGCCATGGCGAGCAGGTACAATATGTTAACTCGACCCCCGGTAGTCGCCGTAAAGAATGGCGAATCCCGACTGATACTTCGTCGAGAGACTCTCGACGACTTGCTAAGCCTGGAGGTTTCATGACCCGCGAAGCGAATACAGGACTCCGTCAACCAGAAGTAGGCGTTGCCATTCTGGGTATGGGGACTGTGGGTACCGAAGTAGTCCGACTGCTCAATGAGAATGCCGACTCCTTCACTCACCGAGTCGGTGCCCCGATCGTCATTCGCGGTATTGCAGTGCGCGATCTCGACAAGGACCGCAACGTTGATCCGGAGCTACTCACCGACGATCCGCAGTCTCTCGTTGATAGGGAAGACGTCGATGTTGTCGTGGAAGTCATCGGAGGCATCGACGGACCCCGCGAACTCATCCTTTCTGCTCTGCAGCAGGGCAAATCTGTGGTCACTGCCAATAAAGCACTAGTAGCCGCACACGCCGCTGAACTCTCACAGGCAGCTGACGACTCCCGCGTTGACCTTTACTTCGAAGCTGCGGTTGCCGGGGCCATCCCGATCATCGGGCCCCTGAAGCGCTCCATGGCGGGTGACGAACTGCAAAAAGTTATGGGTATCGTCAACGGCACCACCAACTTCATCCTCTCCGCGATGGATGAAACTGGCGCTGACTACGAAGAAACCCTTGCGGAAGCCGGACGCCTCGGATACGCCGAAGCCGATCCGACGGCAGATGTGGAAGGATACGACGCCGCTAGCAAAGCCGCTATTCTTTCCACCTTGGCCTTCCACACCCGCGTCACCTCCTCCGATGTTTATCGCGAAGGTATCACCAAGATCACCCAGCAAGACATCCAGTTCGCCCACAAACTGAACTGCACCATTAAGCTTCTGGCAGTGTGTGAACGCGTCCAAAACCCGGATGGAGGCGAAGCCGTTTCGGCTCGTGTCTACCCGGCACTCATTCCTAAATCCCACCAGCTAGCAACCGTAAACGGAGCCTTCAACGCGGTCTTCCTGGAAGCTTCATCCGCTGGACAGATCATGTTCTACGGCCCTGGCGCTGGCGGAGCACCGACCGCTTCGGCTGTACTTGGTGACCTGGTTGCCGCTTCCCGCAACGTTGTTCATGGCGGACGCGCACCGGGAGACAACCCCTACGCCAACCTACCTATTGCTAACTTTGGTGACGTGGAAACCCGCTACCTGGTGAGTATGCTCGTCCGCGACGAGAAGGGCACTCTTTCCCAGATTGCTAAAGTTTTCTCCGAACACGGCGTATCTATCTCCACTGTGCAGCAAGATGATTACCGTGTCATCGGCGACGATGCTGAAGGTAAAGACTTTGCTCGCTTGATGGTTGTCACCCACCGTGCGAAAGAGTCCGACCTGGCCGCCACCGTTGAAGCCCTCGAGACGTCACACATTGTGGCTTCGGTTGCTTCGGTGCTGCGTATGGAAGGCCTGGAAGGTATCTAAAACCGGTTCGGAAGTAGTAGTCCACGGTTCAACAACGAGGAGACAACAGTATGCAGGACGGTGTAGCCGAGGCACGAATGTTGCCGATTGGGACGCGTGCCGCCATCCGGGTTCCGGCCTCCAGCGCCAATCTCGGACCAGGTTTTGACACTCTCGGTCTCGCCCTTGGCATCTGGGATGAGGTTTCCTGTGAAGTTGTTGAATCGGGACTCACCATCGAAGTAACGGGCGAAGGTGCGGGGGAAGTTCCGCTTGACGACACCCACCTTGTCTACCGCGCTTTTCGTGCCGGAATGGAAGCAAACGGGTGTGACGTTCCGGGGCTAGTCCTGAAGTGTCACAATCGGGTTCCACAATCCCGCGGTTTGGGGTCCTCCGCCGCCGCTGCAGTCGGGGGAGTGGCGCTTGCGGACGCTCTCTGCGATCGTCCCTTCGACCTTGAGCGAATGGTACAGATCTCCTCCGAGTTTGAAGGTCACCCCGACAACTCGTCTGCCGCCGTACTTGGTGGGATGGTTGTTTCGTGGGCTGACCAGCCCGGGTTTGCTAACTCTGGCTATAAGGCAATCCGTTTGCCGGTGCACAAGGATATCCGGGCTACCGTCCTTATCCCGTATTCCCGCTCTTCTACAGAAATGACGCGCGGACTGCTTCCCGAGTTGGTGCCCCACCAAGATGCGGTCTTTAACGTTTCCCGGGCAGCAATGATGATGTTGGCCATGACGGAGCGCCCAGACCTGCTATTCGATGCATCTGATGATCGTTTGCATCAGCGTCAACGCGCTGCGGCCCTGCTCGTCACCACCCGCTGGATCCGGAAGTTGCGCGAAAACAATTTAGCAGCCGTAATTTCTGGTGCTGGACCGACCGTATTGTGTCTCCACACTGGTGATTTTCCGCAAGAACTCGCGGAGGAAGCAGCAGAAGATGGACTGCGGGTGCTGCACCTCGAAATCTGTGGCGGGGTAGAGCGGATTTAAGTATAATTACTGTTTAATGCCCGTGGTTTTTTGCTCTTAGGTAGAAAAGGCGGGTATTCTTGAAGTGTCCTACCACCGATAACGTTTTTTCGTCATCGTTAGTTAGTGGACTCTGAGGACAATTTCCCGTTTCTGAACAGCATTCTGTACTGCATCAGGAGTACTTGCTGTAAGGGAAAACTATAACGAGGTAGCTTGATTACCTCTTTTATAACCCCCCTACTTTCGAAGAATACGTAGGGACGAAAGGATATCCGTGACAGCTACGGACAACAACGGCTCTAAGGCCGACGCTCAGGTCAATAAGAATAAAGCTGCTGGAAAATCCAAAGGTGATGACCTAGCCAGTAAAAAGCTTCCTGAGCTGCGTAAAATGGCATCGTCTATGGGAATAAAGCGCACCTCAGCCATGCGTAAAGGCGATTTGATTGAGGCCATCAAGAACCATCAACAAGGTGCCCAACAGTCCTCCCAAGAATCTGCTAAAAAATCTGATAACAAGGGCAAACAGAAAGACAAGCCCCAGGATAAGCAGAAGAATCAAGGCGACAAAGACTCTAAAAACGATCGTCAATCCGACAACCGGAATGACCGCAACAAGCAAGGCGGCAACGATAACCGGAACCGGAATCGACGCGATCGCAGCCGGCGCGATCGCAGCCGGCGGGACCGCAACGATAACCGAAACCGGAACCGCGACGACCGCGATACCGAGATTCGCGAAGGTGACGTCCTCAAACCGGTTGCGGGAATCCTCGACATTTTGGACAACTATGCTTTTGTCCGCACCTCCGGCTACTCCGCCGGCCCCCACGACGTCTACGTCTCCATGAATATGGTGCGTAAGTCGGGGCTGCGCCGCGGTGACGCCATTGTCGGCGCGGTACGTATGCCGCGCGACAAGAACCAACAGGGTGGTGGCCGTAAGAACCGGCAGAAGTTCAACCCGTTGGTTCGTATTGACTCCATTAATGGACTCACCCCCGAGCAGGCTGCCCAGCGGCCCGAGTTCGCAAAACTCACTCCGCTGTACCCCAACCAGCGCCTTCGCTTGGAAACCACCCAGGAGAACATCACCACCCGCCTCATTGACCTCATCATGCCGATTGGTAAAGGTCAGCGCGCACTGATTGTGTCTCCCCCGAAAGCTGGTAAGACCACCATTCTGCAGAAGGTTGCGAACGCAATCACCACCAACTATCCGGAATGCCACCTCATGGTTGTGCTTGTTGACGAGCGCCCTGAGGAAGTTACCGATATGCAGCGCAACGTGAAGGGCGAGGTTATCGCCTCCACCTTCGACTGCCCACCCTCTAACCACACCAGTGTGTCCGAACTTGCTATTGAGCGTGCGAAACGACTTGTGGAGCAGGGCATGGACGTGGTTGTGTTGCTGGACTCCATCACCCGTCTCGGCCGCGCCTACAACAACAGTTCCCCGGCCTCTGGACGCATTCTTTCCGGCGGTGTGGACTCTACTGCGCTGTACCCGCCCAAGCGATTTTTGGGTGCGGCTCGCAATATTGAAAACGGTGGGTCCCTCACCATCATTGCCACCGCCATGGTGGAAACCGGATCCGCCGGTGACACCGTCATTTTTGAGGAGTTCAAGGGAACCGGTAACGCTGAATTGAAGCTGGATCGCAAGATCGCCGAACGGCGCATCTTCCCAGCTATTGAACTCAATCCTTCGGGAACGCGCAAAGATGAACTATTGCTCGGTAAAGAGGAATACCAGATTGTGCACAAGTTCCGTCGGGTTCTTTCTGGCCTCGAACCGATTCCCGCTATTGAGCTCGTCAATAAGCAGCTCCGTAAGACCAAGAACAACCGCGAATTCTTGATGCAGATCGCCAAGACAACACCGAATATGGACGAGGAGGTCTAGTTGTGGGAACCACAGTTTCTGCTGTAGACGATGTTTTAGCAGAGTACGGTGGGCTTGAAGCGCAACTGGCCGACCCCGAACTACACAATGATCAGAAGGCAGCCCGGCGCGTAGCCAAGCGCTTTGCGGAGCTCAATCCAGTGGTCAAGTGCTACCGGGAACTCACCCAAACGCGAGACGATCTGGAAGCCGCACGCGAATTGGCCTACGAAGACTCCTCTTTCAAAGAGGAAGTCGAACGCCTTGAGAAGCATGAGGATAAACTCGCTAATCAGCTGGCTGATCTACTTGCACCCCGCGATCCGCACGACAGTGAAGATGTTGTGCTGGAGGTGAAATCGGGAGAGGGCGGAGAAGAGTCGGCACTTTTCGCCGCCGACCTCGCCCGCATGTACACCAAGTACTGCGACAAGCGCGGCTGGAACGTGGAAGTACTGGGCGCCACCGAATCCGATATGGGTGGATATAAAGATATTGTCTTTTCTATTAAGACAAAACAACCCACCCGGGATGGAGTATGGTCCCAGCTGAAATTCGAAGGTGGAGTGCATCGCGTGCAGCGCGTACCCGTCACTGAATCGCAGGGGCGAGTGCACACTTCTGCCGCAGGCGTTTTCGTCTTCCCAGAACCGGAAGAAATTGAAGAAGTCGAAATCGAGGATAAAGATATCCGTATCGACGTTTTCCGCGCCTCCGGTAAAGGCGGACAGCACGTCAACACCACCGACTCCGCAGTACGTATTACCCACCTGCCCACGGGGCTAGTCGTCAGCTGCCAAAACGAACGCTCCCAGATTCAAAACCGGGCGCGGGCCATGCAGATTTTGCAGGCACGGCTACAGGCTTTACGCGAGGAAGAAGCAGCGGCGAAGTCTGCATCCGGCCGAGCCGACCAGGTTCGCACAGTGGATAGATCGGAACGTATCCGCACCTACAACTTCCCAGAAAACCGCATTACAGATCACCGCATCGGGTACAAGGCACACAACCTGGACCATGTGCTCGACGGACACATGGAAGATCTGGTGGCGGCGCTTGTGGAAGCGGAGCGTAAATCCCGCCTCGAAGCAGAGTAAAGTCCATGGCTACCTTGCCACACCAGCCCACCGTGAGAACGCTTCTCCAGTGGGCTGGAGATATTTTTGAGCAGAGTGGGGTGCCCAGTCCCACAGCGGATGCCCGGCAACTGCTACAACACGTCACCTCCTGTTCGGCAGCCCAACTATTGTTGCGGGAACAACTGACGAAAGATGAGGTGCATGCCTTCCAGGACGCGGTGGTGCGGCGCAGCTCCCGCGAACCGTTGCAATACATTATTGGAACCGCGCCCTTTTTGGACTTTGAGGTTGAGGTTGGGCCGGGTGTTTTTATTCCCCGACCGGAAACCGAACAGCTTGCAGATTGGGTAATGCGTTCCGACAAAGTCACACAACCAGCCGTCATCATGGATGTATGCGCTGGTAGCGGCGTGCTTGCTATCGCTTTAGCTAGGCATTTTGATACTGCACAAGTAGTGGCTGTCGAAAAAAGTACAGAAGCACTAACGTATCTTCGTCGCAATGTTGAACAACTCGCACCGCAGGTGCAGACAATTCATGCGGACGCTACAGAAAGCCTTATAGCCAGTGGTCACATCGCACCAAATTCGGTGGATCTGCTGGTCTCCAACCCTCCCTATGTCCCGTGCGGGAATCTCGCAGACAGGAAAGTTGATCTCGAAACCGCCCACTATGACCCACCCCAGGCAGTGTTCTCGGGGGATATCGGTACCGATTTCACGCAGCAGTTCAGCACGCATTTAGGGAGCTATCTAGCGGACGGAGCATTGGTGGCCATGGAACATGACGACACCACCGGAGCCGAAACCGCAGAAATTTTGGAGGCGGCGGGACTGCACCACGTTGAACAGCACCAAGATCTCGCTGGCCGTCCCAGATTCGTCACCGGGATCTGGAATTAATAGGCGAGTAGGCTGTCAGTTATGACTCTCTACGATTGTTCTCGGAAACAGAACGCTGCCCAGGGTATAGCGGCCGCGGTGCGTGCTTTGCACGCCGGAGAACTCGTTGTCATGCCCACCGATACTGTTTATGGAATCGCCTGTGATGCTTTCAATGCAGAGGCGATAGAGAAACTGCTAGCGGCGAAAGGACGCGGACCAGACATGCCGGTGCCTGTCCTGGTCTCCGCATGGGAGGATGCGGCGAAGCTGGCGGGAGATATGCCCAATGGGGCACTCCAGTTGGCGCGTCACTACTGGCCCGGAGGCCTCAGTATTGTTGTTCCCCAAGCACGCGACCTTTCCTGGAACTTGGGGCACACCCACGACACCGTCATGCTGCGGATGCCTAATTCGGCGTTGGCGCGGAAGCTACTGTCGCGAACCGGCCCATTGGGAGTCTCGTCCGCCAATAAGACTGGCCATGCGCCTGCTACCACTGCTCAACAAGCCTGGGAACAGCTGCACACCGATATTGCGGTGTATCTTGATGATGGCCCGGCCGCAGTAGGCAAGCCCTCCACCATCGTTGATTTCACACAGGACGAGCCCCGGATTTTGCGGGAAGGTGCCCTTACCGCCCAGCAAGTCTGGGAAATTCTCGAAAAGGAGAATGGAGATACTCTCTAAACTGTGAAGATAAGGCACAATCTAGAGTGATATCCCCAAAAGAAAGTATGAGAACTGTGACCACACTATTACCGACGTCGTCGCGCACCCTAGCCGACGTTTCCATGTTCGGTACTGCTGGTGGTCTGGGTGTTCCATGGCGGGAGCTTGGGCTGGTGATGCTCAGTGCCGTTGTTATTACTTTCCTGGTGACGGGTCTGATTCGCAAAATCGCCATCCGTGGGGGAGCAATGGCTATTCCCCGTGCCCGCGACGTGCACGTTATCCCTATTCCGCGATGGGGCGGAATCGGGATGTATCTGGGGGTTTTGTCGGCCTTTGGTATTGCTGCCAGCTTGCCGGCACTGCAGAGAGGCTTCACTTACGTCCCGGATATGCAAGCCGTACTGGTTGGTGCCACGATTATTGTGATCGTTGGGATTATTGACGACCGGTGGGGATTGAACGCGGTGACGAAACTGTTCGGACAGATTCTGGCAGCTTCCGTCATGGTCGTGATGGGGCTCAGCTGGGATCAGATTTATATTCCCTTCGCCAATATCAACACCCTAGTGTTGGATCCTTGGCAATCCGGATTCCTAACCGTCTTCGTGGTGGTAGCAGTTATTAACGCGATGAACTTCGTGGATGGTTTGGATGGACTGGCAGCTGGATTAGGAACCATTGCAGCAATGGCCATCCTGGTGCTGTCAGTGAACTTGCTTACCCAGCAAGAAGGTGCAGTATCCACATACCCACCGGCACTCATTGCGGTTGCGCTGGCGGGAGCATGTATTGGTTTTCTTCCCCACAACTTCCAGCCGGCCCGTCTTTTTATGGGCGATTCGGGGTCCATGCTGATTGGTCTTCTATTAGCGGCTGCATCCGCCTCTGCCTCCGGACGTATTTCCCTTTCCGCTTACGGAATAGGAGACTTGCTCGTGCTGCTTTCCCCCTTGCTGGTGGTTTTTGCCGCTATGTTTATCCCCATGCTCGACCTAGTGATGGCGGTTATTCGCCGTACTCGAGCGGGGGTCAGTCCGTTCACTCCGGACAAGATGCATTTGCATCATCGACTTCTTCGGTGGGGGCATACGCAGCGCCGCAGCGTACTCATTATTTACATGTGGGTGGGGTGGCTGACGACCGCTGCCGTCACGCCCACAATTCTGCCGCTGCGCTGGTATCTTCCAGTTGTTATTACGCTAGGCCTGGTTGTCGCCATGCTGACCTATTTGCCGCGTGTTCGACAACGCCGTTTATCTGCTTATCGTTCTCAAAATTCACCGAAAGATAAGGTTAACCATGAAGTCTGAGGGCCGTTCCAAGAAATTCTTGGTCACCGATGATGATTCCAATAAGCCTCTGCGCCGAGCACTCTTTTTTGGGGTGTTGACGGTATTAGGCGTTGCCGTTGTGGGAACAATTATTGCTGGAATTGTGGTGGGCAAACCGGGAGTGTGGGGTGCGCTTATGGGAGCTGCCACCGCCGGCGTATTTACCATGATCACAGTTATTGTTGGTTTGGCGACAAAGAACCTTAGCCCCAACGCTCTTTTTGGCGTTGTTATGGGCAGTTGGATTATTAAAGTTTTCCTGCTCATCGGTGTTCTGCTTGTCCTAAAAGGACTGGACTTCTACGATCGCCCGTCTTTCGGAATTGTCCTAGTAGTATCGTTGGTGGCAATTCTTATTGCAGAAACGCTTGGTGTTAAAAATACCAAGGTTCCCTATGTGCAAACGCGATCGTAGGCAGGTAGGATTACCTAGGAAGTATGCTGGATCGCCTTAGGGCAATTGTTGTCGCATAAATCACATTTGACTGTCGATCTAAGGCAAGATTAAAAGTCGGTGTGTTAGACACGATTTGGTTGCCTAATGTGGGTGCCGAGCGGCTAACTAAATACCGGAAATTGTGATGAAAATATTTCGTGAGGGGAGAAGAAACTGATCAGCTCAGATCTCATGGCGCTGAAGTACGAATTCCATGCCCCAGACCTGGGGGACTTCTTCCCGGATCCCATTGTGCTCCAAGATTTTGCGGGCGGAATTTTCACCATTGATCGCGTCATGGCGATCCGTCTTTTCGTAGCAGTTCTGCTGATGGTGTTCTTCGCCTTGGCCTTCCGTAAACCGCAATTGGTGCCAGGTAAACTACAAAACTTTGCAGAAGTCGTTTTGGACTTCATCCGCACCAAAATTGCGGAAGACATATTAGGTAAAAAGCAAGGCAAGGCCTTCTTACCGCTGATCGCCACCACCTTCATTCTGATTGTGGCGATGAACCTTCCCTCGGTCATTCCTTTCCTCAACATGTCGCCGAACGCCCGCATAGGTATGCCGCTCACTTTGGCGATTATTGGATACATAGCGTTCATTTATGCAGGTGCAAAAAAGTTCGGCTTTTTTAAATTTATGAAGTCGTCCATCATTGTGCCGAACATGCCGCCCGCGATTCATATCGTGTTGGCGCCCATCGAAATTATTTCTACATTTGTGCTTCGGCCAGTTACCCTCACCATTCGTCTTATGGCGAATATGCTTGCGGGGCACTTGATTTTGGCGCTTGTGTTCAGTGGTACCAACCTGCTTTTCTGGCAGCTCAACGGATTGAGTGCACTGTCTGCGGGAACAATTCTTTTCGCAACACTCTTTACTCTCTTCGAGCTGATGGTGGCTTTCTTGCAGGCCTACATTTTCACCCTGCTGGTCGCCGTTTATATTGATCTCTCATTACATGCTGCAGAGCATTAGTAAATGAGTACTCCAAAAAACAACTACATATCGCAAAACAATTGTGCATATGCACCAAGAGAAAAAGCTTCTCTCACGATCCGTGAGAAAGAATATGAAGGGAAATAAGAAATGGATCTGATGACGTTTGCCGCTGAGAACACGGAAACTTTCATCGAGTTGAAAGGCCTCGCCACCCTCGGCTACGCCTTCTCCACTTTGGGCCCCGCCCTCAGTATTGGTTGGCTTGGTGGCAAGACCGTAGAGTCCATGGCGCGTCAGCCGGAAATTGCTGGCCAGCTGCGGACCACCATGATTCTGGCTATCGCATTCGCGGAAGCACTGGCACTGATTGCACTTGTCGCCGGCTTCCTCTTCTAGTTTTTGGGACTACCGATGATGACCTCACTAATCCTTGCTGCGGGCGATGACCCGAACAAGAACATACCGCTTGGTGGCAGCCTTGGTCCGCTGTTTCCAACTAGCTACGACATCGTGTGGTCACTGGTGGTATTCATCCTCATCGGGCTCATGATTTGGAAGTATGTACTGCCGCGCTATGGCGGAGTACTGAAGGAACGTCAAGAGCGCATTGAGGGTGGAATGGCGAAAGCGGAAGCCCTTCAAGCTAAAGCAGAAGCAACGCTGGAAGAATATAACGAACAGCTCGCCAAAGCACACGATGAAGCAGCTGCGATCCGTGAAGAAGCACGTGAACAGGGTCGCCAGATTGTAGCTGAGATGAAGGACGAAGCTCAGAAAGAATCTGAGCGCATCATTGCCAGTGGCAACCAGGCTCTGGAAGCACAACGACAGCTTGTCTTCACCGATCTCAAAAACGATATCGGGAAACAATCCATTAACTTGGCGGAACTTATTCTGCAGGGACAACTGGATGAAGACGCTAAGCGTTCAGAGACTATTGATGAATTCCTTTCTAACCTCGAAGAAAAAGCGGGGGTTGCTCGTTAATGGCTTTCATGTATGCCGTCAGTCGCGAAGCTCTCGCCCGCGTACGCGAGTTTGCCCATAAACTCATTGCCGAACACGAAAATTCAGTCGTGGTCGGCCACCAGATGGGTGCAGAGCTTTTTGCCGTCGTGGAAGAGATCGAATCAGATCGACCTCTTCGGATAGCACTTGCGGATGTTTCGGCCACTCCGGAACGACGCGTGGCACTTATTAAAGAGCTTTTCGACGGCAAAGTCTTGCCGGAGACTCTGGAAGTGTGCTGCGCAGCGGTATCGGAAGAATGGTCCAATCCCGCTGATTTGCGAGACGGACTGATTCGAACCGGTCGCGGTGCACTCATGCAGGCTGCGGAGATTTCAGAAACACTCCCTCAGGTGGAAGAAGAACTCTTCCGGTTGAGCCGTGTTATCAAAAATCATCCAAAGCTGGAGCAAGCACTCGGCGATCGGGGCACCAGTTCAGAAGATCGACGCAAGTTGATGGCACAACTTCTCTACGGGAAAGTCAGTGTCGTTACCGAAATTCTGGCGGCGCAGGCAGTTGCCCGCCCGCAAGAAGGCATGGCGGCAGATGACCTTGATATCCTCTCGCGTCAGGCGGCACACCAGACTGGGCGGAGAGTAGCCGATGTGATTACTCCTGTGGCCCTCAGTGACACCCAGCGAGAAAACTTGCGTGCCAAGATATTAGATATTTATGGAATTCACGTGTCCATCCATGAGTTGATCGACCCCTCCATTATCGGTGGCGTCATCATCAAGGTGGGCAAAGAAATTATTGATGGAAGTCTTTCAAACAAGCTTGACACTCTGCGTCGTAGCTTGGTTTAAACAACAAAAGTAGGAAGAGCAGGAAAAGATGGCGGAGTTGAAGATCTCCACCGAAGAGATTCGGGACGCTCTCAAACAATTCCGAGAGGGATACGACCCCAGCGCCTCCCGCGCAGAAGTGGGCAATGTCGTAGAAGCAGCTGATGGTATCGCCCGCGTAAGTGGACTTCCCTCAGCTATGGCTAACGAGCTCCTCGAATTCCCGGGTGGCATTCTCGGTGTCGCACAAAACCTCGACGAACGGGAAATTGGTGCCGTAATCCTCGGTAACTTTGAAGACATCAAAGAGGGCGACGAGGTGCGTCGAACCGGTGATGTTCTTTCCATTCCGGTAGGCGATGAGTTCTTGGGCCGGGTTGTTAACCCCCTCGGACAGCCCATTGACGGCAAAGGCGCCATCAAGGCCGAAACCAACCGCGAACTGGAACTGCAGGCACCCGGTGTGCTGCAGCGTCAACCAGTGCATGAGCCCATGCAGACGGGTCTGAAAGCCATCGACTCGATGACCCCAATCGGCCGTGGCCAGCGCCAGCTCATTATTGGTGACCGTAAAACCGGTAAAACCGCCATCTGTACCGACACGATCATCAACCAGAAAGCTAACTGGGACTCCGGCGATCCGGACAAGCAAGTCCGCTGCATCTATGTAGCAGTTGGACAAAAAGGATCCACTATCGCTGGTGTCCAGGCTGCACTGGAAGAGTACGGTGCCATGGAGTACACCACGATTGTGGCCGCACCCGCCTCCGATTCTGCAGGATTCAAATGGCTTGCCCCATTCTCTGGTTCCGCACTGGGGCAGCATTGGATGTACCAGGGCAAGCACGTCCTCATCATCTTCGACGACCTCTCCAAGCAGGCAGAAGCGTACCGCGCTATTTCCCTTCTACTGCGCCGGCCACCGGGACGTGAAGCTTATCCCGGTGACGTGTTCTACCTGCACTCTCGTCTCCTGGAGCGGTGTGCGAAACTCTCCGATGACATGGGTGGCGGCTCGATGACTGGCCTTCCGATTGTCGAAACTAAGGCAAATGACGTCTCCGCCTATATTCCTACTAACGTCATTTCCATTACCGACGGTCAGGTCTTCCTCGAATCCAACCTGTTCAACTCGGGTGTCCGACCCGCCGTCAACGTCGGTATTTCGGTATCTCGCGTGGGTGGTGCCGCCCAAACTAAAGGTATGAAGAAAGTATCGGGACGTGTCCGCCTCGATATGGCCTCTTACCGCGAGCTGGAAAGCTTTGCCACCTTCGCTTCCGATCTGGATTCGGCCTCCAAGAAACAGCTGGCACGTGGTGCTCGTCTAGTGGAGGTTCTCAAACAGGGCGAACACCAGCCCTGGGCAGTGGAAGACCAGATCGTCACGATCTACCTGGCTATCTCCGGTGAATACGACATCATACCGACGGAGGAAGTGAGCCGTTTCGAATCGCAGCTTATTGAAGAGTTGCACCGCAATGTGCCGCAGGTTTTCGAGCAGATTGACGGTGGTAAAGAACTCAGCGATGAATCGAAAGAAACTCTTGCGAAAGCGGTAGAGGACTTCAAGAAGATTTATCGTCTAGTCGACGGCACTCCGCTTCTGGAAGAACCCGAAGAGCTCGACGAAAGCGAAGTCACCAAGGAAACCCTTCAGGTTAAGCGTCAAGCTCCCCGAAGGAAGTAACCATGGGACGACTGAAAATACTTCATGGAAGAAAGGAGGAGAATAGTTAATGGCTGATTTGAAAGCACTGAAAAGCCGCATCGCGGCAACTAAAGCGAACGCAAAAATCTTTCGTGCGCAGGAGCTCATTGCAGCATCCCGCATTAACCGTGCGACAGCCCGCAGTGAGGCGCAGAAACCGTTTGCACAGGAGTTAGTGAACGTACTTTCCGCAGTAGCGGGAGCGCTAACAACTGTTCACCCCCTCCTTGAAGAACGCTCCGAACCTAAGCGCGCCGCGGTGCTTGTTATTACGAGTGACCGAGGCATGTGCGGTGGCTACAACAACAATGTGCTGAAAGCAGCTGACGAACTTCTGGAAATGCTGGAAAGCCGTGGAACAACCCCGTTGCTCTATGTTTTCGGCGCCAAGGGCGTCAACTACTACAACTTCCGGGAACGTGAGATTACGGGCAGCTGGACCGGTTTTTCGACGGATCCAGAACTCGAAGACATCCAAGAACCCGTTGAGCACTTGTTGGAAAGCTATCTCGCCAGTTCCGAGGAGACCGTTATGTCTCCCGCAGGGGAAGAGATTGCTGGATGTGACGTGATCTATGTGGTTTACACCGGATTCCGAAGCATGCTTTCGCAGATTCCGCGTGTGCACCGCATGATTCCCATTGAGCCGGTTTACGACGACGAACCCATTGCGTTGGGCGAGGATCTACTCTCCGACAAGGTGGAACCTTCGGAACTGAATCCGGAGTACGAGTTCGAACCCAATGCAGAGGATCTACTCGATTCGTTACTGCCGCGCTACATTGCTACGCGTGTGCTTGCCTCGGTCCTTGAGTCTGCAGCGTCAGAATGCGCAGCTCGCCGGACTGCAATGAAGGCAGCAACCGACAACGCAAACGAACTGATTAACGACCTGAGCCGACAGGCTAACACTGCCCGTCAGACACAAATTACCCAAGAAATTACCGAGATCGTTAGTGGAGCTGGCGCTCTCGCAGAGAGTGCAGGAAGAGATTAAAAGATGACCTCAGCCCTGACTGATCAGAAACCCACAGCCACCGACCTGAAAGGACATGTCGTCCGAGTTATTGGTGCTGTGGTCGATATTGAGTTCCCCCGGGGAGCTATTCCACCCATCAACAACGCTCTGCACGTTGACATCGAACTGGGTGGGGAGGAACGAACCATTACTCTCGAGGTGGCACAGCACCTCGGCGACAACATTGTTCGTACCATCTCCATGCAACCCACCGACGGTCTGGTGCGTGGTGTAGATGTGGTTGATACTGGTGAGCCGATTTCCGTACCAGTGGGTGACGTTGTTAAAGGACACATCTTTAACGCCCTCGGCGACTGCCTAGACGAACCCGGTTTGGGACGGGACGGCGAAAACTGGTCCATCCACCGCGACCCTCCTGCATATGACCAGCTCGAAGGTAAAACTGAGATTCTGGAAACCGGCGTAAAGGTTATCGACCTCCTTACCCCCTACGTGAAGGGCGGCAAGATTGGTCTCTTTGGTGGTGCTGGTGTTGGTAAGACGGTTCTCATTCAGGAAATGATTACCCGTATTGCCCGCGAATTCTCTGGTACCTCCGTCTTTGCCGGTGTCGGTGAACGTACTCGTGAAGGTACCGACCTGGTACTCGAGATGGAAGAAATGGGCGTGCTGCAAGACACCGCCCTCGTCTTCGGACAAATGGATGAGCCGCCGGGAGTCCGTATGCGCGTCGCACTCTCCGCCCTCACCATGGCCGAGTACTTCCGCGACGTTCAAGGACAGGACGTGTTGCTCTTCATCGACAACATCTTCCGTTTCACCCAGGCCGGTTCTGAGGTGTCGACCCTCCTCGGACGCATGCCGTCGGCAGTGGGTTACCAGCCCACCCTGGCTGACGAGATGGGCCAGCTGCAGGAACGTATTACTTCTGTAAAGGGACACTCCATTACTTCCCTACAGGCCGTGTACGTCCCCGCAGACGACTACACTGACCCCGCTCCAGCCACTACCTTCGCCCACCTGGATGCGACCACCGAACTCTCGCGTGCCATCGCCTCCAAGGGTATCTACCCGGCAGTGGACCCACTGAGCTCCAGCTCTCGTATTCTGGAGCCGGGCATTGTGGGTGAGGAACACTACCGTGTGGCCCAGACCGTGATCAACATTCTGCAGAAGTACAAAGAGCTGCAGGACATTATCGCCATCCTGGGTATGGATGAGCTCTCTGAAGAAGATAAAGTTCTGGTGGGACGTGCACGTCGTATCGAGCAGTTCCTGGGTCAGAACATGCTTGTGGCGGAGAAGTTCACCGGTACGGTTGGTTCCGTCGTGCCCCGCAGCGAAACCATTGAAGCCTTTGACCGGATCTGTAAGGGCGAGTTCGACCACTACCCAGAACAGGCTTTCAGTGACGTGGGTGGCCTGGATCAGGTCGAAGAGAAATACAAGAGTCTGCAGGGAGATTAAGAATGGCAACCATGGATGTCGCCATTGTCTCCATTGATGGTTCGATCTGGTCTGGCGAAGGTACCAGCGTCACTGGCACCACTGTCAATGGCGAAATGGGTATCTTGCCTGGCCGTCAACCAATCCTGGCGGAGATGGCGGAAGTTGGAGTCGTTACCGTGCGGACGGATGACGACGATTATCTAGTTTTCGCCGTCACCGGTGGATTACTGTCCTGCACAGGGGATCGAGTCACCATTATCGCGGAACACGCCTACCCGGCGGAAGACTTCTCAGAAGCCGAACTGCGGCAAGAATTAGAATCCCTGCCGGATACCGCAACGGAACAAGAAAAAGTCATTCTGCAAGCTAAATTGCGAGCCGCACAGCGACTTTCACATGCTCAAGGGTGAAACCACCGAATGCTAGCCAACCTCACCTAGTTCAAGGTATGCTGCACACATGTGGTGGATTATTGTAGCCGTCAGCATAGTTCTACTGGTGCTGGCGGCTGCTCTCATTTTCCTCTATATGTCCATGACCGCGCTTCGCAATAAGGGCACCGGGGTAGTGCTACGTTTCCTCCCCGCAGACGGTGACCATGGTTGGCGACACGGAATCCTCGTTTATGACGAAGATAGTGTCGCTTTTTATATGCTCCGAAAACTTGTCAACAAGCGGACGGCAGTTTTTGAGCGGGACGAAATCGATATCAAAGCCCGACGGAGCCCACGGGACCGAGAACGCGAAATGATGGACGACACAGTGCGCATAGTCCACCTTTCTGGAGGGGGAGTGAACGTGGAAATGGCTCTTGAGCCATCCGCCCACGCGGCACTACTTTCCTGGTTAGAATCGCGTCCCAGTAAACGTCTTTATTCTCCCGGCTTGTAGGAACCTTCACGTAAATCTTGGAACGGTGTGACAACATGCTGTTCGGGACAGGCAAGCACAGTCGCTTCAGTGTGGCCACGCAAAACCTTGGCACCGTTGATCATCCAGTATTTTGCTTCTTCCGGGTTCGCTGCTTTCACAGTGGGGTTGGAAGCCAGAATTCGTCCCGGCTCTTCTTTAGCCAGTTCCGACAAGCGTGAAGCAACGTTCACGGGATCGCCAATTACGGTGTATTCGTAGCGACTTTCGGAACCAATGGTGCCCGCAACAACGGAACCAGCAGCAATACCCACAGCGGTAGCGATTTCCGGCATTTCAACATCAAGTCGGTGCATAACAGCACGTGAACAATAGAGCGCTGCTCCCGCAGGATCTGGATGGTCGTCCGGCACATTGTAGATAGCGAGAACCGCGTCACCGGCGAACTTGTTGACGAGACCACCAGTTTTGTTTACCTCTTCCACCACAATCGTGTAGAAGCGGTTCAGAATGTCCACAACTTCACGGGAGCTGTAATCGAGGCTCAGCTTGGTGGAGCCAATAATGTCAATAAAGAAAACCGCCGCATCCCGCTGGGTAACCTTTTCGGAGCCCTCTTCACGCAGCAGCGCCTGATGCGCAATCTTTTCCCCCACATGCTGGCAGAACAGATCTTTGACGTGCTCCTGCTCGCGGAGCTCCCGCACCATGTTGTTGAATCCTGCCTGCAATTCGCCCAACTCGGTGGCATCAAAAACAGCGATTTCGGTGTCCAGGTTGCCGTGTGCAACTTCGTCCATTCCGTGGCGAACCAAATCCAGTGGGGGATCAATGTAGGTCGCAAGTTGGAACGTGAGCACCGCCGAATAAATCAGGGTGGCGATAACCAGCACTGTGACGTAGCGCGCAAGCTCGAAAGTGGTGAACTCAATGGTCACCATGTTGTAGATACTGGTAATCAGCAACCCGACCAATGGAATTGCAGTGCCCATTGTCCAGACCACAACAAAACGTGTCATAAGCCGGGTGACACGCCGCTTCGACGGGCCGTATTTCTCCAGCACCACAGCCGCTGCTGGGCGCATAACGAATTCGATCTGGAGGTAGCAGATAGTCGCCATAATGACTGCACCAAGCAGCACAGTCAGCACAATGCGAGGTGCGATCCACGGTTCAATAACACCATAGAGTGTGCCGAAAATGATGGTGCCGACAAGCCACAGGCTCAGTTGAATGAGCATGAGGATCCGGGGTGCGCGCAGTACGTTTTTGCGATCCTTCAGGGAAGGTTCACGGCGTTCAATAAACCACGTGAGGATGCGCCGCATGTAGAAAAACGACACTATCAGGCCAGTGAAATAGGCGACCACAAGGAAAATAGGAACGCCATACAGGGTAAGTTTCTGGAAGGGCGGTTTAAAAATACTCACCCCGGGTATCAGGTTAAAAATGACAATAAGGCAGACCACTGCACCCATGAGGTGAGCGCTGGTAATCAGACCCCACAGCAACACCAGAATTCTTCTTCCTGCTGCCGCCGGATCCTCACCAGCCGCCTCCAAAAGTGGCGAACCAAACCGAGTTACTTGGCGTTTGGTTTGGAGCGTCGTCTCGGCCCCTGCAGGTGGCACAAAGCGACGCGGATACTCCAGGCCAATCGGCTTTTCCTGTTTTTTACCCATCGCCTCCAGCTTAAAGCCCCAAGTGCCTTTCTACCAATGCCCAAGCGGCCAAAGTCTGAGCATCACATATTTTCCCCTCACTAACGGCCGCTCTGAAACTGTCCACTGGCCACCACCGAGCAATAAGATCCTCTTCAGTCACTTCCCGCTCGGTTTCCCCAGCCACAAGATCAGTGGCCACGAAAACATCTTGCACCTGGTCACAAAAACCAGGGGCCACCTCAATGGCACCTACGTGCTTTAGACAATCAGCCCGGTAGCCGGTCTTTTCCTTCAGTTCGCGCCGGGCTAACTCCGTTGGGGCCTGGGTTGTGAGGCCGGGTGCGGTTCCGGCCACAAATTCCCAGGAGCGGCGTTTGAGGGCAAAACGATACTGTTCCACCAGCAGGATAGATCCAGATGGTTCTGCCTCGCTGGGAGGCCGATAAGCCACCACCACAACCGCACGGGGTTTGTGCACCACACCGTAGATACCGTTACCAGCTCCGGTGCGGCGGATGTGGGATTCCGTCACCACCATCCAGTTATTGCGGTAGACCTCTGTGGTGCTGAGAATTTCGGGAGCTCCGGGAACCTCTCGAGGTTGCATGTTTGGGGACTCCATACTGACATTCTTTCATTGGTTCCCTTAAGGTTAGAGGAGTGCGATTACTTGTTGCAGAATGTCAGGTTGATTATGCCGGACGCCTCACCGCTCATCTACCGATGGCGCGGCGACTCATCATTATGAAGGCGGATGGTTCTATTAGCGTGCACGCAGATGACCGGGCATATAAACCGCTCAATTGGATGACGGCACCTTGCTGGATGACGGAACAACCAATTCTGGATGAGGATGACGAGCCTACCGGCGAGCAGCTGTGGGTGGTGGAGAACAAAAATAAAGACCAGCTGCGCATAATTATTGGGGAAGTGCTCCTCGATGAGGAGATTGAGCTGGGGGAAGATCCGGGTCTGGAAAAAGACGGGGTGGAAGAGCACCTGCAGGAGCTTTTAGCGGAGCATATTACGGAGCTGGGGGAGGGGTACACCCTTATTCGTCGCGAGTATCCGACTGCATTAGGGCCGGTCGATATTCTCTGCAAGGACGCTGACGGCACCACAGTGGCAGTTGAGATTAAGCGTGTAGGCGGCATCGATGGGGTGGAGCAGTTGACGCGCTATCTGGAGATGCTGAACCGTGACCCTCTTTTGGCGCCCGTCCGTGGAATTTTTGCTGCGCAGACGATTAAGCCACAAGCGCGTACACTGGCAGAAGACCGAAATATTGATTGTGTCGTACTCGATTACGATGCGCTTCGCGGTATTGAGAGTGACGAGCTGCGCCTTTTTAGTGCGCAACAGTAGTTAGGTTAGACAGTAGTTAGGCAAAGGAGTTAGCGTGGACGGAATTGATCTTAGTGACCTCAAAAATGCAGCCCAAGCTCGGTTAGCAGACGAGAAGCAACGAGCTGCTAGTCACAGGCCAGCGGACAGTGCCGCCACCCCTTACGTGGCAAAAGAACGCCCCGCAGACGGAAGTGCCGGTGTCCCTCAAGGTGTTGATGCGCCTTTGCCTTCCATCATGGATGTCACCCACGAGAATCTGGCTGACATTATGGAATACTCCCGCTACGTGCCCGTTGTCTTGGACCTGTGGGCAGACTGGTGCCAGCCGTGCAAACAATTGGGTCCGGTGCTGGAAAAGCTCGCTAAAGAGTACGGCGGAAAGTTCTTGTTGGCACCACTCAATACTGAAGAAGAGCCAGAACTTGCTAGCGCTTTCCAAGTGAAGTCGATTCCTACCGTGATTGCGTTAGCTGCCGGTAAACCAATCGATATGTTCAGTGGAGCCGTCCCAGAGCCACAGTTGCGTGCCTGGATAGAGGCACTATTGAAAGCTGTTGACGGCAAGTTGGAAGAACTTCCTATCCAGATTCGGAAGCACATTCAGCGGCTGGCTGGCGGGAATGAAGAACCACCCGCTCCGGCTCCCACTGTGGTGGATGAGGCCGAAGAATTGGCGCAGCAGGGTGACTATGCGGCAGCCCAGAAACTGCTGCGCGAGCACCTTGTCAATAACCCCAAGGATCACCTCGCCGAGAGTGCCCTCAACATGTATGAGGTGTTGGAGAAGTCGGAGAATGCCTCCGAGGACACCATCATTAAAGCGGATGAGAATCCGGATGATGTTGCCGCACAGTGCGATGCCGCCGATCTAGAGATGACCACGGTGGGTGCAGAGGCTGCCTATACGCGTTTGCTCAATACCGTTGCTCGTACCACGGGGGACGATAAGAACGCCGCACGTGAGCACCTCGTGAAATTGTTGAAAGTGGCAGACTCCAGCGACCCATTGGTTATTGCAGCGCGCACCAAACTAGCGAGCTTGCTTTACTAGATCATCCGAGCTGGTTCAGCTCCGGGCTGGTTAGTCTTCGCCCTCGTATTTGAGCCAGATCGCACTATTCGCAGGAATAACAACTTCTGCCGAATAGGGGCGGTCGTGCCAACTAATTTCTTCGGTGGTGACGCCACCCAGGTTGCCTGCTCCACTACCGTAGTAGAACGTGGAGTCGGTGTTGACGATCTCTTTCCATCTTCCCGCTTTAGGCAGACCCACTCGGTAGCTGTCGTGCTGCAGACCCGAGAAGTTGAAGAGGCAGGCTACGCATGAGCCGTCGTCGCCCCAGCGCAGGAAGCTAAGAATGTTGTTGTTGGAGTCGTTCGCGTCGATCCAGTTGAACCCGCCGGAATGGTGGTCTTGGGACCACAGTGCCCGATGCTCGCGGTAGGCCAGGTTGAGGTCGCGGGTGCAGGAGAGGATTCCGCGATGGAATTCGCTCTGCCAGCCGTCCAAGTCTCCCCAATGCAAGCCGCGCTCATCTGACCACTCTCGGCACTGGGCGAATTCTTGTCCCATGAAGAGCAGATTCTTACCTGGATGAGCCCACATGTAGGCCAGGAAGGAACGTACGCCAGCAGCCTTGGTCCAGGCATCCCCCGGCATTCTCTCCCACAGGGAGCCTTTGCCGTGCACAACCTCGTCGTGGCTGATGGGCAGAATAAAGTTCTCACTCCAGGCATACATGAGGGAGAACGTAATGTCCTGGTGGTGGTAGTGGCGGAAGAGTTGGTCCCGTCCAAAGTAGCGGAGAGTGTCGTTCATCCACCCCATATTCCATTTGAAGTTGAATCCCAGGCCACCGGATTCGGTTCCGCGGGTGACGCCCTGCCAGGATGTTGATTCCTCCGCAGCCGTAATAATGCCGGGGAAGTGCTTGTGCACAGTGGCATTCATTTCCTGAAGGAATTGCACTGCTTCCAGGTTTTCGCGGCCACCATATTCGTTCGGTGACCATTCGCCATCCTCGCGGGAGTAATCCAGGTAGAGCATGGAGGCGACGGCATCCACGCGGAGCCCGTCAATGTGGAACTCTTTCAGCCAGTAGAGGGCGTTGGCGACCAGGAAGTTGCGGACTTCGCGGCGGCCAAAGTTGAAGACGTAGGTGCCCCAGTCGGGTTGTTCGCCGCGGCGGGGATCAGGATGCTCATAAAGCGGGGTGCCGTCGAAGCGGGAGAGCGCCCAGCTGTCCTTCGGGAAGTGGGCGGGCACCCAGTCCACAATAATTCCGTAGCCGGCCTGGTGGAGGCGATCCACTAGGTACCGGAAATCGTCGGGGGTTCCGAAGCGGGCTGAGGGCGCGTAGTAGGCGGAAACCTGGTAACCCCAGGATCCCCCAAAGGGGTGCTCTGCCACTGGCATAAATTCGACGTGGGTGAAACCGGTGTAGTCCAGATATCCGATCAGCTCGTCTGCGAGTTCACGGTAATTCTTACCCGGCTTCCACGAACCCAGGTGTACTTCGTAGACGCTCATCGGTTCGATGAGGGGCTGTTTTTCAGCTCGTTTTTCGAGCCATTCGCCATCGCCCCACTCGTAATCGGACACCGTCACCTTGGAGGCGGTGGCGGGGGGAACTTCGGTCTCGAAAGCAAAGGGGTCAAACTTTTCCCGGATGACACCATCTGCGCCGTGTACAGCAAACTTGTAGAGCGCACCAATAGGAACATCCGGAATAAAGATCTCCCACACACCGGAGGATCCAAGTGTACGCAGCGGGTACTGTTGGGTGTTCCAGCCGTTGAAATCACCGCACACAGCCACGCCACGAGCATTGGGAGCCCACACCGCGAAGCTCACTCCGGAGACTTCCCCGTCTGGGAGATCGTACTTCCGAGGATGCGCACCTAAGACCGTCCACAGTTCTTCGTGGCGGCCTTCACGGATAAGGTGCTCGTCTAGCTCCCCAATGGTCGGCATGAAGCGGTAAGGGTCACCCGTCACCCGCTCCGAGCCATCGGGGTAGTGGATGACGTAGCGGTAGTCGGCAATGTTTGTCATCTTGACGATGCCAACCCAGATTTCAGATCCGCGATGCTCGAGGGGGTAGTCTTCACCCCCGATTCGCACGGAAACTTGGTCAGCAGCTGGTTGGCGGGTACGGAAGACCGTGCCGCCGGCAGCTTCCTCTTCATGTGCACCGTAGAAAGCATGAGGATTGCTGTGTGCGCCCGCGTCTAAGGTGGCGCGGTCAATCTCCGAAATCATCGGATCGTACTTCTTAGCCATCGTCATTCAACTTTCTAGTCGGTATTGGTTTCGCGGAAACATAGGTCCGCGCGCCGCTCTTCTGGAATATCCGGGAGAACGAGAATATGAGCCACATTGTCCCAGGGCTCCAGTTTTACGTAGTTGTCGGAACCCCAATTAAAGGTTTGCTTGCTTACTTCATCGTAAACCGCAAAACGGTCGAACCAGTCCATTCCGAGCGCTGGCATATCAAGTCGGATGGTAGTTTCCTGGGCTTCAAACGAATTCAGATTCACAATGACCAGCACATGGTCCCCGGTTACTGGATCGAATTTCGAGTAAGCGATGATCGCGTCATTGTCGCAATGGTGGAAATGCAGTTGCCGGTTTTGCTGCAAAGCCGGATGCTTTTCACGGATCTCGTTGAGGGTAGTAAGCCACGGCTCCAAGCTTTCTCCCGCTTCCAAAGCCGCTTCAAAATCGCGTGGCCGCAGTTCGTATTTCTCCGAATGGAGGTACTCTTCACTGCCGGGCTTTAGGGCAATGTGCTCGTAGAGTTCAAGCCCAGAGTAGACACCCCAGCTTGCGAACATGGTTGCTGCCAGCGTAGCTCGGATAGCAAACATGCCGGGTCCGCCACTTTGCAGACTGGCATGCAAAATATCGGGAGTATTAGTGAAGAGGTTGGGGCGAGCCTGGTCAAGGTGCTCCACAGTATGGGCAGCGAACTGCTCCAGTTCCCACTTCGCGGTTTTCCACGTGAAGTAGGTGTAGGACTGGGAGAATCCAAGTTGTGCAAGCCCAAACATGCGGGCGGGTCGAGTAAAAGCTTCGGACAGAAAAAGTACGTCAGGATCAGTAAGTTTAATACGCGAAATGAGCTCTTCCCAGAACATGGGTGGTTTGGTGTGGGGATTATCCACACGGAAGATCCGCACACCCTGTTTCATCCAGAAACGCACCACGCGCTCCACCTCATCAGTGAGGCCGTGGTAGTCCTTATCGAAATTGAGGGGATAAATATCTTGATACTTCTTGGGTGGGTTCTCCGCGTACCGAATTGTTCCATCGGGAAGAACATCAAACCACTCCGGATGCTCCTGTGCCCAAGGATGGTCCGGAGCGCATTGGAGGGCTAAATCCAGAGCGATTTCTAAGCCCAATTTCTTGGCTGTGCGCAGCAATTTCCGAAAATCTTTCAGAGTGCCGAGCTCTGGATGGATGGCATCATGTCCGCCATGGCGGGAGCCAATAGCCCACGGTGATCCCACATCGGAGGCGGCAGCTGTGAGAGTGTTGTTGCGTCCCTTGCGGTTCACTTCACCAATGGGGTGAATGGGCGGGAAGTACACAACATTGAAGCCCATTTTGGCGATACGGGGGAGTTCCTTCTCCGTGGTTGCGAAAGTGCCGTGAATAGGCATGCCGTTCTCGTCGCGTCCACCCGTAGAACGCGGGAATAGCTCATACCAGGCGCTGTACATAGCACGCTGGCGATCCACCCATACGCGGTAGCGTTTACCACGGGTCACAAGTTCACGAACCGGAGTTTTTGCCAAGATGTTCGAAATTTTCTCGGACATCGCAAGTCCGAGACGATCGGAAAGTTCGAGACTCTCATCCCGCAATTGTTGTGCGGCAGCCGTGAGCGCTTCCCGGTATTTTTTCTTGCGCTGCTTTTTGGCCCCTTTATCTAAAATCCGAGCCCCGATCTCTAGGTCATTAGCGAGATCAGCAGCAGATTGTCCGGCATCAACTTTTGCGGTGACGTCGTGCATCCAGGTGGCACGCGGGTCGGACCAGGCATCAACGCGGAAAGTCCACATGCCTTCCGCATCTGGACAGAAACAGCTGTGGAAAGTGTCGTCTTCTTTCCCAGGAACCATTGTTATGCGGGTGCCGCGTTGCTGTTCGGGTCCTTTCACCCAGAGGGTCGCAGAAAGGGCGTCGTGGCCTTCTCTCCATACTGTCGCACTGACGGGAAGGACCTCACCTACCGTCCCCTTCGCTGGTGAACTTCCGCAGTCGACAACAGGTTGTACATCGGTAATTCCGAACCGTCCTACCACCGTGACTCCTCTACTTATTTGTCGGCATTGCGCACGGTAATGCTTTGGTATCAGCTTAGTAGATATTGGGAGCTTAAGGGCGCGGTGTAGATCACGAAAAACCATATAAATGCTGGGTGGGACGCGTGTGTTTAAACACTCGTCCCACCCAGTTGTGCTTTATTCAATTATTCGACACTTGTCGACACTACGGAGTTAATCCTTAGACCACCTTGAAGGCCTTAGTAGCGCCCTTGAAGTGGGTCAGTTTGCCGTTGTCAGCCTTGGCGTCGCCCTTGATGACGATGCGGTAACTGCCTGTGGCCTGGTTCTTCGGGATATTCCAGTGAACCTTGATGATCGATTCGGTCTTGGACTTCTCCGGACGCTCCCAGTCATAGATGGTGTCGTAGTGGAAGTCGTCCGCTACGCGAACCCAGCGTCCACCGGACATCTTCTGCACCTCGTGATAAGTGCCGCCACGGTAGAGCTTGTTGTTCGGGTGAGCACCGACGAACGATACCGTCAAGGTGGTGCCGCGCTTGACACTTGCCGGAGGAGCAGCGAGCACATCACCGTACTTCTTGCCCTTCGGCAGGGTGTCTGCCGGAACCTTCGGCAGCCATGCCGGGATCCAGGTGTTGTGGAGGTAAGCGCGGTCAGTGTCATCCTTGGCGCGCTTGGCCTTACCCAGCATCACATCGCAAATCTCGCTGTAGATCTGGAGGTGGGCACCAAGAGTCTCACGGCCGAACTGGGTCTCGCCACCTTCGTACTGCTGGTCGTCGTATTCTTCCGGCGTGGTGCAGTACTGAATGTAGGAGTTGGTGTACCCCTGCATAATGACGTTCTCCATGGGAACGCCCAGCTTCTTGGACACTATACGACGGCAACGGAGACCAGCCACTGCAGTGTATTCCAGTGGTCCGTTCACAATGACAAGGTCACCCAGGCGAACAATAGAAAGTGGCATCTCCTGCGGGATCCAGCCCTTAACTGGGAGGTATCCGAGGGGCAGCAGGTTGAACTTCGGAGACTGGTAGTTCCAGTCGAAGTCAACGACACCATTTTCACGGTTCCAATCCCAGAAGCCGCGCAGCGGTCCTTTATCACCCTCGTGGATGAAGGGCTTCACTACGGAGGTGTAGTTGTCTTCCTCTGAGGATGCGGCACCCGCGCCACCCATTACTGTGCGGACGGTCTTCCATTCTTTACCATCCTGGGTGAACTCGGGACGGACAACATAGCGGTCCATGCTCTGGAAGCGATAGACGCCTTGAATACCGGCACCTGTCAGGGGCTTCGCGCTTTCCCAAGCCTTATGGGCAGCGTCGTACTGACGTTTCGCAATAATGGCGTTATTGAGAACGTTGTCAGCAGTCGGGCCGCTCGGCTCGAGTTTCTTCAACCACAAGTTCGGGGTGATGTCACCGGCGTTCGTTTGGGCGAAGGCAGCCACAAACGGGGTCTTGTCGGTGAGGTAATCAACGCCCATTTCGTCGTGTTCGAAAATGTACGCCGCCAAACCCTTGTTGTCGGGGGAAAGGAACATGTTGCGGTCCGTCAAGCTGGTGCCGTGGGTGGCGAACCAGCAGATCAGACCCCGATCCTTGCCGCCCTGTTTGATACGCAGGACCCAGACTCGGGGGTCGATGCCGTTCGGCATCTCCTTCTTATCCGATTCGGGGTTCAGGTCGAAGGCGCGCTTGGAACGGTTGGCAGAAGCGTTGTAGAGCATTGAACGACCCAGCAAGAGTTCGCCCGGCTTGATATTTTCGTGGGCGCGCTTGATGGCCTCCACAATGCCGTCAACCTCTTCCTTGGCGCTGTTCTCCATATGGCCGGAGGCAGCAAGGTAGTAGGCAACATCCCGCGAAGTGCCACCACACGAGTTGTGGTTGTGGGTGGCGGTGATCATGACCCGGTCCATTGGGTAGCGGTTGCCGTACATCTTGCGAACACGTTCCATAACAGCATCAACGATGTTCTGGAAGACGGCACAAGTATCTACCGTGACGTGGACGAGCGGGGTGTTGGTCTTTTTATCAACAATGATGACTGCACGAGCTAGGTAACGTTGGCGAATGCCGTGCGCAACCTGTTCAGTCTGGGAAAAGCCCATCATGCCCTGGCCGGCACAAGCGCCCGTGATGTCGGCCATGCCGAGACCGACGAGCCACTCACCCTTTTTGTGGGGGACGATAGGAGCGGCATTGGCTTTAGCTGAGGTGACTGCGCCGGAACCTGCTCCGCTGCCTAAAGTGACAGCGGCACCACCAACGGCAGTCGCCTTAAGTAGTGAACGACGTGAGAGTTTCAACAGAGGATCCTTCCATTATTAATTGAGCCGCCTCTCTCGGCTTACACGCTGGAGAGAAAAAGGGGATGAAACCTGGCAGACAGTGTTTTATCCTTATTGGCTATAGCTCTAATTTAATGCACTAATCGTTATTAATTCGCTGTTTACGGGCCAAAAGAAAAACTGCCTGGAACAGAATTCATAAAGAATATGAGTTTAAAACTCTTAAAGCGCTACAACAGGCAGTTTTACAGGGTAAAGACCGCTTTTGATAAAAGCTAAACTAAGAAAATTTGTGTAAATACACATAATTTGAGGACGATTTTTGCTACCCCTGGTATGGAAAATATTGCCAGATAAAGCGACATAGAAAAGGTTGAGTTTTTGTGTGTTCAACCACCCCAGCGGTACTGGTAGCATCAAGCTCAGTGAATTCTGTGAGGGAAGGTATGTCGGCAAGCGAAAAAGTTGTTGATGCTCAGGACGTACTGCTGTACCGCGGTAAAACAACTCTAGTAGGTCCACTTTCGTGGACAGTTGAACGTGGTCAGCAATGGATCATCTTTGGCCCCAATGGTGCTGGAAAAACCTCCTTACTCTCCTTGCTGTGCGCAGAATACTATCCTTCGCGCGGCACATTGGAGGTGCTAGGGGAGCGTTTTGGGAAGACTGACATCACGGAACTACGAACCCGAATCGGGGTATCGTCCAACTCCCTCGCGCGGCGCATACCGGGCGGAGAAAAAGCCATTGATGTGGTTCTTTCTGCAGGTTATGCCAATATCGGGCGCTGGAAAGAAGACTATGAGCAACTCGACTTTGACCGTGCCCACACTCTTTTAGAGGACTTCTCAGTTATCCACCTCAAAGATCGTGAGTTCGGGCGTTTGAGCGAAGGGGAGCGCAAGCGAGTATTAATTGCCCGCGCTTTAATGACAGACCCGGAACTGCTTTTATTGGATGAACCGACCGCTGGCCTGGACCTGGGTGGCCGCGAAGATTTGGTGGCCATGCTGGAACAACTGGCTCATGACCCCTACGCCCCCGGCATCATTATGGTGACCCACCATGTGGAAGAAATACCGCGCGGATTTAGCCACGGCATGATCCTGCGGGAGGGGCGCATTGTTAAACAGGGTCCCATTAACTCTGTCATCAACTCTGAGACGATGACGGAGGCTTTCCGTCAACCCATAGTTGTGGAACAGACGGAAGGGCGCTTCTTCGCACACCGTGACTACAACCCAGGACGACACATTGTCGAATACTAGAAGTGACGCCACGGACTTCCCACACTTGCTTTATTGGCGGTTTACACAGTATCGCAACATTTGGATATTCCAGTTGGATGATCCCCCCTTCAACAGTTTGCGACTGCGACACTGGGAAGAGTTGAAAGGCCTGCTGGGGCAGTTACAGACTGCACTGGAAAGTTCCGACACTATTGCCGGGCTGGTCATTGTGGGAAGCAAAAAAATGTTTTCGGTGGGGACGGAAGACAGCAGTATCGACGGCAACAGCGCGCTCAGGGCTGCGCTCGACCACGTTCGCAAAGACACCTACACGTTGCTCAGCCGCTGTGCGGCACAGATCCCAGTAGTGGCTGCACTTAGTGGCTACGTAAAAGGCGATGCATGGGAGTTAGCCACCCGCTGTACCTATCGCGTAATGGGGGATAATGCGCGGCTAGTTCCCTCATCAGAGAGCTCTTATATGACTGCCCAGGAGGGGCACGGTGCGGGGCTCGTAGATGAACTAGTAGGGCCCGACTATGTGTTAGCCCGAGCCCAGGAATGGGTATCTGAGCAGTCAGCTAGCAACTTAGGTGACGTTTAGTTAGCTCTCAATTAGACTGCGAAGATAACTCGTAAAAATCGGGAACGGAGGCATGGTGTCAGCGGATCAACCGTCACAACAACCACATCGACATGCGACTGCCGAAGAGGTAGAAGCCGCTTACCAAGACACCAAATTAGCGCAAGTCCTCTACCACGACTGGGAATCCGAAACCTACGACGAAAAATGGTCTATTTCCTTCGACGATAGATGCATCACCTACGCCCGTGGACGCTTCGACCAGGCCACCACCCGCACCATCCGCAACGATGAAATCCCCTACGAAAAAGCACTCGAATTAGGTTGTGGAACTGGGTTTTTCCTCCTCAACTTGATGCAGTCGGGAGTGGCACAAAAAGGGGAGTTGACGGATCTTTCCCCCGGCATGGTGGAGGTGGCGCTCCGCAACGGACGCAACTTGGGGCTCGACGTGGATGGGCGAGTCGCAGATGCGGAAACAATTCCCTATCCCGACAACACCTTCGACCTGGTGGTGGGGCACGCCATGCTGCACCACATTCCCGATCCGGAACAGTCGCTCGCGGAGGTTCTGCGAGTGCTGAAACCCGGTGGGCGTTTTGTTTTCGCCGGTGAACCCTCCACAACAGGAGATCGGTATGCGCGCTTTATTAGCACCTTGACGTGGAAGCTAGTTACCAACGTCACCCGCCTTCCCTTCCTCAACAAATGGCGCCGGCCCCAACAAGAGCTAGACGACTCTTCCCGCGCACAAGCATTGGAAGCAGTGGTAGACATCCACACATTTACCCCCACCGAATTAGCTGACATCGCGCGGCGGGCAGGAGCGGTACGGGTAAAGGTTTCTGCAGAAGAGTTTGCAGCAGCCCTGGAAGGGTGGCCCATCCGGACATTTGAGGCGGCAGTGCCCGACGAGAAACTTTCCTTCCGCTACCGGCTTTTCGCATTTAATTTGTTTAAAGCAGCAACCTGGTTGGATGAACACTTTTTCAACAAGTTCATTCCCCAAAGCTGGTTCTACAATCTTTTGGTGACAGGGACGAAACCCTATATCAATGCGCGGCCTCGCACACCAGGTCCTTCTAAAAACCCACTGCCTTTAAGTAGATGAGATCGCGTTAGCTACCGACGTAAGGAACGCTATGGCTTTTCACTGTACTGCCGCCGACGTCGCCTGGTGGGGCACCACCGATGTGCAAGAAGTCATTGCCGCTGCGGAGTCTTTCCCCTGGACTTCCGAAGACACTTTTGCGAGCACAACCAAGTTGCGTAAACAATTCCCAGATTTGACTCCCGCGCAGGTCAATAGCGTCATCGAACTGGTACAAGCGCGCCGGCTAGCAGCCGAAAAACTAGGTGACGAGACTGCCGCTTGGTTGCTTACTAAAGAAACTGTGCAACAAGCGACCGCCCGACCTGTCGTCGACCACCGAGCTGACCGGCTTGCGGCGGCATGTGCCGCTCAAACAGTAACGGGAATCCACGACGCTACCTGCTCCATCGGCACCGAAGTAGCGGCGTTGCTACGGAAAAACATTGACGCAAGCGGCAGTGACATCGATGAAGTACGGCTGGCGATGGCTAAACACAATGTCCCAGCCGCCAACTTCCAGCAAGCAGACGCATTGACCCCCACCTGGAGTGCGGACACCGCGACCCTGATTGATCCAGCACGTAGAAGCAGCACCGGGCGGCGTCTATACCGCGGCCCAGAAGCTACCATCCCCACCCTCACAGCGGTTTTAGAGACATACCGAGATCGGCCATACGTCATTAAAGCGGCACCCGGCATTGACTGGGAGGGACTTTTTCATGACGGATGGGGAACCGGCCCCTGGTCTGGGGAAGTTGAAATCGTCAGCATCACCGGAAGTAAACGCGGCGGAGTGAAAGAAGCCGCACTCTGGTCAACCGAGTTTGCTGACGAGAAGGTGAACCGGCGTGCCACCGTGCTGGCACCCGATGGCGCCATTGTGGATACCGTCACCGACCATCCGGAAAACATCAGCCGCGCCCAGTCCCAAGACATCCAAGAACCTGGAAGTATCATTGTGGAACCCGATGGCGCGATAGTCCGTTCTGGTCTGGTACGCGAGTGGGGTGCGCTCCATGGACTGTGGCTGATGGATGAATACATCGCTCACCTTTCAGGCGACAATCCGCCGGTTGATGTGCCCTACTACCAGGTGCAAAAACAACTTCGCTTCCATAAAAATGACCTCAAGAAAGCCTTCCAAAAAATGCCTACCTCTGCCCTGGAAGTGCTGGTACGGGGGATTGAGCTAGATCCCGCTCTGGTGCGCAAACAAGTACTTGGAAAACCCGTAAAAGACGCTCCCGCCCGCACTCTTATCGTGACGCGGATAGGGGATAATGCCGCCGCATTTATCTGTAGTGAACGTCGTGTTGGGTAGCATGAGGCTATGACAACGATGTGGGGCGCGCCGTGGAATGAACGGCGCCAAGCGGCAAAGCGACGCGATCCCCAGCAGGCTAAGTTTCTGACCTGGGATTCGCTGAAATGGGTGTTTCGCAATAAGGCATACACGCCGTGGTATTTGGTGCGCTACTGGCGACTGTTGAAATTCCGGCTCCGGAACCCGCACATTGTTCTGCGGGGCATGGTGTTTCTGGGGAAAGATTGCGACATTCACTGCCGCCCGGGATTAGGTCGGATGGAGATCGGACGGTGGGTGCATATTGGCGACAAAACCGCCCTGCGGTGCCATGAAGGGTCACTCCGGATTGGCGACAAAGCAGTGTTTGGGAAAGATGTCGTCATCAACTCCTATTTGGACACGGAAGTGGGAGCCAACACCCTGATTGCAGACTGGTCCTATATTTGCGATTTTGACCACGTCACCACCGACATCACAGTACCTATCAAGGACCAAGGCATTGTGAAAGGGCCCGTCCGTATCGGACCAGATTGCTGGTTGGCCACCAAAGTGACCGTTACCCGCGACACCTACATTGGGCGTGGCTGTGTTTTGGGTGCGCACGCCGTCGCAAAAGGGAAACTTCCGGAATACAGCATCGCGGTTGGTGCTCCCGCGCGGGTGGTGAAAAACCGGAAAGAGGAGTGGGACGCGCAAGCCGCAGCACGCGCCCAGCACGCAGCAGACCTAGCCGATATTGAACGCAAAAAGCAACAACTCAACTAGGCCTGCGCGCGCCGATTCAGCACCTAATTATTGACGCGGAAGGCAGGGGAGACACCCCGATAGGTGGTCAGCTTGCCATTGGCATCTTTGGACTCACCGAACTGCAACATGCGGTACATTCCGGTGGGTTGATTCTTCGGAATATTCCAGATGACGACGGTCTTGGATTCCGTCTTGCCAACACGTTCCCAATGGAGCATCGTCTCGTAATCCGAGTCGTCATAAACCCGTACCCACTTGCCGCCAACTCTGCGTTCCACAGCCGTGTAAGTGTTGTTGCGACGCAGACGGTTATTGGGGTGAGCACCCACAAAAGCCACTTCTGCTTTGTCGCCCCGGTGGTACCCACGCTGCGGGGGCGTCAACACATCTCCGAACTTCCTACCCTCGGGGGCAGTATCGGCAGGCACTGCTGGCAGCCAGCTTGGGGTGAACCAATCATAGTTGTCCGGTGCAGGGCCGGGAGGGGTGGGCTTCTTGTCCCGCATGTCGCGGGCAAGTTTGGCAAAGATCTGCAGCCAGGCGCCCAAAGTTTCGCGACCGTACTGTGTTTCGCCACCCTCGTACTGGCACATCACGTACTCTTCGGGTGTCGCAACATACTGGTTGTACGAGTTGGTGTAGCCCTGGAAGACCACATCTTCAAGGTCGTAACCCAAAATCTTGGAGACCAGACGGCGGGTCCGCAGACCCGCAATGATGGTGAACTCGGAGGGGCTGCACACTAACGTCAGCTGGTCACAGAAACGCACAAGCTGTGCCGGTACCACCTGCGGAATCCAGGGAACTGGAGGTAGGTAACCCAGCGGCAGCAACGGTACTTTTGGTTCGTGGGCTAGGAGGTGTTTGCGGGGAATCTTTGGCATTTCGGTAATGCCCAGAGCCTTGAACACTCCCTCCAAGGTGGGCATACTCCACCCTTCCTTCACGAACGGAACACCCCAGGTGGGGCAACGCACGTTGTCCTCTTCCGAACAGGCCGTTCCGGAGCCGCCCATAATGGCGGGCGTCGTGTACCAGGTGTTCCCGTCGACAGTGTAGGGCGGTTCCACTTTCTGGTTGCTGATGTCGAAGTAGGTGTAGCGCACATCCAGCCGCAGACCAGACACAGGCTGGGCATTGTCGAACGCTTCTTTGCAGGCCTTGAACTGACGCTCTGCAATAATCTCGTTATTGCGCACAAAGTCAGTGCCTGCAGGGCCGGTGGGCTTGCGTTTTACCACACCAATATTCGGGGTGATGTCACCCGCGTTGGTTTGGGAGAACGCCGCAATGAAGTCCTTGTGACCGCGCAGATAGCGGACTCCCTTCTCATCGTGTTCCCACATGTAGGAGGCCAAGCCCTTGTTGTCCGGGGCAATGTAGAAGTTGGCATCCGTCATAGAAGTGCCGTGAGTGGCGTACCAGGTGATGGCGCCAACATCTGTCGAGCCGTGCTGGATGCGGAGGACACGCACCTGCGGATCCATTGCCTGTGGGTAGTAGGCCTGGTCTTCTTTCGGGTTGTTGCGGAAAGCAACGAGGGACCGGTTGGCGCCTGCAGTGTAGAGCGTGGAATGGCCGAGCAGGAGGCGTGCCGGTTTAATGCGCTTGTGCGCCATGTCGATAGCTTCACAAATGCCAGCCACTTCGGCTTTGAAACTGTTTTCCATAAAACCGCTGGTCGCCATGTTGTAGGCGAGGTTGTGGGAGGTGCCACCACAGGAGTTGTGGTTGTGGGTCGCGGTGATACAAATATGTGACTCGGGGTAGAGCTTGCCGTACTTCTTTTCGCAATGCTTGATAACTTCGCGGTGGAGGGATTCAAAGAAGCACGCCATATCCACGTTGACGTAGACGAGCCGCTGTTTTGTGGTGTTATCAACAAAAATGAAGGCGCGGGCATAGTAGGGGCTGCGCAGACCCCGCGCGACTTGTTCCTCTTCAGAGTAGCCCATCATGCCTTGACCGGCCACAGCACCAGTCATGGAGGAGATCCCGAGCCCTACTGAAAAACCTTCACCTGTGGCAGGTCCGGTTATTTTGGTGCGCGGACTAGCTTTAGCGGTGGGGGTGCGACCTGGGCTAGCGCTGGTGCCGGCCAATGCGGTGGCTGCACCGGCCACGGCGGTTGCTTGTAAAAGTTTTCGACGACTGATCTCCATGGGAGGGGCCTCCTCGCAGACTCAACGGTGGGGTGACATAACTGTCTGCTTTCATCATGAAACAAGCATGATAAAAATTTTTGGGTTTCACCCGAATGGAAATCCGTCGATTATTAAGGAAGGTCTAAAACTATCCTTAAAAGAGGGTCTTATGCTGCAGCAATGACTGCGTAAATAGCTGTCTACCAGGAATTTAAAAATTAGTGGGGAACAGTTGTTGCCACGTTAACGGGGGTGGTGGGATCACGGTGGGGAAGGGGGCGTAAAGGAATCAACGGGCGGGGCAGTGGGCGATGCGCATTCCGGGAGGTTGATGCGGCAGCTTCTGTATAAACTTCTTCCGTCTGATCCGCTACTTTAGGCCAACTAAAATTATCGAGCTGCTTTTTAATCAGCTGTGGTCGCTTCTCCCGCGCGGCCGTATCTTGCAGGGCGGAGTCAATCGTCTCCACCATTTCTTCGATGCGCCCAGACGGGTACGTCCAACCAGTGGTGCCATCCTGCACAATGTTGACGAGTCCCCCCGTCTCCGCCGCCACAATGGGTATGCCGGCGGCCGCCGCTTCCAGCGCCACAATTCCAAAAGGCTCGTAACGGCTGGGCAGAATAGCTAAATCTGCATCGCTAAGGAGTTTTTTGAGGTCTGGTCGATGCAGATGCCCAGTGAAGTGCACGGGGCCAGCTAGCCGGTGACGGTGCTGCTCCGACTTTAGCCACTCTTGTTTCATTCCTTTGCCAGCTATTGTGGCGTGAATACCTGGATAGCGGCGTCGCAGTAGGGGAAGCGAAGACAAAATGTCGTGCACCCCTTTTTCCCACTCCAGTCGCCCGAAATAGAGCAGGTGCGGTGCTGAGGTTTTGCGCGCCGGCGGGCGGGGACATTCCCAGCCGGTGGGGTCGATACCGTTGGGGATATTGTGTATCTCGCACAACCCGGGTGAACCAGTATCTTCCCGCCCAAAAACAGCTTCCACCTCGTTCACCATCGATGTTGAGCAGGCGATGAGCTTGTCGCAACTGTTGGCGAACCACCATTCGGCAGAGTGCACCTGTTTGTTAATGGGGTGGGATAGCCATCCCGAGTTGCGCCCAGCTTCCGTAGCGTGAAATGTCCCAACCAACGGCACATCACACTCGTCCGCAGCAGCCACCGCTGGTACGGCGACAAGCCAGTCATGCCCATGCACCAGATCCGGCTGCCAGGCACCTAGTTTTTTACACGGTCCCGTCCCGTTAATGAGGTGGTGTATTGCCCGGTTCATGGCGGTGCCCATCAGCAGAGTCCACGCCATAAGATCCGTGGTGAAATCAATAGCAAACGGGGTGAGTGGCACTGAAACTACCCGCACTCCGTCACGTATCTCATCGGTTATTTCGCGGGCTATCCCAGCTGCGGCATCGGGGGCGCGGGTGACGACAGTGAGCTCGTGGCCTTTTTGCACAAGTTCCCGCACCAAATTGTTGACATGAATTCCCAAGCCTCCCACCATCACCGGTGGGTACTCCCAGGAAATCATTAAGATGCGCATAACCCGTCCCTTTTAGCTGACACACTCATCATAAACGTCACGCAATAGTCGCGCATCGAGTTGGGGGAAGGGGCTATCGGCGGCACGCCAAGCGGCACAAAGTTTTTCGGCCTCAGCCGTATCTCCCGCCAGGTAGGTGGCTATTATTTCGCGCATGGCGTGTGCGTGCAGGAAAGCCCGGTCGCGGGCGTAATCAGCGGCGGTGTCCTTGGAAATAAGGAACGCCCAGTCGGACTGAAGTGCGAGTACCGCCTCCTGCAGAACTTGGTCCGCTATTGCATTGCGCGGCCGTATTGCCTGCGCAGAGCGAGCAGGAATGACGGCCGTAATAAATTCCCGTAGCTCCGACTGCAGTTTCTGATTCAGATCCACAATGTCGCTGACGGCAGGTCCCTCCCAGACACGCCAATCTTTCCCCGAACCCCAGGAACAGTCACGCAGTTCAATCGGAGCACCAACATACCCCGAGCGGCGTGCTTTATCGAGGCTGCCCAGCTCCACTCCAGCCTGGTCGAGCGCTCGCAAAACCTTCCCCAACCACAAGGGGCCCTCATACCACCAGTGGCCGAAAAGCTCCGTATCAAAAGCAGCCACCACGTGGGCAGGTCGACCGGTGCGGGTGGTTTCCTCCTGCAGGCGGTTGATGACGGTGTCCACAAAATCGGCGACATCATGATCTAGACGCTGGATGGCGCGTTGGGGATCATAGGGTTGCTTTTTGTGGGGGCCAATGTTGCGACCGGTGACGCGGGCTGGTTTGAAGCCAGTGGAGTGGTGGAAGGTGTGAAAATCACGGTAGTCCCCATGCCCCGGATATCCGGCTTTGGGGGACCACACCCGGTAGCTGACAGTAAGGTCGCGGGCGAAAGCAACAACAGTGCTGTCGCGTACGGGTCGACCTACCGCAGTGTCGCCCCGGAAGCTGGGGCCATCCACCATGAAATGGCTAATGCCAGCCGCTTCATAATCTTTCTCCATACCGGGGGTATAGGCACACTCTGGAGCCCACAAACCATGCGGACGATCGTGGCGCCGCAACATACTGTCGGAAAGCCCAGCACGCAGCAAAAATGTGCGCATAGGTGGGGTGAGAAGAGGCTGAAACGGGTGGGCAAGTGGGCCACCCAGAAGTTCCACCACACCCGTTTCGCCGAGTTCCCGCAATACCGGTGACCCGCCAGATTGCCAGCGCTCCCGGTAACGCTCACTGGTCCATTCTGCGATCGACAGTTCGCGCTGTCCCATGGCGTGAATATCGGCTGTCGATAGCTGAGGGGAGTCGTTAGGGGTGTTGTTTGTAGAGTCTCCGGTGGCGGATTCTGTCCCCAAATAAGTTTTCGCCTCGTGGGCACGCATCTGCCAGTTGGCGAGCCACGCCGTCATCCCCTGCAGACAATGGGAATCGTCTAGTTGTGCCGCCACAGTGGGAGTAACACCCAAACTCATAATGTCCCGGTAGCCTTCGTCAGCCAGTCGGAAGAGCTGTTCCACTACCGGAATGTAGGAAGCTCCCCACGCTTGGTAGAGCAGTTCTTCCCCCACTGGCCACTCGCCGTGGTGCGCAAACCAGGGAAGATGGGTATGCAGTACCAGGCTGAACATACCGGGGACTGAACTCATGCGGGCTACCTCGTTAGCTTTCTTTCTGGCCAATGAAAAACAGATCCAGGGAGTCGTCTAAAACGCTGGGGCTTGTCGCTGCAAGACTATCAGTGATGTCGGCAGGAGCGGCCTCCCGTAACTCAAAATCCGCGGCACGAACGTTATCCACATCGGTGCGCAACTCCGAAGACCAGGGACGGTTTTCAAGATAGGGCTGCAGTTGGGCGTTAATGATCCCGCCCCACTTGTGGTCCAGCTTTTGCAAACCTGGGCCGTGGTAGACACCCACACAATGGGTGAGGGCAAAACCAGCGTCCACAAAAAGTGCCGCTAACTCGCAGGCATTGAGCTCCCGAATATGGAAAGGGTTAATGGGTTGGCCCTCCGGGGTGAAAGTAATGCGATTAGGGGTAGCAACCAATAGTTGGCCGCCCGGCCGCAGTACCCGCAGACACTCCGCCATGAAAGCCGGCTGGTCTGGAAGATGCTCAATAACTTGGGAGTTGACGACGACATCGACACTCTTGTCGGCAAGTGGCAGATGGGTAAGGTCAGCTTGGGCAAAGAAAGTGTGCGGCTCACCATATGCGCTGTGTGCATGCCGACATGCTAGATGGTCGTAATCGACAGCAATAATGTGCTGTGCATGGGGCGCTAATAATTCCACCCCGTAGCCTTCGCCAGCTCCCGCTTCCAAGACCTTTTTCCGGGTGCAAAACTGTTGCATGTGGAGGTAGAGCACTTCGTGTCGGCGAAACCAATAGTTTTCCTGGTCGGTGTCCGGGGCGGTGCGTTCACCGGTCATCGGCAACGGTATGGGTGTGGCTTCAAAATTATCGTCGGGCACGTTTCAAGATTAGCCTGTTTTCAGCTAGCAGCCAGCTAAGAATAGGAGCTATGGGGTAAACCGCGCTACCATCATGAGACAGAAGACACTTTGTCTCCTATCGTCCGGAAGGTAGGAGCGGAGGAGGAACAGCATGAGTGCCATAGTCGTCCTCGTAAAACAAGTCCCCGACTACGAGACCGACAACTCCCTAGATGACAATTACTGTCTCGAAAGGGAGAGCGTGGATAAAATTCTTGATGAAGCGAACGAAAACGCTGTTGAGGCTGCGCTGCAGATCAATGAGGCGCGTGACGACAAATTCGAGGTCGTGGCACTTAGTATGGGGCCGGAAAGTGCCGTAGAAGCGGTGCGCCGGGCACTCGCGATGGGGGCAGACCGGGGAATCCACATCTGTGACGACGCGATTGCGGGCTCCGACGCCACCCAAACCTCCTGGGTTTTAGCAAACGCCTTGGGACATATTGCCGACACCCAGATGGTGATCTGTGGTGACCAATCCTCAGATGCGGGAATGGGAAGCGTCCCAGCCACTATCGCCGAATATTTGGGCATTCCAGCGCTCACCAATGTGAATGAACTTTCCCTGGGCGACAATAACCTTGTGCAGGCGGGACGCACCACTGATGGCTACACCTATCAGCTGGAAGCAGAACTTCCCGCTCTCGTAAGTGTGACTGAACAGGCCAACGAGCCCCGTTTTCCGTCCTTTAAAGGACTCATGGCCGCCAAAAAGCAGGAAGTTGAGACGTGGGGACTTGCGGACATCGGGGTCACCGAAGCACAAGTTGGCCTAGCTGGGGCGGGCACAGCGGTGGAAAGCACCACGGAACGTCCCGCGAAGGAACAGGGGGATGTTTACCCCGACAACGGCACCGGTGCCAAACGCATCTTTGACTACTTGGTCGCCGAGAAATTTGTAGCAGCGGAATAGGGTGACGGAGGAAAATAATATGACTACTCTGCTGATTCCCGTGAGCTACCACGGGCAGGGGAAGAATGCGGAACTTGCGCACATTACACTCGAAGCTATTCTTGCCGCCCACCCACACGGCGATGTTGCGGCAGTCGTAATTGGCCAGCCCGGCACCGCCGCTGCCTTGCAGGCAGATCTCTCGCAGGCTGGTGTTTCTGCGATTTATGCAGCAGAAGCCGATGACGCTTTGCTGAGCCTGGGGGTCACCGAAACCGATGTCATCAGCAAAATTGCCGTTGATAAAGCCTGCAACGGAATCGTATTGCCGGATTCAGTACTCAACCGAGAAATTGCTGGCCGGCTAGCCGCACGGCTGGGATCCGGTATTGCGAGTGATGTAGTGGCGCTTACTGCACCCAACACCGTCACCCACTCCATTTTTGGATCCCAACTGGATGTGCACGCCACCGTCCACGGCCCCACCCCCGTTGTGATACTCCGCAATGGTGTTGTTGAGGTTCCTGCTGACAGCGAAGCACAATCCGAGAAGCCCTTGGTGGAGATCGAAGAGGTCGAGATTCCGCGTGGAGGCACTGCGCGTTCCGTACGGGTCACGTCCATGACCCCGGAGGAAACTAGTGACCGCCCCGACCTCACCACCGCCAAGATTGTTGTGGCTGGTGGACGCGGCGTATGCTCCCCAGAAAACTTCGCCACCCTGGTGGAGGGCCTAGCCGACGAGTTGGGCGCCGCTGTAGGATCCACCCGCGACGCTGTCGATCTTGACTACTGCGCCGGAGCCACCCAGATTGGCCAGACTGGCGTCACCATAGCCCCAGAACTCTATATTGGCCTGGGCATTTCGGGAGCCATCCAGCACAAAGCGGGCATGCAGAACGCGAAACGGATCGTTGTGGTCAATAATGACCCCGAAGCACCCCTCTTTAGTATCGCTGACCTCGGCATTGTTGGTGACGCTACGGAAGTAGTGCCGGCACTGCTGGAACTCCTTCACGACCAGGACTAGGACCACCCACTCATGCTGTGTGAAGCCCCCGAACCCATTGCCGATCTGCACTATTTGGATCATGCAGCAATCAGCCCTCTGCGCCCCGCTGCAGTAGAAGCAATGGTGGGCATGGCGCATGATTTGGGGAACCCTTTTAGCGTCCATTCGGTAGGCCGCCGCGCCCGCTGCCACCTAGAGGAATGCCGAGAAGAAATCGCAGAACTGCTCCACGCACTCCCCACGGAAGTCATTTTCGTGGGGTCCGGAACAGAAGCCAACAATATTGCCCTCCAGGGCACTGCGCTGGCACGATCCCAGCAGCGTATCCTCATCAGCAGCATTGAGCATCCTTCAGTGACCGAGACCGCCGCACACATTGCCGCCACCAGCAGCAGAACAGTTGAAAAGCTCCCTGTATCTGACACCGGGATGATCCACATGGATGCCCTGCAGGAGTCTTTAGACACTGGGCAGGATCCTTTAGTTGTTGCGGTCCACCACGCGAATAACGAAATCGGCAGCATCCAACCCATTCAGCGCATCGCGGAGCTCACCGCCGAAAAAGGCATACCTTTCCACATTGATGCCGTGCAGGCCCTGGGGCACATCCCGGTATCATTCGCCCACCCAGGATTCACCACCATGTCCTTCGCCTCCCAAAAATTCGGAGGCCCCACCGGTATCGGAATCTTGCTCGCCCGCCGCGGGGCACCCCTCGTGGCACCCTTCAAAGGGGGCTCCCAGGAGCGCGAACTACGCCCCGGAACACAAAATCTGTTGGGTGTTTTAGGTATGACCGCAGCATTACGGGAAGCAGTAGACAACCAGCAGGCAGAAGAAAAACGCCTGGCTGAACTGCGCCGCAAACTTATTTCGGGAATCCACGCAATTGTTCCGCAAGCTGTCGTCAACGGGCCGGCAGAAACCGAACAAAACGATACGCGGACCGTCCTCCCCAATATCGTTAGCGTTTCTTTCCCCGGGTGTGACGGTGACGGCCTGGTGATGTTCCTCGACGGGAAAGACATTAGCGTCTCCATGGGATCCGCCTGTACAGAAGGAGTAGCTGAACCTAGCGACATTCTCCTCGCTACTGGTATGTCAGAGCAGCAAGCCCGCAGCACCATTCGCCTCAGTATGGGTTACACCACCAGCGAAGAAAACATTGACGCATTTCTGGGAGTGCTCCCGCAGGTGGTGGAGCGGGCACACCGCGCTAGCTTGGACTAGCTGCCGTTACCTGCATAAACTGGCAGCATGAGAATTCTTGCGGCACTTTCTGGAGGAGTCGACTCCTCAGTCGCTGCAGCACGCCTTGTTGACGCCGGTCATGAGGTTGTGGGAATCCACTTGGCGCTTTCGCCGCAAACAATTAACCCCGTGCCCGGGTCACGGGGCTGCTGTTCACCCACCGACGCCGCAGACGCGGAACACGTGGCACAGAAGCTGGGAATCCCCTTCGAAATTTGGGACTTTTCTGACCAGTTTCAAGAACGCGTTGTGGACTACTTTGTAGACACCTACCAGCACGGGGAAACCCCCAACCCGTGTCTGCGCTGCAACGCCACCATCAAGTTTGAAGCCCTCCTCGAAAAAGGGCTTTCGCTAGGCTACGACGCAGTCGCCACCGGACACTATGCACAACTAGATAACGGCCAGCTGCGCCGGGCGGTGGATCCCCTAAAAGACCAGTCCTACGTGCTTGGAATATTGACTCAGCACCAGCTGGATCACTCTATTTTTCCCTGCGGTGATACCCACAAAGCTGACATCCGCAAGGAAGCCGAAGAACGGGGTTTTAGTGTCGCCCACAAACCGGATTCGACGGACATCTGTTTCATACCGGATGGGGACACACGTCAGTTTTTGCAGCTCCGCATCGGCACCCGGAAAGGCCCGGTAGTGGATTTGGAGTCGGGGGAAGTAGTCGCCCAGCATAACGGCACTTACGGTTTTACTATCGGCCAGCGAAAAGGCCTCGGCGTGGGTGGCCCCGGACCGGATGGAAAACCACGCTATGTGGTTCGAATCGACGAGTCCACGAATACTGTTTTCATTGGTCCTCGGGAGATGCTGCAAATTTCCTACATGGAGGCGTGGCCACCTAACTGGCTGGATCCGGACATCGTGGCGGCTACGGAGGCTGGGGAAACCCTCGAACTGCGTTGCGAAGTGCAAGTGCGAGCCCATGCGCGCCCCATTCCGTGCACCATTCAGGCAAGCGCCGACAAAGTCACGATCCACACCGACGAACCCATATATGGGGTGGCGTGCGGCCAGACAGCTATGCTCTACCGCCCCGACCCAGCTGGCGATATCGTGGTTGGATCTGCCGTCATCCACCACACTGCTGTTTCCTCGGAGAACTAACAATGGCGGTACGGGCAGCGGGAACTTTCCCCGGGGAGAACTTCGCAGAGGCGTTAAACGTTATTGTCGGCGAATTTGAGCCGCATCTTTTTTACCCAACATTGTCGAACCGAGGCCCCGCAGCTTCCGCCACCGCACAAGTGTCCGCGCTGTTTGATGAGATTCATTGGTCTTCCGGCCTACGTACGCTCGAAATGCACATGCGCACCAGCCACTTCTCACACAGCATCGAGGACACCTGGAAACGCGACTGGGACACGTTTCTGGCCAGCCTCGACGACCACCACGTTGGGGAAGGGCCACTTATGGTCTGTTTCCCCGGCCCCTATGCCATCGCATCAACGGTGGAATTGCCCAATGGGCATTGGGCGGTGACGGATCCGGGGGCGGTGCGCCATCTGGTGTCCGAACTCAGTGGTGCTGTGGATCGCTTATCTGCACTCATCAAGAAAGAAACACAGCGCACACCCATCGTGGTACTTGATGAATCTGCTGCCGGAGCTACATTCGCCGGCCAACAAAAAGGTGCACATAAGTTTGAAGAGATTCCCCCACCCAATCCGGAACTGGTGGTTGAACAGTGGGAAAGTATTGCGCAAGCAGGCTCCTACAGCGGCGGTGACGACAACTGTCTGATAGTCCGGTTTCCTGCCTCCCACTGCGATTGGACGACCTACAGTACGGCCTTGGACTCCGTCCTGGTGTCCCAAGAAAAACTGCGAGTATCCCTCAATGTGGAGGGATTTTCACAGTGGCCTACCCGCGCTATTGATTGTTTGGGGGAGCGGCTCGACGCCTGGGGGAGAGCACTCGAACTTAGCGCTATTGCCGGCGGTGCCGTCGCAACAGTAGCGGAGCGTGCGCATAGCCTTGCGCTGACCCTGCAACAGCTGGGAGTTTCGCCGCACGTCGGTGCTATTCCGGGACTGCACTCGACCCGAGATTTGTCGGCAAAGACTGTCTCTGATGCACAGCTGCACCTGCGTGAATTAGGGCAGTATCCAGAGATTATTGTGAATGAATGGAACGCTAACTAAGACTCAGCAGCGGCCAGTCTGATTCCACAGTGGAGGCGTCTCTTCCCTGGCTGGTGAGCCATTCCCGGAAAGACTCCTGTTTTTTCTTATGCCACTGGGTCTGGAGCGCCATAAGTTCGTCGGAACTTTTGTCGAGTAGCTCCGGATATTTTTCGGTGAGTTTGAGCGCCACCTGGGAGGCCGCCCAGGCATCATCAGCAGACTGGTGGGCATTGTCTAGTTGCACCGCATAGTGGGCACAGACATTGCTTAAGGTGCGTTTTCCGCGACGATAAGGATCCATTGCGCGGTCCACCACAAAAGGATCAAACACCAACCCTCGGACTTCGAAAGAGGGCTCCCAATGCTGCAAAATTGTGAGATCAAAATTGGCGTTATAGACGATAAGTGCCCGACCTGCGGCCCAACATTCGTAGATGTGATCGATGGTGGCTGCGACTACTTCCGAGTGGGGTTCCCCATGCTTCACGGCATGTTCCGTAGTAATGCCATGTACTGCCGTGGCGCCAGCAGGAATATCGATGCCGGGATTAGCTAGCCAATTATGGGCAGCAACTGTGTCGCCGTCTATATCTAGACACGACGATGTCACGATCCGGGCGGTGCGAGGGTTCGGTCCCGTTGTTTCCAAATCAAAGGAACAGACGTAGTGGGGATCAAATGGTTGATGGGTCACGCGCGATCCTTCGTAAAGCCCAGAGTGCTGGACTACTAATGTAACGTTTTCCAGGCTACTCGTTCCAGGTAACAAATCCGGCGAACTGTGGCACTTAAAGGATAGGCTGGACACGTGGAAAATTCTGATCTTACTTTGTTCGCAGTTGACGACCCTCAGGACTCTGCTGAGCAATCGGAACTGTCGCCGGCGCAGCAAGCGCAACGCCGTTGGAAAGAATTGGCGGAAGAAGTGCAGGAACACCAGTTCCGCTACTACGTCAAGGATGCTCCTTCCATCTCGGATGCCGAGTTTGATGGGCTGTTTCGCGAGCTGGAAGAGCTGGAGGAAAAATATCCTGAACTACAAGCCGCTGATTCTCCCACGCAGTTGGTAGGCGGTGGTTTCACCACAACTTTCGATTCGGTTGATCACCTTGAGCGCATGCTCAGTCTCGAGGATGTATTCAGTGCTGAAGAATTGCGTGCCTGGTTGGAGCGCCTGGAAGAGAATATTGGCCAAGATCAAGAGTATTTGACGGAGCTCAAAATAGATGGCGCCGCCATTGCGCTGGTGTACGAGAACGGCAAATTGGTGCGCGCTGCCACCCGCGGAGATGGCAGGGTGGGGGAAGAAATTACTTATAACGCTCGCACCATTGGTGACATCCCAGCCGAGTTAACTCCTAACGAGAAATACCCTATTCCGGACCTGCTGGAAGTGCGGGGAGAAGTTTATTATGCCGTTGACGACTTTGCGGAACTTAATGCAAAGATCATTGCCGATGCGGAGGCTGCGGGAAGGAAACCAAAACCGTTCGCAAACCCCCGCAATGCGGCCGCCGGCTCTTTGCGCCTGAAGGATCCGAAACAGGTGGCCGACCGCCCGTTGCGAATGATCTGCCATGGTTTGGGCCGAATTGAAGGCTTTGCTCCCGAAACCCAATGGGAGGCTTACCAGGCTATGGCGAGCTGGGGTCTGCACGTTTCGCAGCACACTGAAAAAGTGGTGGGCGTAGAAGCCGTATTGGAGCGGATGCGGTACTGGGGGAAGCACCGCACCGACACTGAATATGAAATGGATGGCCTTGTCGTCAAGCTGAACAATATCGCTGAACAGCACGATTTGGGGGCGACGGCGCGCGTTCCACGCTGGGCAGTGGCCTACAAATATCCGCCGGAAGAAGCGATTACTACGCTCCTCGATATCCGAGTCTCGGTGGGTAGGACTGGCCGCGTCACCCCCTATGCCGACCTCACTCCCGTTACGGTTGCTGGATCAACAGTGTCAAAAGCCACTCTCCACAACCAATTTGAAGTAAAAAGAAAAGGTGTTCTGATTGGCGACCAGGTTGTCATTCGGAAAGCGGGAGAGATTATCCCCGAGATTTTGGGGCCGCTGGTGGAGCAGCGCGATGGCAGTGAGAAAGAGTTTGAGTTCCCCGCGACGTGCCCCAGCTGTGGAGCACCATTAGCTCCCGAAAAGGAAAGCGACCAGGATTGGCGTTGCTCTAATGCGCGCAGCTGTCCCGACCAACTAGCGGAGCGACTTATTTACCTTGCGAGTAGGGCAGCCCTAGATATTGAAGTGCTGGGAGAAAAAGCATCGCGGGAACTGTATGAGCGGGAACTGCTCACCAATGAAGGCGACCTTTTTAACCTCACTAAAGAGGATCTGCAACACACCATGTTCTTTACCCGCGCCGCCAAAACCAAAGCGGAGAAGGAAGAACCAGACGCAGTTATTAACGGCAATAAGCGCATGCTGGGTAAAAGTGGAGAAAAGTTACTTGCCAACTTGGAAACAGCCAAAACGCGCCCCCTTTGGCGCATATTGGTAGCACTTTCCATTCGGCATGTGGGACCTGAAGCAGCACGACCTTTGGCGACCGTCTTCGGCAGTCTCGACAAGATCCAGGAAACTGCGCTCACGCACCCCGAAAAGCTGGCGGAAGTGGAGGGAGTAGGCAGCACTATTGCGGAATCCCTGCATGACTGGTTCCGGGAAGAATGGCACCAGGAGATTATCGAAAAATGGCGTGCCGCTGGTGTGCAGCTGGAGCAAGTGGAGGAAGAACAGGTTCCCCATACGTTAGAGGGACTCACTATCGTCGCCACCGGAGCTTTGGAAAACTTCACCCGCGATTCCGTCAAGGAAGCAATTATTGCGCGCGGAGGCCGGGCGGTGGGTTCTGTATCCAGCAAAACTGATTACGTGGTAGCTGGCGCTAACCCGGGATCAAAACTCACCAAAGCAGAAGAACTAGAGATTCCGGTACTGGATGAGCAGGCATTCCAAGAACTTATGGAACACGGCCCCCAAGAGAAGGATTCCTAAGTGGCCGACTTTCTTGTGCGGGACCTCCGGGAGGCGGATTTAGCCACGGTGGGAGAGCTGACCGTCGCTGCCTACCTTCCCTACGAACCAGCCGGATCTGGATACTTTGACCTCCTGCGAGATGTGCGTCCGCGTTTTCAGGATGCATTCGCAAACATTGTGGTGGAGACAGCTGCGGGGCAGGTTGTCGGGGCCGTCAACCTCTCCACCCAGGACAACGCCTTCGCGCATCTAGCGGCCGCCGGCGAGCTGGAAATGCGAATGCTGGCCGTAGATCCGCGTTTTCATAGACATGGCGTAGGAACCATGCTGGTCCGGGAAGTGCAAAAAATAGCCCAAGAAAATGGTTTTGATCGGGTCGTGTTGTCGAGCCGCAAAAACATGGTGGAGGCGCACCGGATTTATGAAAAATGTGGTTTTGAACTCGACCCGAGCCGTTTTTGGGAGCCGGTCCCGGGGCTGGAAGTTTTTGTTTACGTCTGGGAATGCCCCTCAGTACCCACAACTTAGGATAAAAACTGGCTACTAACCGCAAACACCGAGATGAGTTTCGGGGCAGTGACGCGGTAGCATGTTCAGCATACGAATATTTAAGAAAGGTGACTCCGTGGACGGTATTACCCGTAATGAAGTCGCTCACCTGGCGAAGCTGAGCCGCTTGACTTTGGCAGATGATGAGCTCGACGAACTGGCTGGGCAGATTAAAGAAATTCTGTCCTATGTAACTGCAGTACGTGACCTCGACACCGAGGGCGTGGATCCGATGAGCCACCCCGTGGCTATTCGTAACGTGGCGCATGAGGATGTCATCGAGCCCTGCCTAACCCAAGAAGAAGTATTGAGTCAGGCACCTGAGGTGGAGGATGGCCGCATCGTCATTCCGCAGATTCTCGGTGAAGGTGGGGAGTAAACAATGGCTAACTTTCTAAATGTTCCGGAAGACTCCCTGCTGCAGCATGACGCCGCAACTTTGGCGGAGAAAATTCATGCCGGCGAAATTACTGCCGAGGCTGTCACCCAAGCTTGTTTGGACCGCATCGCAGAGATTGATGGGGAGCTGAATGCTTTCCTCCACGTGAATGCGGAAGCCGCACTAGAGACTGCACGCCAGGTGGATGCGGATATTGCCGCCGGTAAAGAGCCGGCATCTCCACTCGCTGGTGTCCCGGTGGCGCTGAAGGACGTTTTTGTTACTAAAGATGCTCCCACCACTTGTGCCTCCAAGATGCTGGAGAATTACGTGCCCCAGTATGACGCCACCGTCACCCGCAAACTACGCGAGGCCGGTATTCCCATTCTGGGTAAAACCAACTTGGATGAATTCGCTATGGGGTCCTCCACCGAAAACTCTGCTTTCGGCCCGACCTTGAACCCGTGGGACACGGAGCGCATCCCGGGTGGCTCCGGAGGCGGATCCGCCGCAGCACTCGCCGCGTACGAAGCACCGCTAGCCATTGGTACCGACACTGGTGGTTCTATTCGCCAACCCGCCGCACTGACCGCCACCGTTGGCGTGAAACCCACCTACGGTACAGTTTCTCGCTACGGCATGGTAGCTTGTGCTTCTTCCCTGGACCAGGGTGGACCTTGTGGTCGTACGGTTCTCGATGCCGCCATGCTGCACAACATTATGGTGGGGCAGGACGACAAAGACTCCACCTCCCTCGATGTTGAGCTGGAGGATATGGCAGCGGCAGCTCGGGACGGTCTCGAAAACGGTTTGAAAGGTGTCCGCGTCGGAGTCGTGAAGGAGTTCACGGAAGCGGAAGGCCTGCAAGACGGTGTGAATGAGGCATTCCAGAATGCACTGACATTGCTGGAAGAGCAGGGCGCCGAGATTGTGGACATTACCTGCCCGAGCTTCCCCTACGCACTGGCCGCCTACTACCTGATCATGCCTTCTGAGGTGTCCTCCAACCTGGCTCGCTTCGATGCCATGCGCTACGGCTTGCGGGTGGGGGATGACGGCACCCATTCGGCAGATGACGTAATGGGTCTCTCTCGTGCAGCCGGCTTCGGTAAGGAAGTGAAGCGCCGCATCATCATCGGTACCTATGCACTTTCTGCTGGCTACTACGATGCCTACTACACCCAGGCACAACGGGTACGTAGTCTGATCGTCGACGACCTGAAAGCGGCTTTTGAGAAAGCTGATGTACTGGTCTCGCCCACTACTCCCCAAACCGCGTTCAAGTTGGGGGAGAAGGTCGACGATCCGGTTGCGATGTATCTTTTCGACCTGTACACCTTGCCCGTCAACATGGCAGGTAACTGTGGCATGTCTGTTCCCGCTGGTTTAGCAAGTGATACTAAGCTGCCGGTCGGATTGCAGATTGTTGCTCCCAGCTTGCAGGACGCTCGCCTCTACAAAGTCGGCGCAGCGTTTGAAAAGGCACGCGGGCCGCTCAAGTAATCACTAATTCTTCCGCACAAACAACGTTCTCAGCGTAGCCTGGTAGGTGAAACTGAGAACGTTGTTTCTTTATTTTTAACGAGTTGTTGCTTTATCGGTTAAGTAAAATATTTCTTGGCAGGTAAAGTCTATTAGAGATACATATTTTCCCGAGAGGGAAGACGCGATAATAAGAGAAGGATTAGTCACATGACTCTTCGTATTGGCGTAGTGACCGCTGGTGGCGACTGCCCCGGATTAAACGCAGTTATCCGCGGTATCGTACGAACAGCCAATAGCTGTTATGACGCAACCGTGGTGGGCTTCCACGATGGTTGGAACGGCCTAGTTAATAACCTTCGTCTGCAGCTTTACGATAACGAGCGCATCGACAAAATTCTTAACCAAGGTGGCACCATCCTGGGCACCGGCCGTATGAATACGGGGGACCTAGAAGCTCAACTCGATTCCGTCAAAGAAACCCTCGCGGACAACGAGATCGACGCAGTCATCCCTATCGGTGGTGACGGCACCCTGCGCGGCGCCCGGTGGCTCATGGAAAACGGCATTAATGTCGTGGGTGTCCCGAAGACCATTGACAATGACGTCGCCAACACCGACTACACTTTCGGTTTCGACACCGCAGTATCCATTGCAACCGACGCTATTGACCGCCTCCACACCACTGCCGAATCGCACCAGCGCATTATGTTGGTCGAGGTGATGGGACGCAACGCGGGCTGGATTGCCCTGCACGCCGGTATGGCAGGCGGCGCCCACATGGTGGTTATCCCGGAGGTTCCCTTCGACGTTAACTACATTGAGAAGGTTATGGAACGCCGGTTCCAGATGGGCGAATCCTACGGTATTTGCGTCGTCGCAGAAGGCGCCATGCCGAAGGAAGGAACCATGGATGTCCGCTCCGGCGGAATCGACGAGTTCGGCCACAAGATCTACACCGGTGTCGCCCAGCAGCTGGGAGACGAGCTGAAGAACCGTACCGGCCGCGACGTCCGCACCACTGTTTTGGGCCATATCCAACGCGGTGGCACCCCGACTGCCTTCGACCGTGTTCTCGGAACCCGCTTCGGTGTGAACGCAGTACACGCCGTCGCCAACGGAGACTTCGGTAAAGTCGTTGCGCTTCACGGCGACAAGATCGAGCTCATCACTTTGGATGAAGCAGTCGGCCACACCAAACTGGTACCGCCCGAGCGTTACGCCGAGATGGAAGCACTCTTCGGATAGTTTCCGTCACCAACAAACATATTTTTATTAGTTAAGCAGTCCGTATCGGCTCGATTTGTGCGTATTATATGACGCAAGAAATCGAGCCGATACGGCATTGTGAACCCGACTAACCTAAACTAGGAACCATGACTAGCGCCCTTGTAGATGACATTATGGATTTTGACGACGTCGTCGCTAAATACGACCCAGTGATGGGACTGGAAGTCCACGTCGAACTCTCCACAAAAACAAAAATGTTTTGCAGCTGCCCCACCGAATTCGGGGCAGAACCAAACACCCACGTCTGTCCCGTGTGCATGGGACTTCCCGGGGCGCTACCCGTAGTGAACAAGACTGCAGTGGAATGGGCGGTGAAGATTGGTCTCGCCCTCAACTGTTCCATTGCCCCCTATTCACGTTTTGCCCGGAAAAACTATTTCTACCCGGACCAACCCAAGAACTACCAGATCAGCCAATACGATGAGCCCATCGCCTACGACGGCTACCTGGAATTCGAGCTTGAAGATGGCACTCCCTGGCGGGTGGACATTGAGCGTGCCCACATGGAAGAGGACACCAGCAAACTGGTCCACATTGGTGGCGACACTGGCCGTATCTCCGGTGCTACGCACTCCCTGCTGGACATGAACCGCTCCGGTGTGCCGCTCATTGAGATTGTTACCAAACCCATCGAAGGTGCCGGGGAGCGTGCCCCCGAGGTTGCCCGCGCCTATGTGACTGCGCTGCGGGACGTTCTCAAGTCTTTGAAGGTCTCCGATGTCAATATGGCGCAGGGATCAATGCGTGCCGACGTCAACCTTTCCCTCCGCCCCCACGGAACCGAAGAATTCGGCGTGCGCACCGAAACCAAAAACGTCAACGCGCTAAGCTCCATCGAAATTGCGGTGGATTACGAAATGCGCCGCCAGGCAGCAGTGCTGGACCAGGGTGGGGAAGTAGCCCTGGAAACCCGCCACTTCTTGGAGGACACCGGTACTACCGCAGCTGGACGACCCAAGGAATCCGCTGCTGATTATCGGTACTTTAATGACCCCGACCTCGCCCCGGTAGCTATCTCGCCGGAGCGAGTGGAAGAGATCCGCGCCACCTTGCCGGAGCTGCCCTGGGTGCGCCGGGCACGCCTGCAAGAAGAATGGGAGCTTTCCGACGAGGAACTCCGCGACATGGTGAATGCGGGTGCCCTCGACTTGGTTGAGGACACTGTGAAAGCAGGTGCCCCAGCCGCAGATGCTCGCAACTGGTGGACGTCCTACCTGGCCCAGAAAGCGCGTGAAGAAGAAGTCGAGCTGGAAGAGCTGGACATCACCCCGAGCCAAGTGGCTGCTGTCATTGAGATGACTGAAGCTGGAGAACTCACCAATAAGCTGGCACGTCAAGTTGTTGACGGTGTTCTGGCGGGCGAAGGTGAGCCGAGCGAAGTTGTAGAGAAGCGTGGTTTAGCGGTTGTCTCCGACGATTCTGCGCTGCGGGCAGAAGTCGAAAAAGCACTCGCTGAACAGCCTGATGTGGTCGAGAAGATTCGCGGTGGAAAAGTGCAGGCGGCCGGTGCCATCATTGGTGCTGTTATGCGGGCAACCCGTGGCCAAGCTGATGCTGCTAAGGTCCGCGAGATCGTTATCGAGATCTGTTCCTAACCCGGTTAGCTTGTAAAACACCCCGCATTAAACGTGTTTACGGGGTGCATGCCGGTATTCTGAAAACATGAGTGACAATGTTAAAGGCCCTCACGAGGACGACCAAGACGACGCTGCCGCTGTGTCTGCTGACAACTTTTTGCCCCTCAGCTCCGAAGAAATGGGAGTTGACGACCAGCTGGACGAAGTAGACACCATATCCGAAGAAGAACAGCAGAAGATAAGCGCCGCCGAAGAGTCGCCTGTAGAGGAGTCTCCCGCAGTGGAGGCTCCAGAGGAAGAAGAGGAGACGTCCTTCCCACTTCCGCCCATAGCCGAACCGGCTCCAACAATCGTCATTCCGCCCGCAGAACCCAGCACGTTACCTTATGTGCCGGCAGAGAGCGGAGACAGTTTAGTCGCTGACGTAGACGAAGCAGAAGACGAGCCGGAAACAGAAAAAGTTCCGCGTGGCACCATGGACTTGGGTTTGTTCCTGCTGCGTGCCGCAGTAGGCATTGTTTTCTTGCTAGACGGCGCCGACAAGCTTTTCGGACTGTTCGGCGGCTCCATCAGCCAAACAGAAGAACTGCTACGCAGTGTCGGGTTCACGAACTCTACGCAGATGTGGGCCATTTTCACCGGAGTTGTGGAACTGGTCGCCGGTATTATCCTGGTGCTCGGGTTGTTTACACCGCTTGCAGCAGGAGCCCTTTTAGGGGTTACGGGCACGCTCATTCTGACTGAGATTGGGATAGGTATCCCAGCTGCGACTGGTCTCCACCATTCCTCTATCGCGTTTCTCGCGGTGCTGGTCTGTGCATTGTCCGCCATCATCCTCACTGGTGCTGGCCGCTGGGCTATTGACGGAGCCTGGAAATGGGCGACGCTACCGAAGTGGGGTTCCCTCGTATGGTGGATTGCCGGTATTGCTGCCGGTCCCGTCTTCTGGGCACTAGCAAACACCCAAGGGTTCCCGTTCTAGAAACCAAATAGCAAAAAGTGTGGAGAGCTTAGTGCCCTCCACACTTTTTATTTGTGGACTATCAAGTATTAGTCAACGAGCCTGACTGCGCCCTTATCTGCGGAAGCAGCCATTTTGGCGTAGGCGCGCAACGCTTTAGTGACCTTGCGGGGACGGTCCTTGTGGGGAGTCCACGGTTTGTCCCGCTTTTCTTCCTCGGCGCGACGTTTCTCGAACTCTTCATCGCTGATCTGGACTTCCAGTCGGCGTTCTTCAACGTCAATGTAGACAGGGTCGCCGTCACGGACCAGCCCGATGTTGCCGCCTGCCGCCGATTCGGGGGAGACGTGGCCAATAGAAAGACCGGATGAACCACCGGAGAAACGGCCATCAGTGACCAAGGCACATTTCTTGCCGAGGCCGACTCCCTTAATGAAAGCGGTGGGGTGCAGCATTTCCTGCATACCCGGGCCGCCGGCAGGACCCTCATAGTTGACGAAAAGAACTTCGCCAGCTTGCAAGGTGCCATCCAAAATGACGGAGACTGCCTCTTCTTGGCTCTCCACCACGCGGGCGGGGCCTTCGAAATGGAATTGGTCTTCAGTAATTCCAGCGGTTTTCAGCACGGCGCCATCTTCAGAGATGTTTCCGTACATGACACACAGGCCACCCTCTTTGGTGTAGGCATGGTCGATGTCGCGAATACAGCCTGCGGCCGCATCCGTGTCGAGGTTTTCCCACTGGGCGTTGGTCGAGAACGGCTCGGTGGTGCGCACTCCGCCGGGAGCGGCGTGGAACAGTTTCTCTGCTTCGGCACTGGCTTTGCCGCCGCGGATATCCCAGTCATCAAGGAAGGATTGCAGACTGTCGCTATGCACCGTGTGCACATTGGTGTGGAGAAGACCTGCACGATTGAGTTCACCCAGCAGCGCGGGGATGCCGCCTGCCCGGTGGAAATCCTCCATATAGAAATCCGAGTTGGGGGCAACCTTAGAAAGACACGGCACCTTGCGGGAGATGGCGTCAATATCAGAGAGCGTGAAATCGACTTCTGCCTCTTGGGCAGCGGCCAGAATGTGGAGCACGGTGTTCGTGGATCCGCCCATGGCGATATCTAAGGTCATGGCGTTGCAGAAGGCATCGCGGGTGGCGATGCTGCGGGGGAGGACACTTTCGTCCTCATCCTGGTAGTACCGTTCCGCTAATTCGACCACCAGTTTGCCGGCCTTCTCGAAAAGTGCCCGGCGAGCTTCCTGGGTGGCTAGCGTGGAACCGTTTCCAGGTAGCGCGACCCCCAGCGCCTCAGTGAGGCAGTTCATGGAGTTCGCGGTAAACATACCGGAGCAGGAGCCACAGGTGGGGCAGGCGGAGCGCTCAATATCGAGGAGAGCGTCATCGTCGGTTTTTTGGGAAGCACTTGCAGAGATGGCGGTGACGAGGTCTGATCCCTTACGGGCAACACCGTCAACTACTACCGCTCCACCGGCTTCCATAGGTCCACCAGAAACGAAAACGGTGGGGATGTTCATCCGCAGGGCGGCGTTCAGCATACCGGGAGTGATCTTGTCACAGTTGGAGATGCAGACGAGGGCGTCAGCGGTGTGGGCATTGCACATATACTCCACCGAGTCGGCGATAATCTCGCGACTGGGGAGAGAGTACAGCATGCCGTCATGGCCCATAGCGATACCGTCATCCACTGCAATGGTGTTGAATTCTTTGGCAATACCGCCGGCTTCTTCGATCGCTTGTTTCACAATGTCGCCCACGTGTTTGAGATGTACGTGGCCGGGAACGAAGTCGGTATAAGAGTTGGCAACCGCGATAATGGGTTTTCCAAAGTCGGAATCTTTGACTCCAGTAGCGCGCCAAAGTGCACGAGCACCAGCGGCAGCGCGGCCATGAGTTGATTGTGCAGACCTGAGTTTGGGCATTATATAAGGGCCTTTCTCCACTGCGAATAATTGAAGGGTAGTGGGCAGATTATGAGGTACCCTCTATTGTGCCACTAACTGCCAACCATGCGAACTCTAACAAGAATCCCAATATGTGGAAACCATGTTGACCATATGGGATTAGGGACATACCATGAAGGCATGATTCTACTTGTATCGGTACTAAGTCGCGGTCGGCGTTTCAGCTAGACTCGGTTTTTTGCTGCCGGTAGAAGTCAGAAGAAAAACGCCCCTCGCACAGCCCAGCTGTCGAGGGTTTTTTACTATCCAACCGCGGGAATTCGGAATTTCCGCCTGTCACCTAAGGAACTGATTGTGAGCGCAACAACGGCTCAGCCTCACTCAGGGCGTTCCGTGCCAACGCCCGCCGAGGCGGCACACGCAGCTACCAGTAACCGTACTGTTCAACCAGAGAAATGTACCGGCGCCCGTTCGGTAATCCGCTCTCTAGAAGAGCTTGGTGCGGATACTGTATTCGGTCTTCCGGGTGGCGCCATTCTGCCGATTTACGACAAACTCTACGATTCAGAGTTCATCAACCACATCCAGGTTCGTCACGAACAGGGTGCGGGACATGCTGCAGAGGGTTACGCACGCTCCACTGGACGCGTTGGCGTTGCGATGGTGACATCCGGACCAGCCGCCACCAACCTGGTAACTGCCCTCACCGATGCGCAGATGGATTCCATCCCCATGGTCGCCATTACCGGCCAGGTGGGAGAATCCTTCATCGGTACGGATGCTTTCCAAGAGGCGGATATCTCCGGCATCACCTACCCCGTTACCAAACATAGCTACATGGTCACTGATCCCGACACTATTCCGCAGGTGTTGGCAGAAGCCTTCCACCTTGCCCAGACGGGCCGTCCCGGACCGGTGTTGGTGGACATCACCAAGAGCGCAATGAATGCAGAGACCACCTTCTCGTGGCCTCCCAGCATGGATTTGCCCGGCTACCGTCCGGTCACCAAACCGCACGGCAAGCAAGTCCGGGAAGCTGCTCGCCATATCGCGATCGCCGAAAAACCTGTGTTCTTCATTGGCGGCGGCATTATTAACGCCAACGCCTCCAAAGAACTGATGGAACTGGTGGAGATGACGGGAATTCCGGTTGTTTCCTCCTCCATGGGATTGGACGCATTCCCCAATAACCATGAGCTCAACTACGGAATGGCCGGTATGCACGGCACCGTTCCGGCAGTTGCCGCGCTGCAGAAGACCGATCTCATCATTGCGCTCGGCACCCGCTTTGATGACCGGGTAACCGGCAACCTGGATTACTTCTCGCCCAACTCACAAATCATCCATGCAGACATCGACCCTGCCGAAATCGGTAAGAACGTGGACGTGGATGTCCCAATTGTGGGTGACGCTAAAGAGGTCATCACCGAACTTATTGAGGTCATGAAAGCCAACCCGAGCGGAGACAATGTGCAGGACATCTCCAGCTGGGTGGCATACCTCAACAGCTTGCGCGACCGTTTCACCGTCAAGTACGACGATGCGTTGGATGAGGAAGGAAAACTCTCCCCACAACACATCATCGAAACGATTAGTGACGAGGTCGGCTCGGACGCCATCTACGTTTCCGGTGTGGGACAGCACCAAATGTGGACTGCGCAACTCATCAACTTTGAGAAGCCACGCACCTGGCTCAACTCTGGTGGCCTGGGAACCATGGGTTACGCCCTTCCCTCCGCCATGGGAGCGCAAGCCGGTAACCCCGACAAAGAGGTGTGGGCTATTGACGGTGACGGATGCTTCCAGATGACCAATCAGGAGCTCGTCACCTGCACCCTGAACAACCTGCCCATTAAGGTTGCTCTCATCAACAACGGCAACTATGGCATGGTGCGGCAGTGGCAGGATCTGTTCTATGACAAGCGCTACTCCCAGACTGTTCTGGATACCCACGAGCGTCGCATCCCTGACTTTGTGAAACTGTCCGAAGCAATGGGCTGTGCCGCATTCCGTGTTGAAAAAGAAGAAGACATTATCCCCACTATTCGGAAAGCCCGGGAAATCAATGACCGCCCGGTCGTGATCGAATTCGTTGTCTCTAAAGACGCCAAAGTCTGGCCAATGGTCCCAGCTGGTGCTAGCAACAGCGAAATTATGATGGTGAAGGATATGTACCCACTGATCGATGAAGATCAGCTAGGACGAGAGGGCTAAAACCATGACGACAACTCACACCCTAAGTATTTTGGTTGAAGACAAGCCTGGTGTTCTTACCCGTGTAGCCGGCCTCTTCGCCCGCCGTGGTTTCAACATTCGTTCCCTCGCCGTGGGGCCCACCGAAATCGAAGGCATTTCACGTATGACCATTGTGACAGCGGTCGACAGACTCCCGCTGGAGCAAGTGACGAAACAGCTCAACAAGCTGGTCAACGTCCTCAAAATTGTGGAACAGAGCCCAGAAAGCTCAGTTTCCCGTGAATTGATTTTGATTAAAGTTCGCTGCGATTCGACCAACCGTATTCAGGTTGTCCAAACAGCTGAATTATTCCGCGCTAAGGTTATTGACGTCGCACCAGAATCAGTCACCCTGGAAGCGACCGGTACTCGGGACAAACTCGATGCACTTCTCCGTGTACTCGATCCCTTCGGAATTCGCGAGATTGTCCAGTCCGGCACAATCTCTCTGGGGCGCGGCCCTAAGTCCATGACAGCTAGCCGCTGACATCGGACCAAGTGTTCCCACTAGACTGAGCAATTAACGGTGCGTTAAATACGGCGCATCCACAAATCGAATATTAAAAAGGAGACTCCCCAAATGGCAGTCGAGACTTTCTACGACGACGATGCAGACCTGTCCATCATCCAGGGACGCAAAGTTGCAATCATCGGATACGGTTCCCAGGGACACGCACACGCCCTGAACCTGCGTGACTCCGGCGTCGAGGTCGTTATTGGCCTCCGCGAAGGATCCAAGTCCATTGCAAAGGCCGAAGAACAAGGACTCAAGGTTCTTACCAACGCAGAAGCCGCCGAGTGGGCTGACGTTATCATGATTCTGGCTCCGGACACCTCCCAGGCCGCAATCTTCAAGAACGACATCGAACCCACCCTGAAGGATGGCGACGCCATCTTCTTCGCCCACGGTCTCAATATTCACTTCGACCTCATTGAGGTTCCCGAGAACGTCACCGTTGCTATGGCCGCCCCGAAGGGCCCCGGCCACTTGGTACGCCGCCAGTTCGTGGACGGACACGGTGTTCCCTGCCTGATCGCTGTTGACCAGGATCCCACCGGTGAAGGCGAAGCCCTCGCACTGTCCTACGCCAAGGCCATTGGTGGAACCCGCGCAGGCGTCATTAAGACCACCTTCCGGGAAGAAACCGAAACTGACCTATTCGGTGAGCAAGCTGTTCTTTGCGGTGGCCTCGAAACCCTCATCAACATGGGCTTCGAAACCCTCGTTGAAGCTGGCTACGCACCGGAAATGGCATACTTCGAATGCCTCCACGAGATGAAACTTATTGTTGACCTCATCTACGAAGGTGGCATGGCCAACATGAACTACTCCATCTCCGACACCGCCGAATTCGGTGGCTACCTCTCTGGCCCCCGCGTAGTAGGCGAAGCCTCCCGCGAAGCCATGAAGCAGGTTCTAGCCGAAATTCAGGACGGCACCTTCGTCAAGCATCTTGTTGACAATGTTGAAAACGGTAACAAGGAGCTCGAGAGTCTGCGTGCTGAGATGAACGAGCACCAGATCGAGGAAGTCGGTAAAGAACTTCGCGACATGATGAGCTGGGTAAAGCGCGAGATTACCGAAACTGCCTAAAAGGGCGGGATCTCCCGCTGGGTAACACACCCAACTAACTGACCACTGATGCCCCGCTCAGCTGCCAAGCTGACGGGGCATCAGTCATATAAACTGCGTGCACCTGCCGCGCATAGGCTCAATATTTTTATATCGGGCTTTGGGGATTAGAATAGAAACCACGCAATAGTGCTCCCACAAGATTAAGAGAATTCCCCAAGAGTGGATCTTGTTTCGTACTAGTGCAAACTGCAATGTCTGACGCGGTCGTGCCAGATTAACAACGTGAATATGGAGAAATCTGTGAGCCAAAACGCTCGTCCTGTAGTGCTAATCGCTGACAAACTAGCTCAATCAACCGTGGATGCGTTGGGCGAGGAAGTAGAAATTCGCTGGGTTGACGGTCCCAATCGTGAAGAACTCCTCAGCGCACTTCCCGAAGCGGATGCAGTTCTTGTGCGCTCCGCCACCACCATTGACGAAGAAGCCCTGTCAGTCGCCAAAAACCTCAAAATCGTGGGACGCGCCGGTGTGGGACTCGACAACGTCGATATCCCGGCTGCTACTGATCGCGGCATCATGGTCGTCAACGCCCCCACCTCAAATATTCACTCCGCAGCGGAACACGCGGTGGCTCTCACCATGTCTGCCGCCCGCCAAATCCCAGCTGCCGACAAAACGCTGCGTGACCACGAATGGAAGCGCTCCAGTTTTTCTGGAATGGAGATTTTCCAAAAAACTGTGGGTGTGATTGGCCTTGGACATATTGGCCAACTTTATGCCCAGCGCATGAAATCTTTCGACACCACTGTGGTCGCCTATGATCCCTACCTACCTGCTGCCCGTGCCGCCCAGCTCGGTGTAGAACTGGTGGAACTCGACGAGCTGTTGGAGCGCGCCGACATTATTTCCATCCACCTCCCGAAGACCAAAGAAACTGCCGGTCTCATTGGTAAAGAGGAACTTGCCAAATGCAAGGAAGGCGTCATCATTGTGAATGCCGCCCGCGGTGGACTCATTGTTGAAGAAGACCTGGTTGAAGCTCTTAAAGAGGGCAAAATCCGGTGCGCCGCTATGGACGTTTACGCGACCGAACCAGCCACTGATAACCCCCTCATCGACGCCCCGAACACGGTTCTCACCCCACACCTGGGTGCTTCCACTGCTGAAGCACAGGATCGTGCCGGTATTGATGTCGCGAAGTCGGTACTGCTTGCCCTTGCTGGCGAATTCGTCCCCGATGCAGTGAACGTCTCCGGTGGCCCCGTTAACGATGAGGTATCCCCGTGGCTTGAGCTGGTGCGCAAACTTGGCCTAATCGCAGGTGTCCTCGCAGACGATGCCGTCACCGCCCTGCGTGTCGATGTACGTGGTGAACTCTCTGCCGAAAATGTCGAAATATTGGGACTTTCCGCCCTCCGCGGACTGTTCTCCAGCATGACCACAGAGGCTGTCACCTTCGTCAACGCCCCCCAAATGGCCGAAGATCGGGGACTATCGGTCGAGGTAACCACCAAGACGGAAGCCCTTACACACCGTTCTGTTGTGGAAGTAAGTGCCGTCACCGCCGACGGAAATGTCAGCTGCGTCTCTGGCGCACTCACTGGCCTCGGAAAAATCGAAAAGATTATTGGCGTCAATGGCCGCAGCTTCGATCTGCGCGCCGAAGGCCACAACCTGATCCTTTCCTGTGAGGACCGTCCCGGAATGCTGGGTGCGGTCGGCACCACGCTAGGTGCCCGGGATATTGATATCATCGCTTGTGCACTGAGCCCCGACGCCATTGGCACGGGTGCCACTTTGATTCTTCGACTCGGCCGCGCACTGAGCGAAGATGAAGTTGAAACACTTGTGGAAGCAGTTGACGCTACTCGCGCAGAACAGGTTTATTTGTCATGAGCAGCATAAATCTTGCAGTTATTGGTGGAGACGGTATTGGTCCAGAGGTAACCGCAGAAGCATTGAAAGCTATCCGTGCGGTAGTACCTGATGTTGAAACCACTGAGTACGATTTGGGTGCCGACCATTACCTCGAAACCGGCGAAATCCTTACCGATGAGACCATCGAGAAGATTCGACAGCACGACGCTATTCTGTTGGGTGCCATCGGTGACCCGGCACGTGTGGCGCCCGGTGTGCTTGAACGGGGACTGCTACTGAAACTTCGCTTCTCCCTCGACCACTTCGTGAACCTCCGTCCCGCCAAACTCTATGAGGGTGTCACCTCGCCATTAGCTGGCAATCCGGAGATGGATTTTGTGGTTGTCCGTGAAGGAACAGAAGGGCTCTACTGCGGTGACGGCGGTGCAATCCGCGTGGGAACACCGCAGGAGCTTGCCACAGAAACCTCCCTGAACACTCGTTTCGGAGTGGAAAGAGTGGTTCGTGACGCTTTTGAACGCGCCATGAAGCGCCGGAAGAAAGTCACCCTGGTACACAAGACCAACGTGCTTACCAACGCGGGCTCATTGTGGAAACGCACCGTGGATGAGGTCGCCCAAGAATACCGCGATGTGGATGTTGACTACTGCCACATCGACGCTGCCACCATATATTTGGTGACTGATCCGGGACGTTTCGACGTCATTGTCACCGACAACCTGTTTGGCGACATCATTACCGACCTGGCAGGTGCTGTCATGGGTGGCATTGGCTTAGCTGCCAGCGGAAACATTGATGCGACCCGCAAGAATCCCTCCATGTTTGAGCCCGTGCACGGCTCTGCTCCAGATATTGCAGGTAAACAACTTGCAGATCCTACGGCAGCAATTATTTCGGCAGCAATGCTGCTTGAGCACCTGGGTTATGACAAGGAAGCACAGCAAGTAATGACTGCCGTCGAAAAGGATGTTGCCCAGCGGGGAGACTCCGCCGCCAGCACATCCGACATTGGCGACCGTATTGTGGGGCTGCTTTAAAAACTCACACTAGGTGCGCGTTCTGAAAGAGGTATTCTCAGCATTATGCGTATTGCTCGTTTTGCTACCCCAGAAGGGGTATCGTTCGGCATTGTTGAAGGCGACCCGGACGATCCCCAGGAATGTAAACTGCGGCAAGTTGACGAACTTCCGTGGGACGGACAACCCGTCTTTACCGGGAAAGAGTATTCCCTTGCGGAAGCACGACTTCTTGCCCCTATCTTCCCAACGAAGATTGTGGCAATAGGGCAGAACTACATTGACCATGCTGCCGAGATGAAGTCTGCGACAACTGATGAGCCGCTCATCTTCATCAAGCCGCCCACTACGGTCATTGGGCCGGGGGCAGCTATTAGGCGCCCCCAGGAGAGTGAACGAGTCGACCACGAAGGTGAGTTGGCGGTTGTCATTAACCAACCCTGTCGCAACGTTGATGCGATGGATGCTCGCAAATATATTTTGGGCTACACCATTGCGAATGACGTCACCGCCCGCGATATTCAAGCACGGGAAGGCCAATGGACTCGTGCCAAAAGCTACGACACGTTCTGTCCACTTGGTCCCTGGATTGAGACCCAACTAGACCCCAGTGACCAGGATCTTCTGGTGGAGGTTACCCATCCGGATGGGTCGAGTGAGGTGCGCCAAGACAGCAATACCGCTGCGGTCGTGCACACCGTCTCAGAGATCATCGAGTTCGTCACCAGCATTATGACGCTCCTGCCGGGCGATATTATTCTGACCGGCACACCGGGCGGAATTGGGCCACTAGAAGAGGGCGATCGGGTAGCGGTCACCATCGAAGAGATCGGGACGCTAGAAAACCCGGTCGAAAACGCTTAAGGCAGCGGCCAACTTTAGCGCTCGCGTGGGGTATCGACGATACCCAGCGCCCGCAGCATGGTGCGTAGTTTGTCGCGCGTCTCTTGGATTTCGGATGCAGGTTCCGAATCTGCCACGATGCCGCCCCCAGCCCAGGCTTGCGCTGTGTTGCGGGCAGTATCAACCTCTGCGCAACGAATCGCAACGACCCAATCACCGTCGCCGTTGGCGTCACACCAGCCCACTGTTCCGGCATAGAAGCGGCGTGGTCCTTCGTGGTTAGCGATGAAATCCATTGCGGGACGACGCGGCCAGCCTCCAACTGCCGGTGTGGGCTGCAGCAATTTAACAAGGTCGAGCACAGTGAAATCGGTATCCCGCAAAGTCCCAGTGATGTGGGTTCCAAGATGCCACATTTCACGAGTTGAGGTTAGTGAAGGAGACTCGGGCACATTCAGTTCGCTACACAAGGGGCGGAGAGTTTCCTCAATCGCCAAAGTAACAAAACGGTGCTCGGATCGATCCTTGCCAGAATTTCGTAAGGTGCGGGCAGCTAGCGCGTCTGAATGCGGATCCTGTTCGCGGGCGATAGATCCGGCAAGTGGATGGCACGTCACTTTATTTCCGCGCTTGCTTACCAAAAGCTCCGGGGAGGAGCCTACAAGCCATTTATCTGCGAATTCAGGACCAGCCGGGGAAAGATCCGCCAAATATGCTTCCTGGCGGGGACTGCCGTCCAAAAGGCGAGCTGCGATAAGTTGCGGATCCAGAACATCCTCACCCGTGACAAAGACCGAGCGGGCAAGCACAATCTTTTCAGCAACCCCATCGCGAATCGCGGAGATAGCGTCTTTAACGCGCCGTTTATGGACGGTAGCAGTAGGGGAGAAACTATCGATACGGGCCGCAACATGTTGGAGCCGGAAAAACGCGGGAGGCTCTGAAGGGAAACTCGTCCGTACAATATTGCGTGGAACGATAAGAGCTGACGGTTCCTCGATGTCGAAAGGAACTGCTCCCACCACCATTTCCACATCTTTAGCGGTGATCGCATTAATGGCGTCATCAAGAGAAGTGAAGGTTTTTGCGATGCCTTGAGTACGCACCGAACCACTTGCCCGGGACAATAAAAAGTCCGGTGTTGTGACTGGTCGATTACCTAAATCTGAACGCTGCGACTGGGCAGGTTTCTCAGGCTCCACCTTCACCTCCTACAATAGAAGAAACAGCGTTTTTTACGCTGACTACTCCAGCCTACTCGTGAAAGCGATAAGCCCTAAACTATGACTACTTCTGAAGTACGCGTTCGTTTTAGTCCCTCCCCAACCGGCACCCCTCACGTCGGCATGGTGCGCACCGCCCTCTTCAATTGGGCGTACGCCCGTCACACTGGCGGCACCATGATTTTCCGTATCGAAGATACCGACGCACAGCGGGACTCTGAAGAGAGCTACCAGGCCATTATTGATGCCCTCGAATGGTTGGGACTCGACTGGGATGAAGGCCCACAAGTTGGGGGACCGCACGGCCCGTATCGTCAATCCATGCGCGGCGACATCTACCGAGATGTTGTGCAGCAGCTTCTTGACGCCGGTGAAGCATACGAAGCTTTCTCCACCAATGAAGAAGTCCAAGAACGCCGTCGCGCTAAAGGGCAAGACCCGCAGCTCGGCTACGACAACTATGATCGCAACCTCACGGAGGAGGAGAAGGAAGCGTTCCGCGCGGAAGGACGCAAACCTGTCATTCGCTTGCGGATGCCCGACAAAACCATTGGGTGGAACGACCTAGTTCGCGGATACACCGAATTCAAATCAGAATTCGTGCCGGATTACGTTATTGCGCGCTCCGATGGTTCGCCCCTGTATACTCTGGTCAATCCCGTGGATGATGCACTAATGGGGGTTACCCATGTGCTCCGTGGTGAAGATATTTTGCCCTCCACTCCGCGCCAGATTGCCCTTTATGAGGCACTGATCCGGATTGGGGTAGCGAAACACATTCCCGAATTCGCCCACCTACCTTTCGTGATGGGAACCGGCAACAAGAAACTGTCCAAGCGCGACCCCGAGTCGAACCTCTTCATCCACCGCGAACGGGGTTTCATTCCGGAAGGCTTGCTGAACTATCTAGCCCTCTTGGGATGGAGCATTTCTGCAGATCGAGACATCTTCACCATCGACGAACTCATTGAGAATTTCGATGTCAAAGATGTGAACTCGGCCCCGGCACATTTTGACCAGAAGAAAGCCGACGCCATCAACGCAGACCATATCCGCATGTTGGAGCCGAGCGACTTCCGGGACCGGCTGTATGCCTATATGCGTGAATTCCCCTCCGCAACCGGCACCACTTTGCCTGACGAGCTGGATGAAGACATCTTCACGATGGCTGCAGATCTCGTACAGACCCGTATCGTGGTGTTGGCCGATGCGTGGGATCTGCTCGAGTTTCTTTACTGCGGAGACAATTTCGAGATTCAGCAGAAGTCTGGACGGAAGAACCTCAAAGCTGACGCCAAACCGGTCGTTCAGGCTGCTATTGACGTCCTTACCCCCATCTCCGAAGAGGACTGGACGACCGAAAATATTGAGCAAGCACTGAAAGGCGCGCTCATTGAGAAGATGGAGCTGAAGCCGCGGAAGGCTTTCGGTCCGGTTCGAGTATCGGTAACAGGAACCCACATTTCACCTCCTCTTTTCGAGTCTTGCGAAATGTTGGGGAAGGAACTCACGTTGCAGCGTTTGGCTGCGGCGCTGGAATGGGAACCCGAACCAGTACAACAGTAAACACTTAAACACCTCTCGTTTAGTCCTTTGAACTGCTTGTTTGGTGTTTTGGGGTTGCTTAATGGTAACCTTTTTAAGTCCGGTCGTTAGATCGTGATGGCCTATGGTGTAATTGGCAACACAGCTGATTCTGGTTCAGTCGTTCTAGGTTCGAGTCCTGGTAGGCCAGCTCAGAGTTTTAATATGAAAAGTCAGAGATTACTTTTGGTGATTGACGCCTGATCAGTTAAACTTCTGAAGCGCTCAGTTTCGACTGAGTGTTGATTAGGCCCCCATCGTCTAGCGGCCTAGGACGCCGGCCTCTCACGCCGGTAACACGGGTTCAAATCCCGTTGGGGGTACCACTTAAAGAGCTGCAAAATGCTGCCGTCTGGTCTATCGAAAGGCTAGGCGGCTTTCTTTTTGCCTTAATTGATACGCAGTTCATTGTTTAATAGTTATCAGGCTAAAGGGTGGAGGTTCGTGATGAAAAAAGTGGCTTTTATTTGTGTACACAACTCCTGCCGCAGTCAAATAGCAGAAGCATTAGGTAAACATTTTGCCGCTGATGTTTTTGAGAGTTATTCAGCAGGTACGGAAGTTCGGGACCAGATCAATCAGGATGCCGTGCGAATCATGAAAGAACTGTACGGAATTGATATGGAGCGAGATCAGTATTCCAAAACCATTTCTCACATCCCGAAACCCGATATCGCTATTTCTATGGGATGCGACGTGGGCTGTCCATTTATTGGACAAGACTTTGATGCTGACTGGAATCTGGATGATCCTACCGGGCAGAGCGATGCTGTCTTTAAGGACACAATCAAAGAGATTGAGAACCAGATTTTGGCACTTAAAGATTCTTTGAAGACTAACTAACCGTCCAGGAGTGATAACTGCGTTTGCCAGCAGGAAAAACACCACTGCACAGTTCTGTGGTGTACTGGGGGTAAGGAAATAACGTCACGTGTGGCATTGATGCACTGTGTCGGTTAGAAAAACGAACGAAAGGTGTAAACATGTCGCAAGGAACCGTGAAGTGGTTTAATTCTGAAAAAGGCTACGGATTCATTTCCCCGGACGATGGGGGAGCAGACGTCTTCGTCCATTATTCAGAAATCGTTGGTGACGGTTTTCTCACGCTGAAAGAAGAGCAGCGGGTGGAGTTCGAAATCGGTGAAGGGCGCCGTGGCCCCCACGCCGAAGAGGTTCACATAGTAGGAGAATAAAACTAGCTAGCTTAAAGCCGCTTCGTGATAACACTCGAGGCGGTTTTTAGATCTGCTGCCCACAGATTGGCGGGCCGTTTCGAAATCCGCTCAATGGGGCCAGAGACCGACACTGCGGCAATAACTTTGCCGCGTGCATCCACTACCGGCACTGCAACACTTGCAACACCGGGTTCTCTTTCTCCAATACTTTGCGCCCAGCCCCGGCGACGAGTGTCGCGGAGCTGCATCTCAGTGATTTCACCTTCGGAAAGTACACTTTGTTGGATGCTCGGCTCTGCCCAAGCAACCAGCACTTTGGAAGAGGCACCCACATATAGTGGCAAAACTGCTCCCACCGGAACTGTGTCGCGTAATCCTGTATGCGGCTCGCAAGCGGCAATACACACTCTTTGGCCATCCTCGACCCGGTAGAGCTGCACCGATTCGCCGGTAATGTCGCGCAGACGGGGGAGAACAAGTTGGGCGGCTTCCAATAAAGTGTCGGTCGATTTGGCAGCCAGCTCGCTCAAAGCGGGACCGGGGTGCCAGAGCCCAGCGGAGTCGCGGGCGAGGAGGCGGTGCTTTTCCATTCCGATGGCTAGGCGGTGTGCGGTCGCGCGAGGAATCTCGGAACGTTCACATAATTCGTTGAGAGAGCACGGTTCTTCCGCCACGGTGCTCAAAATAAGCATCGTTTTGTCGAGTACGCCAATTCCACTAGACTTTCCCATAGATTGATAATAACATCTCATTTAGTGAGATGTAAAACATTTCTTGTGACAACGCTGCTGATCAAACGAAGGGAGCCAGCATCGTGACCATTAAAACTGGCCCTAAAACCCTCGCAGAGAAGGTTTGGGAACAACATGTTGTAGTAAGCGGAGAAGGCGAAGGCGAAGCCCGGGAGCCGGATCTCATTTACATTGACCTCCACCTACTGCATGAAGTGACCAGCCCGCAGGCCTTTGATGGTCTGCGCATGGCCGGCCGCAAACTGCGCCGTCCAGATCTCACCGTGGCTACCGAAGATCACAACGTGCCCACGACCCCTCTCAAAGACGGAGAAGTGGAAGACCCAACCTCTCGTGCGCAACTCGATGCGCTGCACAAAAACTGTGAAGAATTTGGCGTCAAGCTCTACCCCATGGGTGATCCCAACCAGGGTGTAGTTCACGTTATGGGGCCGCAAATGGGTCTCACCCAGCCGGGAATGACCATTGTTTGCGGTGACTCGCACACCTCCACCCATGGCGCTTTCGGAGCTCTCGCCTTTGGCATTGGTACCTCCGAAGTTGAACACGTCATGGCCACCCAGACCCTGCCGCTGCGTCCGTTCAAAACTATGGCGGTGACGGTAACTGGTGAACTCCAGCCGGGAGTGACTGCCAAAGACGTCATCTTGGCGATCATTGCGGAAATCGGCACTGCTGGAGGTCAGGGACACGTTATCGAATATCGTGGTCCTGTCATTGAAAAACTCTCCATGGAAAACCGCATGACGGTGTGCAACATGAGCATCGAAGCTGGTGCCCGTGCGGGCATGGTAGCGCCAGACGAGACTACCTTCGCCTACATTAAGGGCCGTACCCATGCTCCCAAGGGAGAGGAGTGGGATAAGGCAGTAGCGGCGTGGAAGGAACTGCGCACAGATGAGGGCGCTACCTTCGACAAGGAAGTCGTAATTGACGGTTCCGCCATCGAGCCTTATGTCACCTGGGGTACCAACCCGGGGCAAGGTGCACCACTGTCTGATGTCGTCCCGTCCCCGAACGACTTTGCAGACGAGTCACTGCGCCTGGCCTGTGAAAAGGCACTGGACTACATGGACCTGGAAGCAGGTATGCCGCTGCGCGACATCGCGATCAACACCGTTTTTGTGGGCTCCTGCACCAATGGCCGTATGGAAGACCTACGGGCAGCCGCAGAAGTGTTACGCGGTCGGAAAGTGGCTGACGGAGTTCGCATGCTGGTAGTTCCTGGCTCTGGCTTAGTGAAACTGCAAGCTGAAAAAGAAGGACTGGACAAGGTCTTTGAAGACGCCGGAGCGGAATGGCGCAACCCCGGCTGTTCCATGTGCCTGGGCATGAACCCCGACATTATGGAGCCCGGCGACCGGTCTGCATCTACCTCTAACCGCAACTTTGAAGGTCGACAGGGTAAGGGCTCCCGGACACATTTGGTGAGCCCAGCTGTTGCTGCCGCCTCTGCGGTAGTTGGAAAACTCGCAGCTCCCGCCGACTTGCCGACGCTAGACCGATAACCCCCGACTTTCATCCGACCGTAACTGAAGAGGTACTACAATGGAACCCTTTAAAACTCACACGGGCGTCGCAGTACCATTGCGCCGCTCCAATGTTGACACCGACCAGATTATTCCCGCTGTTTTTCTGAAACGCGTTTCCCGTACCGGTTTTGAAGACGGACTTTTTGCGGCGTGGCGCAACGATGACGACTTCATTCTCAATCAAGATGCCTACCGGGATGGCAGCATCCTGATCGCCGGACCGGACTTTGGTACCGGATCGTCGCGCGAACATGCGGTATGGGCCTTGATGGACTATGGATTTAAAGTTGTGTTGTCGTCTCGGTTTGCCGACATTTTCCGCGGCAACTCTTCTAAAGCCGGCTTAGTTGCTGGTGTAGTCGAGCAGCAGGACATTGAAAAACTGTGGGAGACTGTGGAAGCTAACCCGGGCATGGACGTAACTGTCAGTCTGATAGACCGGACAGTTACTGCTGGGCAGATCACAGTGCCATTTGAGATTGATGACTATACGCGGTGGCGCCTTCTGGAAGGGCTGGATGACATCAGCTTGACACTTCGGGAAGAAGAAAAAATCGCAGATTTTGAAGCTGCACGACCGTCTTTTAAACCTACGACTAGGTAAGTTTCTGACACGGTACTGCTGAGAGTAGTTTTGGCAACAGGCTTTTAAACAGTTCCATTTCTCGGTATTTTCTAATTGGACATTTGTTCTGTTAAGTTGACCATCATTGAAAACGCTATGTGAAATGCTAACCACGCAACCCAAGTCAGGGTTCACTCCCGTGGAGGAATAATGAATAAAGCGGACATCGTTGCTGAACTGTCGCGACGTATGAACATTGACCAGCAAACTGCTACCAGCGCGCTCGAAAATATTCTGGACATTATTGTGCGGAGCGTTGAGAAGGACGAATCTGGCACCATCATGGGATTCGGAACTTTTGAACGTCGGGATCGTGCAGCTCGCGTTGCCCGTAACCCTCACACAGGTGAGGCAGTTCCGGTTGCTCCTACTCGTGTCCCTATGTTCCGGGCAGGTCAATACTTCCGGGCTGTAGTGCGTGGCGATGCTGAGCTTCCCGAAACTGGTATTTCGGTGAAGCGAGTAGCCACGAATACTTTCGAATCCAATGCTGCCAATGTCGCCGCTGCGGAGAAAAAGGGTAAAGGCAAAAAAGGCGACAAAGCAGGTAAAAAGAACAAGAAGAAAGATAAAAAGGGCAAGAAAAAAGGCAAGAAGAAAAAGTAGGCCGGCTATTAGTTCTTAGCGAACTGGTAGTGGACTAGGTAGGTAATCCACTGCCTTTAGAATCCCTTTGTCGTCATAAAACAGAATTCTGGTTCCACCTTTTTTAGTTTTGGTCGATTCCAATTCAAGGGAACTAACAGCAACTTCATGGCTCAAGATATGTGGAATAACTCCTCCTTGTGAACACACAAGGGGGAGTTCCCCATTTAGCGACTTTTCGCACAGGTGATGCCAAAAAACATGCGTGTCGTCGGGATGCACCAAATAGGATTCCTCGGAGAGAACCCGCGCGATTTTGAGCGGAAGATTAAGCAACCGAGCGGCTGGAATAACAGTCTGTTCGCACCGCACACGATCTGCCGTATAGATGCTCGTAATCCCGTAGGCTTTCGCAGTATCCGCAATCAGTCCCGCCTGCTGCCGTCCAATGGGGTCAAGTGGGCGAAGGACATCTTCCAGAGTGTTTTCCCGCACCCCGGCACGCGCATGGCGCACCAAGACTAGAGGATGCCAAGTCGGATCGATCTGCGAGAAGCGCTTCAAAACCTTCACATCGGTGGAGTAGTCGGTTTTGGTCAGTGCTTTCTCGACCGATACCCAAGCGACTTTATCGACCTCGCCATTGGGAACAAATTCGCCGCCGACTGCTTCTGCCGACCAAAAATAAACCACTTTTTCAACGTTCTTACGGGAGTTGGGGTAGTGGATGCGGCGCAAAAACTTGCCGAGCCGCACATGGTAGCCAGTTTCCTCATAGATCTCGCGTACTGCCGCTAAAAGGGGAGATTCTCCGGAGTCGAGTTTCCCTTTCGGCAGCGACCAATCGTCATAGTTGGGGCGATGTTCGAGAAGTACTTCAATTTCGCCCTCCGTGGTTTTGCGCCACACCACCGCACCCGCCGCGAGAATGTCACACTCCCGCTCATTACGAGCGTCGATAGTTTGGGTAAACCACTTTTTGGGGGCATCCGAAGTGGCAGGGGTGGGAGAAACTGGGAGCATGCATTAACCTTTCTGGATCACTACCAAGTTTAAACTTGTCGGCAGCTGAAATAACAGGCCTGAATGTAAACTGGTCTAAACCATTCCACAACAGGTAGTTTAAAACTATGTCTAAGTCCACTACGGTCGCCGTCATTTACGGTGGTAACAGCCCTGAACATTCCATTTCGTGCATTTCTGCCGCGAGCATTATGCAACAGATGGAACAGTACACAGTCATCCCTATCGGTATTACGAAAGAGGGAGGCTGGTATTTAGGAGACGGAGATCTCGACAAATTATCGCAACATGGGCGCACGCTTCCGACAGTTGAGCCAGTTGACGGCCGGGGAGTGGCACTTTCTTTCGACGCCAAGCGGCGTGGCGAAATAGTTTATACCGAAGGCGAAAATGCAGGTAAAACAGCTGCAGTAGTCGACGTGGTGTTGCCGGTTTTGCACGGCCCCAATGGGGAGGACGGCACCATTCAGGGACTTTTTGAACTTGCCGGGGTGCCTTACGTCGGATGTGGTGTTGTCGCTTCCGCCAACTCCATGGATAAAGAGTTCACCAAAATCGTTTTGGGATCAGCAGGTTTGCCCATCGGCAAACAGGTTGTTCTGCGACCTGGTACGGAAACCTTAGAGGATTGTCACCGCGAACTGCTGGGTTTGCCACTTTTTGTGAAACCCGCCCGTGGAGGTTCCTCAATTGGCATCACCAAAGTGAGCAAGTGGGAAGACCTAGAAGACGCCATCAAGATCGCGCGAGAATGTGATCCCAAGGTCGTTGTTGAAGCTGCTGTCGAAGGCCGCGAAGTGGAATGCGGGGTTTTGGAATTCCCCGATGGCAAGATTGCCGCATCAGAAATAGCTGAAATTAAACTTCCACCCGCCGACAAGAATAAGGCGGAAGGGGAAGACAGCTTTTACGACTTCGACACCAAGTATTTGGATGATGTTATTAGCGTCGATCTTCCTGCTGACGTTCCTGCAGAGCTCAGCGACCAAGTGCGCGACATCGCTGTGCAGGCGTTCTTAGCAGTTGACGCGAAAGGACTTGCGCGAGTGGACTTTTTCCTCACTGAGGAAGGCCCCATCATCAATGAGATAAATACTTTCCCTGGATTCACTTCGATCTCTATGTATCCCCAAATGTGGATACAGACCGGTGTTTCCTACCCAGAATTAATCTCTACCCTTATAGAAACTGAAATCTCCCGTCATAAAGCCTAGTTCTCGATAAAGTTAAAGGTATAGAACGTCCTTATTAACTGCACATCGGGAAGGTTGTGAGTCTTATGGGTGCATCTCAAGACATCGCGATTTCGGACTACGGAGAGAAAGCAATTATTGAGGCTGTCTCACAGTGCCCGAGCTGCGAAACAACCATTTTGGGACCAGGGGATGACGCCGCTGTCGTTTCTGCAAACGACGAAAAAGCTGTGGTGTGCACCGATATCTTGGTGGAAGGAAATCACTTCAACCTGGACTGGGTGGAACCGTTTCACGTGGGACGACGCGCCATCGCCCAAAATGCGGCCGACATTGTGGCCATGGGGGCGCGCCCAACTGGATTCGTGGTGGCGGTAGCAGCACCTGCAGACTGCCCGGTGAACACCCTCAAAGAAATAGCACGCGGCACCGTTGAAGAAGCGGCAAAAGTTGGCGCAGATATTGTCGGCGGCGACTATTCGCAGGCTCCCCAGCTCGTTATTTGTGTTACCGCAACGGGCGAGTTTTCTCCCGGCGAGAAAAATGTTTTGAGACAAGACGGAGCACAACCCGGAGACATCATTGCGGTGTCCGGCAACCTGGGATGGTCCCGCGCCGGATATGAAATCTGTAGCGGAAAATTCGGTTCCATGGATAACTTCATGTCGAATGACCTAGTACAGCGCGCATCTGCCCTCTATGGGTGTCCAGAACCACCATATGAGGATGGTCCCGTCGCCCTGGAAGCTGGCGCCACCAGTTTGACCGATGTGTCCGACGGACTCATGCTGAACCTCTTCCACATCATCAGCAAGAGCGCAGCACGTCAAGATAAAAGCTGCCCCGATTCTGTGCGACGCTACGAGGGACCGCCCGAAGCTGGCATGGTGCAGGCGCAGCTAGACAAGAAAGGCATCCTGGCTGCCGCTAGCGATGAACTCTTCGGACTGGCGGAACTCTGTGCTCAGCACACTGATAGCGAGACAGCCGAAGAGCTGCTCCTACGGTGGATCTACCACGGAGGGGAGGACCATGCACTGCTCGGTACTTTCCCCTGCTCCACCAAACCTCCAGCTAATTTCAAAGTGATCGGCAAGATAGTCGCTTCGGCACCAGAAAGCCCCGGATACATCATGGTCGATCGAGAACTCGTAGAGGACTATGGTGGATGGGAGTCCTTTAGCGACGAGCCGCTAGCGAAGTAGTAGGAAGGCTTATGCCCAAACAACCTCTCGAGAAAATCATTGATCCTGGTTGGGCTGAGGCACTTGCGCCTGTACAAGATGATATTGCGGCCATGGGGGACTTCCTGCGTGCCGAAATCAAAGCTGGACATGGCTATCTGCCCGCCGGGACCAATGTTCTCCGCGCTTTCACACACCCATTTGACCAGGTAAAAGTACTTGTTGTGGGGCAAGATCCGTACCCCACCCCCGGACACGCAGTAGGTTTGAGCTTCTGTGTAGACCCGTCCGTCTCCCCACTGCCCCGCAGTCTCAACAATATTTTTCGGGAATACCACGATGATTTGGGATACCCGACCCCCAAAAACGGTGACCTTACACCCTGGGCGGAAGAAGGAGTGTTGCTGCTCAACAGAGTACTCACCGTCCGGCCGGGGGCTCCCACTTCGCACCGCGGCAAAGGATGGGAAAAAATAACCGAATGCGCCATTGAGGCATTAGTGCAACGAGATAAACCCCTCGTGGCAATACTGTGGGGACGCGATGCCCAAACACTGAGTCCCAAACTCGGTGACATCCCGATCATTGCCTCACCGCATCCGTCCCCGCTCTCGGCCTCCCGCGGGTTCTTTGGCTCACGCCCTTTCAGCCGCGCTAACGAGCACCTCATTGCGGCGGGAGCAACCGCAGTTAATTGGCGGCTGCCAGCTCAAGGGGAGTAGCGCGTGGGTGTACAGTTAACCGACTACCTGGCCACCATTCTTCCCTCCAAGGTGGCCAAAAAGCTGGGTGACAAACTAGAACTGCACACGGTCGCCGATCTGCTGTACCACTTCCCGCGTCGATATATTCACGGACGTCAAAAATTCGATCCCCACAACGTCCGTGATGGTGACTCCGTCATGGTGTGGGGGACTGTTGAGAAAGCTGACTTGTCCCGCATGCGCCGCCGCCGTGGCTACATTTTGCGGGTGCGGGTTCGTTCCGGTGAAACCCCCATTAATGTTGCTTTCTTCCACCCCCATGGCATTGCACGCATTATGAAAGAGGGAACCGAAGTTCTCCTCGACGGGGAAATCACCCGCCGTGGCCGCTACTTCGATATGAGCCACCCCAATTTTATGGTGCTGCGTGACAACGCTCCAGCAGTCGCCGGCGGACAATTTGCCACCCTGCTGCAAGCCACCAAAATTATTGGTTCGAGCACCCTCGCACCCCCCTCCGTTACCAGCTCAGAAATCACTGCAGAAGACCTCAAAAAAGATGGACTCACCGGTGTAGATCCCGCCATTGTGGAGCTACTGTCCCGCACCATAATCCCCGTCTACGCAGCCACTGCGGGCGTGTCCAGCTGGCTTCTCATGGTGTTGGTCGAAGCAGTTCTCTCCCAACTTGATCCCCTCCCGGAAGTCCTCCCGGCTGAGATACAAGAAAAATACGGGTATGACGACATCGACACTGCGCTGCGCAATATTCACCAGCCAAGCACCATGGAGCAGGTAGAAAAGGCACGGGAACGGCTGCGCTACGACGAAGCTGCCACCCTGCAAGCAGTGCTGCTGCAGCAGCAAGAAAGCTACCGCTCCCTGGACGCCCCCAGCTGCCCGCCACAGTCCGGAAAACTAGCCGACACTATCCGCAACCTGCTGCCCTACAAGCTCACCGCCGGGCAGGATGAAGTCCTCACCGACATTTCGCGCGACATTAGCGCAGGCCATCCCATGAACCGGCTTCTGCAAGGTGAAGTTGGATCCGGCAAAACCATCGTGGCACTCCTCGCCATGCTGCAAGTCGTGGACAACGGCCACCAGGCAGTTCTACTCGCGCCAACAGAAGTACTCGCCACCCAACACGCACACACCATCCGTGAGCTTCTCGGCGATTATGGGCGAGCAGGCCAACTCAGCATGGGAGAAAACCCTCCCACAGACAAAGACACTAACGGCGACGCCGCTACCACCGATGCCAGTGCTACCTCCGTCACCCTCCTAACCGGATCCCTCCCCACCGCAGAACGCCGCCAAGCACTTCTCGACTGCGTTAGTGGACAAGCCGGAATCATCATTGGTACCCAGGCGCTCCTTCAGGAAGGCGTAGATTTCTACAGTCTGGGCATGGTCGTGATCGACGAGCAGCACCGCTTCGGGGTACAGCAAAGAGCCACCCTCCGCGAAAAAGGTACTGCTGGGCAAACACCCCACATGATGGTCATGACAGCCACCCCCATTCCACGGACCGTTGCCCTCACCACCTTTGGCGACCTACAAGTCTCCACCTTGCGAGAAATCCCCGCAGGCCGCAGCCCCATCCAAACCTCGGTAGTCAACAGCCGTGTTCACCCACATTGGGTGCCGCGCATTTGGGAACGGCTGAGCGAAGAAGTAGCCGCAGGACATCAGGCGTATGTGGTGTGCCCAGCAATCGGAGACGGGGGCTCTGGGGACTCCGACATCACTACCGTCACCAAAACCTATGAAGAACTATCCCAAGGACCACTCCACGAACTTCGGCTTGGGCTTCTCCACGGTCGCCTCGACACTGACGAGAAAGCCGCCACTATGCAAGCCTTCAATGCGGGAGACATCGATGTGTTGGTGTCCACCACCGTTATCGAAGTGGGTATTGACGTTCCCAATGCCACCGCCATGGTGATTGTTGATGCGGATCGTTTCGGCGTGAGCCAGCTCCACCAGCTGCGTGGCCGAGTGGGTCGAGGTACCGCGCCGGGCATCTGCCTTTTGCTTACCGGCTGCGATCCGGACTCCACCGCAGCAGAACGACTAGCCGCTATTGAATCCTCCACTGACGGTTTCTACCTGGCACAAGTCGATTTGGAACAACGACGCGAAGGCGACCTGCTGGGCACTACCCAGGCAGGACTGGCTATGCCGTTGCGACTGCTGGACATTGTGCGTGACGCAGAACTCGTCACCACCGCCCGCAAAGACATGACCAGCCTGTTGGAGCAAGCGGACCACAAAAAATATGACGCCTGGTGGAGAATTGTTTCGGAAGTAAGTGAACGTAATGGTGTTCGATATGAGAGCAGCTCGCTAGACTAGAAGCATGAGCACCAAGCAGACACCCGTTCAGATCACAGCACCTTTAGCCGGTATTTGGCGCAAAACTGTCGATGATGGTGCTGCCGTTGCTGAAGGGCAAGTGATTGGTTACGTGGAGGCGATCAAGCTAGACGCCGCAGTGACCGCACCCGCTGCCGGAACCATTCGTTTTATTGTCACCGAAGATTTCTCTGATGTCAGCGGAGGCGACCTCCTGGCGGAGCTACACTGATGCGGATCGTCGCTGGGCAAGCGCGCGGCCGCCGGTTATTCTCACCCCCAAACAACACTCGACCCACCAGCGACCGGGTGCGCGAAGCTCTATTCAACAGTCTCAACACACTGCTTAACTGGCCTGAAACCACAGTACTTGACCTCTATGCCGGATCTGGAGCTGTCGGCCTTGAAGCAGCCTCCCGCGGAGCACGGCACATAACACTAGTGGAGAAGTTGCCCGCTGCGGTGAGTTGTGTGCGGAAAAACAAACAGCTCCTCGGCGAAATAGCCGCACATGTGGAGATCCATAAAGGGTCGGCGCAACGCTTCTTGGAGCAGCCGGCCCAACACCCCGGTGCCCCCTATGATTTTGTCTTTATGGATCCTCCCTACGACCAGGTTGCAACCGAGATCCCGCAGATTCTTACCACGCTTATAGAAAAAGAGTGGGTCGGAGAAGGATCCGTCGTGGTGCTAGAACGCTCCAGCCGCGATCCGGCCATTGTGTGGCCAGCAGAATATGAAGAATATCGCTCCAAAAACTATGGGGAAACCGCGATCGACATCGCTATTGTTAGCCCACTAGGTAGAATGGCCGCATGAGCACGGTAGTTTGTCCCGGATCTTTTGACCCCCTTACCCTTGGCCACGTTGATATTGTGCGCCGGGCAGCACGCATTTTTGATGAAGTGATTGTGTGTGTGGCCTACAACCCCCGCAAAAAAGGAATGTTTGAGGTGGGGGAACGCGTCGCCATTATGGAAGAAGAGTTTAAGGATCTTCCCAATGTTTCGGTCGACTCTTTCAGCGGATTATTAGTTGACTTTTGCTCCCAGAAGAATGCGGTAGCAGTGGTGAAAGGCATTCGTTCCAACGAAGACTATGAGTACGAGCTGCCCATGGCCCACGTCAACAAGCGGCTGACAGGAATTGACACAATATTTCTGCCAACCTCTCCCGGACTCAGTTTCATATCCTCCACGCTGGTGAAAGAAGTTTTCGCTTTCGGGGGAGACACAAGTGAGTTTCTGCCGGCGAGCGTACAGCAAAAGCTTCTGGAAAAGAAGTAAAATACTGCAGGTCAAGCGACACACCGCACTGGTTTCAGCAAAAGTTTCTCATTTTTAGGCACACTGTAAGTGACTAAGTTTGAAAGGGAAAACCATGTTCCACGTTTTTGAAGCACTTGACGAGCTTGTTGCGATGATTGAAGAGGCTCGCGGCATTCCGATGTCGACACAGTGCATGGTGCCGCGCCCTGATGCGCTTCTCCTTTTAGACGAAATTAGGGAATCCCTCCCCAAAGAGTTAGACGACGCGCAGGACGTTTTGGATGAACGTGACGGCCTGATCGATGAAGCTAACACTTACGCCGAAACCACGAAGAGTGAAACCAACGCCCAAGTAGACCAGCAGTTGGCGAGTGCCCGCGCGGATGCGGACCGCATGATTGCGGACGCCAAAGACAAAGCTGATCGTATGGTCGCCGAAGCTACCAACAATTCAGCCGTCATGATCTCCGACGCGGAACACGAATCTAGCCGCCTGGTTCACGAAGCACAACGGGAATACGAAAGCGTCACCGAACGTGCCCACGCGGAGGCAGAACGTCTTATCGCTAAAGGCAACGACGATTATGAGGAAAGTGTCGCTGCTGCCCGCGCCGAGCAGGCTCGCTTGGTAAGCGAATCGGAAGTTGTGGAAATCTCACGCGATGAGGCACAACGTATCGTGGACGCAGCCCATGCGGAAGCCGACCGGCTCCGTGGGGAGTGCGACATTTACGTCGACACTAAATTGGCGGAATTCGAGTCTGTCCTGAACGCCACTTCTCGGGAAGTGCTGAACGGGCGGAAGAAGCTTCGCTCCCGGGCTGGGGTGGCGGAACGCTCCAGCAATGAAGACTTCGAGAAGTACGAGTCCACTGGAAAAGTTTATGATGAGCAGCTGGATGATGACTACTCCGAAAATTATGCAGAAGACTACAAATCTGCCAATTATGGCGATGACTATGGTGACTACCCGCCAGAAGCTTACGAAGGATAGTTATAGCGCTACACTGTCATTGTGACTACTTCTAATACTGACGCAGTTTACGATGATTTCCTAGTTGATCTTCGCCCTCTGGGTCGTGAGGTCGGTAACCAAAAACCCTTCACAAAAAAGGTCAAAATATCGGAACCTATCGGCCTTGACATGATCGCTATTCCGGCCGAAGAAAGTGTCACTATCGACGGCACTGTAGAAGCGGTTGCCGAAGGTGTTTTCGTCAACGGCACCATTAACGCCCCCACCAAGGGACAGTGTGTCCATTGCTTGAGTGACCTTGCCGGCACCATCAACACCAGCCTCACCGAACTTTTCCTCTACCCAGATACGGAAACAGCCGCCGAGGTGGAAGAGGGTGACGATGATGTCTACGTGTTAGATGATCCTTTCCAACTGGAGTTGAAACAGGCTGTCATCGACGCAGTGGGCCTCGCTCTTCCGTTTGCTCCCTCGTGCACAAGCGTGGAAGGCCATGACTGTCCCGAAACCGATGTTCCTGCCCCGGATGGAATCTCTGGTGAAGAAAACGATCTTATTGATCCGCGCTGGGCAGATCTCGAAAAGTTTAAGAACCTAGCTACTCTTGACGACGCCGCCCAAGACGCTGAAAAGGAATAACTCAAAGAAGGAAACAGATGCCTATCCCAGCAAGTTGGGAATTACCTCCAGACTGGGAGGATGTTGATTACACACCGCTTTTAGAAAAGTTGGGTGTGGAACTATCACGAGAATTACTCATTAGAGCACTATGCCACCGATCCTACGCCTACGAACATCCCGGAATTCCGAACAATGAACGGCTGGAGTTCTTGGGGGATTCGGTTCTCAATATCAGTGTCACTGAGCGCCTTTTCCAGCAGTATCCCGATCGAGATGAAGGCGAATTAGCAAAAATGCGCGCCAATATCGTGTCCGGATATTCGCTGGCACGCCTGGCGCGGACGCTAGGGCCGCACGGACTTGGTGAGTACTTGCTTTTGGGGCGCGGTGAGGAACTTACCGGCGGCCGCGACAAAGAATCGATACTGGCGGACGCTACCGAAGCAGTATTTGGGGCAGTTCACGCCACCCACGGCATTGAGGTGTCGCGCAAGGTAGTACTTGGACTGATGCAGCCCCTTATCGACCAAGCTGGGGAAGCTGGCATTGGGCTCGACTGGAAAACCAGCCTGCAAGAATATGCTGCCAGCGAGTATTCATCCGCGCCGTCCTACTACATCACCTCCACTGGTCCCGACCACGCGAAAGTCTTTTTCGCGACGGGCATTTTGGGTGGTCGTGCTTATGGAACTGGTACTGGAACCAATAAAAAGAGGGCAGAGCAAGCAGCTGCCCGCGCTACTTGGGAAGCAATTCAAAAAGGGCAGAAGGGTGAGAAAGTCTCTGAACAAGTGGCGCAGACGTTGGATGGCATGCCAGCAAACGACATTAATTTAGATATCCGTTCCGACATGCCCAAATATGCTTTGACGACAGAGCGCAATGCCTGAACTTCCAGAAGTTGAAGTCGTTCGACGGGGCATTGAGCCCTATTTGAGCGGCGCTACTTTACACAACGTTGAGGTCCACCACGAAAGAGTGGCGCGCCGTTTCGCGGGTACTGCCGACGACCTTGCCAGGCAGCTGGAGGGCCAGACCGTAACAACCGTCGAGCGGCGCGGAAAATATTTGTGGGCAACCCTCGGCGAGGACACCCGGAGCATTCTTTTTCACCTCGGGATGAGTGGCCAAATTTTGGTGGATGAAAACCATCTGCCGCAGCGCGCCCACACCCGTCTACATGCCCAGATCGGTGCCGACACTTTTCTGAGCTTCGTGGACCAACGCACCTTCGGATACGTCACCATCGATAATCTGGTTCCCACCGTCTCTACCCTTGACCCCACAATTGTGCGTTTTGTACCCAGCTTGGCCGCCCACATCGCCCCTGATCTTTTGGAGCCAGCCTTCGACCTGGAAGAGGTCGCCCGCACAATACGAAGCAGACGCGTCCCCATCAAAACTGCCCTCCTCAACCAGGAGATTGTGTCTGGGATTGGCAATATTTATGCTGATGAGGCCCTTTGGCAGGCACGCGTCCATGCTGCTCGTTTAGCAAGTGGACTCAGTTATGCCACCATTCGGGAGATTCTGCAGGCTGCCCAAGAAGTGATGCAGCGTGCCCTCAACGTCGGTGGCACCTCTTTCGACAACCTTTATGTGAATGCAGCTGGTGAACCGGGCTATTTTGCACGCTCCCTCGCAGCATATGGAAAAGCTGGCACCCCTTGCCCTCGCTGCCAATCTTTATTGGAACGATGTGTAGTAGGGGGTCGGAGCCACACGTATTGCCCCAATTGTCAGAAAGTCCCCCGTCGGAACAGGTAGAATTCGTCACATGTATTTGAAGAGTCTGACCCTCAAAGGCTTTAAGTCCTTTGCGTCTTCGACGACTCTAAAATTCGAGCCAGGTATTTGTGCCATCGTTGGGCCCAACGGTTCTGGAAAATCAAATGTGGTTGACGCGCTGGGCTGGGTAATGGGGGAACAGGGCGCCAAGATTCTCCGCGGCGGCAAAATGGAAGATGTTATTTTTGCTGGCACCCCCACGAAGCAAGCATTGGGGCGGGCAGAAGTAACACTCACCATCGATAACACTGATGGAGCCTTGCCGATTGATTATTCGGAAGTGTCCATTACGCGGCGCATGTTCCGTGATGGTGCTAGCGAATATGAAATCAACGGCGACCGTGTGCGGTTGATGGATGTACAAGAACTCCTCTCCGATTCGGGCATTGGCCGGGAAATGCACGTCATTGTGGGCCAAGGAAAGCTTGCCGAAATTCTGGAATCGCGTCCCGAGGAGCGCCGGGCTTTCATTGAAGAAGCTGCCGGTATTCTGAAACACCGCCGGCGCAAAGAAAAAGCAATCCGCAAACTCACCGCAATGCAAGCCAACCTGGATCGCGTGGGAGACCTGACGCGGGAACTCCGGCGGCAACTAGCCCCGCTCGGTAGGCAAGCAAAAGCAGCTAAGAAGGCACAAGTTATTCAAGCCGAAGCCCGTGACGCGCGGCTGCGGCTGGCTGCGGATGATATCGTCACCCGCCGTGCAGAATCCGAAAAGTATGAAAATCTGCGGGAACAGATTGAAGAACGCCGCCACGCCGCTGAAAAAGAACTCGCAGCTGCCCAACAAATAGTTGCGGAACTCGAACACGATCTCGAAACTTTGACACCCACTCTTAACGGTGTGCAAAACGGATGGTTTGAACTGTCCGCCCTTTCGGAACGGGTGGCAGCAACCCTCCGGATTGCTGAGGATCGTTCCCGTCAATTGCAGAATGCTCCCACGCCACAATTTGGCCAAGATCCTGATGAACTACTCGCCAAAGCAGCGGAGGCTGCCCAGGAGGAAGATGAGATTGCGGCGACTCTTGCGAACGCGGAGAAAGCGTTAACGGAGGCGACGGCAGCGCGTGAAGATGCAGAAGAATTCGCGCAGCGGGTGGAGAAAAAACGTATGGCGGCCATGCAAGCAGTCGCCGACCGTCGCGAAGGAATTGCGCGTCTAGCAGGAGCGGTCGACTCCACCAAAGCGTCCATTACTGCAGCAGAGGAGCAGGCCGAGCAAGTAGCTGCCAGATTCGAAGAGGCCCGCCTCAAGTTAGCAGCTCTACAGACTGATGCGGCCGCAACCGAAGACCAGCTAAATGAGCTAGAAAACGCGGAAGAGCAGCTTAACCAGCGCTTCGACCAGGCCACGGCGGAAAGAGACCAAGCCTCGTCCCGGTGTGATGCGCTACGCGATGAGGAACGGTCGGCGGAAAGGGAGGCAGCTGTGCTGCGGGGACGCATTGAGACCCTTTCCCTCAGTTTGGAAGCCCGTGACGCCGCTGAATGGCTACAGGAACCCGATAGTGGCGTAGCCATATCTGGTTCTTTGGCGAAAGACCTGAAAGTGAAGAAGGGGTGGGAACGGGCTATTGCAGTGGCGCTGGGGGAAGCCTCCTCAGCCCTCACTGTGCGCGACACCCAACAAGCACATCGTGCTGTCTCCTCACTGCGCAGCAATGCTGCGGGTCACGCCATGCTGCTCATCGAAAGCAGCGATGTTGACGACTTCCGCATGGATATTCAGCTCCCAGCGGGAGTGCAATGGGCATTGGACCTCATTAAAGTGCCGCGCCCCCTCCAAAGCTCCATAACGGCACTCCTTATGGATGCTGTGGTGGTGGAAGATCTCGCTACCGCAGAGCGTGTTATCGAAACCGACCGTCGGTTGCGGGCAATTACTCGTGACGGAGATGCCCGCGGGTGGGGCTGGGCTACCGGTGGAGAGCGCAAAAACCGCTCCGAAGTTGAAATTCGAGCTGCGATTACCGCAGCAGAAGCTGCTGAGAAAAAGGCGCTTAGCCGGATTGAGAAAGCACAGGCAGCTTTGCAGGGGGCCACAGAAGAACTGGAAGAGCGTCGGGTTGCCGCAACTCAAGCACAAGCCGCGTTGGTGGAATCCGACACGTCAATCGCTACCGTTACCAAAGATTTGGCGCGGCTATCTGCGGAGATGCGTACTGCCCGCCTGCAGCAACAGCGGCTCACGGATGAGCGGGAAGCATTGGAGACGAAACGGGATCGTCTGGTCAATGAACTTACCGATTTAGAAGAACGGCAGCGTCTTGCCGCTGAGGAGCCGGAAGAACCATCCCTTTTTGATGACACCGTTTCCACTGAAGCAGCCACGGCCGTTGCCGCCACCAGAAGCGCTGAGATGGAGGCGCGACTGGCGGTACGCACTGCTGAAGAACGCTCTGGACACGTGCGGGGACGCGCTAGTGCACTTCGTCGGCGCGCGCAGCAGGAAAAAGAACTGCGACAGCGCGCCGCTCGTATGGAAGTATCCCGCAAGCAGGCGTTGGAGATTGTGCAGGCCGTACGGGAAGCAGGCGGCGAGTTGGCGGATCGTATTCGCACGGAGCTGACCAATGTCGAAAAACGCCGTCAAGAGCTGCAAGAAAAACAACAGACCGTAAACCAAGAGTTGATTGCTGGCCGGAAGAATGTGCAAACAGCGACTGCGGCCTATGAGGAGCTGCGGGAAACAGCACACCAGGATGAACTGCTGCGCGCTCAAGCCCATGAGCGGCTGCGCGTGCTCGAGGAACAAATTATTGATGACCTCGGCATCGCTATTGATGAGCTGCTGGCCAACTACGGTCCGGACGTGATGTTGCCGCCTACCGCGTTGGAGATGGAAGAGTACGAAACTGCTAAAGAACGCGGTGAGGATGTCGTTGCTCCACAACCCTTCCCCTTCGACCGGAAGCAACAAGAAGCTCGACTGCAGGCAGCCGAAAAGGATCTGGCGCGCCTTGGCAAAGTCAACCCACTCGCCTTGGAAGAGTTCGAAGCACTGCAAGAGCGCTACTCGTTTCTTTCCCAGCAGCTGGACGATATCCAGAAAGCCCGCAAGGATCTTTTGAAAGTAGTAGACGAGGTTGACGAGCGGATAGAAACCGTCTTCGAAGAAGCATTCCACGATGTCGCGCGGGAATTTGTGGGTGTGTTTAGTTCCCTCTTCCCAGGTGGCGAGGGACGCCTTGTCCTGACAGACCCCGACGACATGCTGAATACCGGTGTCGAAGTACATGCCCGGCCACCAGGTAAAAAGGTGAAGCGGCTGTCGCTGCTGTCCGGCGGTGAAAAATCCTTGACGGCGCTGGCAATGCTGGTGGCCATCTTTAAAGCACGCCCCAGCCCGTTCTACGTCCTAGATGAGGTAGAAGCAGCGTTGGACGATACCAACTTGCAGCGACTGTTAGGTATTTTCCAAGATCTGCGAGAGCACTCCCAGCTGCTGATCATTACTCACCAAAAGCTGACGATGGATATCGCCGATGTCCTCTACGGGATGACGATGCGCAACGATGGCATAACCCAGGTCATTTCCCAACGCATGCGTCCCGTCGCCGCGCCACAAGCAGGGAAGACAGAGACATCCACCGACAGTGAATAGGAAGGCGTGCACCATGCCATCACCCTCCCCAGACGCTTTCGTGCGGGTAGACATTTGGGTGCACGGCTACGTGCAGCGCGTAGGATTTCGCTGGTGGGTGCGGTGCCGAGCCTTAGAACTGGGGTTGGCGGGGAGCGCCACCAACAAACACGACGGCAGAGTACACGTTGTTGCCGAAGGTCCCCGATCCCAGTGTGAACGACTCGTAGAACTGGTAAAAACGGGGGACACTCCCGGGCGAGTGGACTTGGTAGTGGAAAACTACAGCACTCCGCGCGGCGGGAGAAACGAATTTCTTATTCGCTAGTTTGTCGACTGCTCCGGAAGAGCATGCAAAGTGAAACCGAGACGCTGTGCTTCTTGCTGAAGCTTTACCGCCTCATTAACAAGCGCTAGACCACTCTTGGAGCGAGGCATCAAACGTACTTCTGCGATTTCCGACTGCCAGGGTTCCGGTTGGGCGGCAAGAGTGACGGAAAAGTCATTCGCCATGCCCACAAAAACATCGTCGTTATTGAAGATTAATGTGTACAGGCCTGGCACTTTAGCGACCCGACGCAAATTAGAGGTGGTGGTAGCTTCGTCGAAAGACATACTAGGGCGGAAACCACGGTTTTCGCACCATTCATTAATTTTTTCGCGCAGAGTCTGGTCGGCAGCCACTGTAAAACTCCAAGTAAGAGAAGTAGAGAGATAGTTGTTCCACTCCATTGTGCGTGGTAACTGACAAAAACCCAATTTGTTGTGTGCACATGTCACCAGAACCTGGGACACTAGGGTTGTGAATACTTCAACTATCATCGCAATAATCGTCGGCTCTATCGTTGCCGTGACGCTGCTTGTCATCACCATGCTGCTCATCATTGGGGAGCGGAAGAAAAAGCAGAAGACTATTTCTTTCGAGAAAAAAGCAGAGCTTGACGGTCAGAAGAAAAAGGGCAGTACCTATACTGCCGGGGGCGAGTTCACATTTGGGGAAGGCGAAGGCACACTTACTGAATCCGCACGGGATACTCGTCGGCCCGAGCCGCAGCTCCAGAGGGTAGACCTCGGTTCTTTAACTGAAGAAACACCAGTTCCTCCGGTAGCTGAAGAGCCGAAGCCGAAGAAGATTACAGAACCTGCTGCAGAACCAACGGCAGTAACTGACGCCGGCGAAGAGGTCGCCCCGGCGCCAGCACCAGAAGAAGCCCCAGAGCAGACTCCGCCAGTATCGGAAACTGTTGATGCGCCCAGCGAGACCATTGAAGACGTTCCCAGCGCTAAGGGAAGGCTAGCCCGCCTCAAGGGGCGCCTCGCCCGCTCCAATAATGTCTTCAGCAAGGGTGTACTTGGCATCCTTGGTGCTGGAGACCTCGATGAAGACGCCTGGGAAGAAGTTGAAGACACACTCATTATGGCTGATCTGGGTACTACCCTTACCATGCGGATCGTCGATCGTTTACGAGACGAAATAGCCGCCTCCGATGTGGCAGATGAAGAGGGCGCACGTGCCCTACTGCGGCAGATTCTCATCGAGGAATGCCATCCGGAGATGGATCGTTCGCTGAAGGCTCTACCGCATGACGACCATCCGGCAATCATGTTGATGGTGGGTGTGAACGGCACAGGTAAGACGACGACCACCGGAAAACTGGCTCGAGTTCTGATTGGTGACGGCCGTCGAGTGCTACTGGGCGCAGCGGATACTTTCCGTGCTGCTGCTGCCGACCAACTCCAAACCTGGGGTGATCGTGTTGGTGCCACCACGATTCGGGGTAAAGAAGGTGGCGACCCAGCCGCAGTTGCCTTCGACGCTGTGGATGCAGGTATCAAACAGGGTGTCGATGCAGTCGTTATTGATACTGCCGGACGTTTGCACACCAAGACCGGCTTGATGGACGAACTTGGCAAACTGAAACGAGTGGTTTCTAAGAAAGCCAGCGTTGATGAGGTGCTCCTCGTTATTGACGCCACCGTCGGCCAAAACGGTATCTTGCAGGCAAAAGAATTCAAGAAAGTCGTCGACATTACCGGTGTGGTGCTGACGAAACTTGATGGCACTGCCAAAGGTGGCATCGTGTTCCAGGTACAGGAAGAACTTGGAGTACCGGTGAAGCTGGTCGGTCTGGGTGAAGGACAAGACGATTTGGCTCCGTTTGAGGTGCCCGCATTTGTTGATGCCTTGTTGGCCTAATTATGTGAGGCAGCTTCGCCAGGTAGCATAGACACTATTGACCACACAACAGTAACGGTTTTAATAGAACCAGGAGTAACTCTCACGTGTTTGAATCACTTTCAGATCGGTTAAATAGCGCCCTCCGGAATTTGAAGGGCAAAGGCCGATTAACTGATGAGGACATCAACAGTACGTCTCGCGAGATTCGTCTGGCCTTGTTGGACGCGGACGTGTCCCTGCCGGTTGTCCGAAGCTTCATTAAGAGTGTCAAAACACGTGCCCAGGGAGCTGAAGTCCATTCAGCCCTCAACCCGGCTCAACAGTTCATCAAGATTGTTGACGAAGAACTTACCGGAATCCTGGGTGGGGAAGCGCGACGCATTCAATTCGCCAAGACTCCTCCCACAGTCATCATGCTGGCTGGTTTACAGGGTGCCGGTAAAACTACGTTGGCCGGTAAGCTCGCCAAGTACCTCACCAAGAATGGCCACACACCCATGCTGGTGGCGTGTGACCTGCAGCGTCCGGGAGCAGTATCGCAGCTGCAAATTGTGGGTGAGAAGGCAGGAGTTCCGGTTTTCGCACCTAACCCCGGAACTTCAGTAGATGCAGGAGAAAGCCCACTTGGCACCACCAGTGGCGATCCCGCTGAAGTGGCTCGACAAAGTATTGAAGAAGCACGCCGCAAAGTACACGATGTGGTCATTATTGACACCGCTGGACGACTCGGTGTGGACGAAGTCCTCATGGAGCAGGCGCGCAGTATTCGTGACGCCGTCGACCCGGACGAAATCTTTTTCGTACTAGATGCGATGATTGGTCAAGACGCAGTAACTACCGCCGAAGCTTTCCGCGACGGTGTGGGATTCACTGGTGTCGTACTGACCAAGCTTGATGGTGACGCTCGGGGTGGCGCAGCCCTGTCGGTGCGCGAAATGACCGGCGTTCCCATCATGTTCGCCTCCACCGGTGAACAGCTAGATGACTTTGATGTCTTCCACCCGGACCGCATGTCCAGCCGTATCCTCGGAATGGGTGACCTCCTTACCCTTATCGAGCAGGCAGAACAGGTTTTCGACAAACAGGAAGCCGAAAAATCTGCCGAAAAGATGATGAGCGGCGAACTTACGCTGGAAGACTTCCTGGATCAGCTGCTCATGATCCGAAAAATGGGTCCGCTTTCCAATATTTTGGGAATGATGCCCGGCGGTAAAGAAATGCAGCAGGCGGCATCCATGGTGGATGAGAAACACCTGGACCGTATCCAAGCCATTATCCGCGGTATGACCCCTGCCGAACGGGATAATCCGGATATCCTCAACGCTTCCCGGCGTCGTCGTATCGCAAACGGTTCCGGAGTTACCGTGCGGGAAGTAAACGAACTTGTGAACCGGTTCATGAAAGCTCGCAAGCTGATGAACCGCATGTCAAACAAGATGATGCCCGGTGGCGGTCCCCGTCGCAAAAAAGGCAAGAAGGGCAAGAAGGGCAAGAACCGCAACCGTCAGCGTCGTCAGCAGGGAATGCCCAATATTCCAGGTATGCCAGGCGGTATGCCAGGCGGCATGCCAGACATCTCCAACCTTCCCGGCGGCCTCGGCCAGATGCCACCGGGGTTGGACGGAGTGGATCTCAGCAAACTGAAGTTCCCCAAATTTTAGAAACAGGTAGCCCCGCGCTTGCTGGGATCAGCCAAGATAGATCTTTTTGAGAGCGAATTCCAGCAGGCGATTGGGGATAAGCCGTTTCAGCCAGTAGACAGCGGTGTAATCTGCGCCCACCACTTTCCGAATTGGGGGACGTTTCCGACCCACAATGTCGACAACAACGTCAGCCACTTTGCTGGCAGGTACGCCGTTTTCTTCATCTTTAGCCATTTGGCCAACGGCCTTTTCGCAGATCTCGTAGTACGGAGAGTCTTCTGGCTCGTCGTGGGTACGCATACCCGTGAAACCAGTTTTAGTGTCTCCAGGCTCCACGATGGAGGCTTGGATTCCGAACGGGCCGCCCTCCATCCGCAAGCATTCAATATATGCTTCCAAAGCATATTTACTTGAGGAGTAGTGGGACTGGAATGGGATGCCAATAAAGCCTGCGACAGATCCAATAACGACACATAGCGACTTGTCGTTTTCCCGCAAGCGGGGGAGCACTGAGTTGTTGACATTGAGTACACCAAAATAGTTGGTCTCCATCTGTGCCCGGGCCCGATCCATGGGCAACATTTCGCAGGAACCAGCCACACCGAAGCCAGCACAGTGGACCACAATTCCTACCTCTGGCATGTCATTCACAACGGCGTCGACCGATGCACGGTCATTAACATCCATTCGGCGATTAATAATTCTGCCGCCGCCACCATAGTTTTCGGTCGTTTCTTCACAATGGCGGGACGTGGCGTATACCGTGTATCCCAGTTTGGCTAGAGCCATCGCGGTAGCTCGACCAATGCCTGATGAACCGCCTGTCACCAGCACATACGGCGAATATTGAGGATTTATTGAAGCTCGCATGAGCTCATTATAAATCGAGAGTTTTTATCTTTGGGTGGAAGTCTGGCAGAATAGCTAAAAGACTATCTCACAAGTGGGATTAGTTGCTGTAAGAGGGCGCCGGTGACGGTTTCCCAGCGGGTTCGAAACGAATCTGATGAGGATGTGCCGCCCGGCTGTCACACCCGATAGAGGGGGAAAACCGGATACGTAACTGCGTATCGTCTGAATTCCCCTGTGACATGAAAAAAGGAGCCATTATGGCTGTCAAAATCAAGTTGATGCGTGTCGGTAAAGTCCGCAACGCTCAGTACCGTATTGTTGTCGCCGACGCGCGCACTCGTCGCAGCGGTCGCGGCATTGAAACCATCGGTGAGTACTACCCGAAGAACGACCCCAGCGTCATCAAGCTCGACTCTGAGCGTGCCCAGTACTGGCTCGGCGTTGGTGCCCAGCCCACCGAACCGGTTCTCGCTATTCTTAAGGTGACCGGGGATTGGCAGAAATTCAAGGGTCTCCCTGCACCGGAAGAAATGAAGTACGCCACCGAAAAGCCCACCAAGCTGGATCTTTTCAATAAGGCTCTGGAAGAAGCAGCTGACGAACCCACTGCTGAAGCCATCACCGCCAAGCGCAAGGCCGACAAGAAGGCTAAGGAAGACGCGGAAAAGGCTGCCAAGGAAGCGGAAGAAAAAGCCGCCGAAGAGGCCGAAGAGAAGGCTGAAGAGGCTGCTGAAGAAGCCGCAGAAGACGCAGACGCAAAGGCTGAATAATTATGAATGCCACCATCGTTGCTGATGCCGTCGACCACCTGGTTCGCGGTATCGTCAACAACCCGGATGACGTCGAAGTTGCGCTGGTCCATGGGCGCCGGGGACGTACCATTGAAATTGTCGTCAACCCCGACGACCTCGGTCGTGTTATTGGGCGACGGGGACGCAACGCCACCGCCCTCCGCACCGTGGTTTCGGCCCTGGGAGGACGCAATCTCCGTGTAGATGTTGTCGATTCCGATCGATAGAATAAAACTGATCTGAGTAACAAACATCTACATAGGGATCCACATGGAACTTCATGCCGGTACGATCATTAAATCTCACGGGATAAAAGGTGACCTCGTAGTAGAGGTAACCACTGATTACCCGGAAGAACGTTTCGCGGTTGGATCCACAATTACACTTGAGCAAACGAGCGGCACCACTTCCGAACACGAAGTGGTGGCCGCTCGTTGGCATCAGGACAGATTACTCGTGCGCCTCAGCGGCATTGCGGATCGTACAGCAGCTGACGAGGTACGCAACGCACACATCGTCGTTAGCGAAGATAGCCTCTCTGAGCTGGTCAATGAGGAAGACGACGAATACCACATCAGCGTATTGCTGGAGCTGACTGCCGTCACCACCGAAGGTGCGGAACTCGGCAAGGTTACCGACCTGCTCAGCCACACAGCCCAAGACATTTTGGTCATCACCGATGCGGAAGGCGCCGAACACATGGTGCCTTTTGTGAAAGCCCTAGTGCCCGATATTGATCTCGAGAACAAAAAATTGGTCTGCGATTTACCGGAAGGGCTGTGGGAACTGTTATGAAGATCGACGTCTTCACCATCTTCCCCGAGTATTTGCAACCCCTGAAGGAGTCACTCCCTGGGAAAGCAATCGCGGCTGGCACCGTGGGCGTAACAGTTACCAACCTTCGCGAATTCACCCATGATGTGCACCAATCCGTGGATGATGCGCCCTATGGTGGCGGTCCAGGAATGGTGATGAAACCCACCGTATGGGGAGAAGCACTGGACACTGTGGACACCACAGATGATCCGGTACTAATCGTTCCAACGCCCGCTGGGAAACCTTTCACGCAACAGCAAGCAGCAGCCCTAGCACACGAAAAACACCTTGTTTTCGCCTGTGGGCGCTACGAGGGAATAGATCAGCGCGTTATTGAGGATGCCGCTCGCCGCATGCGGGTACAGGAAGTATCGATCGGCGATTATGTTCTCAACGGCGGCGAAGTTGCTGTTCTTGTAATGTGCGAAGCAATAATTCGGCTTTTGCCAGGAGTTTTAGGAAATAAGCGATCCCACGAAGAGGACTCCTTCTCCGACGGGCTATTGGAAGGTCCTTCCTACACCCGGCCAGAGAAGTGGCGAGAACTCACCGTACCGGACGTACTGCTGTCAGGGCACCACGCCAAAGTGTCCGCATGGCAGCGCCAGCAGTCTCTGCAGCGTACCTTCGAGCGCCGTCCAGAACTCTTGGATACCGCAGAATTAACTGAAGCGGATAAGACCTTTTTGGGAACTCTTGGATGGCATCCGGGGAGTAGCGCCTCCGCCAGCTCTGATTAGGTAATAGTCACGTCTTGTGGCACACTTAGATAGTTGTCTGCACCTCTAAGGTCAGGCATCTTGATCGGGGTACGAACCGGTTGAACCGTACGGTCGCCAGGGTCCTCTGCCTTATGACAATGCAAAAGGAATTAACCATGAACCTTATTGATGCTGTTGAAAAGGAAAACTTGCGGGACGACATCCCCAATTTCCGCGCCGGTGACACCGTAGACGTCCACGTAAAAGTTATTGAAGGCTCCAAGGAACGTGTCCAGGTCTTCAGTGGCGTAGTTATCCGTCGCCAGGGAAGCAGTATTCGCGAAACCTTCACCGTTCGTAAAATGTCCTTCGGTGTGGCAGTTGAGCGTACCTTCCCCGTACATTCCCCCAACATTGACAAAATCGAGGTAGCCTCTCGCGGTAAAGTCCGCCGCAGCAAGCTGTACTACTTGCGCGAGCGCCGTGGCAAGGCCGCCAAGATTAAGGAAAAGCGCTAAACGCTCAAGAAACCTTATACTTTTACGAACCGGATCAGAAGCAAAGAAGCATTCTGATCCGGTTCGTCGTATCCTAGAACAGTAACTGACTGTTACGGCAGTCCCCACCACTAGAATGAAGTCTTAAAATAACGGATAGAAATTCGAAAGCGCATATGTTCAGTCGTAAGAAAGACTCCGAAAATACTGCACCAAACGATGTGCAAGATACTGCTGAATCAGCAGCTGCCAATGAGGACGCCGCGACAGAAAAAGGTGACGAGAAAACAAAACGCAATCCGGCGTTAAATTTCCTCAAAGAGGTCGCGATAATCCTCGTTATTGCGCTGGCGATCAGTGCACTAGTACAAAACGTTATCGCACGCGTCTACGTCATCCCCTCCGAATCCATGATGCCAACGCTGCAAGTTGGAGACCGGATTCTAGTGGAAAAAATCTCCTACAATTTCAACGATCCAGAACCTGGCGATGTAGTTGTTTTCGAAGGAACTGATTCCTGGAACGAGTGGTATGAGTCCAACCGCTCCGACCAACCCGTGATCAAAGCACTGCAAGACTTCGGTAGCTTTGTGGGGCTCGTGCCGCCAGACGAGAACAACCTGGTTAAAAGAGTTATTGCAGTAGGCGGACAAACAGTGCGCTGTCAGCCGGGCGATAAAGGAATTACCGTAGATGACCGCGTCATCCCCTCCGACTACACCCTCTATCCGCCAGTAGTGGACTGGGGCGGACGCGAAAACGGCTCCAATGCTTGTGGCGGCCCCTACTTTGGTCCCTTCACCGTTCCCCAAGGTTTCCTGTGGGTAATGGGGGATAATCGGACAGATTCCGGTGACTCTCGCTACCACACCGACGGAAAATACAAGGGCATGATTCCTCTGGAAAACGTGCGCGGGAAAGTAATATCCATCATCTGGCCAATTGGACGCTGGCAAAAAGTACAAAGCGTCGATTTCTAAAACCACGCCCCCATGAGTTTCCCCACAAACACTGCACCACCTACCAATGGGTTGCATGGTATGGAGGAAATGCTGCTGGCGCACGGTTGTGGGCCAGTGGCAGGGATTGACGAAGCGGGCAGAGGCGCCTGCGCGGGGCCGCTAACCGTGGCTGCGTGTATTCTGCCGGAAAAGTTGAGTCCTGAGCTACAACAGCTAGCGGACTCCAAAAAACTTACGCCGGTGCGGCGGGAGAAACTTTACCCCGTCATTAAAGAACAAGCAGTGGCGTGGTCAGTGGTTTTCTTCCAACCCGATGAGATCGACAAACTGGGTGTCCAGCACTGCAATATTGAGGGTATGCGCCGGGCTATTGCCCAGTTGTCGGCAGCGCCAGGCTACGTGCTTACTGATGGGTTCAAAGTGCCCGGTCTGCCGATGCCCTCTTTAGCGGTACCAAAAGGTGACGCCAATATTTCATGTATTGCTGCTGCGAGTGTCCTGGCCAAGGTGACGCGCGATCGCATTATGGTAGAACTAGACGAAACTTTCCCAGAGTACGGATTTTCGGGGCACAAAGGCTACTGCACTGCCGTGCACCAGAAGGCACTGGAAACACATGGAGTGAGTCCGATTCATCGGCGAAGCTACGCGAATGTTGAGAAAGCTTTTCACATCGCCGGTAATAGGGCTAACTAGAACCAAACAAGGAGCAAAAGATGGGTGTCGAAGACCTGGAAGACTATGAAGCTCGCATGGAGCTGTCTCTTTACCAAGAATATAAAGACATCGTTTCCCAGTTCTCCTACGTCGTCGAAACTGAGCGTCGTTTCTATTTGGCGAACTCCGTAGAGTTAATTCCGCGCAACAACAATGGTGAAATTTTCTTCGAAGTTCAGATGGCGGATGCGTGGGTGTGGGATATGTACCGTCCGGCTCGGTTCGTTAAAAATGTGCGGGTGGTGACGTTCAAAGACGTCAATATCGAGGAACTAGACAAACCCGATATTGAGATTCCCAACAGGTAGCTTTATTCACATCTTCGCTTAATGTGGAATACCGGGGCTAGCAGCCAACGCTAGCCCCTTTTTATTACCTCGATAGTGCACGCTTGCTGCATGCACACTTATTCGACAAGCCACAATTTAGGACAAGCAGGGGAGCACAGTGCTCAACAGTGGTGCTCTCAACACCATCTACAAGTGTTGGAGACTAACTATGTCGCACCCCAAACGCGCACAGAAATCGACATTATTGCGCAGGACACCGCCACCGCCGAGATTGTTTTTCTGGAGGTAAAAACTCGCTCCACAAGTCACCATGGTTGGCCGGAAGAAGCTGTCCACTTCCGAAAACAACAGAAAATTCGGCAGGCAGCCATACAGTGGTTAGCTGACATCCGGGAAAGTGATCCACAGTTTGGTTACCCCGAGCTCCGTTTCGATGTGCTTGCCCTCATCGGCAGTGTGCAAGAAGGGTTTGTGGCGAAACACTATCGAGGTGTTTTCTAATGGCACTGGGAGCAGCACAGTCAGTAGCTATGCAGGGTCTATCAGCAATTCCCGTCACCATAGAGGCAGCCACGGGGAGAGGACTGCCAACCACTCAACTGGTCGGCAAAGCAGATATCTCGGTACGCGAATCTGTACAACGTTTGCGGGCCGCCTTCACCCACATCAATATTCCGTGGCCCCGTAGCCGTATCACGCTGTCATTATCCCCAGCTGACGTTCCCAAAACGGGCGCACACTATGATCTCGCAATCGCGGTCGCCATACTTAATGCACAACGGATCTCGGCTGACAACACTCTCAGGGAGGCGCACACCGCATTTTTGGGTGAAGTGGGACTGGATGGTCACATTGTGCCCGTCACAGGCGTCCTTCCAATGGTGCTGGCTCTGCGACAGAAAGGGATTAAACGTATTTATGTGCCGGCCGCCAACTACGCGGAAGCAAGCGTGGTCCCCGATATCGATGTTGCGCCTATTAACCATCTTCAAGATCTTCTACAGCACACACCTGGGGAACAACCAGTTCCTGCACAAACCGCATCAGACAATCAACACGGTTCCCCGGCACCAGATTTTTGTGACATTCGAGGACAAAGACAGGCGATAGAAACAGCGCTTATAGCGGCTGCAGGAGGCCACCATTTGCTCATGCTGGGGCCACCGGGTTCCGGCAAATCCATGATTGCTGCCCGCATACCAAGCATTTTGCCGCGCCTTAACTTTGAAGAGTCCCTCGAAGTTACCTCCATTCATTCAATATTGGGGGAGTTGAATCCGGCAGCACCGCTGATGACGGAAGCACCATTCGTTGCTCCCCACCCCCGCATAACCGCTGCCGCACTACTCGGGGGAGGGAGTGGATTTGCTAAACCAGGAGCCATCTCTAGAGCACACCGAGGCGTCCTTTTCCTAGATGAGTGCACCGAGATAAAAAGCTCCACATTAGACCTTTTGCGAACTCCACTCCAGGAGAAAGAAATAAGACTTTCCCGCAGCCAGGGGACAGTCACCTATCCTGCCCATTTCCAACTAGTACTGGCGGGAAACTCTTGTCCCTGCGGAGCCCCCACAGTCGCTGAATGTCGCTGCTCGAGCAGCGTGAAGGAACGATATCGCCAAAAAATTTCTGGCCCCCTCTTGGACCGTATCGACATTCGTATGCGCCTCGAACCGCCCCGGATGGGTTTGCTCAGCACTAACAGCAGTGTGGACTCAGGAACTCTGCGTGGCATTGTCGCCACAGCGCGGAAACGGGCACAAAAACGATGGGGCAGAAGTGTCACCAACGCCGCAGTAGATGAGAAAACACTACGAAAAGTACCACTGCAGGCACAAGCACTCGAACCCACCTATCCCTTGCTGCGGGCAGGCATGCTATCAGCCAGAGGTTTACAGCGAACTATCCGTCTGGCATGGACAATTGCCGATCTCAATAACCAACAAGCCCCAGGTTCTGCAGAAATTGCGGAAGCCCTGGAGTTGCGAGTCTCCTTGGAGGATCTATAACCAGCGCCATGTCTACCTCATTTAGCACAGAACAATTAGCATGGGCTTATCTTGCTCGGGTAGCGGAAGGCCCCTGCGCTCCTCTCCAGGAACTCATCCAACAAATTGGCCCAGTTGATACCGCCGAGATTATAGCCAGTGGCGCCAATCTGCCCACCGCCTTGGAAAGCAAAGTGGCTGCTCGCAGACACCACAACGTGTCCCAAAAGGATCTGGAAATAGCGGAGGCTAATGGCTTCCAACTCATTACTCCCGCTCACGAGTGTTGGCCGCACGAAACGTTCACAGTTTTCGACTACTCTGCAATCTGGGATCGCAGACGACGGGATAGCGCCGCCTACCCACCGTATGCACTGTGGGTAAAGGGGAATGTAGACCTGTTGAAACGCACCTCAGTAGGGGTAGTCGGTTCCCGGATCCCCTCCCGCGCCGGGCAGAAGTTGACTCGAATAACCGCAGAAGAATTAGTTTCGTACGGGTATGTTGTGTTGTCCGGCATGGCCAAAGGGGTTGACGGTATTGCCCACACAGTAGCCCTCGAATTAGGGCAGCCCACTATTGCTGTCCTCGCGTGCGGTCTTGACCGGGTTTACCCTGCTGCACACACCAAAATGTTTCATGAAATCGCGGAAAATGGTCTGTTGATTAGCGAATATCCACCTGGAACACGCCCAGCACGGCACCGGTTCCTGGCACGTAATCGGTTGTTGGCCGTGTTGGCATGTGGGGTAGTGGTGACGTCAGCAGCGTGGAGAAGCGGGGCCCTCAATACTGCCTCTTGGGCACGGGATATGGGGAAACCGGTACTTGCCTGGCCACACAGTGTAGATGACCCAGACGCGGCCGGCTGCCATAGGCTGGTGCGAGAAGGAGCTACCTTGGTTAGCTGTGGAGAAGAAATCAAGGAAGAACTTGCTGCTATCGGACAACTCGCGCTTCCCCTTTCGAAGGACGCTAAGGAAACCGATAAACTACTAAACCGTGACAAGAAAGTCTGGGAAGCGGTTTCCCCGTATTTCCCGACTAGCCTTACCGAGATAACTGCAGAATCTGGCTTGCCCCGAGCTGATGTGCTCTCGATCCTCAATTCTCTAGTCCGACAACACTTGTTGGTTGAGGAGAAGGGACACTGGATTCGCCAAAAGGATTGAAATATGACCAACGGGTGCCTCATAGTCAACTTAGGAAGCCCGGAAACTCCAACTGAGGGGGACATCAAAAAATTTCTCTCCCGCATGCTGTCGGATCGCCATGTCGTCAACCTGGCGCCAGCACTATGGAAGCCCATCCTTAATGGCATTATTCTGCGAGTGCGGCCCCCCAAACTGGTTCCAACGTATGAAAAATTATGGACAGACCATGGTTACAACGGGTCACCGTTAAGCTGCATCACCCAAAGTCAGGCCCAGAAGCTACAGGCGCAACTTCCCGGAGCAGAAGTAAAACACGCTTTTTGCTACTCGAGTCCCACCATTGAAGAAGCCTTAGATGGGTGGGACATCGACCACCTCACCGTCATTCCCCTCTATCCCCAATTCGCTAGCTCCACAGTTGACCCAGTAGTGGATCGGGTACTGGATTACTACCACGAACGTCCAGAACAGCATCCGCATGTGGTGTTCGCAACCTCCTACGCCACTGAGCCCACAATGATTCGGTGGTACCAAAAACAACTGCAACAACGGCTTCAAAAAAACCCAGTCGATGAAGTTTTGCTGTCTTTCCACGGGATTCCGGATCGGCGCAGTCATTGGGCTAAACATTACAAAGCACAGTGCCAGGCGACCTGCGACGCTATTGCCGCAGGCTTACCTGGTGTGAAAGTCTCCCTGAGTTTCCAATCAAAATTCGGTCCGCTGGAATGGTTAGGACCGTCCACCGCCGAAATGCTGGATACTATGCCCCAAGAAGGCGTTACCAAAGTACTGGTCGCCACCCCCGCATTCGTAGCAGATTGCTTGGAAACGCTGGAGGAAATACGCGTTGAGAATCGGAACCTTTTCTTAGCGGCGGGAGGCACCCACTATGACGTTCTCAGTCCCATAAATGATGACCCAGCTTTCATTGATGCTTTGCAGAACGTATATCAGTCACTAGCACAAACGAATTTGAGCCCGGAAACACCCTGAACATTGCATAAATGATGCGCCACAGTTGAAATTCTCACTAATAGTTTGCACAGTGAAACTATGGGACGAGGTAGCAGAGCATACGCCAACCCACATGCGGAACTTCCTGCAGTGTGGGAAAACGAACTTGGCGAATTTGGGGACTACCTCGAAATTCGAGCCCAACTATCAGAAAACACCCAACGGTCGTATCTCAACGACCTACGAGGATTAATCGAATTTTTCCTGCACCACACTTCACCGGGGAAAGAATGGCAGACTGCGGTAACCACTGCGGCATGGGACCAGTTAACGTTGCCGCTGCTGCGCAAATGGTTGTCGCGGGACATCACCCGCGGTGTGGCCAGCTCCACCATCGCCCGCCACATCGCATCCGCTCGCGCATTTTGCCAATGGGCTGTAGAGACTGGTCGCCTAGTAGAAGACCCGAGCGAGCGCCTCAGCACCCCGAAAGTCCGGCGATCATTACCCACCGTGGTACGGCACGAACAGATGGAACAGATCCTTACCGATATGGCTACGGCAGCCGCGGAATCTGATCCGGTGGCTATTCGCGACTGGCTTATTGTGGAGCTCCTCTACAGTACCGGCATGCGAGTAGCGGAATTAGTGAACTTGGATGTTGAGAGTATTGACGAGTCGCACCGCGTGATTCGGGTGATCGGTAAAGGGGACAAAGAACGAATTGTCCCCTACGGAGCTCCGCTTGAAAAAGTGTTACACAAATGGCTGCAAGAGGGACGACCACAACTTGCGTCCAACAAATCGGGGCAAGCATTGATACTGGGAGCGCGCGGTGGACGCATAAACCCGCGCATTGTGCGAGAAGTAGTACACGAATCTACAGGTGAGCTCCCGGGAGGTACCGAAGTGTCGCCCCACGGGCTGCGACATTCTGCTGCGACTGCACTTCTCGAAGGGGGAGCGGATTTGCGGGTCGTTCAAGAACTTTTGGGACATTCCTCCCT
>DUTM01000047.1 GCA_012842085.1 Mycobacteriales bacterium | reverse complement strand
CTGTAAGAACATGCCCCATATGGATTCTCCCCCTTGCATTCAGCTAAAAATAGATAATAAAACAATGGCGTTAAAAAAACAGGCATGAAAACAAGTTGCGACCGAAAAAAAACCTATCAGAAATTGAATTACACATGAAACCTACCTATAATACATGAAAATTTATTTAAAGAGGTGATATGCATGAATCTCAACGATAGGCTAAATCAACTTCAGCATGGTTCAAATAATGATGAAGAGAAGTCAGGTTATACGAACCCTGATGTTTCCCATATTCCAAACGCCACTCAACATAAAAATGACCGAAATGAAAATCAGAATCAAGAAAACTACTACCAGAATCCATCGGCAGGTTATCCAAACACGCAGCCCTATGGATATGACCCCCAGCAGGGAAACCCCCACGGTTATCCCCAGCAGCAAGGGTATCCGCAAGGGCAACCGATGAATCCCCAAGACGGCTATTATGAACAGCCGAATACAGGTGGGACATATGAGGAGGCGGGTTATCCGCACGATTCAAACAACCAGTCCCCTCAGCAGCCATATCAACAGCCACCGTATGGACAACAATACGGACAACAGCCATATGGTCAGCAGCCCTATGGACAACAACAGCCGTATGGACAACCGCCTTATAACCAGCAGCACCCTCAAGGGACATACAACCAGCCCATGCAGCAGAATTACGGGCAGTTTGACTCTACTTTTGAAAGCCGAAACATCATTCAAAGGGTGAACCATCAAAACCAGATGATGAGCGACAAGATTGGTTCCAAGAGGCTAGGAAAGCGTCTTCTGGCGGTCATTATTGATTCCTTGATAGCCTTTCTTCCTGCTTATGTGCTAAATAGCCTGTTCTTGGCGCCATCTTTGGAGGCTGTGTTTTCTACTGCCGAATATGCAGGCTATAGGATTTTCGAAATCTTTCAAGTCTTGGCAGGAAAAATTGCCGTAGTATCCATCCTCAGCATGGTGTTTTCTTTCGTGTATTTTGTGGTGCTTCCTGCCACGGTGCTACAAGGACGAACCCTTGGCAAAAAAATGATGAAACTTCGCATTGTTACTTTGGAAGAGCGGGAAATTCCTAGTATCGGCACCATGGTCATGCGAGAAATCGTGGGAAAACTTTGCAGTTCATTTTTCCTTATCGGCTACTTTATGATTCTGTTTGCCAAGAATCATCAAGGACTGCATGATAAAATCGCCAAAACCATCGTCATTGACGATGAATACTGATATTTTGCTGGGAACTTTTATGGAAAGGAAGTGAAGCCAATGAAAAGAATTGTTTCTTTATTATTAATCTTTCTTTTCGTGCTGACAACCGCCACAGGTTGCTCGTTCCTTGATTTCGGGGAAGACAAGGTATTAAGCGATGTAAAGCCATACCGCATCATGAACAAGCAAGACCGAAGCCTGTTGAGTGCGAAAAGAGTGGAATTTGCCGTTTATGTGGAAGATGCTTCTGCAAGCACAGACGCATTAAGAAAATATACCAATGAAATAGTCAAGCAATACCAAGACAAATACAAAGGCATTATGGTTTCTTTCTATGACATTCAGGAAGAAACGGCGAGTTTCAACAATATTCCTTTTGCCGTGGGCATATGGGCACCGAAGGGGAACTTTAAAAACGCTTTGATTTACGAAGATTTCCAAGAAAAACAATATACAACCGTTGTCAAAAAAAACAAACAGGTATACAAACCTACGGAAGAAGAAAGGGCACTGTATATCCGATAAGGGGTGGGATAGCTTTCTTTTG
>DUTM01000034.1 GCA_012842085.1 Mycobacteriales bacterium | reverse complement strand
GTAATTCTTACAAAAGGTTTTTTAAAGGGCAGAGCAAATTCCCTAAATTTAAGAGCAGAAAGAAATCTACACCTAGTTTCTATCAAGATAATATAAAAATAAAATTTAGTGAAAGTCATGTTAAAGTTGAAGGTTTTAGTGCGAGTAAAAAACAAAACAAACAAAAACTAAATTGGATTAAGTTGGCTGAAAGAAATCGTATTCCTATGAATTCAAAATATTCAAATCCTCGCATCACATATGATGGTTTAAATTGGTTTATATCTGTTGGTGTAGAATACGAAGATTGTAGCACTACTCCATCAAACAATGGTATTGGAATAGATTTAGGAATTAAGGATTTAGCAATATGTTCAGACGGAAACACATATAAGAACATTAATAAAACAATTAAAGTAAAGAAATTGAAAAAGAAACAACGTAGGTTGCAACGTAAAATAAGTAGAAAATACTTAAAAAATAAGAAAGGAGAATGTTACTGTAAAACGAGCAACATTATAAAAAGCGAAAAAGAACTTTTAAAAGTAAATAAACGTTTAACGAATATTCGCCATAACTATATACATCAAACAACTTCTGAAATAATAAACAGAAAACCAATGTTTATCGTATTAGAAGATTTGAATGTAAAGGGTATGATGAAGAATAAACATTTATCCAGAGCTATTCAAGAGCAATGTTTATATGAATTTAATAGACAAATTCAATATAAATCATCTTGGAATAATATTAAGTTTATTGAAGCTGATAGATTTTTCCCATCAAGTAAATTATGTTCTAGTTGTGGTTGTATAAATAAAAATCTGAAATTATCAGATAGAATTTATATATGTCCAGACTGTGGCAACGAGATTGGTAGGGATTATCAAGCCGCATTGAATTTAAAACAATATGGAGAAAATGTTTTACAATTAGCAATCTAACACTTAAACGTTAATGCTAATATGTACTGCACGTTAAGCAGGAATTTACGCCTTTGGAGTGTTATATCAAATGTGAGTAGTATGTAGTTTATACAAAAACAGACACAATGAAAAAGGAATGAAACATAAAAGTTTTTATAACTTTTTATAAGTTTTCAGTAACGGTAAAGAGTTTTGTGTTTCACATAGAATTAAAGAAGATCAAATTGTTGTAGATTTAATAAAATATATAAAACAAATAGCTTTAATATATAAAGACTTTATTAATAATATTAAATCTAACCAAACTAAAGATTATACACAACATATTTATAAACTTAAAAAAGATAAAAAACAATTACAAACAGATTTAAAAGACATACTTTTTAATAAAATAAAAGATATTCAAAAGCAAACATCAGAAGAAAATAAAGCCATAATAGAAGAAACTTACTTAGAAATGGAAAGAGAAAAGCAATTACAAATATATCAGACTGATAAAAAAATTAAAGAGTTAGAAAGTCTAAATAATAATAAACTTATAGAAAAAGCAAAATCACAGTATGATTTATATATGAACTTTATTAATAAAGAAAAGTTAAATCGTGGACAAGTTGAATCAATTGTAAATTCAATTTATGTCAATAAAAACTTATCTTTAGATATAATTTTAAATGACAATTTAAAAGAGATAATTGAACTTTAAAAGTAACCTAGTGTAATTCTACCCAGGTGATTAATGCTACACTAGGTTACTTTTAAAATACCAAAAGCCAACTCAATAAATTAGATTTTTTTGTCTTTTAATCTTTTAATTATATCTTTTAAAAATATTTTATTCATATATTATAGATTAAAAGACAAAAAAATCTAATTTATTGAGTTGGCTTTTGGTATTTTAAAAGTAACCTAGTGTAGCATTAATCACCTGG
>DUTM01000070.1 GCA_012842085.1 Mycobacteriales bacterium | reverse complement strand
GCTATATCCCTTGTTGCCACCAACCAGATATCATGCCATTTAATCCTCGGATTAGTAGAAGTTGCAAAGGATTTTTGGCAAAGGCCATCAAAGAATAGGTGATAGTCATTCCAATACCAGCCCGAAGCATCATTAGCTTTTTTCCACTTCGGTCAGAAACAGACCCCCATATGGGAGCCATGATGCCAAAGGTCAAGTAATTTATGGAAAAAACCATTCCTGACCACAGCGATACATGGGATTTTAACCCTAATTGCAATAGATATGAAGGTAAAAAAGGTGTAACAGCTGAAAAGGCTACTTGAGCGATAAAGACTCCCAGGGCAATTAGATAAAGGTCTTTTTGAGCTCTGGGAATCTTAAGACTTAAATACATATAAAATCCCCCCTTAACCTTCCAACGCAAAATGTTCTGGATTTATTATCAAAAGATGTGTTAGAAAAGTTTAACATTATATAATTCGATAATCCTTACTGTTTTTCCTTCTTATGGTGGTGTTAAGCTTTAAACTCGTGTTGACAAAGACCAGGAATTTATGCTATACTTTTACTAGTTTCGGACAGGAGGGGTGTCCGAGCGGTTTAAGGAGCTAGTCTTGAAAACTAGTGACTCGAAAGAGCCGTGGGTTCGAATCCCACCCCCTCCGCCAGATATGTGGAGAGATGGCCGAGTAGGTCGAAGGCGGTCGGGGGTGGGATTCGAACCCACGGCTCTTTCGAGACACTGGTTTTCAAGACCAGCTCCTTAAACCGCTCGGACACCCCTCCTGTCCGATGACTATTTAAAAGTATAGCACAAGATTTATTCCTTTGTCAACAGCGTCAAAATGTTTAAATATCCACACCCAGTACATTTTTAAAACTGTTCTTCTGATTATATTATCACAATACCTTTACAGAAACAATTGGCTAAAAGCGCTTGAAATATATATAACAAAGACTCCCTTTAAAGCATTTTCAAATTGAGGAAGTTAAGCTTTAAGTATTTAACTGAAAGTTTACACTGAAAAATTCACATTTTGCTAGGTGTCTGGCTTTTGATTCAAGCGGCCCTTCAAACGGTCTTTCCTACACTAGCCTTATTTATCGATGAATTGGAACCTGAAAATGCTGAGCTTTATACCGGAATTGTATAATCCATCATGGGTATTTCTACGGCTTTGGGAGCACCTATCGTTTCGCGACTTAAGATACAAATAATCATTATATTTAAATGGTCCATACTCCTATGTGCGATCTTCACGGCACTCCAAGGCCTTTTCACCACCGTACTCATATTGGGATTTGTTAAATTCCTTGGTGTTTTACTCCCTTTCTCGCATCATTATAAGCCAGTTGCCTTGTAAATCTTTAGTCTCACCAACAATGCGAAATCCATATTTTTCATATATTTTAACAGCCGGTATGTTATCCGGCCTCGCCTCCAGCTTTATCCTTTTGCTTCCTAAAGATTCTATATACTTTATACCTTTTGAGAGTAACTTTTGACCTATACCTTTACCATAATGCCCAGGGTGAACACCGATCGAAAGCACCTGGGCTGAAGGTTTAGTAGTCATCTCAAACCGAAAATAAAGTAATTTGTTTCGGACAACTTTGTATAGCATCGGAAGTGTCAGCCCATATTCTCCAGTTATAGTTGACACTACTACCTTTCTAAGAAAACCCGACGTAACTGCTCTAAACCACAGCCTTTTTATATCATCGGCCATAACAATATATCCATATACCTGATTATTCTCAATTGCTATAAAAAAGCCTTGGCCAAACACACTATAAAGAAGGTGAAATATATCTTTCATGGCATTCTTCACCTTTTGGGTAATCGGTGCGAAAAATGTGATGCTATTTTCGAAAGCCAAGCAAAATATTTCTGCCACCGCATCAATATGCTGGGATTGGGCCAAGATAATCTTCATGGGAGTACTC
>DUTM01000004.1 GCA_012842085.1 Mycobacteriales bacterium | reverse complement strand
TAGGGAGGAATGTCCCAAAAGTTCTTGAACACACCCACGTATCGGTTGATCGCCTGAAAGCTATTCACGAGCAGGCGCACCCACGGGGGAGCCAGAAAACTAAGAAACCCACGGAAGAAGACTGACGGGTAGCTGGGGGAGCAGCAGCCACGGATTCAAATAACCAACACTGTGGCCGTGCGACCATTTAGCACCCCAATGCACACACAGTGATGGGCAGTGTGCATGTCTTGTGTTTACGACACCAATCGGAGTGCCAGCAGAAACCACGTCCCCGACGCGGACTAACGGTTTCACCGGCTCATAAACAGTAAACAGTTCTTCCCCCGCAGGCACTAAATGATGTGCACCATGTTTTATTACCACGATTTCCCGCGTGGCTAAGAAGCCAGCAAAAGTGACAATTCCAGCTCCCGCCGCAACAACCCGCTGAACTGGGGAGATCGCTAAATCAACACCGCGGTGTCCGGGATCCCATCGTTCTGCGCCGGGAGTAAAAGCGCGCACTTGGCGCCCACTCGAAGGAGACACAAAAGTATTTTCCGAAGCAGGTTTGAAAGCTGTTTCTGCCACACTGGTTACTTGCCCGAGGAGAACGGAAAACAGCATCACAAGGGTGAAAAGAAAGTGTTTTGTGGTTCGTTGCATGCCTTATTTTCTTAATGGGTAGGGGAGGACAAAGGAGCTTCTCTAAGTATCTAAGAGTTGATTCGATTTTGGGGAGGCTACCAGGTAAGATATCGCCTGCGATATGTGTATAAAGAGACACAATCGACTACGCGTAGAAGCATCTACTGAGTGGGGAGCACAATCTCTCGCGGAATGCGTGCCTCCTAGTAGCGTGGCAGCACCAGCCGATTGGTGTTTTGCTGCGACACGGGACCCCCGTGGTTCACAAAAAGTGACGGGGCAAACCAGCTTCTACCAGGACATTTCCACCGTGGAAATGTAGTAACCACAAATTGAGAAAGCGAGGATGGGAGCTGCACCAAGAAGGTGTTTAAAGTTCCCAACACAACATGGCTGTTGTAACTATGAAGCAACTGCTCGATGCAGGTGCACACTTTGGCCACCAAACCCGCCGTTGGAACCCGAAGATGAAACCCTTCATCTTCACCGAACGTAACGGCATCTACATCATTGACCTTCAGCAGACCCTGGGCTACATCGACGAAGCTTTTGATTTCGTGAAGCAGACCGTTGCTCACGGCGGCAATATTCTTTTTGTCGGCACCAAGAAGCAAGCCCAGGAAGCTATCGAAGAAGAAGCCAAGCGCGTGGGTATGCCCTACGTCAACCACCGCTGGCTGGGCGGCATGCTGACCAACTTCCAGACTGTCCACAAGCGTCTTCAGCGCCTCAAGGAACTTGAGAACATGGAGCAGACTGGTGGTTTTGAAGGCCGCACCAAGAAAGAGATCCTCAACCTTACTCGCGAAAAGAACAAGCTGGACCGCAGTCTCGGCGGTATCCGCGACATGAGCAAGGTTCCCTCCATCATGTGGGTCGTTGACACCACCAAGGAACACCTTGCTGTTGCGGAAGCCAAGAAACTTAACATCCCTGTGGTTGGCATCCTCGACACCAACTGTGATCCGGAAGATGTCGACTACCCGGTTCCCGCTAACGATGACGCAATTCGTTCCGCAGACCTCCTTACCAAGGTAATTGCTACTGCAGTTGCTGAAGGACTCAAGGCACGTGCAGAGATTGCCGCAGCCAAGTCCGCCGGTGCTGAGAAGCCTGGCGCAGACGAACCTCTCGCTGAGTGGGAGAAAGAGCAGCTAGATTCCGCTTCCACAAAGGAAGAAAAGAAGGAAGACAAGCCTGCCGAAGATGACGCCAAAGCCGATGAGGCAGCGGCCAAGTCTGATGATGACGCTGCAAAGCAAGCTGACGCTAAGGCCGAGGAAAAGTCTGCTGACGACGCCTCCGCTGACAAAGCCGAAGCTGCTTCCGACTCTGAGTAAATAATCTTTTAAAGGAAAGGTTTTCCCCATGGCCAATTTTTCTGCTGCAGATGTGAAGCGCCTGCGTGACATGACCGCTGCCGGCATGCTCGACTGCAAGAAGGCACTGGAAGAAACTGACGGCGACTTTGATAAAGCCGTTGAGCTTCTTCGTATCAAGGGAGCCAAGGACATAGGCAAGCGTGCCGAGCGCGCCACTGCCCAAGGCCTTATCGCTTCTAAAGACGGTGCTCTCATTGAGCTGAACGCCGAGACCGACTTTGTCGCCAAGAACGACAAGTTCATCGACCTTGCCAACAAGATCATTGATCTTGCCGCCGCTGAGCGCCCGGAGACTCTCGAAGATCTCCTCGCTCTTGACCTCGATGGCGACACTGTTGCGGACGCTGTCCAGAACTTGTCTGCTGTCATCGGCGAGAAGATGCAGCTGCGTCGCTACGCCCGTCTCGACGGCCAGGTCGCTACCTACATGCACAAGCGCTCCGCAGACCTGCCTCCGCAGGTTGGTGTGATTGTTGCTTACGAAGGTGACGACGAAGAAGCTGCTCACGCCGCTGCCATGCAGATTGCTGCACTCCGTCCCCAGTACGTCTCTCGGGAAGAAGTCCCAGCAGATGTTGTTGCTAAGGAGCGCGAGATCGCAGAAGCCACCGCACGCGAAGAAGGCAAGCCGGAGAAGGCTCTCCCGATGATCGTTGAAGGTCGTCTGAATGGCTTCTACAAGGATGTTTGCCTCCTTGACCAGCCTTCCGTCACCGACAACAAGAAGTCTGTCGGCCAGCTCCAGGACGAAGCCGGAAACAAGATCGTTGGATTCCTTCGCTTCGAGGTAGGCCAGAACTAATCTAAGTTCATTTTCTTAGTAGCGAAGCCCCCGTTTCACTCTTTCGTATGGAAGAGGACTAACGGGGGCTCCGCTTTTTTTCTATCATTAGAATGACACTATTTTTTAACCTAAATAAAGGGGTCCACATAATGTCTGAGGAAACTCCCTCAAGACCGCAATACAAGCGCGTCATGTTGAAACTAGGCGGCGAAATGTTTGGTGGGGGTGCTGTCGGTGTTGACCCAGACGTGGTTGATAGCGTCGCGGCCCAAATAGCCGAGATTGTGGAGGCGGGAACTGAAGTAGCCGTCGTCATTGGAGGCGGCAACTTCTTCAGAGGGCGTGAACTCTCCAAGCGCGGTATGGATCGTTCCCGGTCCGACTATATGGGCATGTTGGGGACTGTCATGAACTGCCTGGCCCTGCAGGACTTTCTGGAACAGAGAGGAATCACCACGCGCGTCCAAACAGCCATTACGATGGCGCAGGTCGCGGAACCTTATCTTCCTCTCCGGGCGATACGCCATTTGGAAAAGGGGCGAGTCGTTATTTTTGGAGCCGGCATGGGTATGCCGTATTTCTCCACCGACACCACTGCTGCACAGCGTGCACTCGAAATTGGTGCCGACGTTTTGCTAATGGCAAAGGGGGTTGACGGCGTTTATTCAGCTGATCCGCGAACCAATCCGGATGCCGAATTCTTCCCCCAAGTCACCGCACGTGAATGCATCGACAAAGAGCTTAAAGTGGCTGACGCAACTGCGTTCTCACTATGCATGGAGCACAAGATGCCCATTCTCGTTTTCAACCTATTGGAGAAGGGAAATATCGCTCGAGCGGTAAGTGGAGAACCAATCGGTACGCTCGTTTCCCCCGAATAATTATCACCAAAAGAAAGAGTAAAAATGATTGACGAAATTCTGTTAGATGCCGAAGACAAGATGGAGAAAACCGTCGACCACACCCGTGAAGGTTTGAGCACCATTCGGGCAGGTCGCGCCACCGCCGCAATGTTCAACCACGTTATGGCGGACTATTACGGTGTAATGACCCCCATTACCCAGATGGCAACCATCAATATTCCGGAAGCTCGCCTCGTTCTTATCAAACCCTACGAAATGGGGCAGATGGAGAATATCGAGAACGCTATCCGCAATTCGGATCTCGGTTTCAACCCTGCAAACGACGGCCAGGTACTGCGCATCAACGTTCCGCAGCTAACCGAGGAGCGGCGCCGCGAGCTCACTAAGCAGGCTCGTTCTAAAGGCGAAGAAGGCAAGATTGCGGTGCGTGGCATTCGTCGTAATGCGATGGATGAACTGAAGAAGATTGAAAAAGATGGCGACGCCGGCGAAGACGAAGTTAAGGCAGCTGAGAAGGACGTGGATGCTCTCACCAAGAAGAGCACGGAGGCCATTGACACCATGGTGGAAGATAAAGAAGCCGACCTGATGGAGGTTTAACAGTTGTCAGCCTCTACAGAAACTTCGTCAAACACTCCCCAAAAGAAAACCGGAAGCAAAGCTGGTCGTAATCTACCAGCTGCTTTCGGCTCCGGAATTATTTTTGGCGGCGCCATCCTTTTTGCGCTGCTGGGTGTGCCCGCGCTGGTAGATAGCATTCTCGGAGTGCAGGCAATCTGGGCTGCTGTAGTGGCTGTCCTCGTGATTCTGGGGCTCCACGAAATACTGGATCGTCTGGAGGAACGCGACTACCAACTGCCGCGGATAGCGGTACACATTGTGGCGCAAGGGATCCTGTGGTCTGCTCTCGCAGGAACCAAAGGCCTCGCCATGGCGTTCGTGCTGGCGACCATGGTGCTCTCCACCATCCGGCTTTTTGCAAGCGGACGCACCGGGAGCCCCAAAGGCTGGCTCCGAGACACAACAATGGGGATTTTCCTATTAGCTTGGGTGCCGCTGCTAGCCAGTTTCACTGTGCTGCTTATGGGATACCAAAGCGCCACGAACAGCTCGCTTAAAGGCAACTTTATTGTGCTGACCTTTATTGTCATCGTGGCCTGTTCGGACACCGGTGGATACACCTTCGGCGTCTTATGGGGCAAACACCCTATTGTCCCCAAAGTGAGCCCCAAGAAATCCTGGGAAGGGATCCTTGGTTCACTGGTCTTCGCTATTCCAGCAGCTCTTCTTCTTACCATCTTCCTGCTGAAACTACCCTGGTGGGTGGGACTGCTGCTAGGAGTGCTGTTGACGTTCTCTGACTTCTTCGGAGACATCACCGAATCCCAGTTCAAACGCGAACTAGGGATTAAAGATATGAGCAACCTTATTCCTGGACATGGCGGAATGATGGATCGTGTTGATGGCATGCTCCCCAGCGCCGCTGTTACCTGGGTTGTTATTGCTTTGGCAGATGTCATCACCGGGGGAGTCTGGTTCTAAAAAATAAGCCGGGGTCCACACAATCTTGTGGGACTCCGGCTTTATTTGGTCGCTAGCAGCGATCAGCTATTCTCACGATTTTGAAGTTTTTTCACTTTTCGGCGCAGCTGAATGATCCGAACGGAGCCGATGAGCGCCATGATGAGCGCACCAGCAATCGCCGCCAGAAGTAGTCCCACGCCTAAGGGATAACCAGTTGTCCACGTGAAAATAGTCATTTCTACGCGCTGCAAATTCTGCAAAACAAATACCAGCAAGAAAATTAGAAGCATCAGGCCCAAAAAGGCAAAAACCCAGGTGAGGCCTACAAGAGAAGATTGCTTCTGAGGCTGTTTGGCGCTCTTTTCTTCCTTCTTTTCGTCAGTTTTTTGGTTAATGACAGTGGTAGTATCTTTGCCCGGAACAGGGACTCCAGTGGGGGATTTCTCTTCAACAGGAAGATCATTTTCAGTGCTCATACAGTAATTGTTTCACGTTGACTCCCGTAAATGAACAAATTTGATCTTTCCTGACACAATAGAAGTGATGACTATTCCAGTACCTGTAGCACGTGGACCACGCCGTGGTCTTCCCCCTACACATTTTGCTGACCTCACTAGCGATCAAGTTAAGGAGAAGGTGAAGGAACTTGGACTTCCCGCTTTCCGGGCAGACCAAATAGCGCGTCACTACTACGATCGTTTCGAAGCAGATCCACTGGAGATGACGGATCTGCCCAAAGATGCGCGTGAAAAAATCAAGGACGCGCTCTTCCCGGAGCTCCTCAGCCCCACCCGCTACATCGAGGCGGATGGCGGCGCCACTCGCAAAACACTGTGGAAGTCACCTGACGGTACTGTTCTAGAGTCTGTGCTGATGCGGTATCCCGACCGCGCTACCTTATGTATTTCCAGCCAGGCAGGATGTGCCCAAAACTGTCCTTTCTGCGCCACTGGCCAGCTGGGAATTCAACGACAGCTTTCTGCTGCCGAAATAGTGGAACAGGTTCGGGTAGCTGCCGCCGATATGGAAAGTGGAGTGCTGCCGGGAGGACCGGGCAGACTTTCCAACGTGGTCTTTATGGGGATGGGGGAGCCCCTCGCCAACTACAAGCGGGTACTTAGCGCAATCCGCCAAATCACCTCACCCAGCCCCTACGGTTTCGGAATATCGCAACGCAATATCACTGTTTCTACCGTCGGTGTGGCACCCGCCATTAGGCGCCTGGCCGACGAGGACTTAGCCGTCACCCTGGCAATCTCCCTGCACTGCCCCGATGACGAATTGCGTAACACATTGGTGCCCGCCAACAACCGGTGGCCATTAGCTGACGTCATAGATGCGGCACGGTATTACGCTGATCGCACAGGGCGGCGCGTGTCTATTGAATACGCCCTTATCCGCGACGTGAATGACCAGGCTTGGCGCGCCGACATGTTGGGGTCCCTCCTGCATCGAGAACTGCGACAAATGGTGCATGTGAACCTGATTCCTTTGAACCCCACCCCGGGAAGCGAATGGGATGCCAGCCCCCGTCACCGCCAAGACGAATTCGTTAAACGAGTACGAGCTAAAGGCGTTCCGTGTACGGTACGCGATTCGCGGGGACAAGATATCGCAGCCGCCTGTGGACAGTTAGCTGCCGAAGAAAAGTAGACTAGCAGTAAGTAGAAAGAAGTTACTGTGAATCAACCGCGCACAATTCTCCTGTTGGGCTCCACTGGGTCTATTGGAACCCAAGCTTTAGAGATCGTTCGAGACAATCCAGACATGTTCACTATTGTCGGCTTGGCGGCCGGCGGTTCGTCTCAGCACTCTATTGACGTACTTTGCGACCAGATCCAGGAGTTCGGCATCACCAATGTCGCAGTCGCCAATAAAGATGCAGCTCAGCAGGTAACAGACCGTACCGGCGTAGCCGTTCTTGAGGGGCCCGATGCGGCCACCCGATTAGTGAAAGAAGTACCCGCCCACACGGTATTGAACGGCATGGTGGGCTCCTTAGGTTTGGGCCCAACTCTGGCCACTATTGAGGTGGGTGAAACCCTCGCATTGGCTAATAAAGAGTCACTGGTGGCAGGTGGAGAGCTGGTGATGGCACGTGCCAAACCAGGACAAATTGTGCCAGTGGATTCTGAACACTCTGCCTTCGCCCAATGCCTCCGCTCCGGCAAGTTGGAGGAAGTAGCAAAGCTGGTGTTGACGGCATCCGGGGGACCATTCCGAGGTTGGAAACGCGATGATCTTTGGCCCGTTACCCCTGCCCAAGCAGCCGCACACCCGACATGGAACATGGGTGAGATGAACACCCTCAACTCGGCCACTCTGGTCAATAAGGGGCTTGAACTTATCGAGGCGCACCTGCTTTTTGGGGTGAGCTACGACAATATTGAAGTGGCCGTGCATCCTCAGTCGATTGTGCACTCCATGGTGACGTTCTGCGATGGATCAACTATCGCGCAAGCGTCCCCACCCTCTATGAAAATCCCCATATCCCTTGGCATGTTGTGGCCGGATCGTGTCCCCAATGCCGCTCCCGCCTGTGATTTCACCCAATCCCATGAATGGACGTTCGAACCACTAGATAACGAGGTATTCCCGGCAGTTGAGTTAGCCCGCCAGGCCGGCCGTGCGGGTGGAACAATGACCGCCGTCTACAACGCTGCTAACGAGGAAGCAGCAGCGGCCTTCTTGGCTGGAAAGCTGCGTTTCCCAGAAATTGTCGATACAGTTGCAGATGTTCTAAATGATGCTGACCAGTGGCGTGCTCAACCGCAAACAGTTGAGGATGTTCTGGCAACGGAAGATTGGGCGCGGGCGCGTGCCCACGACCTTCTGCGGGAGAAGTAAATGGCCTTTGCCCTCGGGATTATCCTCTTTATTCTCGGCATAGCGATTTCGGTCGCCCTGCACGAGGCTGGTCATTTGTTGACCGCAAAAGCCTTCAAAATGCGTGTGCGCCGCTACTTTATTGGTTTTGGTCCCACACTTTTTAAAACCAAACGCAAGGGCACTGAGTATGGGCTTAAAGCCCTTCCCCTGGGTGGCTTTTGTGACATCGCGGGAATGACGATTCTCGATGAGGATCTCACTGCCGAAGAAAAACCCCATGCGATGTATAAAAAGCCCGCCTACCAGCGGATCATCGTCATGCTGGGAGGAATCACCGCGAATATCCTTATTGGGGTTATTTTGGTCTACTCGGTGGCAGTGGGCTGGGGTTTGCCGAACCTGCGTTCCCCCATGGTTACGCGAGTGGCAGAGACGACCTGTGTGGCTGACCAACTGAAAGACGGCAGTGTCGAGACATGCGAAGGGCAAGGACCCGCAGCCGCTGCAGGAGTAAAAGCTGGCGACATTATCCTCAAAGTCAATGGCGAGAAGATCACCGAGACTGAGCAAGTCATCGCTTTAACCCAAGAGTCCCCCCAGACCGTCACCTACACCATTAAACGGGACGGGCAGATTCGCGACCTTGTCATTACTCCCACACAGGCAGACCGGGTACGCGATGGGGATCTGGTGCGGGTGCCGGTAACTGGTGTCAGTATTCGGCAAGAGCCACTGGAACCGATGAAGAACTACAACGCCGCTACAGCTGTTCCCGCTGCGTTCCAATTCTCCTGGGATATCAACAAGCTCATTGTTAAAGCCCTGGTGAAAATACCGGCACAAATGCCGGGATTGGTGAAAGCTATTTTCGGTGGAGAACGTGCTGCCGACACACCCATGAGTATTGTGGGCGCTTCGGTTGCGGGAGGCGATGCGCTTGCTTTCGGCTCCTGGTCGGTGTTCCTCATGCTGATGGCACAGATCAACTTCTGTCTGGCGTTATTCAACCTTATTCCGCTGCCGCCGCTCGATGGTGGCCACGTCGTGGTCATCTGCTACGAGAAGATCCGGGACGCTTTCCGCAAGATGGCCGGTAAAGAACCGGTGGGGCCGGCTGATTACTCCAAGCTGTTGCCACTCACCAGCATTGTGGTGTTCCTGCTTGTTGCATTATTTATTATTACGGTTGCGGCAGACGTCGTTAATCCAATCCGCCTAGTGAAGTAGCGCGGTACTGGACTACCATGAAATGAAGACACAACGGCACAGTTTATTTACCGTTGGGAGGAGCTCAGAGTGTCAAATATTGACTTAGGAATGCCGGAACAGGGAAGTCCAGTTCTGTCCCCGCGCCGCAAAACTCGCCAACTTTATGTGGGCGATGTTGGTGTCGGATCCGACCATCCGGTGTCAGTACAGTCGATGACAACCACCCCGACGCACGACGTGGACGCCACTTTGCAGCAGATCGCCGAGCTAGCAACAGCTGGCTGCGATATTGTGCGAGTAGCATGCCCCCGCCGGGAAGATGCCGCCGCGCTAGCGGAACTTGCCTCCAAGAGCTCGCTGCCGGTTATCGCAGACATCCACTTCCAGCCCGCATATATTTTCGCCGCTATTGACGCTGGTTGTGCAGCCGTTCGCGTCAACCCTGGCAATATTCGCGAATTCGATGGGCGCGTAAAGGAAGTAGCTGACGCAGCGCGGGCAGCCAATGTGCCCATCCGGATCGGTATTAATGCCGGATCACTGGACAAACGCTTGCTCAAGAAATATGGCAGCGCCACCCCTGAAGCCCTCGTCGAATCCGCCCTGTGGGAAGCAAAACTTTTCGCAGAGCACGACTTTCACGACATTGCCATTTCGGTTAAACACCACGATCCGGTCACCATGGTGCAGGCCTACGAACAGCTCGCCGCCCAATGCGACTACCCGCTTCACTTGGGGGTGACGGAAGCTGGGCCGGCTTTCCAAGGAACCATCAAATCCGCGGTCGCTTTCGGAACTTTGCTGTCCAAAGGAATCGGCGACACCATTCGGGTGAGCCTGTCTGCTCCTCCGGTGGAGGAAATCAAGGTTGGCGAATCGATTCTGCGGAGCCTCAATCTGCGGCCCAAGAAACTTGAAATTGTTTCCTGCCCCTCCTGTGGCCGTGCCCAAGTGGACGTGTGGAAGCTGGCCGAGGAAGTAGAGAATGGCCTCAAACATATTGAGTTCCCACTGCGTGTGGCCGTCATGGGCTGTGTGGTGAACGGACCAGGTGAGGCTCGCGAAGCAGACCTCGGTGTGGCCTCCGGTAACGGCAAGGGCCAGATTTTCGTTAAAGGGAAAGTTATTAAAACAGTCCCGGAAGCAGAGATTGTGCCGACGTTAATCGACCTTGCTAACAAAGTGGCTAAAGAGCAGGGGCTCGCCTAGTAGCTAAACGTTTATTGACAAGTGGAGCGCACTAACTCAACAAGAAAGATAGATGATGACTCGCAGTCCGCTTAAACCTGGTGTACAAACCCCCATCCGTAAAGTTCCCGAAGCTATTGAACGCCCTGAATATGTCTGGAAGGACACCGTACAGGAAGCCATTGGGGAACCTTTTGTGCAAACCCCAGAGGTCATTGAAGCGATGCGGGAAACATCCGCCATTGCTGCAGATGCCCTGCAGGCTGCCGGGGAAGCGGTAGCACCGGGAGTTACCACGGACGAAATCGACAAAGTAGCCCACGAGTACATGTGTGACCACGGCGCCTACCCCTCGTCTTTGGGGTACCGCCATTTCCCTAAGGCTTGCTGCGTGTCACTCAATGAAATCGTGTGCCACGGCATTCCAGATTCAACCGTCATCCAAGATGGAGACATCGTCAACATTGACGTCACCGCCTACAAAAATGGAGTACACGGCGACACTAATGCCACGTTTCTGGCTGGTGACGTCAGCGAAGAACATCGGCTGCTAGTGGAACGCACCCACGAAGCTATGTGGCGCGGAATCAAGGCCATTCGTCCCGGCCGGCAGATCAATGTCATTGGCCGTGTTATCGAATCCTACGCCAAACGATTCGGGTACAACGTAGTCCGGGATTTCACTGGACACGGTGTGGGCCCCACCTTCCACAACGGTTTGGCTGTGCTGCACTACGATGAACCTTCCGTAGATGATGTTCTTGTACCCGGTATGACCCTCACTGTGGAGCCCATGATTAACCTGGGCAGTCTGGCCTACCGGATTTGGGATGACGACTGGACAGTCCAGAATCGTGACTTCAAATGGACTGCCCAATTCGAACACACACTGGTGGTTACCGAGGATAGCTACGAGGTGCTCACCGTTCGTTCTGACGGCAGCGGAGACCCCAAGCATCATTCCCTGCGGTAAAACTTTCTCCGCTGTAACACTGCCTTTTAATAAACATAAAACTGTGCCCTGGCCGTCCGTAGCCAGGGCACAGTTATTAGCCAGTACTAAAGACGCATATGGCAGTTGGGGACAGCATTCTTCTGGGGAGAATACGAAACACCCCACAGAATGAGCGAAAGAGCTATCGGATCAATATGAAGATCCGAATGGCCAATTTTGTGGTCCTCTGGCACCTTGCAATAGTCCTTAACATCAATGTTGTAGACTTTCGAGCCCTTCACCGGTGTCATAAAACCCTGCTTGTAGGGGGTTGCCTGGGTGTCATCCGGGCTCACCAAAACAACATAGGTGATACCAGGGGAAGTGTTGGGGTATTTGTTGAGTTCAGTGATGAAGTGGGATCCGATCATCTGCTGGCTCACTGCGGGCCCAGTGATCGGCGCCGTTATTTCTCGAACTCCGTCAGGAAGGAATGGCTTAGCCAAGGTGGTAAGACCACTCATGGTGGAGCCATTGTGGGTACCGCCTAGCATGATGGCGACACGAATCGAATCCGGAGCGTACTTGGTAATGAGGTTCCGAATAATGAGGCCACCTTGTGAGTGCCCAATAATGTCAACCTTCTTGGAGCCGGTGCGGCGCTTCACTAGTTTCACGAACTCGTGGAGCTGTTGGGTAGTTTTTTCAACATCCCCTGTCCCATACAAATCAGGCTGAACTTTGGTAACTAGGTTGTTGGGGTCATAGCCAATATTTGCACCGTAAACGCAGAAACCCTTCCGGTTCAGCATGTGGGTGACATCTATTTGGTTTGCTTGTCGAGAGAATGTTCCATGCACCATAACCACGGGGACAGGATGCTTCTTGGACCGGCAATCCCACCGGTTCATATAGGTGGGGATGCCATCTTTCATCTCGATAGTGTCGACGTCAATGCCTTCGGCAGCTGTTGCGGTGGGAATTACTGCAGAGGGGAGAGCAATCAGTAATGCAAGAGAGGCCAGCAAAGCGCCTACGCTGCGCAGAATAGCGGGGCGTTTCATTTTTTCTCCTGAAAGTTAGGGAAAGTAATTCAAATAGCAAAACGGCCACTGGTCGCGTATGGAACCAGGTGGCCGTTGCTTCCAGTCTCACCCTAAACTTTACTGAATCTCGAGACCCAATAAGGCGTTCTCAACAACTTCTGTAAGCGCAGGGTGAATCCAGTACTGGCCGCGTGCCATCTCATGGGCGGTAAGTCCAAAACTCATCGCCTGAATGAGGGGTTGAATCAGCATACTGGCCTCGTCACCAAGGATGTGTGCCCCCAGTAGTTCACCAGTATCGGCGCGGGCAATAAGTTTGCAGAAACCGTGTTGGTCTTCCATAGCCCACCCGTAGGCCACATCGCCATACTTCTGAACTTTTACGGTGATGGGGAAGTTTTCCTGCTTGGCCTTTGCGCGTGCTTTCTCTTCCGTCAAGCCCACATAAGCAATTTGGGGATGGGTGAAGATAGCGGCAGGGACAGCATCATGCTGGAGGGTTTCGTAATCTTCCTCGGACTCAGCCATCAAGTTGTGCTGCACAGTGCGCAGCTCAGAGTTGGCAACGTGCTTCAGCTGGAAACGGGAAGATATGTCGCCCAGCGCCCACACATCAGGGGCGGTAGTGCGGCCGTACTCATCGACCACAATCCGACCATGCTCCACATCCACGCCCGAGTCGTTTTCTAGTCCCAGACGATCAACATTGGGGGTGCGGCCAGTAGCTACCAGGAAAGCGTCTCCTGTGGCAGTGCTGCCATCCTCAAAAGTGATGGTGGTTTCGTAATAGGTGCTGCCGTCTTCCCGTTGTTTCTCTACTTGGTTAATGGCAGTCGTGTTTTGGCCCAAGCGGACATCCCATTTCCGGCTAGCCAGTTTTGTAAAGTCTTCCGCAACCTCGCGGTCCATATGTTTCAACAGAACATCCGAGCGTCCGGTCAGTGTTACTTTGGCTCCAAAAGAGGAGAACACATTCGCGAATTCGACGGCGATATATCCCGACCCCATAATCACGAGATGTTCGGGAATCCGGTCGATACGCATGATGTCTTCATTGGTGTAGTACTTGACCCTGGATTTTTCTACCAGCGGAGGAATTGAAGGGCGCGAACCTGCTGCTATCACGACCCTGTCGGCGGTGACGGTATGGGTGTCTGTGCCATTTCGATCGGTTACTTCAAAACGTTTTTCGCCAACAAACTCCGCATGACCGTAGACGTCAATATTGGGGCAGTCTTCCACACGGTAACGCTCGCCATCTTTTGCGATGGGGTCAATGCGATCAAAAACTCGGGCGGTGATTTCCGGCCAGCGCACCTCATCGAGAGTCATATCCACACCCAGGCGGCTTGCTTCTTTAGCGCGATTCACGCTATCCGCCGGGTAGACGAACATCTTGGTGGGGATGCAGCCGACATTGAGGCAAGTTCCACCAAATATTTTCTCTTCACACAAAGCTACTTTGAGGTTGTCGAACCGCTCATCAAAAAGGGAGTTTGCAGAACCAGTTCCGATAACCAGAAGGTCATAGTGTTTGACTGCCATGAGATATCCTTGCGTCTTTATAAAAAGTAAAAATGGCTGTATGATCAAGGACACAACCTCCACCACTAAC
>DUTM01000036.1 GCA_012842085.1 Mycobacteriales bacterium | reverse complement strand
GGTTTCGCCATCGACGTCGCGATCGATTGTCTCAAACGAGGAGATATCGAACCCGGTCAACTCCACATCAAACCCGATCTCCTCCAGGCTCGCCAGATCTTCGGCGAGGATCGGGTTTGATGTGGAGTTGACCGGGTTCGATATCTCCTCGTTTGAGACAATCGATCGCGACGTCGATGGCGAAACCTCTGGCGCGAGCCCGTGGGAGCGGATGCAGGGGGCGGCAGCCGACGGCACGATGCTGATATTTGGGGCAATATCCGTACGGGTGACCACAGAAGTATATGATCAGTTCTTTGCCCGGTGCGAGGCCGAGCCAGATCTTCATGGGTTTGTTGAGGGGGTGTTGCTTGATGCGTGCCGCAATCCTTGACGCTGCATTTCCCGTCGGTCGGCAGTCGGGGCGCGGGCTCGCTGCGCGCTACCTCGCATGGGACCTCGCCCGCAACGGGGAGGACGAATATCCTCTGCCCGATGCAGACACGGTCCTCGTAACCTGCACGTCGCCGATAGACGCGGATTATATCAAACGTCTCCGGGCAAAGTACCCCTGCAAAGCGATCATCGTCGGCGGGGCGGGGAGCACGAGCCCCTACTCTCTCGGGGTAGACTCCGATGCCGTGTGCGTCGGAGATGGCCAGAAGTTCATCCAAACGCTCTGCAACGAGGGACTGGATGCTGCAAAACAGTTACCTAATGCGTGGGTGCATGGGGACCTGCGCCGAGTTGAGGTTGATCAGGGGTTCCCGTGGGACATGCCCCCGATCCAGGCCGAGGACGGGGCATATCGGCTTTGGTGTGGCCGGGGTTGCAAAAACAAATGTGCGTTTTGCCAGACGGCGTGGGCGCACACATACAGCGAGCACCCCGACCCCGACAGCCTCGTCCTTACGGCACAGGTCCTGCTCCAGAGAGGAAAGCGGATAAACTACCTCTCCAACGACCCTGCACAGCACTCGTTCTTTGCCCGGCTGCCCCCCGTCGACCACGGATCATACAGCGTGCGGTTTTTGGCAAAACACGGCCTCCCCCACGCAAGGCAGATCCGGCTCGGTGTTGAGGGAGTCTCCGCTCGCCTGAGGGCTGCCGTCGGTAAGCCTATATCTGACGACGATCTCGTCGGCTGTACCTCATGGCTCAACGCACACGGCAAGGGGGTGAGATGGTTTATGATCGCGGGGCTCCCGGGCGAGACCTCGGACGACTGGCTCGCGTTACGAGGGGTTATCAAGCGATGGAAGGAGATGACTCCAAAAGGGGTGCTCGGGATCAGTTTTACTGCGTGGTGCCCCGACCCGGCGACCCCGATCGCGACGCTCCCCATAGTCGATGATTACTGGCAGCATTTTACCGAGTTTAAGGAGTGGTTTTTCTCTGGCGTCGGGTGGTCAAATCGGATCAAACTGATGATGCCCCAGCAGCCTGAAAGCCGGATGCGAAAAGCGGAGCTTGCAATGGGGTTGCCAGAAGGGATGTTGCGAGAGGGAGGTGACCCTGGGCCTAATCAGAGAGTTAACTATCCATACAGCGATGGAGCGGATCGGGCGCGGGTACGATATATGAGGGTGCTGGACCGTGCCTGACCCCTCTTCTCTTATCGACGAGTGGGCCGAGGACCTCCTCGCGCTGCTCCGGCACGTTCACCGATGGCAAAACCTCGCCGAGGGGCTGATGGGAGGTGAGCGGCCATGAACCGCCAAGAGGTC
>DUTM01000039.1 GCA_012842085.1 Mycobacteriales bacterium | reverse complement strand
GCCTTACTGCTGGCACCACAATCAACCCCGCCAATAATTACTCCACCCAATAGCCCCAGGAGTGTTCCCTTGCAAACATTTGACTTATCAGTCACGCCAAAATAATCTTTTAGTCCTCTTGTCATGTTTTTGTCCTCACAATTTATCTATTTGCGCATTATCGGGCACATACCGATTGACAGCCATTGAATTCCTCTAATATATCTAAGTCATCAGCTAGATTTTTATTTTAATATATTTGAGGCAGATCCCAAACCCCTATATGCATAATGAAGAAAAATAATAGCTGTACTGCTTATAATACACGAATCCGGCAGGATTGTCCCGATCAATCGGATTATTTGTTATTTTAGATTCTTACGCCATGAAAAGCTGCCAATCACAACTTCATTGTAATCCCCGGCGCATGCTTCTGTCCGCCCAATGATTTGTGCCTCAACATGATACTTAGATGCAATTGCCATCAGATCAGCCGAAATAGTCGGATTGCAATAGATTTCCATACGGTGACCCATATTAAAGACCTGGTACATTTCCTTCTCGCTAATCTGACCGGTATCAAGAATGGCTTTAAATAAGGCCGGCATTGGAAACAGATTATTCTTGACATACCGGATACCTTGGGCAAAATCAATGCACTTTACCTGTCCGCCGCCAGTGCAATGAATAATGCCAAGGATATTTTCACGATGTGTCTTCAACATTTCATTTACCGGCGGCAGATAAGATCTGGTAGGCGATAATAGAGCCTCTCCAATACTTAAGTTACTACCGGGCAATTTATCTTCAAGTAGATATGAACCCGTATATACTTTATCGTCAGATATTGTTTCAGAATAAGATTCGGGGTATTTCTCAGCATAGACATGATGCAGAAGCAGATGTCTGGCTGAAGTTAAACCATTAGAGGAAAGGCCGGAATTTTCTTGTTCTTCATACACTGCCCTGCCGGTCGATGACAGCCCAATAATGTCCAGTCCGGATATGATCTCACCTGTATTAATCACTTCATTACGAGGCAATCTCGCCATCATAGTGCTGTCGCAGATAACTGTTCTAACCAGATCGCCAACATCAGCCGTCTCACCTCCGGTCATTAGTATTTTCACTCCATATTCAGCCAGACGTAAGATTGCTTTGTCATATCCGGAGATTATGCTGGCTAAAACAGCGCCGGGAATGCGATGAGCATTTCTGCCAATAGTATTCGACAGTAAAAAAGGCCCTGTTGCACCAATTGCCAATAGATCATCAGAATTCATTACTAAAGAATCTTGGGCAATCCCTTCAAACCAGGTACAATCACCGGTTTCACGATACATTAAATAGGCTAGAGCTGACTTGGTGCCGGCACCGTCAGCGTGGAACGCAGCACACCACTCCGGATCCCCTGCCGGATCAGGGATAATTTTGCAAAATGAACCGGGAAATAATCCGGGATCTTGTTGTGAAATTGCAGCTTTCACATCATCCTTGGTCGGAGAGACCCCGCGCGACAGATAAGCTTCAGAAGTCATTTTGTCCTCCAATATGCTTTCGAGTATACCTATAAGCCGGGTTCTGTCGAGAACAGTCATCTATCTTGGCCCATTGTCTCCAACAGGCTCGAGCCACCTCCTTGGGACTGCGGATCTCCATTATCCCACCACGGTGTTGCTCCAGACGGGGTTTACAAAGCCAGTCAGTTACCAGACTGCCGGTGAGCTCTTACCTCACCCTTTCACCCTTGCCTTTTTAGGCGGTATCCTTTC
>DUTM01000037.1 GCA_012842085.1 Mycobacteriales bacterium | reverse complement strand
CTATACAAAGCTGATGTGATATACTGAACTCAATTGAACTCAAATTGAGCTCAATTGAGTTCAAACTCAACTCAAGGGGTGAAGGTCTTGAAAATTAGCGATATAGAGAAAAGAATTGATGCAACCTATAACACCATTAAAAGGTTTATAGAAAGTGATCCAGAGTACCATAAAAAGGTAGATAGAGTTCTTCATGCTACTGATTTAGGTATGGACAAGCTAGAAGAAAAGTATGGTATTAAAGGTGAAATTCTGGCAGATGATAATATTCATTTTTATAAAAATCAGATTATATTTTTAAGGTAACAATTAGAAGAAAATAAGCAATATAATCAATTATTTTTAAGGCAGATAGAAATGAAGGATCAAGAAGCAGAAGAAGATAAAGTTAAAATAAAAGAATTAGAAAAAGAACTTCACCAACAAGAAATAGAAAAATTAGAACTAAAGCATCAGTTAGAGTTAGAGAAAAATAAGAGTATTTGGCAAAAGATATTTAAAAAGGGGATATAAAAGGTGGAATATACAAGAAATATTGATGTACTAAAAAAGAGCATATATGAAATTCATGAAAAGAAAGATATGGCTGTAGTGCTAGGAGATTCAATTGAAGTTATGAAACTAATGGAAAGTGATAGTGTGGATTTGATTTTTGCTGATCAACCATACAATATAGGCAAGAATTTTGGAAATAATAAAGATTCTTGGGAAAATACTAGGAAATATGTAGAGTGGAATAAGCTTTGGATTAACGAAGCCATGAGATTACTTAAGAAAGATGGAACAATGTATTTAATGACTGCAACTCAATATATGCCTTATATTGATGTATATATGCAAGAAAATTATCATGTCCTATCTAGAATTGTATGGAGTTATGATAGTTCAGGTGTTCAATCAAAGAAAATGTATGGTTCTTTATATGAACCTATTTTAATGGTGACTAAGTGCGAAAACTCTAAATATACATTTAATGCTGACGATATATTGGTAGAAGCAAAGACAGGAGCTAAAAGAAAACTTATAGACTATAGAAAAAATCCACCGCAACCATATAATACAGAAAAGGTTCCAGGTAATGTTTGGGAATTTACTAGGGTGAGATATAGAATGGCTGAATATGAAAATCACCCAACTCAAAAACCAGAAAGTCTTTTAAATAGGATAATCAAAGCTTCATCAAATGAAAATGACCTTGTGTTTGATCCTTTTGGTGGAACATTTACTACGGGTGCTGTAGCTAAAAAATTAAATAGAAAGTTTATAGGGATAGATTTAAACCCAGAATATGTAAAGATAGGTCTGAGAAGATTAGATATTACTGATGAATATAATGGTGAAAAATTAGAGAAAGATAAATCTAGAGTTACTAATAATAAATCTAAAAAGGATCATGTCAAGAAAGAATTGGAATATGAAGAATTGAGGTTTGATATCTAATATGGAAAAATACATATATGAAATACTTTTAAATGAATTTCAAACAAAAGATAAAGCAATAGAAGTATACAATAAAAGTGAATTGTTACAGTATTTCAACTTAAAATCTAATGCAATTTATGGAAATGTAAAAACGAGAAGATCACTTGCTAACTGGTATTCTTTATATGGAATACTGTATTTTTATAAGAAACATAATTTTACTAATGATAAGGAAAAATATTTAAATTTTGAAGGGTTTCCATATACAAAAATATTTAATTTTATGCGTACTTTGTATGGTGGTGAGAAACTTCAAAATCATGCTTTGAACTCAAGAGTAAATGGTGAATTTGCGAATAAGATAGCTTTAAATCCACAGAAAAGTGTTATTTTAATTAACGAAGGGAAGTATATGATTCACCCAGATTATATATATATAGACGGAGTTGATTTATCTGATATTTATATAAGTGTTGTAGAAAAATATGTATCTTTATTAATAGAAAAAGATCGAGGCTTATTGAGTAATATTGAAGAACTAAAAAATGAAGAAAATGTAGATAAGAAAAAAGAAATTATATCTGGGTTATTAAGTGAAGATAGTGAAGCGAGAGTTTTTGAAATAGTAGCATATGCAGTTTTAGCAAACTATTATTCAAAGACAAAAATTTTCATTGGTTATACAAAAGATGAATTAAAAGAATATTATCTCCAGTTATATAAAACAGGTAGAACAAACGCTAATGATGGTGGTATTGATTTTGTTATGAGACCGCTAGGAAGGTTCTTTCAAGTTACTGAATCAGGAAATTATAATAAATATTTTTTAGATATAGATAAAGTGTTAAAGTTCCCAATAACTTTTGTTGTGAAAACAAATTTATCTAAAGAAGCAATACATTCTGAACTTATGGATTATGCTGAAATTCAGAGTGGTGGCATTAAGGCGATAAAGAAAAGTTATGTTGAAGCTATTGAAGATATAGTTACAATTAATGAATTGAAGAAATGGTTGGTTAATATTACAAAAGAAGATGCTGAAAAAATCGCAGAAGATATTGAATTATATTATAAATTAGAATTAAACATAGAATAAAGACATTTTGTCCATTATAATAAAAAAACAAAAGCCAAAAAAATTTAAAATTTTATTCTAGTTGGCTTTTGGTAATCAAAAGTCAATGGACAAAATAGAAAAGTCAAGGAGTAAAAGGTGGAGATTTTTTAAGTGGTTTTTTAAAAAATACTACCTGATCCTTTACTTTTCTAAACGACCATCTCCAATAAATTATTTTTCTACCTAGTTGGCGATGGTCGTTTTTTTGTTTTCTTTTTTTCCGTAAAAAAAGAAAGGTTTTAATCTTTTGCAAGTGATGAACTTACACTTGCTTCAGCTGGAAGCTGAAAGGTTTTTAGCGTCGCAGACCACACACCTTACTTTGTAAGGTATAGTGTGTTATACTTTACATGGAAGCTACCCCGAATATTGTATATACATTAGGTTTTTGAAGGAGTGATTTTATGTCAATGATAGTTGCTAGAATGCAAAAGATGAAAGCAGAAAACTTAATAGGAATTGGAAATCATAATCAGAGAAAAACAAAAAATCATTCTAATCCTGATATTGATACTTCTCTTTCTGAATTAAATTATGATCTGGTTGATCGTACTGATAATTATAAAAAAGATATTGAAAACTTTATAAATGAAAATAAATCTACCACCAGGGCAGTTAGAAAAGATGCAGTATTAATTAATGAATGGATCATCACTAGCGACAGAAAGTTCTTTGAAAATTTATCTGATGAAGAGACAAAAAAATTTTTTATTACTGCTAAAGAATATTTTGAAGAAAACTTTGGAGAAGAAAATATTAGATATGCTACAGTTCATCTTGATGAATCTACTCCCCATTTACATATGGGAATAGTTCCATTTGATAAAGATAAAAAATTATCTG
>DUTM01000111.1 GCA_012842085.1 Mycobacteriales bacterium | reverse complement strand
TAAGTCCAGTAATTATATTAGTATTGATGGGCCTCGTAGTAGTTTTTGTTGCATCCTGTACAACCAACAACGCGCACACCGCTATTGACAGTATCCATGACCATACAGAAGAAAATGAAAATGTGCGAAAAGACCCAATGGATGAGGTAGAAGATACGGCTGTGGCATCTGATACCGGCGATAGGGAAAGTTGGATTGGCAAATATAGGGAATACATATGCGTCTATGATCACAAGAGTAAAAAGCTATCAGAAGAAACATATGCCCAAGAGGAATACATTCCATATGTAGAGCTGCTCGAAAACGGGGAGTACCATTTTAATCTCAATTGGTTTACGGAGATGAAACCTGTTTCTGGCACCTGGGAAATAGATGAGCATAATAAAAACATTGCCTATTTGTCCAAGACAGAGGTGATAAATGATGAAATTATACTGGAAAGACTTTTCGATGGAGCAATAGCATTACGGGGAACATATATACTAGAGGATTCTAGATTTAGGGCCCTAAGCACTTCTTCATATGGTGATATATTTTTAAATGTGGGCATGGATTTAGACGATATATCCAAGATGCACATAAGGGATTATCCCAACTACTGGGCCAGATTATATGCGGATGTGATTGAATCAACTAGGGGTCAGAAATTATGCAGCGAAGACGTACTAGAAATACTCAGCAGACTTAATGGAGTGGGGAGCGCCAGACTATATGATGTCGATGCAGACGGGGTACCGGAGCTAATATTGGGTGATATGTCCCATGACGAATTTTATGTACTTAGCATTAAAGAGGACGAGCCTTCGATAACGGCTCTAGAAGCTGATCATCCAATCATAAAGGAAACATTACCCTGTGAAATTAACATTGATGGTTCCGGTGCCGGTAGAGGGGCGACAAATAGATTTATCAAGTATATGGATGATTATATTATTAGCCACGGAAAATAATTGCAGCTCTTTATAGCGACCTTTTGTCCCGCCAAACACATACACCAACCTGGTAATTAGAAGAGCGGTGGCCACGATGGGTTGGAATAAAGGTACCATCGCTCATGTAGTGGCCACCTCGGCGGTCTATGCTTGTGTGCGGGCGTTAAAACAACCCAATGCATTTTGAAATATGACAAAAGGAAAAGGTATATTATTTGGTAAATCTGGGTAAAATGAAATAACAATACAAAATACACTCCCCCTATTGCACCATGCGTGGTAGAATGAAATAAGCAAAGACTTTTTAAGCTTGTTATTTCATTTCAGGTGGTGTAGCCAATGAAAAACAGAGCAGGTGAATATCGAACCAACTTGACTGGAGAGCTTCAGTAAGAATACTGAAATCGTAAAACACACGGGGAAAGCTGCCAAAACCATCATGAAGGTGTTTAATTACCTAGAGGGCAGCCCCATCATTGACATAAAGAAAACCAGTGAAGAATTAAGGATATCCTTTAACGCAACATCCAATGCTGTAAATAAACTTATCCAGCTGGGTATTTTAAGGCAAACGGAAAATGTTCAAAGAAACCGGGTCTTTGCCTACGAAGAGTATTTAAACATTCTACGCAAAGACACCTAGCCAAGGCACCTGATTAAAAGGGTGCTTTTTTCAGTGCACCTTGCATGGGCGATAGCTTGGTGGTGAAAGTCCGCTATGGGCTTGGCAGCAGGCACCATTACCGAAGGCAAGGGTGTCTATTGCGAGGTGGAATCTGAAGGAAAACGCAGCCTGTCATGGGGACGGTTCTTACGGCTGGTGTGGCTGCCATGACAGGTGAAGGGTTACACGAGGTCGTACTGGTGTGATTGTCAATATGAATTAGTGGCGGAAAAATCTTGGTAACCATTGAAATTGAAGGGCCTCTCTCAGACGTATGCGTCGGGAGGCCCGTGAATTAAATTAATAAAGTCAGGGGTAGTCTATGAAACACCCTGACTGTTTTATGTCTATAAGCACCTTTGCTTTGGCCGGCACCAAGATGGTACTAGGCATCTGGAACAATTTGGAACTTAATTGGGAGCCTTTATCGGAGGCTCCTGTTGTATTTACGCGGTATCGGCAACGACAGAAGTAAGAGCTGAACAAGACACAATTTGTGCAACTCATTACTTTTGATCATTTGTCTTCTCTACCAATCTTATGTACCGAATTACTCGTTGGACAGATTCGTGTGAAAGATGCCGGGCTTCTTCTAGCAAAGCTTGAAGATCATGCCGTTGGACCAATTCATGAACAAGCTGGGCGTACTCCGACTCAATTACGGGTTTGGTACCCTGCTCTTTATAATCTTTAACGGATGTTGGTGTAACGCGACCTAACAAATGATCGACTGATACTGCAAAGAAATCGGCTAGCTTAATAAGTGTTGCGTAATCCGGTTCCCGAGTTCCTTGTTCGTAGTTAGCAATCTGACCTCGAGTAAACCCTAGTTGCTCAGCCAAGGAGTATTGACTTAAATTTTGGGCTCTTCGTAATTCAACCAAGCGCTCAGAAAACCGATGTTGCTTCATATTTCCGATCCCCCTTGTAATACAGCACTGAATTAACCTCAACATGCTAGGGAAACCACTTGACAGACACACCATGTTTCCCTTAAAATATAAAGTAGTGGAAACGGTACGTGTCTCTGGGGACATGTCATTCAAAGTGGGACAGGGCCAGTTTCTACATGATTTAAGACATAAGGAAGGGGGGACGGTACGTAACTGTTGCGCGTGGGATACCGTAGTACTTAATTCAACGTTTTAAATGATGCTTCATTTGTCACCCTTAAAAACGGGAATGGATCTGAGCAGAACATGTAAAAGAATCAGGATTACAAGATAGGGAAGGAGAGTGATTTATTCATAAGCTGAGAGACCCACTGCGATAGTAAGCGCGAAAACAGCTGTGGTCGGTTCTGAAGCGCAACCCCAGCGTAAGCGCACAGAAACTGGGGGCGCGTCGGTGTATAGCGCTTTTCAAGAGTGGGATGAAGCAGGGATCTCTCGGAGGTAAATAAAGCATATAACTCGGACGGTGGGATGCACGGCAATACATACCACCGTTCCGGGGCCTAAGACTATTATACCTTGACCAGCGATTATAAGCCAGATATGTGTTTAGTGTTTGACCATTGGCAATAGGTTGGGACCCTTGACTAATGTTGCTGTAAGGGGGGAATAGGCACCCCGCCAATCCTGAGGTCTGCTGAACAATTACTCGGGGGGATACTGAATGGACAGAAACAGGTTTCTCAAGGTGATAATCTCTGTCATTGCAACAGTAGGTGCTTGTTTTTATATAACGGTTCTGGTCTTTTATCCAACAAAGGCTGCTTTCTTAAGAGGAAACCATCTACTATTAATGACAGTTTTAGTTCTGTTGACAAAGGCCAGCGAAGCTAAGGATAACCGTTTTATCCTATACTTGATACTCATCTTGCTCCCTCTACTAGGTTTCTCCTATTCCTCCATTTATCTGGACGATGTAATTTTTCGGGGTGGGCTTTTTGCTTCAAATCTTGATCTTATAATGGCTAGTTTTGCTATCATTACAGTTCTCTTGACCACTTATTTTACTATTGGCAGTACACTACCTTTATTGGCACTGGTGTTTTTCCTCTATGCTTTCTGCGGCAAGTATATCCCTGGACCTTTAGGACATGGTGGGTATTCCATAAAAAGAATATTGGTGACTTTTTATGCCTATGATGGAATTCAGGGAATGCCTACAGCTGTAGCAGCTAGCACGCTCGCTATGTTTATTATATTTGGATCGGTTTTACAGGCCACAGGAGTCGGAGATCTGTTTCTTTCTGTTGCGAAGGTTCTAACCAAGCGTTCGACCGGTGGAGCTGCGAAGACCGCTGTGGTAAGTAGCGCCTTTTTTGGGACTATAAGTGGTAGTGCTGTCGCTAATGTTCTAGCAACTGGGACGTTCACAATCCCAATGATGAAAAAGACAGGATACAGCGATGTATTTGCCGGGGCGGTTGAGGCTGTTGCCTCGACGGGCGGCCAGATAATGCCACCTATTATGGCATCAGGAGCATTTGTGATGGCCGAGATGCTAGGAGTTCCTTATACGACTATCGCTAGGAGTGCGATTCTGCCGGCTATTCTTTACTTTATTTCAGCATGGATGGTTGTAGATTTGCGTTCTAGAAAACTTGGGATGACCCGAACAAACGTTCATGAGAGCAACCAAGACAAGCTTGAGTTTCGCCGTGTGTTTCCTTATTTGGTCCCAATTCTTACCCTTGTTTACCTGCTGTTTATCAAAGGTGCAACACCAATAAGGTCGGCGTTTTGGGGAACTTTTACGTCGGCGATCGTTATGATGCTATACGGGTCTGGAACTCCAGTTGAAAAAGCAAGGGCTTTAATCACTGCATTGCAAGATGGAGTTGTGTCTCTATCTCGAATTGCACCTGTTTGTGCGTGCGCAGGAATGATTGGAGCTGTTATTGGCCTAACTGGCCTTGGCACAAAGATTGCGGGCTTGGTGGCAGCACTTTCGGGCGGCAGCGTAATAATAGCATTAATGCTCTGCATGTTAGTAGCCATTGTTTTTGGAATGGGGATGCCTACGACCATAAGCTATTTACTGTGTTCGACCATCCTTGGGGTGGCATTAATTGGGTTAGGTCTGGAACCAATTGCCGCTCACTTATTTATCTTTTATTTTGCTGTATTTTCGGGGATTACTCCACCCGTTGCCATTGCAGCGTATGCTGCTGCTGGCATCTCCGGGGCTAAACCTCTTGAGACGGGATTTCAAGCACTTAAAATGGTATTACCTGTCTTGTTTATCCCTTACGTCTTTGCACTCAATCCTGCACTCTTGTTGATAGGCTCGCCTCTAGAAAGTCTAAGATGCTTCTTGACTGCTCTTCTAGGAGTAGTCTTTATGTCTTTCGCAACGGAAGGATGGGCTCTTGGCAAAGTGATTACCCCTTTAACCAGGATGTTGTATGCCATAGTATCTGTCCTCCTCATTGACAGCAGAGGTCTAACGGATATTGCAGGGCTACTTCTTGGCATCGGAATCGTTGTATTTCAAGCTTGGATTAACCACCGTTTACATAGTCCGGAAAGGAGTGGTGTGCAAGAGACTAATTTTATGGACAAATAGTAAGAAAACATCGTAAGCCGGAGGTTTGGGAAGGAGGGTCGGTGTGAGGATTATTAGAGTGGAGATTTATTGTATCGATGTTCCTTTGATCTGGAAGAAGGATAACCCTCATGGACCCGAAGATAGCCTTTCTGAGGTGCTGGTGAGGATTATGACTGATGATGGGTTGGATGGTTGGGGGGAGACGGGAGGGCGAGTATCATTTTTCGGGGAAGGCCAGGCCGACATTGCTATTACAATAGAAACTGTTTTAGCTCCCGCAATTCTGGGGGAAAACCCTCTAAACATTGAGGGAATTTGCCAGAAGATGCAACGGGTAATTCCTGGACATAATTCAGCCAAAGCAGCAATTGACTTTGCTGTGTATGACTTGGTAGGAAAGTATCTTGGCCAACCAGTTTATAACCTTTTGGGAGGAAGAGTACATCAAAGGATTCCATGCGGTTGGTCCTTGTTCTGGAAGCCCCTTCCCATGATGCTTGAAGATGCACAGAAGGCAGTCGAGTTGGGGTATAAAGCTGTCAAGCTAAAGATAGGTTCTCAGGATTGGAGAAGCGACCTAAGAAATCTTAGAGAACTTCGGCTGATACTACCTTCTAATTATCCGCTCAGGGTGGATGCTAACGAGGGCTATTCGCGTATCGAGGCGTTTAAGGTACTTCGTTTGATGGAAGAATACGATCTTCAGTTAATCGAACAACCGCTTCCGAGGTGGGACCTTGAAGGTACAGCTAATCTGCGTACTGGCCTTAATACACCCGTTATGTTGGACGAGAGCATCTTTTCCATTCGTGACGCAATAACTGCGACCACCGCCCAGGCTTGTGACATTATCAACGTGAAACCCCATCGTTTGGGTGGTCTGAGATGGTCTGCGAAGTTGGCGGCTGTAGCAGAAGCGTTGGGAATCCCCATCTTTGCTAGTGGAAAAATGAGTACAAGTCTAGGAAGTGCAGCATGTGCGCATTTAGCGGCTGCAATGCACAATACTAAATTCGAAGCAGAATTCGCTGTGGGAGTTAGGGCAATTAAGGAAGATATTGTAAGGAATCCTCTAGTGATTGAGGATGGTTACATTGAGTTAAGTGGTGCTGCTGGTATTGGGCTTGAGGTAGACTTAGCTGTTGTTAATCGGTTATTAAAGTGCCCACCTGTAATCATAAATGCATAGAACCACATGGCTACTATTACTTGTGGGAGGTGTACCGATGACGTGAATCAATAATTGATTCCTATGTTGGTTCGATTCTCGAAGAGGGCGTACTGTGTTACGAAGGAGGTAACGAGGTTGTTTCAGCTGAGATTGACAGAAGACCAGGAAGAAATAGCTTTGAAGGCATACAAAGAAGCCATCGTCTTTGACGGCTTACTTACGTGGGGTAATCTTGACCATTTGGACGCTGCAGAACAAATACTAAAGGGCGGTATTACTGTTGGGAACTTTACAGTCGCGCATTGGCCTCATAACTTTACAAAGGGAGTAGCCAATGTTATAAGGTACCGTAAAACTGTGTCCGAAAACCCACACCTGTTCAAACTGGTTGAGTGTATTGAAGACATTGAAAAGGCGAAGGCGCTAGGAAAGCTTGGAGTAATTTTAGGATTTCAAGATGCCAAGCCTATTGAAGACGATTTGGATAACTTGGAAGTCTATTACGCTTTGGGCGTTCGTATAATTCAGCTTACCTACAACGCACAAAATTACGTTGGTTCGGGATGCTGCGAATTAAGTTACGGTAAGCTTACGTACTTTGGCCGAAAAGTGGTTCGGCGTATGAACGAGCTTGGTATTGCTATTGATCTGTCCCATTGCGCTGACGAGACAACTATGGATGCAATAGAGACGTCTGAGAAGCCGGTTCTTATCACGCATTCGTCGACCAGAGCTCTGTGTAATGCGTACGGCAGGAACAAGGCTGATGATCAGATAAGAGCTTTGGCTTCGAAGGGCGGTGCTATCGGTATTTGCTTGTCCCCTTCCTTCACAAAAAGAAACCCAGAAACATTAGAAGTACTCCCTTCAACAGTTGAGGATGTAGTAGATCACATGGAGCATGTGATTAACCTTGTGGGAATCGATCACGTTGGATGGGGTAGCGACCTTTGTGTCAAGTGGATTGAGAAAAAACAGACTCCTCCTACATCCAGCCTTAGACATTGGAGACCATTAAGACCAGACGTTTTTGGTAAAGGGCCGACAGAGTACTACGACCCCCGCCCAGAGGGGTTAGGGACACATCTTGAAATGATTAATATCGCACGGTGTTTGGCACGTAGGGGATATGGGAAAGAAGACATTAAGAAGGTTCTGGGTGGTAATTTTGTTAGGGTGTTGAAAGAAATCTGGCAGCGATAGAAATATGCCAGGGTATAGATATTTGAAAGAAGGAGGCAACAGTAAATGTCAAGCAAAATGCGTTTTGCAGTAGTCGGCGCAGGTAACGGAGGTCTTGCCACTGCTGGGGATCTGGCTCTTCAAGGGTTTGAGGTACGGTTACACGACAAATTTCCTGAAGTACTTGCTCCTGTTCAGGAAAAAGGCGGAATTGAAATGATAGGGTCTTATCGATCTGGGTTTGCACCGATTCATCATGCAACTTCAGATATTGGGGAGGCTGTTGAACAAGCGGATGTCATTATCGTTGTTACAACTGCCGCTGCTCACGATGACGTTGCCCGGTCGCTCGCAAACGTAGTATCCGATGGACAAATCGTGGTATTAAGTCCTTCGTACTTTGGCGGCTCAATCGTGTTTAAGAATCAATTTCAACAGGCTGGGGTAGAAGGTGTAGATTTATTAGAGCTAAGGCTGCTGCCATATGCAGCCAGAATGGTAGGGCCAGCTGCTGTTGGTATCAAAGGGATGAAAGAAGTGGTGCACTGTGCAACTCTACCAGCATCGCGCATTGAGAGAGTAATGAGCCAACTCGAACCAATTTTCCCTTGGCTCCGTCCAATGTCAAGTGTTTTGGAAGTTGGGATTAACAACACTAATCCGGTTGGACATGTACCAATTACTCTTCTTAGCCTAACCAGGTTGGAGAACGAACCTCCAACCGGCCATTTCAACTTTGACTCATGGCACTCGTCTGCTTCCAGACATGTTACAACTAAGCTCGATGAGGAAAGGCTGATGATTGCTGAAGCCTTTGGATTCCCTAAAATCGCAAGGGAAAATTGGTTGAAGATGAGCTATACAAAGAAAAAGGAATTGCATCAGCAAATGGGAAAGGTTCCTGAGTCCTCTGCCTCAGTCCCCCCAAGATATATTATGGAAGATGTGCCTATGGGATTAGTGCCAATATCTGACCTCGGTCGTCAATTTGGGTTACCAACACCGGTTTGTGATGGGCTTATTGAAGTAGCGTCGGCAGCAAAGGGTATAGATTTCAGAAAGATGGGAAGAACGTTAAAAAGTCTTGGCTTAAACGGCCTTTCTCCAAGTGAGATGGTAGAACGAGTAGGTTAACGGTTTTTACTTTTATAAAATCTACAAAAAGGAGCTTGTACTGACATGAAGAAGTCCTGGAAGCTGTGGATTAGTATTGGGTGCATCCTTTGCGTTTTGCTAATGGCATCGTCAGGATGTACCAAGTCAACTCCGGCAACGGATTCTGGAAAAGAAACTAATGCTGACCCCAGAGAGAACTGGCCCCGAAATGTGCCAATAGGGGCAGCTACACCAGGTGGCGGCATGTTCGTGGGCGCAAGTGCATTGGCTAGCGTTCTGCAGCAGGTATTCCCGGAGCTTAATGCAACTGTCGAGGTTACTGGTGCGGCAGTCGAAAACTCCCAATTGCTAGAAGCCGGAGAGATACCAATTGGTATGGTGACAACGGAAATAGCTTGGGAAGCGTATAATGGCAAAGGAGTCTTTGAAGGCAAGCCTAAGCACAGGCAGCTGAGAACTCTGCTTCCTGGATACTCTAATTGCCAAGTGTTCGTTACTGACGTTGACTATGGATTTACGTCAATTAGAGATCTGGATGGGAAAATAGTGGCTACCGGTTCTAAGGGAAGTTCTAACGAACAGATTGGAAAGCGCATCATTGAATGTCTTGGCATTAATCCTAAAATCCAGGCACTGAGGACTACCGATGCTGTAGAAGCACTAAAGAACAAGCAGATTACAGCATACGTCGTGGGTATTCCTAATTCGACAACAGTGGAGTATGAAAGGTCTACAGGTAAGACCCAGTTGCTATTCCTGGAGGGAGAAGATTTCGAACGCTTTCAAAATATGTTCCCGCAGTACCTTCCCATAACATTAAAAGCCGGAACGCTTAAATGTGTTCCTGAAGACAAAGTACATTTTGGAGGATACGTAAACTACACTTGCCGTGCAGACTTGCCAGAGTCCTTTGTGTACGAGGTTGTTAAAGCAACTTTTGAACATCGAGATACAATTATAAAAAACACTAGCCCTGAAACGGCTAGCAACCTGGATAATACAAGTGCAGCAACAATCCCATATCATCCAGGGACAGTGAAATATTTTAAGGAGATAGGACTGGAAATCCCTGATCACCTCTTACCGCCCGAGAACTAAGAGAACTCTGCGCCCAAGCTTGTGGGCTGGCAATTACAACATGATTGAAGCCCGGTTCTGCCACCTGCCATTAACGCCGAACGAATAGTGAGTATAGAGAGCCTCTTTTTTGGGGCTCTCTTTTTTGCGCCTGGGCAGTCGGACGGAGGTATAGTAGCAATGAGACAGACGAACAAGTGTGCACAACCGCATAGCAACGG
>DUTM01000071.1 GCA_012842085.1 Mycobacteriales bacterium | reverse complement strand
GGGGGTTTTCAAGAATGTCAAGAAAATTTTTAAAATTTTTTACTAAAAAGCTATTGACAAGTTGGCCAAAATGTCTATACTGATGTTTAGTGATTGAGTTAATCAGGAGAGAAAAAATGAAGAACATTTGCGAAGACAAAACCGCGGCGGACTTTGCCGCGGTCTATCGCCGCCTTCCGCGCGAACAAAAAAGCGGTCTCCGTTTCATCCTCGACTTGCTAGCCGCTGCGGCTAAGGAAGAGGAAAAAGAAGAATCCGCCTGAACAACTAATCCACCCTCCTTCGGCCCGCGCGTTATTGGGCCGGAGGCTCCACGAAAGACCTTAGTTAACAAGGAAAAATGAAATGAAAATGTCTGATTATATCACCGACGCCGAATACGCTGACCTTCTTTACAAGTACGGCAACGACGAGCGCTACGCGGGCAAGACGATCGAGGAGCTTCTCAGCATCGACGCCGCCGCAGATTCTGAGCTTGGGCCCTACTGCTACAACGAAGAAGAAGAGGGGCGGATCCAGTTCCTCGAGGACAGTTTCTACGAAGAGTCTGGCCCCATTGAGCAGGAATAACTCTGGCAAGGCGGCAACGACAGTCTCTGACGGCTCGCACAACAACAACTCTAACAACTACTAACTACACCACTCTACGAGGAGTAACAACTATGAAACGCAACCAGCCACTATCAGAAGAATTTATCAATTCCATCAGCAAGAACTTCACGGCTCGGAATAAAACAATTTGGGGCAAATACAACGATATCGCGCGCACGTTCAGGGAGGTTTCTGACCTTAAAGACTTCATCGAGATGGCCAACGATCCGGGGAACCATAACAATGAACAACAGGAACGGATTGAAAGTCCGCGCCTGACGGATGTTATGGACGGGTTTCGCTTGGTTGCAGCGCTGATCGAGTGTGCGGCGGGACAAATACAGCTCACCGCGACAAGGTTCATTCTTGAACATGTTAGCGAAGAACGCGCGGAAACGGCGCCGGACGCCGCCTATATCAGCGCACTCCGGACTCAGATTAACAATCTTTTCACGCTAATGAACCACATTCGCCACGATCTAGAGTACTTCATCACTGACGTGCTTCGCTTGCAATAACCAGCAGTTTTTTTCCCGCGTCAAATTCGGCAGGGCGGTCCCCGCCCTGCTACCCGCCTACACCTTGAAAGGAGCGTTATGAATACTTTGACAAACGACCAGTTGTTGGAAGATCTTGAAAAGCGCGTTGACGCTTACCACAGCCAGATTTTGGATAAAAAGAGCGAGCCTGAATCCGGCGCCGGGCCCGAAGCTAGTGATGAAAAGGAGCTGCGCGACAAGGCGATTCAGATTTATCTCGACATGGATTACAGCGAAAGGGCGGTCTTTATCAACGACGCGTCCGACGGCGAGTTCGACGTCTACGCCGACGATCTAGCGGGCCTAATTGTCGGCAAGGCAAGAGAGAAGCTGGGCGACTATGGTTTCGTCTTGAACCAGCTCAAGAATTCGGCAGAAAAAAAGTCGCGCCGTTTATGCGTTTAAGCGAGCGTCTTTTGAGGCGCGCGTAGCTGTCGCCAGAAAACTCCGCGCTGAGGACTGGTTCGGACTATACGACTACAGCTGTTTCATCGACACGATCTACCGCAACAGGCGAGTAAACAGCTACGCGGATATTGCCGACGTGATCGAGAGAATCAGCGCCATTCTTTGAATGATACTGAGTCGTACCGGCTAATGATAGCGAGTTACAGGGTTAAGGAAGTTGGTTAGCGCCAATACAGGCGACAATGGCGCGCCAGACGCCGCACAACGCGTTTTCGCGGCGCCTTCGACTGAAGAGACGGCGTAGCCTAAAAGCGCGCCAGAAGCGAAAAGAGGGGCGATGATGGACAAAGAAGAGCTACGGAAAAAGGTTGTTCAATACCACGACGCACATCCTCGCGAAACAATCACCGCAATCGCCGAACGATTCGGCGTTAGCAGGGCATATGTTTCGGTCTGGTGCGGCAAAAACGACAGGGGGCTAAATAGAAAAATCGTACAATATCGTCGGGATCACCCTCAAGAGCCGCAAAAATCGATCGCCGCGAAGTTCGGAGTTTCCTTGCACTATGTCTCCGTCTTGCTTGCCGCAAACGCTCCAAAGGTATCGAAGTATAGTCCAGAGTTAAAGCGGAATGTTATTCGGTATTACAACGAGCATCCTAATGAAACGAACAAGGCGATCGCGGCGCGATTTGGAGTCCCCTATGCGAAAATATCGGAATGGTGCGGCGCCAAAAAAAAAATAAGTCACGTTTTCCGGACGATCTTTGCAAGCGCGCGGCGAAGCTCTTTAACAGGCGCCCGAAACTTTCGACCGACGAGGTGATGCGAGCGTTGGGGCTTCCTAAGGAAGAGTTTCCACCACTCATATCGGTGTTGCGCAACAGGGGGGCGATCGAACCGCGCAGCGCTAAAAGCTCTGACCCGAAACATATCAAGCCTATAAAAAAGTTCGCAGCTAAACATCCTTTTGACACGCCCAAACAGATTGCCAGAAAGTTCGACGTCACGATCGACCTTGCCAAACAAGCGATACAAGAGCTCGCGGCTGAGGGCTTTGATAGAAAGCTTGAATGCGATATACTCGTTGAAGAGTATCGCGCGCGCCATCCAAATGCTAAACCGCGTCAAATCGCCAATGCTCTCGACACAACGATCGAAAACGTCACCCCCTACCTGCCGAGAATTCAGGTCAAAAGGGCGCAGCTATCGGACAAAACATTAAAGATTCTCGGCGAGATCTTTGCGAAAAACGAGTATCCGACAGTACGTACGATAGCGCGGCGTTTTAACTGTTCAATGTCGTATGCCAGCAACTTGCGAAATGTTTATCGCCCTGACGTCGATTGGCAGCAAGTTTACCTGAAGAAAAAAGAGAGACACGAGCCTACATGCGTTAAGTTGCCGCAATGGTATCTTAACGAGCTCGAAGACGGATTGGAGGGAGTCCGACTGCCGCCCAAATATTGGAAGCGGTACCTAAAAGTCAGGAGCAGAAAACATGGCTGCAGGAGTAACGGCGATGAAGAAGTCAGACTATGACGCGAGCCATTCCGGCTATTTTAACGACATAAAGAACCAGATTTATAACTATAGCCGCGAAAACCAAAACGTATCGATCAAAGACCTCGCGCGCAGGTTCAATGTGAGCTACTGGACGGCAAAACGGTATCGGCGGCCGGCGCCCGGTGAATTTCAACGCAAGTATTCCTACAAGTTCCTCGACAAGGCCGCCGAGCTCTTGAATCGTCGCCCGATGCTTCGCAACGAGGACGTCGCTAAAAAACTTAACTTAACGAAAAAAGAGTTTCGGCGCGTCATGGAGATCTTGTACAGAGAAAGAATGCTGCGGCCTAGGCTCGACGCCAATAGGACGCGTGAAGTGGATAGGCTCGTCTTAGAGCTAGCTTGCAAGCGTCCTTTTATGACGGTCTATGAAATTGCAAGACACTACCGCATTGACCACGCCCACGTTGGCGAATTGATACAGGGTCTTGAAAGGTCAGGATTCGACAGGAACCTTGAAAAGAAGATCCTCATCGATGAAGTCTTGGAACGTCATCCCGGCGCCAGCGAAGAAGAGATCGCGAAGCAGCTCTGCGTCAGGCCGACGCAGGTTCGGCGCTATAAGCATTACAAGGTTAAGAGACGACCTTAATCGCCGACGTTGGAGACGACGTCGACGATTCTCGGGCAGTCGGCCCGACGAGTCCGCCGCGCGGGCTCGTAAAAGCGGTCAACGTACCTGAGACCGCAGAGCGTCGCGCTTCGGCGCGCTCCGTTCGATAAAACTTGGTCCCGTTCCGATGGTCATGCGGGTACGCGTTGAACGGGAAGGTCTCCTTAGAGTGAGCGGCGCGCCGTCTAACGGCGGCGCGTCGTTTT
>DUTM01000057.1 GCA_012842085.1 Mycobacteriales bacterium | reverse complement strand
TTCTGGGGGGCCACTGCAATGGCCTTCTGCGTCTGCAAGAACAGGGATTGTTACTCTGCAACTTCAGGGGAGCTCAGCCTGCAATTCCCCGTAGCTCCAGTCTGCACTAAATAGATAATGAAGCTGATAATAATCTCAAGTCAGCTAGAACCACGCTGGCTATTCGGGTTTTGACGAATCTACAGGCCGGCTACATTTTGCAGGAAGCTGGTTTCGTAGAGGAATGTCTTTCACTATGCAGAGATGCGCTAGAAGCGACTTATACTCTCAAGTATCTTGAACGGCATCCGGCTAAGGCAGATGCATGGTTCAAAACGGCTTTCGAGCGTGATAATGATTTGGGTTTCAAGAGAATGGTAGAGGATCTTGGGGACACTGAGGTGTATCGAGACTACGTAAGCCTGTGTAAGCACACCCATGCCACTGGCATGGCTTATTGGAATCACATAAGTCTGGGGCCAGAGTGGGATTTGCGTAAACATAAGGAGGCTTACTTTTGGCTTGTACGTGTAATGTACCTATATGTCAACATGTTTCTCGATGTGTTTTCGGGCAAAGTGTTTTCCTGTGATGATGTAAGCCGTAAATATGTCTTGAGATGCAAGCAACTTATGAGAAGCTTGGCAAAAGAGATGCATGAAGACATTAGCGTACTCAAGAGGCTAAAATGATACGTGTGTCTGTGTTTGTACTAATTGCTGAGCAAAGAGGGGTCTTGACACGACTAGATAGAATTCGTATTGTAGGGACGCTACTTTCTATGTGGAGTGGCATTCTCTATCACCCCCCCCCCAGATATTGTTACTGACGAGCAGCGCAGCAATTGCTTCAGTCAGCTCAATCTAGCCGTTAATTCCTAGGATGGGATTGCGAAGGCAGTCGAAACCGCCGTGGGCAAAACATGCTTGCAATCGAGGCAGGCTAGGCCATACTTTCCCCTTAAGTAGCTTCTCAGTTAGAAGAACACGGTTGTATGCATATTCGACAAGTCAGATGCCTCTGGCAGCTAGCGCCATAGGAACTGATCTTCGCATGCGGTATCTTAACTGCCGCCAGTACACTCTCATTTAATCTCACTGCTACACCTATGAGATCCCCCAGGCGAGGGGACTCGTGAGTAACCGTGTCATTCTGTACGCCGAATGCGTCGGAGTTCGCTCGAGCAGAAAAATAGCTGATAGTCTGGAAGATAACATCCCATTTCGTATTGCTTGCTGCGGGCAACATGCCATCATTCAAGACTATTGCGGAGTTTCGGAGCAGACACCTAAACGCACTGGCGGAACTGTTTGCTCAAGTCTTGTTTGTACACGACCAATCACGGCTCATATCGCTGAAGCATGTCTCGTTTGACGGTACGAAGACTAAGGTGAACGCTTCCAAGCATGAAGCTATGAATTACGGGCGGATGAGAACAACCCGCGCCAAGTTTGACAAGGAGATAGAGGAGCTACTTCAGGAAAACGTGCGCCTTGACGAAGAAGATCGCAGATTTGGACCTGATAGACGGGGAGATGAGCTTCCCGAGGATCTTTGCTATACGCGAGAAGCGACTGGCCAAGATCAAAGAAGCTATGGCAACTCTGGAAGAAGCGCATGGTGAAGCAGCCAACCAGACGGAAGGGGAAGTCTTAAGTCAGCCCCAAAAGAGGCGTGGCCGCAAACTCAAGAATCCGCCGGGGGTTCCTAAGGATAAAGACCAACATAACTTCACGGATCCGGAATCTCGGATAATGAAGAACTCCGATAAGGCGTTCACCCAAACATACAATGCACAGGCTGTTGTAGATAGCCAATCTCAGATTGTGGTTGCAGCAAACCGTACGAATCAAGCCTCAGATTCGCTCATCTGAAAAAGATGATTGAGCAGGTTGAAGTTGCGAGCAGGTTGCTGATTGTATGCACTGCGCACAACGTACTGAAGCTTTTCAGATCGGGAGTCCAGTAAGGGTTCCAAGCTTCTGTTCTACCTAACTAGCCAATTGCTGCTCCGGACTCTTCAGAGATCATGGTCATGAGAGTATGTTTTCTTAAGGAACCATCACTTCAATCGGGAAATCGCACTCGTCAAGACCTATTGGACGGCAATTACTCGCACAGGCTCCTATCCTTACTAAGGCCAACAAGAATTGCCTCAATCACGCCGCGCGACAGGACAGTAATCCACTTCCAACATTGAGCAATGAAGGCTTGCTGTATCTTGTATAGTCGCTCCCAATGAACTCGGATCGGAGACAAACGAAAATAATCGCGATTGCACAACAGGGGTAGTCTCCTGGCCATCGAGCTCCGCGTCAAAGATCGCGAGCACCCTAACCAAGTAATTATGGATAGCAAATACACTGTAGTAGGGTCTGTCGGAACTTGAGTGAACTAATATGGCAGCTTCTTCGAGGCGGGAGCTAAGGTTGTCGTAGGGTGTTTCTAGATCAACAAAAATATGGCACAAGACCGCTGCCGGACCTTGGTTCACCGTATAGTGGTGTGTTTCCGCTATACTGTCAAGGACCTTTTGTTGGTTACGGAGAGAATAGCAATACGCACGCAGCTTTTTCAGCTCAGCAGCGGTCATTGAAGTTACGTTCTCTCTACGTCTAGCGAATCTGCGTATCAACGATGCTCAGCGGCCTGGGCTGAGACACAAACTTAGACCAGTCCGTTGAACACGCGTGTTAGCCCATAGAGAAGGCCTCGCAGGTAAGGCTACTACCAAATTGTCATGAGGTTCCCCGAATTGCGAAGAAACTGTCCAAATAGTCGGCCTTTGGCTCTCGAGCGACGAACGCCTCACCTGCAGGGGCTTCTAAGGAAACCCGGGTGTCACGAATTCATCGATCGGAAACGCCAAGTAATAGTACGTCACGGCCACGAGACGCTGATTGCGCTTTATTCGCTGTTGGAGTCGAAACATGTTGCAGTCAAAAACCAAGTTTCTCAGCCGTCCACAGTTTAATTGCTTCCTTCATCATAGCCTGCCAATTTGCGAACGGAGATACGGACCGGATGAACTCATCCCGCTCGTCAGCTGGAATAGCATCAAAATCTTCTTGTGTTTCGATACTGAAGCCACTTGCCTTGAACATTTCTTCCACATTGGTGAACCGGGTGTGCTTCGAGACGAATGACGGGCTTAGCAGTTCCACGATTGGAACCGACTGGGTCCCATCAAGTCCTTTCGACCTTTCCAATAGATCCTCAAGGTTTCTCTCAAGGTCATCAAACCCGCTTGTTTTGAAATTGAGCATGCCTACTCCTCCTCACTGGTCTGTTTATGACGTTATTATGGACTCATAGCCCTAACTAACTTGCGTATCAGCGGCGGTGTACCCAGCCACCGTGAGAATCACGTGTTCTGTCCGTCCGCTGTATACGCTTGTCAGACTTACATTTGTGGGTGACCTACAACCACCCACCTGACATCTTCGCTGCCGTTCTCTGCATTTCCATTATGCCGAAAACACCTCAGAACAGCGACTGTGCCCCCCTGAACGTGTGATTTACCCATGTGATATTCTTCCACAACAGTCGCCATAGTCCTCCGTCAAGTCGCCTGTGGAAGGACCGATTGTCACTGCTAATCGGTCGATGCACTGACATATTACTGGTTCAGGACCTCAGCGATAGATGTCTTTCACAGAATGATCGTCTCCTGTTATGTTGGCCTAAGTTGCACCGCAAAGAATGCTTGCCACGTGCTTATCCAGGCGTTGGACAATCGTGGAATATACCCAAGACAGAGTATGCCCGATGTTAGAATAGAGTTCACAGTTAACGCATTTGGAGAGCTGTGTGAGGCAAGAGGCATAGTACACGAACGAATACCCACAGACACTCCGAACATGAACGCCTACATCGAAGCTCTCAAGGGCATACTTGAATCCGAGTGTTATTCACGGCATGAATGGATTAGCTTCCGAGATGTATACGAAGACATGGCAGCCTAGCACTGCTCTGTTACATGCGAAACGCCTAGCAGAAGGCTGGTCCAAGGCAATATAGGGCCTATGCGTCGGCCCGGTCAAGCAATTCGATAGCGATGTCGTTTTTGGGCTTGAACACAACATTATCTGGCACGTGTGCCTTGCTGCATCGCTCATTCACCTGTGATGTGGTTCAATCTTCGATGAAATCGTTTTTCTTTTCCCGCTCGATCTGCGCCCGCAGTCCTCGGATACAGCGCTCGACGTGCTGCTTATGTGGTAGAAGCTCGACCGTGTTCAAGATCGGCAGCAATGACTCCCAGTAGTTCACGCACTTCTGCAGCATAGACACTTGACTACCCCAGACCCAACCTCCTATAGGTTCTAGCGGGAGGCGTTTGAATGCCTCGAAGCTCCTATTTCGCTGTACGAACCGCTCGACGAACTGGTGTCTCCTCTCGGGTGCAAACCGCGATATCACCCCGAACAAGCACTCCATGAACACAGAGTCGTCACTCCGCTCGTCGATGAGCCGCAGGAGATATGTGTCTTGCTTCTCCTGTACTTGTCCGTCTGTCTGATCGCCTTCCCCCCTGGACTGGGAAAACGTCCCCAGATAAGGGTCTGTGGGCATGAAAACATGCTTGTGACGGAGGATACAATCGATCACCTTGTCCATAATCTGTTCGTAATCGGGGCGAGTCCAAATGAAAGTGAAGTTTCTATGGTCACCTCGGCTACTCAACCACCCGCGCTTGGCTCTGCTGCACTCCCAGGCGACATACTCCTCGATGAAGGCGGGATCCAAGTCCAGGAGCCAGTCGAACACCTTTCCCTCGTAATCGCTGTACTGCTCCGTGCCCTCCACCAGTAGGTAAGCCCGTTTGAGGAGGTCGAGATCCTCGGCGAAAAGGTCCGGCAACCGCTTGGCTACTTCTGTGTTAGGATTGAACAGCATCCCCAAGGTGTAAGCGATGTTGGGATGCTCGTTTGTCTTCTCTAACACTGCTGAGACGGCCTTCGCAACGACTCGCGAATCCAAGGCAAGATACTTGAGAAGGTAGTCCCAGTTCAGAGGGAGGTTATTTGGCTCCGCCGCTTGGTAAACGTCGTACAGGTGGCCGAGCCGTTCTTCATCTATGGCGTCGGGGGGCAGTGCCTCATGGAGATGAAATAGCCAATACTGCTTGGCAGGGAAGTCCGCCTCATTTAAGAAGTGCAAGGTTGCGTCGTAGCCCAGCTGTTGTAGCAGTTTTTGGACGAGTGCGCGACCGTCTAGCCAGAGCGGATCCTCAAGGCCTGTCAATGGCCATTTGAGAATCCCCTTTTTGGGCCATGAAAAATCCCCACGAAAAGGGCGACGGGTCTACGAGCAAGAGCTTTGCATCAGCTCCTGCCTCCTGTATGCATCTCTATCGTGGTGTATGTTACGTTATGTGCATTCCTCCTTCCATCCACGCAGGCTCAGGTGGCTGATGCCGTCATCGGTGGTACAAGGCGATGGCGTATTCGGTAACTATCACCTTTGAGTGAGATCACATGGGCATGGTGCAAGAGCCTGTCCAGGAACGCGGCTGCCGTTGCCGGCTTGTCAAATAGTTGTCCCCAGTCCTGAAAATCAAGGTTGCTGGTGACGATCAGGGATCTGCGTTCATATGCCCTGGCAACCAATTGGAACAAGTGATCTGAACCTGTGGCATCAAGCTGTATGTAGCCGAGTTCGTCAAGGATAATGAGATCGTTGCGTAGCAGCTTGTTCATGGTTTGTGAAACCGACCCATCCGCCAATGCGCTGTAGAGCTGATCTGCCAAGTCTTGAGCCGTAATGAACTGAACACGGTAGCCCGAGCTGATGGCTTCGATACCGAGGGCTACTGCCAGATGAGTCTTGCCGACACCTGGTGGCCCAAGTAGAATGACGTTCTCTTTGGATTCGATGAACTGCAATTGGGCTAAATCCAGCAGGGTCTGTCGGCTGACGGAGTTCTGAAAGCCAAAGTCAAAGTCATCCAGGGTTCGGTGAAACGGTAACCGAGCCGACTTGAGCCGGGTTTCCCTTTGGGTTCGCTCCCTTCCTTCCACCTCCCGAACCACAAGGTATCCCAGGAAATCCATGTATGAGGGCTCTTCTTGCAGGGCAAGCTCGTTGATATCGTCAAGGTGTTCCCGCATATGCCTGAGCTTTAGCCTTCTAAGCCCTTGTTCTAATGCCTCTCGGTTTGCCGGAGGAATGGTTCGAATCATACGCCATGCCCCCTGTAGTAACTCAGATCCCGTTGCTCAACCCCGATACCTTGCATGCAGGCATACCGGATAAGCATATCCGATGCTTTCCTGGGCACTCCAGGCAGACTCAGAGGATTCCTGCGCTGCTTTCCCAGGGTTCGCTTTAGTTGTCCATATCCAAAGGCCCTAAAGATAATGCCACGCTCCATGGCGGCTTCTAATTCACTCTCCGAATACATGTTGGCCAGGTCGACAATCTGCTCCATCTGTTCCCTGAGATGTCCGGTACGACTCTGGCTGAGCCCCTCAAGGTATACCTTCGCTGAGGGCGACAGGGCCTCAAACTTGGCCTGTAATGGATGCGATGTCCTTTTCGGTCGGCTATGGGCAGGATAGTGGCGGTCTTGTACTATGCTCTTGCCCCTGCCGGCGACCAGCTCAATTGTGTCAATTACTTTCTCTCCATCCAGAAGCTCGATCCGAGCCTCGAAACGACGATACTTCACCCGTTTGCGGGCAAACTGCACTGGTACAGAGTACTTGTTCCCATCAATCGATATCAGCTGCGTCTTTGTGGCCTTGCGATCTTCGATGATAAACAGCGGTTCTCTAATCGCTAGAGGTTGCAGATAGCGCTGTTCCTCTGCCAGGCGCTCGAACGGGACTTCTCCAGTAGTGCCATGGATCTTGCGGTTGGCAACCTCGTCACACCATTGCCTGGCCTGGACATTCAGATCCTCAAGGCCAGTGTAGGAACAGGCATAGTGGAAATCCCGTTTCACGTATCCGATGCTGGACTCGACCTTGCCTTTAGATTCTGGATCGTTAATCCAGCAGGCCTTAGGGCTAAATCCATAACTGGCCGCCAGCCGCAAAAGGTGTTCATTGTAGCGCACGACTCCGCCTACTCGCTCGCTCACGACTGTTTTAGCGTTGTCGAATACTATCTCTCGAGGGACACCACCCACATACTCTAAAGCCCGGTGCATACAGCCAAAGAAAGTTGCCATGTTCAGCGAGGTAACGAATTCGACGTACCTCACGCGAGACCACGATAAGGTGAATGCAAAGGCATAAAGAGAAAGCTTGCGCCCGTCTACATCTATCTTTCCACAGTGGCCCCAATCTACCTGAGCCTGTTCTCCCGGAAGGGTCTCAATGGGTTTGTACTCTCGATAAGTCTTTTTCCGCAACCCCATTACATAGCGGCGTACTGTCCTTTTGGAACCTGTATACCCTTTCACCTTGATTTCCCGATAGATCCGCTCCGCAGTCAACTCAGGCCATTCATCCAAACGATCTGTGATATACTCCTCGTAGGGATCGGTTAGTCTGGGGCGCCGTTGATACCTCGGCTTTTCAGGATCATCAGCCGGGCCTTCCCAGTACTTGGCGACAGTCTTACGGTCCAATCCTAGCCGTCTAGCCGTAGCTTTCTTAGTCAACCCTTTGTCACGATACTCACGGATTTTCACGATAGTCCCCACTTTCGTCACGTTTGCTCGCTCCCTCGAAGCCATATTGGCCGTAGTTACCAATTAACTTCGAGAGAGAGCGGGCTTTTACTTTTTTAGCTCGATGGCCATTTGTGGGGATTTTTCGTGGCCATTTAAGCCCATTTTAACTTGGCCATTAACATTCTGGAAAAACTTTTTTGAAATTCTTCTTGGCTGTATCTAAACGGTGTGAAATGGCGCTTTTACTAACACCCTCACGCTCTGCATACTCTGTTACAGAAACACCATCTAGGAATATAGCAATCAGTAACTCTGCTTGTTTTTCCTTGAGGGTCTTACGGATAATTTCACAAAGGTATTCATACTCTTCTTGTTTCTCTCGAGTCACTTCATCGGTGTTATTAGGGAAATAATCCATATGATCCGTTGCATCTTCGGATTCATCATCCTTGCGGAATGGTTTCTTTGGCATCCCTCTGTGCCTATCAAATTTATGCCAGTTATTGTACTCAGGTTTGTTGAAATGCTCGTCCATAATCTCCTGTGGGGAACGGCGTGTTACAGTTTCCTTGTCCTCAACAGAAGATAGCCTGTCCTCGTAATCTGCATCAATCATTAAAGTGAAGTCCTCGTCTGGTACCTCTAGGTAGATAGATTTGTTTTCGTGTTGAATTCTAATTTTCATTTTGCATCCTTTCCGCCGGACTGCATTGGCGGCAAAGGATACAAAAATAGGTCTGTGCCTCGAAGTACACAGACCCTTTGTCCTGAAAATGAGCGCAACAAGGTAAGGTACTTCTATTGCAACGCATAACAATCCTAAACGGACTGAAACGTTGCAATATGTATCCTTTGCCCTTATTGCAAATCAGGCATTTGATATTTTTCTGTAGACGAGGAATGGTCTAATTCTTGCTAACTACGAAGGACCTTTCCTTCATCTATTATTATTGTAGGTGAGAATTGGACAGCCTTGGCGGACACCTCATGCCCGTTAATTTCAGGCTCAAAATGACGCATTTCCCAACAAAAACACCTAAAAAGAACAATAAAAAAAGCCATTCACAAACCCTTAAAAGGATTCATGCATGGCTTACTTATTTAATAACTAAAAAACGGACATCCTATGTCCGCTTTTTCAAAAATATTATTGAATTTTATAATGGCTCTGCGCCATGTTCCTGTAAAAACGTTCTAATCTCATCCATCGATTTTGCATATAGATGAGTCAATGCAAAGTTATACCAAATATGACTATTGTTATTGAAGTTCAATGAAAATGGTGAGTTGTGAATTATATGACTGCTAATATTTGGCGGTAGATGAAGTCCAAGGCAGATTAATACTATGGAATTAATCGATCCCGGTTCCTCACCATTAACGATTCGTCTTATGGTACGCTCGTTGACCAATATTTTCTCTGCTAATTCTTTATAAGTTACTTTTTTCCACTCACGTACTATTTTGAGAGAGCTGGTATAACTATTTGGCAATTCATTATAGACTCTCATTTCTTCCGCTAATGTTTCAGCCAGTATTTGAGCCTTCTTTTCTGGAGATGAATGCTCAAAACCATTACAATATTTTATATCAAAATCTATATTCGATGTCTTATCGCGGTTGAGAAAACATTCAGTATAGTATCTTTCCTTACACCCGGATTTGACTGATAACTCGAAAACCAAGCAGCACTCTTCCATATGGGTTCGTGCATAGTCAGTAAGTACGGTCTGTCCAAATATATCCTGTGTTATATATTTTGGATGGTTTAAAACAAAGTGGGAATCTACATATATATAACTTCCGTCCCTAACTAAAGCGGCCATTTCTGGATTGGTTATGCTTTGGATGGCAGCATCCTCTGCGCCTATAGAAAAGGTCTGATTTCTTTCAAGCACACCCTTCTTAAATCTATGGGGCTTGACGTAGCGACCATCTATGTAAGTAAAGGTTCCGATTGCTTCCTCATATCCAGCATCAATCATTCGGATTTTAGCCGCTGTCCGAGATACGCTGAAGAACGTTGCTAATGCGTCAATAACTGGCTCCATTACATCTATAAGTTCTGATGTTCTCTGTTTGGCAATCGAAAAGTTCATAGTTCGGCAGTCAAAATGTGCATAGGCTAACCACCACGCCCGGGGTCGGATCTCAGGGCCCTATCGGG
>DUTM01000093.1 GCA_012842085.1 Mycobacteriales bacterium | reverse complement strand
ACTGGAGAATTCTTTTCTGGGATCAATACAAAATATCCCGTGGGAAGAAGCTCCGCAGGTGGTGGCCAAAGCTAGGGAGCTCACACAACAAACTAATTTGGCTGGGGAAAAGCTTAACCTGCGGAGCTTCTTCCCACGGGATATTTTGTATTGATCCCAGAAAAGAATTCTCCAGTACTGCCGATAACAGATCAAATTCTTCGGATTGAACGAACTTATATTTGTTTCCCTCGGTATGTTCTAAAACATGCACTTTGTACGTGCCTGCTCCCATTTGGAGAGGAAAACGCTCCTGCCGGCGCTTCATGTCATAAAAATAACGCGTGTTATCTTTTTCCACCAACACTTTTGATTTTGCCGGCGCCAGCTCCTGCAGAATCACTTGAACAGAACCTTGGTTGGTACCGACGTCTATTACAGCTGCTTGAGCCCTCGCCGGTGGTGATATTACAAGTAAGATCACCAGAGTCAAACCCACCGGTAGCCATGTGCGCATGGTAAAACTCTCCCTTCGGTAGCCAGGCTGCCATTCGTTGCCGAAAGGCCCTGTAGCTTTGCGCCCCACCGTTTCCGATGGTTTGCCTTTATCGGTGAAGAGTCTCCCTCCAGGGAAACTATCCCATTACCCAATATTTTATCGTATTACCGTTCAAATGTAAATGGATAGCTTCTCTCTTTCATCGTCTAATTAAGTTGACCAGCCTTGTTTCTCTGATTATTCCCTATTAGGTTTCCCCCTCATGGCCGGTCTTGACTGCGTCTTTAGTTTTACTCTCCAGCTCATTATGGTTTTTGTTTTCTTCTTCGCCAGTCATCTCCTCAATCCGAACATTAAAACAACAACTCCTCTTTTTGGGGCCGCGCAACCACGCAAATAATCCTTTCTCGCTCATATTGTTCTTCTCCTTTCTTGGTTAAACAACAAGATTTAGGACAAACCCAGTTACTGTAGCCACAGCTAGAATAGTCACCACAAAAGCTGCCAGCAGGCGAGGTTTGCAAATACTGGCAAGTAAGCTTAGTTCCGGTATGCTTGCACCTGCACCGCCAATAATCAGGGCCATCAGGGCACCTAGGCCCATGCCTTTTTGCAGAAGCACTTGACCGATAGGAATCATGGTTTCTACACGAATATAAAGGGGAATACCTACTAAGGCAGCAACGGGAATCGCCAACGAATTTTGAGGTCCAGCCACTTTTACCACCCAACTGGCCGGTACGAAATCATGGATAAAGGCACCGATTCCGGCCCCCACCACAAGATAAGGCAGCACCTCAACAAATTGGGTCCACGCATTACGCAAAGCACGCTGTAGGCGTACTGAGAAAGGTACATCTGTTTCTCCCTCTCCGTCTTGTGCCCCCACTACCCGCACCTGCTTAACATAACTTGCTAAACCAACTTTTTCCCAAACTGCACCTAATATTGCCGCTAAAGAAAAACATAAAACTGCGTACACAACTGTTACACGCCAACCAAAGACTGCTAGAAAAAGGCCTAAGATAACTGGATTAAGCAATGGAGAAGCCAGTAAGAAGGAACTGGTAGCACCAAAAGGAGCACCGGCATTTAACAGCCCTACCATTACTGGAATCGTTGAGCAGGAGCAAAACGGTGTCACTGTCCCCAAAGCAGCCCCTAAAATGTTGCCCTGTCCCATGCGGTCAGTAAGCACGCGACGAATAGTAGCAGCAGGAATATACTCTTGAAGCAGTCCAACCAAGAAACTGATCCCTATAAACAGAGCCGCCAGTTCAGCAACAAGGGTTAGAAAAGAAACTAGAGTTTGGGCCAGAGAAATTGTTGTCATGACTCAAGCTTTCCTCCTTTTTCTTACTTTGTACCTTATGGTATGATACCTAGATGGCCAATGTATTTGGTGACAAAATCAATACTGACACACGGGCCTCAAATCAATGCTTTTACAATATACTTTGTAACTTCTTCCCAAGCAGCCGCCGCCACTTGAAAAGCTTGACGACCCTTGTCAGTTAGAGTGTACACTTTGCGCTCTCGACCACCGGTGGCCTCCACTACCACCGAGACGTAGCCCCCTTCTTCAAACTCTCGCAATGCAGGATAAATAGTGCCTTCTGTCGGTGTACAACAACCCTTAGTCACTTCTGCCACCGTACGCGCTATTTCATATCCATGCATAGATTGAGTATATAGTACACGCAGGATAAAAAACTTGGACAGACTCATCTTAATGATACCGTTCCAATACTCTTGACTGGTATAGTCTATAGCCATTATACATTGCCCCTCAATGTATTTATGATTGCATGTTACCTAATTTCTACATCGTTGTCAAGCTTTCTAGTTCAATCTGTCACGGGACTATGATATTGTCACTCACATGCCTATTTAAAGAAATGGTGTAGATATGTAGATATAATGCAAGGGGTCTACCTATAAGTACATCCTATGAGTCTTGCCTACGAAGTCCTCGTCCGTTCCGGTGGAAAAAAACACCCTTTCTCTCCGGTATCTCACGAGAAAGAGTGCTTATAGTAGCCTATTTCTGTAGAAATCGTTTGATCTCCTCTACGCTGGGAACTCGTCCCGACACTACCACCTTTTCATCTACCACTAAGCCAGGCGTCATCAAGATATCGTAAGTCATAATATCTTTAATGTCGGTAACATGTT
>DUTM01000044.1 GCA_012842085.1 Mycobacteriales bacterium | reverse complement strand
CGGGGCTGTGATCGCGCTGACGTATCAAGGCATGTTCCAGATCCTCGTGGACGAACGGATCGACGCGGAGATCCTCGCCCGACGTGCACTCGAGGGCGGCACCGGAGTCTACGAGGCGATCGCAGACGATCCGGCGATCAATATGCAACCGGTCGCGGTGCAAAAGGCGTTGGCCTACCTGCGGAAACACGGCGTGATCCCGCAGACGGTTCAGTTCGAGACCGATTGCCCGGGTCTCCGGCCGGGGCAACTCATTACGATTAAGTTCGTGTCCGCCGGGTTGAACGACTACTATCTGATCGAGTCGGTGAACATGCGCGACCTGCAAGGTCGGATCAACCGGTATCGGGTATCGGCGGTCTCCGGGGATGCGCTCGGCGGTTGGCTCGAATGGTTCAGCGCGTTGGCGCGGCAGGCACAGAAGTTTGTCCTGTATGACGAGGATCAGGTATCGATGCTGAGAGAAATAACTGATACCGTCAGAGTGTACGACATATCTATAGAGGTTCCGTTGGGGACGGTTGACCGAATACCAGAATCACGAGTAGAGAAGGCGTGCGTAGGGTTTTCGGAGACAGATTGGGTGCATTGACATGAAAGATACACTAATTGTTAGGGACAATGTAGTGGTGGACGTCTGGGATGGCGGGAAACACGTAAAGACTTATCGATCTCATAACACATGGAAACCGGATGGAATGCGCGCGCTCCGAGATTGGCTCGCTGGTAACGGTGGCGTACCTATTACCCATATTGCCTGGGTCGACAATGCCGGTGTGGAGCGCGCAAGAGATATTGTGACTCAGCGGTACATCAATCCCGCAGCGCCGGAGTCTATTATGTTCCGGCAATATCTCCCGTCAGCGTCCTCGGCGAATGGGTACACGCTGACGACGATCCGGGCATACAATGCACGGACCGGCGGCACGATGTTTGCCGAATCAGTGTTTGATCCCTTCGGCGGGGGCGTGGCGAAGACGGCGAACAACCAGATTACTGTGCAATGGATACATAGTTTCTCGAATGGAGGAGGTGCGTGACCGTGGCATACAGCCCGACAACGTGGAACACAAATGACGTAATAACGAAAGACAAGTTGAACAAGATGGAGCAAGGGATCGTCAGCGCCAGCAAACTAAGCGGGACGGATATTGATACGGACAAGGATTGGAACGGGAAGAACATCACGAATGTCGGGGCACTGGATACCCTCACCGGGAACGTTGGTGCTCGAACTGAGTTCGTGGACATCCCTGGCGATGTTGTGCGGAAAACCATCAATCCGGGAATATCTCTGTATGATGGAGCGGCTGCGGTAGATATCGCAACATTCGTGGTCCCGGCAAACTACAGCACGGTGTCAGCATCTTCTAATGCTCGGATAGTGGTATCTGCAGGTGGTTCGGAGGGGCGCTATATGTGGGGTGTTAGTATTACTATCCTCCGAAATGGGACAAGTATTGGAACGGGGAATGTAAATTATCAAACCATGTCGGGTTCTGCCATCGACACCACCGGAGGGTTCAAAGCGGGAGATACGCTGACGGTCCGAGGGGAATATACTCGTGGCGGTGATCCGGCTTCGGCTAATCCCATACCAATTCTGCAAGTATCTCTTAGATCCGCTCGCAGCAAGAGTGTTCCGGCACTTCGAGTATTCACGGAAGCAGGCACATGGTAACCCTTATAAATACCCCTCCCCCTATTCTCTTTCATGGCTGACACTAAATCTTCTTTCTGGACTCCGCGCACCGTCGCCGTGGTGATCGGGGTCGTCCTGCTCATCGTGGCACTCGCCTACCTGGTGAGCCTGCCGCAGAACCGGTTTGCACCTGCTGACCTGCTAGAGCCGAAGTACGCCGCCGACGCCGATCTCGGGTACTGGATGGTCTACGAATACGATCCGGAGGTCGACGTCTATCACCTGCTCGTGGTGACGCAGCACGACAACGGCACGTTCGAGTGGCTCGACGGCG
>DUTM01000046.1 GCA_012842085.1 Mycobacteriales bacterium | reverse complement strand
GAATTGATCTCTCATATATGAAAGAGATTGCCGAGGAGACCGGGTATGCAAAGGAACCGTTCTGTGAGGAATTCGTTCGCTTCCTCTCCTATCTTGAGATCTGATGCCGAGAAACGGGAATTTGTCCCTCATATATGCTGACATAGGCGCGCTCTGGCTCGAATCAGCATTCTCCGAAAAGACCTTGATCGTGTGTTGAGAAAGCTCTCTCAGGGCATCTGCCATGATGATCCTCCTTAGTAGATCTAGTATTGAGTTATTCGTCCAAATCTTCTGGGATCCCTTCCCTTATGGCCTAATGTGTCACTCCTATGACAGATTGCCAGTCAGGCGTTGATGTTACTTCCGTGATGAATGAGTTTTCAACCCTCGATCCCGGTCCTATATGCTGCCGAACGAGGTGATCGAGATGATTCATATCAAGCCTTCTGCTGCGATCCGAAAGAACTACAATGAGATTTTCGAGCTATGCAAACGGACGGGAGAGCCGGTGTGCCTTACTAAGAACGGCAAAGGCGACCTTGTGGTCATGGACATCGAAGCGTTTGCGAGACGGGAAAGCATGTTGCGCTTAAGGGAAGCCCTGACTGCTGCTGAGGAGGGGCGGTTGGTCGGAAAGAGCGGTTACACAGTTGACGAGGTGTCCTCCATGATGAAGACTGCCGTCAGGGAGGTCCTCGATGGACAGCGCAGATAAGGAATACACAGTGATCGTCTCTGATGAAGCAGGGCAGATGTTAGTATCTCATTCTCGATTCTTGGCGCAGGTCAGCGAATCGGCTGCGTTTGAACTTATAACCGAATTTGAACACAAGGCAAAGTCCCTCAAGAAGTTTCCCCAGCGAAACCCATGGCTTTCAGATCCACTGGTACCAGCAGGTAAATACCGCAAGCTTCTGATAGCTAAGAGGTATTTATTGGTCTATCAAGTAAAAGGCAACACCGTGTATATAGATGCGGTTGTCGATTGCAGGCAGGACTATAACTGGCTGCTATGATGCATATACGGCGCATAGACGGCGTTCAGATATCGCCATACCTTAGTGTCAGTGTCAATTGCGCTTACCTTTAGGTTCCCCAAACGTATTGTGAGTCTCAACCAGCCTTGTCGATAAAGAACTTCTAGATTTCTGCATTCGCTTCAGACAAAAACAGGTTACCATTACAGAATGCTCCTGTTAGCTCTCTGAGGATGCCCATTCTTCAATGGATAGAAGGGACTTTCTACAGTCCTCCACCTGTCCATATTGGCTCTCTAGAGTGGAAATCGTCTTCCTTATTTCTTCTTCACTCTTATCCTTTTGCGAGACGGCGTGCCCAAGAACTCGGCGGATTGCCTGAATCGTGGCTTCTATCTTTTCCCCGAAAGAGTACTTGAAGTCAAGGAAACTCTTGTTGGTGCGTTGTTGAAAATCCCAGCGCACGCGGCCACAGTTTCGATCTACTTCTCCCTGCGCGTCGTTGAGAGTTTGATTGATTACCAACCTGTGTCCAATGGATTTGGGCAGGAGAACCGACAGGGAAGATGGCGCCACAGCGAAAGTTAAGCGTTCCTTGCCAAACTTGTAATAGAAGCTGCTGTCCGTGGTGAGGGATTCTACTTCCACAAATCCCTCCAGCCTGATGTCGAAGAGACCCGCTGACAGCTCCCTGATGCGTCCAATCACTTCATTTACTTGGATGGCAAATCTCTGAAGGATTTGCTCAAACAAAGCAGCTATTTTTGCTTCTTCTTGCATTCGCCAGGCGTTGAAGGTATAGGTAAGGGTTTCGACAACAAAAGTTTCAATCCCCTTTGCAAGCGCTTTTGCCGAGAGATCTCTTTTATCCTTCGCGAAAGCAGAGATTTTCTCCCTGAGCAAAGGGATTTGAGAGGCCTTAAAAACCTCAAGGTCTTCTTCGACTATCTTGATTACCCGCCCCATCTCTCCTTGGAGGATATACAAAGCATCCGCTTTCTCGTCAAGTATTCGGGTGAGTTGTTCTTCGAATGCTGCGATTTTATCCTGAAGCTCCTTTACTGGCATCTCTACTGCTTTTCTCTCAAGCTCCAGTAACCCCTTCAGCTCGGATGTTGCCTGCTTCCCGCGGCGTACGGCTGTAGTAAGCGCGATCTTACCTCTGCCAGCGGTTAAGAATTCCGAAAGGTCCCTCTCTAGCTGCGGAAGTCCGCTTCTCCCTAATGCTTCGAGGTTTCCTGTCAGCTTTGCTTCGAGGGCCAGCTTAGCTGATAGCGGGTAGAGCTCTATCCCGTTTTTGCCGAGAGATACCTCAACAGCCTCTTGGGAGAAGGCGAGGGCTTTTTCTCTGTCTTTGTCGTTCAAATAATCCACCTTGTTTAGCGTAAAGAAGATCTTTGGTACGTATTCTCTGATCTCCTTGAGGTACTCTCCTTCTGCCTCACTCAAAGGCGGATCTACCGTTAGGACAAAGATTGCAGCGTCAGCGCTAGGCAAGAAGTTATAAGCTACCTCTGTATTGTGGCGATATAGAGATCCAACCCCAGGTGTATCTACGAGGACTACCCCATCAGCAAGGCACGAAGAGGGAAGGGCTATCTCCACATACTCGACGTTCTTTACGTTATTAGGATTTTCCAGTTCTGTAATAAAGAGAGGCAACTCATCGACGGGAATTTCTCTGTTTTTTTTATTACTGAAGAAGACATTAGCCCTAATCTCCGGGCCGTAGCGAATCATGGTGATTATAGAGGTTAGCGGAACCACCGCCGTGGGCAAAAGCTTTTCCCCTAAAAGGGCATTAATCAGCGTGGTTTTGCCGCGCTTGAAGTGTCCCAAGACCACCAGGTAAAATCGATTTGATTCGAGTCTTTCGATAGCTTCCGCTAGCCTTCTTTCGATCCCCGTATTTGTCATCTCACGGGCCAGGGAAGCTGCTATTCTGAGTTCATCAAGGGCACGTTGTCTCATATCAGCATAGGTTGCAAGCATCCAATCTACCTCCATAGCTTAGCCACCTCGACGAGTCTATCATTTATAGCCAGTGCTGAACGGGCACACGTTAAGGTTGAAGCGCTTTCAATGTAGGTATTGCTTCAGGTGTCTGTTTCATGCACTCTTGTCTCCTATCAAAATAGCTCCTACGCAGGGCATTTCACCCTGGTAGGAGCTATTAGCTGTCTTGCAGCAAGAAACGCGAGCCCCATCGCGAACCAATCTTATTATGTTAGAGTTTGGGAAAGACAATGACAATACCCACTGATGCAAACGATACCATAGTATACACTTTATTACAAGAGTCAGTGAGTGCAATGTTCAATACCAGTGCAATAGAAGTGCAATGGCGTTCAATTTCTCAATTGACAGGCAGTCTTATTTTCGCTAGAATAATCGCAGGGAATGAAGTACTCCCTTGGCGACAGCCGAAACTGCTTCTAAAGCTGATGACTTCTGCAAAAGACTGCGGAGTCATCAGCTTTTTTGCTATTTATCAAGGAGGCGTCCTGTGAGACTTTGGCGTGCTATGAGGCTCGAAAGGGTTTCTCCGCAAGCTTTTTGTGCAATGGTTGACCATACTCTTCTTGTTGAGGAAGCCGAGTGAGTAATCCCGAATTATTATGCATAGCAGAGAAAGGAAAATGTCTATGGTCTATTCCACCGAAGTAGAGCATATGTGTCGTGTGGCAAAAGGCGCATACCACGGCCCTTCTCGCATTCCTGAAGAAGGGACATGGGTACAGGTAAAAGAAATCAAGGACATCTGTGGTCTGACCCATGGCATCGGTCGGTGTGCACCGCAACAGGGCACGTGCAAACTGACCCTAAATGTTAAGGATGGTATTATCGAAGAGGCTCTAATCGAGGTTTTGGGATGTAGCGGTATGACCCATTCTGCGGCAATGGCTTCTGAGATTCTTCCCGGCAAGACTCTTCTAGAAGCGCTGAACACAGACCTTGTCTGTGACGCTATCAATGTTGCTATGCGTGAGTTGTTCCTTCAGATCGTCTACGGGCGCACACAGACGGCTTTCTCCGAGGGAGGACTTCCCATCGGAGCTAGTCTTGAAGATTTAGGCAAAGGCCTTAGAAGTCAGGTCGGCACCATGTTTGGGACAAGGGTAAAGGGCGCTCGCTATCTGGAAATAGCAGAGGGCTATGTCACCCGGGTGGCGCTGGACGGGGAGAACCAGATCATCGGCTACGAATTCGTTCATCTCGGTAGAATGATGGCTGCCATAAGGACAGGTGTCGAGCCGGCACAGGCACTTGCCGATGCTTCCGGTACTTACGGTCGCTTTGAAGAAGCTGTGAAGTATATCGATCCCCGGCAGGACTAAGAAAGCGAGGATAGAAAATGACTTTCTTCGAGAGTTACGAGAGACGAATAGACAGAGTTAAGTCCGTTCTTGCCGAATATGGTATTGCCGGTATTGAAGAAGCGAGGAACGTCTGCCATGAAAAAGGCATTTCCCCTTATGATCTGGTAAGAGAAATCCAGCCTATCGCCTTTGAAGATGCCTGCTGGGCATATACTGTTGGTGCGGCAATCGCCATCAAGAAAGGCTGCAAAGTCGCTGCCGAGGCCGCCGAAGCCATCGGTATCGGCCTTCAAACCTTCTGCATCCCAGGTTCTGTTGCCGAGGATCGGAAGGTCGGACTTGGACATGGCAATCTTGGAGCCATGTTGCTTCGGGATGAGACCAAGTGTTTCGCCTTTCTCGCCGGTCACGAATCCTTTGCCGCGGCCGAAGGCGCAATCGGCATCGTGAAGAACGTCAACAAGACGCGGCGTGAGCCACTGAAAGTCATGCTGAACGGTCTTGGCAAGGACGCCGCCCAAATCATCTCTCGCATCAACGGTTTTACGTACTGCCAGACACAGTTTAACTACACTACCGGCGAAGTGAGAATCGCGCGTGAGATTCCCTATTCCAGAGGCGAACGGTCAAGTGTCCGTTGCTTTGGCGCTGACGATGTCCGTGAAGGTGTTGCCATCATGCATCTGGAGGGGGTTGACGTTTCCATCACTGGCAATTCCACCAATCCTACACGCTTCCAACATCCGGTGGCAGGAACATATAAGAAGGAGTGTGTGGAGCAAGGGAAAAAGTATTTCTCCGTTGCCTCCGGCGGCGGTACAGGTCGTACACTGCATCCCGATAATATGGCGGCAGGCCCCGCTTCCTATGGTATGACCGACACAATGGGGCGTATGCACTCTGACGCTCAGTTTGCCGGTTCGTCCTCCGTTCCGGCTCATGTTGAAATGATGGGCTTCCTCGGAATGGGCAATAATCCGATGGTGGGAGCGACTGTTACAGTTGCAGTTGCTGTTACAGAGGTCATGAATAAGTAAATATCGGGGAATTGAATACCAGGGAATGAAGCTCTCCCTTGGCAATAACCAAAACCGCTGAAAAGCTGATGACTTCTATAAAACAAGCAGGGTCATCAGTTTTTTTGTATGCTCTGCTCAGCAAAACGAGGTGAGTATATGTTTTACAGCATTCTGTTTCCCAACAAGGAACGGCACAAAGATCCTCGTATGACAGAAATGCCTGACTATTTCAAGGACTTGAACCTTGACCAAGTGATTTTGTCTGTCACGCAAAGGCGAAGTGACTTTGAATTAGAGCCGTTCTTCTTTACTCCGCTGCGTGACATTGACACCATTGTCTATCGGCAGGAGATCATGCGCGACCTTGACGCCCCGGAGCTTCTCACGCGGATCAAGCTGTTTGCAAAAACCATATACGACATTCAAAGAGGCATGGCGGAAATGCAAAAGCATTTGCTGAACGCAGACAGCTATCACAACAACTATCTGACAAGAGGTCGCTACCTAAATGCGGCGGAGCGTTATTGCAATGCTGTCAGTTCGTTCATTGAGGAGAAAAACCCGAATACACTGAATTCCCGTGGACTGAAGAGTTTTTGGGAATACATGAGTAGCTACGGCACATCCGACGCTTTCCTCGCCTTAACTGCCTATATCAAGAAGTTGAGAGTCAATCTTGCGACCGTGAAATACTGTATGCTCATTAGAAACGATAATATTCGCGTTCGTAAATACGAGCAGCAAGAAGACCACAGCAAACAGATTCCCGAGATATTCGATAAGTTTAAGCAAAGCGCCACGAAGGACTATCGGCATACGTTGCGTGAGGAACCCCATGCAGAGCATGTGGAAGCTGCGGTACTGGATATGGTGGCAAGGTGGTACAAGGATGTATTTGAAGACTTGAACCGCTTTTGCGCACAGCATATGGACTTTGTGGATAACACAATCGCACGATTTGCCCATGAGGTGCAATTCTATATCGCATGGCACGAATATATTGGATCGTTTCGTCGCGTCGGGCTCAGTTTCTGTTATCCGAAGATATGCACTACCAAAGAACACATATACAGTCTCGGCGGTTTTGACCTTGCTCTTGCACGTAGCCTTTTGTCTCATGGCACAGTTGTTACCAATGATTTTTTCCTGGACACGCCTGAGCGGGCTATTGTAATTACCGGCCCCAATCAGGGCGGAAAAACAACCTTTGCTCGCACCTTCGGTCAACTGCACCATCTTGCCTGTATCGGCTGCTGTGTGCCTGGCACCGATGCAGCGCTGTTCCTATTTGACCACATTTACACCCATTTCGGGCGTGAGGAGGATCTGTCAACTCTCAGTGGGAACCTGCAAGATGACCTGATAAGACTTCATCGAGTCTTTGAAAATGCTTCGGAGGACAGCATCATAATCATCAATGAAATTTTCTCATCTGCAGCCTTGCAGGATGCTCTGTTGCTCGCCAAACGAATGATGGACAAAGTCGTAAGCCTCGGTGCATTGGCTGTATGCGTTACGTTCCTGGATGAGTTAGCGTCCCACAGCGCTGAAACGGTCAGCATGATGAGTACAGTCCGGCAAGACGATCCCACACAGCGGACATACAAGATCGTGAGACAGTCAGCAGACGGGCTGGCATACGCCATTCACATTGCAGAAAAGCATGGATTGACCTATGAACGTCTATGCAGGAGGTTGCAGGCATGAAAGCATACTTGATGTTTAGAGACAAAGACTTTGACATAAAGGAACAACTCCCCTTTGGAAAAGATATGCTAGTTTCCGATCTGGAGCTAGAAACGCTTTTGTCTGCTATGGCACAGGGTGATGAGGTGATTCTTGAGGCAGCGGGCACGGCGCTTTTGTGTGGTCTGCAAAGCTCCGATGAAATCCGGTATCGTCAAAGCGCCTTAAGCGACTGCATCAAGAATCCGGCTGAGGTCAGAGATCTTTATGCAATCACAATTGAGGCCATTGAGCGTGTGCGAAAAGGATTTTGGTGGCTTTCCACGCAATATACCTCCAGCCTTTTGTCCAACGCAGTCGGCCTGCTTCAAGCACTTGTCGGAATGCTTGTAAAGCTGCGCAAAGTCGCGGATGAAAGCATTGACAGATTTGAGTCCGAGGGGTTTGTCACATTGCTTTCCATACTTCAGCGTGAATTGGATGACGACTATTGTCGATTGGTCAATGAGCATTTGAATGAACTGAAATTCAAAGACGGCACTTTGATCAGCGCGCGTTTAGGCGACTATAATCAGGGGATCGATTACGTGCTTCGCCGCAGGCAGAGAAAGCATTCTTGGCGCAGATGGAGATTTGCGCCCTCCTACACTGTCGCTCCCCGAGATCACGGTGGCAGCGTTGACCTGTCTAAGCGCAGAGAGCGGGCCATCACTGAAGTGGCAAACGTGCTTGCGCAATCGGCGGAGAATGTGGAGAGTTTCTTCAAGATGCTCCGCAGCGAGCTAGCGTTTTACATTGGGTGTTTGAATTTGTATGAGCAATTGCAGCAGATAGGCTTGCCGGTATGTTTCCCAGATCCGCTGGAGCCGGTCAAACGACATCGCTGCATTCGTGGCTTGTACGACGTCAGCCTTGCCTTGCAGACAAGAGTGCCAGTCGTCGGTAATGATCTCTTGGCCGATCATCAGTCGCTCTTTATCATCACAGGAGCCAATCAAGGTGGTAAAACCACGTTTTTGCGCAGCATTGGACAGGCTCAACTCATGATGCAGTGTGGTATGTTTGTGCCTGCCGAGGCTTATGCATCGCACATTTGCAAAGGTATATATACCCACTTTAAGAAAGAAGAAGACACCCAGATGAAGAGTGGAAGGCTGGATGAGGAGCTTGTCCGTATGAGCGGCATCGTGGACCATCTCAGCGCGGGGGCGCTCATGCTGTTTAACGAGTCTTTTGCAGCCACCAATGAGCGGGAGGGTTCGGAGATCGGCCGCCAAATCGTATCAGCGCTCATACAGTACGGTATAGAGGTTTTTTCCGTAACACATCTGTTTGAGTTTGCAAATAGATTCTATGAGGAACATTTACCCGATGTTGCCTTCCTTCGCGCTGAACGTCTTGAGGATGGGAAACGTACCTTTCGTATCATTCCGGGCGAGCCACTCAAGACCAGTTTCGGGGAGGACTTGTATCAAGAGATTTTCGGCTCTGAAAAGGGTTGAAATTAGCATTATTATGAGATTCAATCAAGAGGATGTTTAGTCAACCGGCGCTATTGCGCATACGCTTGTATGCATTGATCAACCCATTGGTGCTACTGTCGTGGCCGATTACAGGTTCATCATCGCTAAGTTCTGGCAGAACTGCCTTAGCGAGCTGCTTGCCCAGTTCAACCCCCATTTGGTCGAAGCTATTAATATTCCAGATTACGCCTTGCGTAAAGATCTTGTGTTCGTATAAAGCGATAAGCATGCCTAGCGTTTCAGGGGTTAGCTTCTTGTATAAGAATGTGTTGGTAGGCTTGTTCCCTTCAAAAGTCTTGGCCGCCGTGAGCGCTTCTAATGCTTCTCCTGAGTTGCCCTGGGCTATGAGCTCTGCGCGTGTCTCTTCAGGGGTTCTGCCTTTCATGAGGGCCTCTGTCTGTGCCAAGAAGTTCGCCACTAGGACGGCGTGGTGATCTCCAACGGGATTGTGGCTTTGGGCTGCAGCTAAGAAATCACATGGAACCAGTTTTGTGCCCTGGTGAATCAACTGGTAGAAGGCGTGCTGGCCGTTTGTGCCGGGTTGTCCCCAGAGTATCGGCCCTGTCTCGTAGTCTACGGCATCGCCTGTCCTAGTGACGTGTTTGCCGCTACTTTCCATATCAGCTTGCTGTAGGTAATCAGCGAAGCGGGCAAGATACTCATCATAGGGTAGGACAGCGTGGCTTTCCGCCCCCCAGAAGTTGTTATACCAGATGCCGAGCAGTCCCATGATTACAGGGATATTCTTATCCCGCGGTGCAGTTCGGAAATGCT
>DUTM01000085.1 GCA_012842085.1 Mycobacteriales bacterium | reverse complement strand
TTGCCCCTAGGTAGCCCGTGGTACCTTAGCCCGTCGCACCCCCTGCGGGTGCGTGGATTGAAACGTCAGCCTTAATCATAATCATTAGGAGTTGACTCTGTCGCACCCCCTGCGGGTGCGTGGATTGAAACAATGAGTTCTCTGCGCTTAAGACCGTGGGTAGCAGTCGCACCCCCTGCGGGTGCGTGGATTGAAACCCGTTGGCAAGCTGCAAGCGCGATTGCCCCTTGGGTCGCACCCCCTGCGGGTGCGTGGATTGAAACACCTGTGGCAACTGTAGCCCTACCAAGCTACGCGTCGCACCCCCTGCGGGTGCGTGGATTGAAACAATCCATGCGGCATACCAAGAGGTTAGGCGTCGTCGCACCCCCTGCGGGTGCGTGGATTGAAACTCTGTCAAGGACACCTACAGGCAGGCCGTGGAAGTCGCACCCCCTGCGGGTGCGTGGATTGAAACCTAATCAGAGTCATCTACGATCACCTCCTTGTCAGTCGCACCCCCTGCGGGTGCGTGGATTGAAACATTGCCATCAAAGAATACCATCTCCCAATCATGAGTCGCACCCCCTGCGGGTGCGTGGATTGAAACGGATCTTACGCCACAAGAACAGGCACAGTTGGCGGGTCGCACCCCCTGCGGGTGCGTGGATTGAAACCTCACTATCTCACGATATTTGCAATTGATTTGTTGTCGCACCCCCTGCGGGTGCGTGGATTGAAACATCGATCAGCCATAATGTGTCTCTGCACCTGATGTCGCACCCCCTGCGGGTGCGTGGATTGAAACGAGGAAGTTCGTCAGGTTTACTCTGCGCTCACATGTCGCACCCCCTGCGGGTGCGTGGATTGAAACGCCGATACATGCACAGGGTGGCTGACAGGGCAGGAGTCGCACCCCCTGCGGGTGCGTGGATTGAAACACATCAGCCTTAAGGCAGTAGACGTCACCCCATGTCGCACCCCCTGCGGGTGCGTGGATTGAAACTGGTAGTCCTGGCGCAATTGCTCTAGGTCCAGCTTGTCGCACCCCCTGCGGGTGCGTGGATTGAAACGTCCGGGGATAGTTCAGGTTCAAGCAGAACACGCCGGTCGCACCCCCTGCGGGTGCGTGGATTGAAACTCTCATCCAGATGACCAACCAGCACAAGCTCCTGTCGCACCCCCTGCGGGTGCGTGGATTGAAACAGAATATCCGGTACAGATACTCCGTCTTTTGCTGTCGCACCCCCTGCGGGTGCGTGGATTGAAACCTATGCTTGAGGTCGAGATCCAGACTCTGCAATCGTCGCACCCCCTGCGGGTGCGTGGATTGAAACTGGCCATACTTTTCAAGACCGGAGCAGCGCGGAGTCGCACCCCCTGCGGGTGCGTGGATTGAAACCCTCCTCATTCCCGGTATCGTAATCATTATCGTTGTCGCACCCCCTGCGGGTGCGTGGATTGAAACATACTCATCGACGAATATATGCGTGAACCTATCAGTCGCACCCCCTGCGGGTGCGTGGATTGAAACCTCCTGCAGGTGCGCAATGCGAGCCGTGAGCACGTCGCACCCCCTGCGGGTGCGTGGATTGAAACCAATACCTGGGAGTATAACGACATTGATGTACGTCGCACCCCCTGCGGGTGCGTGGATTGAAACATAGTACCCCTTACGCCTACACGCGACGTGGATGGGTCGCACCCCCTGCGGGTGCGTGGATTGAAACCCACCTGGCTTGTTCACACTCGCAGACCGCTTTTAGTCGCACCCCCTGCGGGTGCGTGGATTGAAACTCTTTTTGCGATAGAATACCAGGAACATATGTTGTCGCACCCCCTGCGGGTGCGTGGATTGAAACTTCATCCCCATCGCTTATGTCGTTGAAATAATCAGTCGCACCCCCTGCGGGTGCGTGGATTGAAACGTATTCGATATACTCAATCTCACATGAAACCCGGTCGCACCCCCTGCGGGTGCGTGGATTGAAACGTGTGCAAGTTTGCAATATTCCTCGAATTCGGTGTCGCACCCCCTGCGGGTGCGTGGATTGAAACATTGCCCCTAGGTAGCCCGTGGTACCTTAGCCCGTCGCACCCCCTGCGGGTGCGTGGATTGAAACGTCCACCAACATTGTTGTGCGGTCTACCTCCACACGTCGCACCCCCTGCGGGTGCGTGGATTGAAACCTTGTTGTATCCTTTGGTGTTGGCTATCCTCATGGTCGCACCCCCTGCGGGTGCGTGGATTGAAACCCATAATCATTGTGTTTACATTTGACAAAAGTGCGTCGCACCCCCTGCGGGTGCGTGGATTGAAACTGGAGGCGTGGACTGAGACTAAACGAGGAAGGTTCTAAAAAAGAGGAATTGCTGATTCCATATAGAATAGCAAGTTGTAAAGTGGTATACTAATAATCTAGATTACCACAAGACCATTAGCCTATTAGCCCAAAATTACGAACTTGCACCTCGATAGTTGAAAAAGACGCTCGGTCAACGGAACCTCAGGGTTTCC
>DUTM01000124.1 GCA_012842085.1 Mycobacteriales bacterium | reverse complement strand
TTTGCATTCTTGCCACGATCATTGACATAAAATCACTCCTTCAAAAACCTAGTGTGGACACACTGTCCGGACATACCTTCCAAGTAAAGTATAACACACTATACTTTACCCTGTAAAGTGTGTGGTCTGCCGACGGCTAAAACCATTCAGCATTCAGCTGAAGCAAGTGAAAAATCACCACTTGCAAAAAGACAAAACCTTTCTTTTTTCCGTAAAAAAAGAAAACAAAAAAACGACCATCGCCAACTAGATAAAAAATTATTTGGCAATAGTCGTTTAGAAAAGTAAAGGATCAGGTAGTATTTTTTAAAAAAATCATTTAAAAAATCTCCACCTTTTACTCCTTGACTTTTCTATTTTGTCCATTGGCTTTTCATTACCAAAAGCCAACTAGAATAAATATCAACTTATTTTGTCTTTTGTTTTTTAAATTATAATGGACAAAATTTATTTAAATTAGTTTAATAGATTAATCTATTAAACATTTTTCTCCCTTATAATCTTTTATTTTTAATTAAAATTCTAAAGTAAGGATTCTTTCCGTTTATCGACAAATCTTTATCATCATGCCCTTTTCTAAATTTTATTATTTCAAATTGATCAGGATTAAACTTATGTAGAAATGTTATAGGAACACCCATTGCACCTTTATAGTCAGCTGGTATGTCTTTAGTTTTATCTACATTAATCCCATCATAATTATCATAATTCGGATACTCTCCTTCATTTCCCTTATAAGTTTTTGTTAAAGGAATATCTGTATGTCTTATGGAATTATCCAAGTTTGTCAACCATAAACAATTATTTGGAGATATAATTTTATTTCCATATTCATCTACATCTGTTTCAGTCCCATATAATTCATAATGATCTGGAACAATAAACCCAGATATTCCACGCCCCATATTTACCCCCATCCATGCTTTATTGTTTTTTATTAATCTAAATATATCTTTATAGGTAATTGCATTAATATTACCTATAACTAAAAATTCTTTTTCATATTTAATTATTTGAGCCACATGCTCTCTGAATAAAGAGAAAGGTGGATTTGTAATAACCATATCTGCTTGTTTTAATAATTTTATACTTTCTTCACTTCTAAAATCACCATCATTTTTAAAATATGTTACATCTTTTAAAGTTGGTATAATGATTTCATCATTTTTACCTGTATATTCATAATAATATCCACCAGATTTATCCTTATCATAATTGAATAAATTTAATTCATTATCAACATAACATGATGCTATCAATTTTTTTAATCCTAATTTTTTAAAATTAGTAGCAAAATATTTATAAAAATTACTAATAGTGGGATCGTCAGTATTACAATAAACAATTTTATTTTTAAAGTGATTTTTATAATGTTTTAATTCACTTTCAATATCTACTAATTGAGTATAAAATTCATCATTTTTATTTTTCTTTGCTTTTTTTAAAAGTTTGTTACCATTTTTTCTCATCAACATCCTGCCCATTTCATTTATTTTTTGTTATCTGTTTAAAAATATCTTTTCCCAACAACTGGAGTGAAGTTTCAGCTACATCTAACATAATTTCAAACATATTTTCAGGTTCCCATCTACTACCATTACCTGTCGTATACATTGAAGCCGCTTGAAGCATTACAGCTTTATCATCATAACTAACAAATCTATTTTTACATAAGTTTACATTAAAAGGCATTCCATAATTTGCAGCACTTAATCTATCTAGTCTATTTAACATTCCAGAGTTATACTCTAGTGTAACAATACGACCATCTGGTCTTTCTACTTTGATTGTTTCTGTTAAAAAATTTGAGCCTTCTAAAAAGATTATGTATGGAAAATGGGATTCAGTCAGCATATAATTAGCTATCTCAGAAATATTTTTATGTGATCGTTCTATCGCATTCCCAGCAGCCATCAGGTCTTGATCATTATTTCTGCCTACCAACTTACCTGCTTTAATATTATCAATATCTTTTCCTTGATATTTTGCTTCAGAAACTAAAATTAATCTCCACTTATCATTATCATCTTTTACTTCAACTAACCCCCCATCAGGTATTATAGAAGCATTCTTTACAAATAGTGATTGACCTAAATAACTATCTATTTTGTTTAATGTATTATTTATTTCTTCCTTAGAAAGCCTTGTCCTATATCTAAATTTTAATGTGGGATACTTATTGTTTAATTCTTCTAAAACTAATTTTGATATATCACCTACAGATAAATCATGTCTTTTGGCATTTTTCCCAAATATCCCTACTACCCCTTTTGACTTTTTATGCTGATCTGTTAGTCTACCTGTTTGACCTTTCTTAGCCATAGCTTATTTACTCCTTCCAAGTATCCTTTGCCAGATACTTTTATTTTTTTCTAACTCTAACTGGTGTTTTAGTTCCAATTTCTCTAATTCTTGTTGGTAAAGCTTTTCTTCCAATTCTTTGATCCTATCTTTTCCTTCTTCTGCTTCCTGATCCTTCATTTCTATCTGCTTTAAAAACAATTGATTATATTGCTTATTTTCTTCTAATTGTTGTCTTAAAAATAAAATCTGATTTTTATAAAAATAAATATTATCATCTGCCAGAATTTCACCTTTATCAGATTTTATTTTTAAGACAACAATTAGAAGAAAATAAGCATTATAATCAATTGTTTTTAAAGCAGATAGAAATGAAGGATCAGGAAGCAGAAG